>NZ_JBWKZT010000003.1:0-564587 GCF_059424735.1 Ensifer sp. GW101-20A05 | reverse complement strand
AAATGCTTCCCTATTTCGAAGCCTTGAATCACGGCGGCCGATAAATGCCAAGAAATTTTATGAGTTTACGCTGTAGCCGATAACGGGTCGCCGAGGACACCAGGTGACTTCCTCCAGAAGATTGACGACTTCAAGAGCTTTCTCGGCCACGAGGATGTCAGCCGCATTACGCCCCTGAATGTTTCCGAGTATTGCGACTTCCTCAGGCACGACAAAGGACTGACCGCGAAGACCGTCAGCGGCAAGTATCTCGCGGCCATTCGGACGATCTTCCGGGTGGGCCTCGCCAAATCACGCATTGCGGTTGACCCTACCGCCAACGTCAAAGTCTCTATCCCCAAGGCAATCCGGGAACGGTCTAAGGGCTTCACAGATGATGAAGCGAAGGCAATTTTGTCCTGCGCCCTACGCGATCCCTCCACACTCGGCGGCATGGCGGAATTGAACAAGCTCGCTTGTCGATGGGTGCCTTGGATTTGCGCATACACCGGAGCACGGGCCGGAGAGATCACCCAGCTTAGGCAAGAGGATTTCACAGAGGAGTTCGGCATCCCTTGCGTCAGGATCACCCCTGAGGCGGGTTCGGTAAAGACCGGCGTCTATCGAACGGTTCCGCTACACCCACACCTGGTCGAACTCGGTATTCTCGATATGGTCCGCAGTCGCTCTCAGGGGCCTCTGTTCTACGTGCCGAACGACAGGAAGAGGAAGCCCGGGCATACTCAAGCTGCCAGCGTACGCGGCAAGGTGAGCGACTGGGTGCGCGACACGGCAGGAATGAAGGACCCTCGGGTGCAGCCGAACCACGCATGGCGTCACCGGTTCAAAACCATAGCTCGTGACGTTGATATGCCGCAGCGTTACATGGATGCAATCCAAGGGCATGAGGACGGATCGTCAAGCGCCGAATATGGCGAGAACACCATGAGGGCGCTCCGCCGCGAAATCTTGAAGCTGCCGCGCTACAAAATACTCGTCTAGAGATTGCCGCCAAAGATCGTGGAGCCCGAAGTTGCACTTGTGGATCGCAAACAAAGATCGGATGCCGGAAGCTGAAGTCTCACTTCGATTGGCCGAATACCTGACTGAACTCCCTGCCTTTGGCGGCCACGTCGACGTCGCCATCGACGGCGCTTCTGTGAAGGTTCATGGTGAGGAAGTCTTCGATATTTCGGGCTACCTTCTTGCGCATGGATGGCAGATGGCCATAGCAGATGCCAAGAGCCGGAACACTTGGGCTGCAATATACCGTCGGGGCAACATCACGATGCGCGTTCACTCAAAATCAGGGGTGGGTGACGTTGAGGCGATCGTCTCGGGCCGACGGGTAATCGCCGAATGCAAAAAAGGCCCGCTTATTAGGAGGCAGGGAAGTCCCGAATATCCGTTGCTGACGACAGCGATCGGTCAGGCGTTGTTGTTTCCTGCGGTAGACGGCGACGTCTTGGTCGCAGCCGTACCCGATACGCCCACGTTCCGCCGGATCGCGGCCGATTGGCGCGAAAGACCTCGCCTCAAGGCATCTGGCATACAGATCGTGCTCGTAAACCGGACGGGAGAGGTCTCGGGGCTGAGCCTGAGCGACTAATGGGCCAAAAGACACCGATGCGAAGGCGAAGGGGCGAATGCAACTGGCCCCAAAATGATGGAGCCAATTGCGTTCCGCGATGCTACGCGACTGTTGCCGACAGCGCCTTATCGATCGCTACATTGGCTAGCCGGTCGCACCGCTCGTTCAAACGGTCGCCGCTATGTCCGCGAACCCATTGCCACGAGATGTCTTCGAAGAGTTGAGATTGTTCATCAAGTTCTTGCCAAAGATCTTGATTTAGGACCGGCTTGCCTTTCCCTTTCGCAGTGCGCCATCCGTACTGCTTCCAGTTCGGCATCCACTGTGACATGCCGTCCACGAGGTATTTGCTGTCGCTGCGGACAATGACGGGAATGTTCTTCTCCCTGAGCCTCTTCAGAGCCTCCAACGCTGCCGTCATTTCCATACGATTGTTGGTGGTCTCTGGCATCTCACAGCCGAAAAGCTCCTGCTCCTTGATGACCTGACCTCCCATCTTGAGCTGAAGGACCGCACCCCACCCACCGGGACCGGGATTTACGCGACAGGCGCCATCGGTGTGGATGAGATAGTGGCGATTGTCGGCAGTCGTGGCGTGAATGCTCTGTTTAGTGTTCATTGTTTATCCTTGTGGCTGATTACAGTCCAGCGTCAGCGGTGGACGTGGGCCGCTCCATGCTGGTCAGCTTTGCATTGTTACGTTCAGGATGTTTCGAGGCGTGACAGAAGTCCGGCTCGGTCATTTTTTGAGGTGTTGTGGGCTTAAGTAATGAGCCTAGGCGACATACTCACAACCGGTCCAAAACCGTGGTTTCGAGACTCGGGACAGCCTGGGGCATTGCCAAAAGCTGATCTCTGGCCTTCTGGAGACCAGCAGCGCGAGTGGCGAGAAATCGACTGACTAATTGCTGAGATACATCCAAGATCGAAGCAACCTCGGCTTGACTGAGGTGCCTCCAATGATCCGCCAACCAGCAGACCATTTCCTGGACCGACATCTCTTCTCGCCCGAGTTTGGCTCGGTATTCATTGCGCTTCGTTCGAAATTTATCCAGCTCTGCTCGGGCAAGCTGAGTGCCGCAGGTTTCCTCCGCTTCGAGGTCGATCAATGTTTGGCTCAGGTGTTGTTCGATCCAGCCGCGAGCATCGGGGCCGATAACATCGAAGGGCTGATGTCGCCCTCTGACTGATCGTTTCAAGCGCTTGCCCCAACCTCTACTGGTTACCCATGGAGCCAGTCTATGGCGCTGGAGACCGCCGCCCCGTTCCAGTTGAAGGACACCCATCCTTCGGAGCGCCACCCTCACCTTGCGCCGACCAAGCCCAAGAAGCTCTCCAAGCTCCGTGACGGTCACCCAATCACCTCTTGAAACCGTAATGAGCTCACCCGTTTTGCGATCGAGTATTTCTTCTTTATATTCCATGCCTATCGTTTCGGTTGTCTCCAATGCGAAAGCCCCCGCCACGAAGAATGACGAGGGCCTTTGGTTCATCGTTGATATGCCGGCTCGCGAGAACTCAGGCCGATCTCACTGCGGTCAAACGAACATCGCGCCTGGTATCATCACGATGCATGAGAAGCTCGTTGACTTCCGAAGCCTGGATCTCTTCGACGGAAATATCTCCCGCCCATTCGGGACCGCTCTCCACGGCCAGTCGCTTCGCCGACATGATGTCGGGAGCTCGAATAACCTCGCTGAGTTCATCGAAGACGCAGCCTTGGAGGCCGTAACAAGCGTAGAAGTAGCGCTGCCCTGCATCGAGCGAGAGGTTCGAGCGAACGGTTTTGTGCATGGATGTTCCTATCTTTGGCTGGAAAGTGTCGGGCGTGGGAGCGACGACGATCGGTGGAGGACGGAAAAATGAAATCGTCCTACGGCTGCCCCTATTGCCAAAACCTCTGATCCCCTGTCGCGATGACGACTACAGGTCCTTTCAGTCCGCCGCCCGGGGCTCCCGGAGTATCCTGAACACGCTTGATCGGCTGACGCCCAACTCCGCAGCAATGGCGTCCGCAGTCCTTCCCTCAGCCTTCAATCGCAAGACATCGTCGGTCTTCCTCCGCGCTGTCGGTGCGCGGCCCTGGTATCTGCCTTCGGCCTTCGCCTTGGCGATCCCTTCGCGCTGGCGCTCCAGCATCAATTCTCGCTCAAACTCAGCTATCGATCCCATCAAGTTCAACATAAGCTTGCCTGTCGGTGTCGCCGTGTCGAGATTGAGGGCCAGCACCCGCAACTCTACGCCCTTGGCCTTGAGCTTTCCGGTGATGCCGATCAGGTTCGCCATAGAGCGGGCCAGCCGGTCGAGCTTCGTGACGACAAGCGTGTCTCCCTCGCGGACGTAATCAAGGGCGCGTTCCAGTTCGCTACGCTTGGTGTCGACGGACGACACTTGCTCCTTGAACACCTTGGTGCACCCCGCCGCTGTCAGGTCGCGCAATTGAGCGTCAAGGCCAGCAACTTGATCTGTGGTCGATGTCCGGGCGTAGCCAACGACGGCGGAGGTCATGGATTATCCTTCCAGTCTCATTAGGTTCTAGAAATCAATGACACTATCCATGCCAAAAGTCAAACACCATTCCTGTGGCACTATTTCAGTTGCTTCCTGAGTGGCTCACTGGGGCAGGGTTTAGTGACACCAAACTCCACTGTGTTGGCCAGCGATCCAACTGTCTTGATCTACTTGATTCCGAAGATGATGATTTGGTATGCCACCCTAAGTTTTGTGTCACACTCGTATGGGTCCAAGAATGTCCGAGGGAATGATCGCATCGATCGCGGCAATTGCAGCTGTTGCCGTCACTTTGGTGCAGTGGATGTTCTCTCTAATGGCAGAGCGTCGTCAACGCGACGTACAGATGACGACTTGGGGTAACGAAGTCATTGAAACTATGGCTGCAATCGAGACAGCCTGTGCCCCGATTTCGTCCGGCGAGCCCTACACGTCTCGTGACTTTGAGTTGCTTGGCGAACGCGCTAGCGTCCTTGTAGACCAAGGCAGATTTTTCTTTCCGAATGTCAAAGAACGGCGCGATCAATCGCACGATCATGGCACTCGGGTGAAGTTGCTCGATCAAGTCTTAAGGGCTTGCTACGTGGCGCGGTATATGGCCGCTGAGCCGACGACAAACCGAGAGTTGCTCAGACGTCGTGTCTGGGAGGCTAGAAGACGCTTTGTGTATCTTCTGCAGGAAGAGATGGGCGCCTCGTTAAGGAAGGTGGGGGCCGACAGTTCGGGAGACCACATCCCCTCGAATCCCGAGGATTGGGAGTATCCGAAAAAGAACCTTAACCTGCCCTCTCGCGACGGTAACCACGGCGAAGAGACCGCTAGGTCTTCACCCAGGATATCATCCAATGCGCGGTAAGCATCCGCAAGATGCAGCTTCCGGTTCGATTGTTCTGTCTGCCGCTTCCATGGTCTCAATGATAGCGGCCCCCTTGGTGTTGAATGAAAAAGAACATTTCCATCAGCGTGGATGCCAGTACTTGGCCGGCCGGAAAAAAGCCGCCGAGAAACCTCTGGCCCAAGGTCTTGCCGCCGCAGATTGATATCTTGGAGATGATGCTCCGGATTGGTTGCCTGGCTTTCCCTGCGCAATCGACGGCACTCGACATCAACGCCTGGTGGGCCTGGCTTAGATATGCCTCTGCATTTTCGCCTAAGCCGGATTTTCTTCTTCGGCAGGAGTATGCCGACGTCGATGGTCATCAAAAAACGATCCTGAGCGACGACTTTGGGATGGGGATCGCGCTTACGTATGTGGCCCCTGCGCTGCATATGCAGACGCTCTTCGATGGTCGGTATTTCGTTCAGTTCATCGCCCCTAAACTCGGTGTGACGGTAGCAAAGGTTGCAAAGAACGGTCAGTTCAAGTCGCCTGATTTCATCGGACGAGACCGGATTGGTAGGTGGCATGCAATCGAGTGTAAGGGTACGCAGACTAACGGGGCACGGGAAAGCCAAATGGCAACCGGTCGGGCGCAGAAGGCAAACATTGTATTTCCCGCAACGCGCCAGGGGCAGCGGCTTGTATCTGGCCTTTTGATCGGTCGAGACGGCGGCTCGATAGGTTCGTCCCTATTAATCGAGGATCCCGAAGGGGATTTGCAAATTGAAATAACCGAGGATTTGCTGGCGGACGCAGAAGAAGCGATGGCTCGCGCGACGATAGCTCGCTCTCTGGGTGTAGCAGGATTCCATAACGCAGCTTCCCTCATTGCCGCCCCATATGGTTCCAGGCCGTTCGACCGCGAGACTACAGGGAGGTGGGAGACCAGAAGAAAGCGCGCCCTTAGTGCCAGATTCGGTGCGACAATGGAGGAATTTCGTACTCGCCAGAATCGTGGGGTGAACGCATACGACGTGGGTGATCGTATAGGCAGGCAAATCCAGATGACCCTGCCATTCGAGATCATCTCTGGTGGGAAAGTCTTCCGATCAATCGCAGCGATCCTGTCTGTCCCAAAGGCGCTTCATAACACTGTAGCCGAGATAGCGGAACAGAGTCGCCCCAGCGCGCTCTCTGACTTTGCGGGGTTCTCATGGTCCGGGATTAAGAGTGATGGGGATGGTGAATCTGCGAAGCTTGTGGTCGGAGACATACTTGAAGGCACACTGAAGCTTCTACCCTAGATCACTGGGCGAGCCGAGTGTCGAAGCGACAGAGAACCTAATAGGCTGTGGCGGACTGGCCGGTTTCGTGGGCACCAATGTAAAGCACCGCTCTCGTTCTCGACATACCAAGAGACGATCTTCAATCCGCGCTCCTCAGCGAAGCTCGCCACAACCACACCTTAATGAAACCGACGCCGCAATGCGCGGTAGAGGAGAGCCGCGAGCGCCGGAACTGCATCCGCAGAGCGCACTTTGACCGAACCGCCGTGCGACCATGGTCTTGACCGCACCTGTAATCCGAGAGCGACGAACGAAAGAAAGCCGACGCTCGCGGTGTGTGAACCCGGGGTACCGGGGGGAAGCGACCAGTCCGCTTGTCTGATTGGGTGGCTCACATTTCTGCACCAAACATTCCGGTCTCCTGAAACTGTGCGGTCTTGTTAAAGGCGAACAAGGCGGACATAAAGGATCCGGTACACGCATCGGGGGAAACGCATGAACCAACAGGCACTATCGGCATTCATCTGGTCCGTAGCGGATCTTCTAAGGGGCGACTACAAGCAAGCCGACTATGGCAAGGTGATCTTGCCGTTCACAGTGCTGCGCCGCATCGACTGCGTTCTGGAGCCGACCAAGGAAGCGGTGCTTGCCGAACATGCCGCCAAGTCCGCAGCCGGGATCAATCCCGAACCCTTCGTCCTCCGCAAGGCTGGACAGACCTTTTACAACGTCTCGAAGCTCGACATGCGACTTCTCATGGGCGATCAGGACAACATCGCCGCCAATCTCTATGCCTACATCCAGGGCTTCTCGGCGGACGTTCGGGACATCTTCGAGAGCTTCGAGTTCGCGGCCCAGATCGATCGTCTGGCCAAGGCCAAGCTCCTCTATCAGGTAACCGAGAAGTTTGCCCGTATCGACCTTCACCCGGGCAAGGTCAGCAACCACCAGATGGGCCTCGTCTTCGAGGAACTGATCCGCAAGTTCTCCGAACTCTCCAACGAGACCGCCGGGGAACATTTCACCCCCCGCGAGGTCATCCGGCTGATGGTCAACCTGCTGTTCGTCGAGGACGATGACATCTTGTCCAGGCCCGGTGTAGTTCGCACAATCTACGATCCGACGGCAGGAACCGGCGGGATGCTGTCGATTGCCGAGGAGTATCTCACCGAACATAACGAACAGGCCCGTCTGGTGATGAATGGGCAGGAACTGAACCCAGAGTCCTACGCCATCTGCAAGGCAGACATGCTCATCAAGGGGCAGGATGTCAGCAACATTGTCTTCGGCAACACCTTGTCCGACGATGGCCATACCGGGGAGAAGTTCGACTACATGCTTTCCAATCCGCCGTTTGGCGTCGAGTGGAAGAAGGTGGAGAATGAGATTAGGGCGGAACACGAACAGAAGGGCTTCAATGGCCGCTTTGGTCCCGGTCTTCCCCGGGTTTCCGATGGCTCGCTGCTGTTCCTCCTACACCTCGTCTCGAAGATGCGCCCGGCGGTCGACGGCGGCAGCCGGTTCGCCATCGTCCTCAACGGGTCTCCCCTGTTCACGGGCGGGGCTGGCAGCGGTGAAAGCGAAATCCGCCGCTACGTGCTGGAGAACGACCTGCTCGAAGCGATCATCGCGTTGCCGACCGACATGTTCTACAACACGGGCATCGCCACCTATGTCTGGGTGCTGTCGAACCGCAAACCGGACCACCGCAAGGGCAAGGTCCAACTGATCGACGCCTCGTTGTTCTGGCAGAAAATGCGAAAGAGCCTCGGGTCCAAGCGCAAGGAAATGGGAGACCCTGATATTGCCTCCGTCACCAGGCTGTTCGGTAGCTTCTCCGAGGCTCAGATCGCCACCGTGCTGGATGCCGGCGGCAAGGAGATCGGGCGCGAGATCGTAGTTGACGGCGAGAAGCCCCCGGCTGCCCCCGAAGGCGGCAAGGTGAAGCTCGTGCCGCTGTCGCGCATCTTCCCCAACGAGGCTTTCGGCTATCGCACGATCACCGTCGAGCGCCCCCTGAGGGACGAGAAGGGCGAGGTCGTCGTCGGCACCAAGGGCAAGGCAAAGGGCAAGCCACTAGCCGACAGCTCAGTTCGCGACACCGAGAACGTGCCGCTAGGTGAGGAGGTCGAGACCTATTTCGAGCGGGAGGTTCAGCGACACGCCACCGATGCCTGGATCGATCACGAGAAGACCAAAGTGGGCTATGAGATCCCCTTTAACCGACACTTCTATGTCTTCGAACCGCCGCGGCTACTCGCGGACATCGATGCAGATCTGAAGCAGGTGACCGACCGCATCCTCCGAATGATCGGAGAGCTTTCAGCATGAAACAGAGTGTGCAGAATGACGTCGCGATCGGAGAAACGTCGGACGGATGGCAGACAGAACCACTCAAATACAATTCATACATCAAGGGACGCATCGGCTGGCAGAACTTGCGAAGCGATGAATTTATTGATGAAGGACCCTATCTTGTTACCGGAATGCACTTCCAGTCTGGAAAAGTCGATTGGTCTTCATGCTATCACATTTCCGAAGAGCGATATAACATCGCTCCTGAGATACAGCTAAAGGTCGACGATGTTCTAATTACCAAAGACGGAACAATCGGAAAGTTGGCATATATTGACGAACTGCCTGGGCTCGCGACGCTAAACAGTCACTTGCTGATAATAAGGCCTATGTGCGGAAAATATAATCCAAAGTTTCTCTACTTTTGCCTTAGCTCTCACGATTTCAAAGGCTATTGCGACATCAATCAAAGCGGAACTACGTTCTTCGGAGTTACCCAAGAAACAATCGAGAACTTTCCACTTTGGCTCCCGCCGCTCACCGAGCAAACCGCTATCGCCACTTTCCTTGACCGCGAGACCGCCAAGATTGATGCACTGGTCGATGAACAGAAGCGACTGATCGAATTACTGAAGGAAAAGCGTCAGGCCGTCATTTCCCACGCGGTCACCAAGGGCCTCAACCCCGGTGCTCCGATGAAGGACTCGGGTATCGAGTGGCTCGGCAAGGTGCCGGAGCATTGGGATTTCGCCCCTCTCAAGCGTTGGGCTGTTGTCCAGACCGGTGTGGCAAAGGGAAAAGATCTTTCAGATGTCGAAACGATCACTGTCCCGTATCTCCGTGTTGCCAATGTTCAAGACGGCTATATCGATTTGGAGGACGTGGCGACCATCGACATCGCGGCTAACTCGCTTGAGCGTTACCGGCTCCGTCAAGGTGATGTGCTGATGAATGAAGGCGGCGACTTCGACAAGTTAGGGCGTGGCCACGTTTGGGATGGCTTGATCGATCCTTGTGTGCATCAGAACCATGTATTCGCAGTTCGACCGCACGGGGTGAGATCAGAGTGGCTCAATTATTTCACCAGTTCATCGCCCGCGCAGTTCTATTTCGTGCTTCACTCGAAGCAGAGCACAAATTTGGCCTCGATCTCATCATCGAATTTGATGGAACTTCCCGTTCCAAAGCCACCTGCTGATGAACAAGATCAAATCGTGAGGTGGGTTCAAACCCAACTGACCGAGCTTGATGCACTTGGAGCCTCGGTCCACCAGTCTATTGAATTGCTTCAAGAACGCCGGTCTGCTCTGATTTCCGCTGCGATCACTGGCAAAATCGATGTGCGATCCTTCTATGAAAGGGTGGAGGCCGCGTGATGGCTGGGGCTGAGGGGCGCTCGTTGGAGCTTTATTTCATCGACGGAAAGCCTGATGGGATGCTTACAGCGGAGGTGTTCAACTGGACAGGCCATCTTCTCATGGCCCCACGCACCCAGCTTGCTGCCGCCCTGGCACGAAGGGAGGCGCGTCACGCCGGGACTTATATTCTGCTGGGCGAACGTAACGGCAAAGCCGCTGCATATATCGGCGAAGGCGATGATGTTAGCCTACGGATCAAAAACCATGACACCAACAAGGATTGGTGGACGAGCGCCGTGTTCATCACGTCTGCTGCTAACAACCTGAACAAGGCCCACGTTCAGTATCTGGAGGCACGGCTGATTGAAGTAGCTAAATCTGTCGGGCGCATCGAATTGGACAACGGAAACATCCCCGCTCGTCCGACGCTGACCGAGGCAGCGACGTCCAACATGGAAGTCTTCCTAGACTATCTGCTGATGGTTCTACCAGCGCTTCGAGTGGACATGTTCCTTGAGAACGCTCGACCGCCCAGCGGGTCTCTTTCCCGCCCCGTTACCTCAGCTCCTATCTTCGAGATCGATAGTACGAAGCATTCGATCAAAGCCACGGCAAGGTTGGAAAAAGGTGACTTCATTGTCGAAGCGCAATCTCTTGCTCGCAAGAGCTGGGAGGGGCGGGAGGTCGGACAAGCGACTTATCGCGAGCTTTATGAGGAACTCGTCAGCACGGGAACACTGATCCTCAATGGTGATCACCGATTATTCGCTGAGAGTTATGCCTTCAAGAGCCCAAGTGCGGCTGCCGCAGTTGTACTTGGACGTTCGGCGAATGGGCAGACCGAATGGAAGGTGCAAGGTACGAGCATGACCTACAAGGAATGGGAAGCTCGGCAAATCGGTGCATCGGAGTGACTGACGATGAGCCTTCACAAGGAAGTCAGCTTCGAGACCGAAATCTATAGCCACTTGGCTATCCACGGCTGGCTTGGCGCCGATGGCGACGCCGCAGCATACGACCGTTCCCGGGCGCTGTTTCCGGCCGATGTTGTGCGGTGGGTGCAGATCTCCCAGCCGAACGCATGGGAGACGCTTTCCAAGAACCACGGGTCTGCTGCCGAGATCATGCTGCTCGACCGTATTCGCAAACAGCTTGATGAACGCGGAACACTGGACGTGCTGCGCCAGGGTGTCGAGCTGATCGGCCTCAGATCCCCTCTGAAGCTCGCCGAGTTCAAACCGCCTTTCGGACTCAACGAGGAGATCCTCGCTCGGTACAACTCCAACCGGCTGCGTGTCGTGCGGCAGGTGCGCTACTCGAACAGCAACGAGAATTGCATCGACCTCGTCCTGTTCCTCAACGGCCTTCCCGTCTCGACGATCGAACTGAAGACCGACTTCACCCAGAGTATCCAGGACGCCGTGGACCAGTACAGGTTCGACCGGCATCCGAGCCCCAAAGGGCAATCCCCCGAGCCGCTGTTGAGTTTCCCCAGCGGTGCGCTCGTCCACTTCGCGGTCAGCAATGCCGAAGTGATGATGGCGACGAAGCTCGAAGGTGCCGACACCCGCTTCCTGCCGTTCAACAAGGGCAATGAGGGTGGCAAGGGCAATCCGCCCAACCCGAACGGACATCCGACAGCCTATCTCTGGCAGGAGATCTGGGGGCGCCATTCTTGGCTGGAGATCCTTGGGCGCTACATCGTCGCTCAGAAGGACGCCAAGAAGAAGATTTCCGGCCTTACATTCCCGCGCTTCCACCAGCTTGATGCAACCCGAAAGCTACAAGCAGCCGTCCTCGCCGAGGGCGCGGGAGGAAAATATCTGATCCAGCACTCGGCAGGATCGGGAAAGACCAACTCGATTGCATGGTCGGCGCATTTCCTCGCCGATCTCCATGACGAGCAGCACAAGAAGATCTTCGACACCATCATCGTCGTCTCCGATCGCAATGTGATCGACACCCAGCTTCAGGAAGCAATCTTCAGCTTCGAGCGGACCACGGGTGTCGTCGAGACGATAACAAATGAGGGTGGGGCGAAGAGTGGCAAGCTCGCCCAGGCGCTGGCCGGGGGGAAGAAGATCGTCGTCTGCACCATCCAGACCTTCCCCTTCGCGCTGGAGGCTGTGCGGGAGCTAGCAGCGACCCAGGGCAAGACGTTCGCGGTGATCGCCGACGAGGCCCATTCAAGTCAGACGGGCGAGGCAGCATCGAAGCTGAAGCAGGTTCTTTCAGCTGATGAACTCGCGGAACTCGGGGACGGAGGCGAGGTCAGCAGCGAAGACATTCTCGCGGCCCAGATGGCGGCTCGGGCGAGCGAAAGCGGTATCACCTATGTGGCCTTCACGGCGACTCCCAAGGGCAAGACACTGGAGCTCTTTGGCCGCCGCCCGAAGCCGAGCGAACCGGCGAGCGAGACCAACAAGCCACAGCCCTTCCATGTCTATTCGATGCGTCAGGCCATCGAAGAGGGTTTCATCCTCGATGTGCTGAAGAACTACACGCCCTATGATCTCGCCTTCAAGCTAGCCAATGCTGGCGGGGAGATGGACGACAAAGAGGTGGAGCGCAAGGAGGCGGTCAAGGCGCTGATGCGCTGGGTGCGGCTGCATCCCTACAATATCAGCCAGAAGGTCCAGATCGTCGTCGAGCATTACCGGGCGAACGTGCAACCGCTGCTCGACGGCAAGGCGAAGGCCATGGTGGTCACCGGCAGCCGCGTCGAGGCGGTGCGGTGGCAGATCGCCATGCAGAAATACATCAGGGACCAGAAGTACGACCTCGGCACCCTCGTGGCGTTCTCCGGGGAGGTCGATGACAAGGAAAGCGGACCGGAGCCCTTCTCGGAGGCCAGCAAGGAGCTGAACCCGGGACTGAACGGGCGCGACATTCGCGAGGCTTTCAAGCTGCCGGAATACCACGTGCTACTGGTTGCCAACAAATTCCAGACAGGGTTTGATCAGCCGCTTCTCTGCGGAATGTATGTCGACCGACGCTTAGCGGGGATACAGGCAGTCCAGACGCTCTCGCGCCTCAACCGGGCGCATCCCGGCAAGGACACAACCTATGTCCTCGACTTCGTCAACAGCGGCGACGACATCCTTACCGCGTTTCAGACCTACTACGAGACGGCTGAACTCGCCGGGGTCACGGACCCGAACCTCGTGTTCGACCTCAGGGCGAAGCTGGACGCCTCAGGCCACTACGACAGCTTCGAGGTGGATCGAGTGGCCAAGGCCGAACTCGACCCACAATCAAAGCAAGGTGATCTCGTTGCGGCCATCATGCCTGTCGCCGATCGTTTGCTCCGTGCCTACAAGGCGGCACAGGATCGCCGCAGGGTCGCCCTGTCAAAAGAGGACACAAAGGGGGCGAAGGACGCCAAGGACGAGATGGATGCCCTCCTGCTGTTCCGCAACGACATGGGTGCATTCATTCGCGTGTACGCCTTCCTGTCGCAGATCTTCGATTACGGCAATACCGACATCGAAAAGCGATCAATCTTCTATAAGCGGCTGATCCCGCTGCTAGACTTCGGTCGCGAACGGGACACTGTTGATGTCTCCCAGATCAAGCTGACGCATCACAAGCTGTCGACCAAGGGGCAGCGCTCTCTCGCTCTCACGGGCGAAGGGTCCCCATTGATGCCCTATACGGCCCCTGGCTCGGGTTCGGTACAGGACAGAGAGAAGGCGCTGCTCGCTGAGATCGTCGCGAGGGTGAACGACCTGTTCCTGGGCGAACTGACGGATGACGACCAGGTCATCTATGTGAACAGCGTCTTGAAGGGGAAGTTGCTGGAGTCCGAAACGCTCGTCCAGCAAGCCGAGCACAACACGAAGGAGCAGTTCGCGAGTTCGCCGGATCTCTCGAAGGCCATTCTCGATGCGATCATGGACGCCTTCGAAGCCCATTCCGTAATGAGCAAGCAGGCCCTCGACTCGCCGAAGATCCGCGAAGGCATTAAGGACATCCTGCTTGGACCGGGGCAGCTTTGGGAAGGCCTGAGGAAGAAGGCAGAGAACGCTTAGCCAAACTCTTCAATACAGACTTTTCTAACGGGGACAGCGAGAATGGGTAAGGGAGGTTATCTGGGCGGCAGCACTGTCGTGGGACCCCTGTCAGGTTGGTTCACGGGGATTGACGGCCCTCGTGCCGGTGCAAAGCCGAAAGTTACGAAATCTTCCGCAACTAAGCCCCCTGTAGCGAAACCAAAGAAGGCGGCGAAAGGGCCGAAGCCCGCGGATCTAGATCCTTTAAGGATTGCGTAGGTTCTGATCAATGCCGATTGGTATAAATAAAATAATAAACCCCAGATCCGCAGCATTTTGTACACACCAATGGCATTGAAGACGGCACCGCCAATCGTTGCTCTTGCATCCGCTGAGCGACCACTGGTAGTCAGTACTCAGGTTGGAGGCAGTCATGTTCGAGCTCGATGAAGTGAATTCCAAACTACTTGAAAAAGCAGTCAAGAACGGAAATGCGATACTGCTCCTAGGGGCAGGCACATCAGCCACGTCTATCAATGCAAAGGGCGAAACGGTCAAGACAGGCAAAGCACTGGCTCACAGACTTTCTGAAATGTCTGGATTCACGCATACGGACGAAACTCTTCCCGACGTCCTTGAGGCAGTTCTCGGCCCTAGAATTAGCCATGATCAGCTTCATGCTGTTCTCCGTGAGGAGTATACTAAAATAAAACCCTCGTCGGAACTTTCCGAACTTTTCCAATATAGCTGGAGACGGATTTATACGTGGAACGTGGATGATGCGATCGAAAACGTAAAAGGCGGGGTGCAACAACGAAGATACATAAACGGCGTCGTTGATAAGGTCTCATCATACGACGGCATCGAGTATGTCCAAGTCGTCCACTTACATGGGGAAGCCATAAAACCTGAGCATGGCTTTATTTTTACACCCAAAGAATACAACGCCCGATTAAATCAAGATCGACACGATTGGTACCGACAAGCTGTGACGGACTATGCCGCTCATGTACCGATCTTCATTGGCAGCCAGCTGCAGGAGCCGATACTATCAGCAGAACTGGACCGTGCCCGTCCAAATCCGGATACGCAACTTGGTGCGGCATTCCTGATCACGCCTGACGACTTCACTGAGCTGAAGTTGGCTGGATTTGCAGCAAGAAACATTGTTGTCGTCAAGTCGACCTTGGCCGATTTTGTACGATGGCTCAATAAGGTAGCCGGATCCAATCTCACACCGCTTGCTGTAGCGCAAGCCACCAATTCATTCGCAACCAATCTGGTTTCAAGAATTACTCCGACGCGATCCGAAGTTGACACAGCGCAGTCCATTATCTTGCACACTTGGCGGGATGCTCAAAAACGCGCAAATGAACTGCAGGGATTGGCGAGAAGTCAGGCGGCCCGGGCATTCCTGGAGGGACGGCCACCATCGTGGACGATTGCTGCTACCGATGTGCCAGTATGGTTGTCAAAGACAAGTGAGCTATTCGACGCTCTAGAAACCGCGATCTCAGCGAGAGACCGCATGTTCGTTGCCTACGGACAATCCGGGAGTGGAAAAACGACTGCGCTGCTTCAAGCATTGCTGAAGTTTATGCAAAGAAACGAAGACTACCCAGTTTACGAAATTAAGGGAGGCGTAAAATCGTTACGATCCTCTCTAGATCTAATTCACAGAATCCATAAAGACGAACACGCCATCGTATACATAGGCGATGCCTTCATTTACGGAGACTCACTAGAAGAGGATCTTTTATCCTTCGCACATGGGAGTCTTACAATTGTTGCGAGCGCCCGCTCTGGAGAGTGGCGCCAAAATATCGAGAGACACATCGGAGAATTTTCTACATCTTTCGAATTCCAAAGGTTTGTCCCAGCCGATTACCCGGACCTTATCGAACGTCTACTAAAATATGTGCCTGCTCCTAAGTTCCGTAGGATGTCACCCGCCGATCGGATAAAGAAGTTAGCCTCCTCAAACGACCAACTCTTGATTGCTCTGAAAGAGACAACCTCGTCGGAGAAATTCACCAAAGTCATTACAGACGAATATCAAAATCTTCCGCACGAAGACTGCCGCTCCCTATTCCTCATCGTGGGCTTGGCCACCATTGCAAGGACTGGCATTTCCAAAGGCGCAGCACGAGAAGCGTTTAATAGAGTTAAATCAAGTCTTTCGTTCGAGGGAGCCCTAGGAAATCTAGAGGGGATTGTCTCCCTTAATGCGTCGGATCGGTACGTCGCACGCCACGAGATCTATGTCAGGCATATCATTGAGAATGTTGCCGAATTTCAAAAAATAATCGATGCCACGATTGAACTTCTAAGAACATACACCAAGTTTAACCTTCCGGTTGTGAAGAATACCAATCGATTGGACGGAGCTCTATTCAAGTTCATACTGAACCATAACTTCTTAGGCGATATTTCTCGCCGACGAAATGAGGTTGCGGAAGGCTTACAGATCTACCAATCATTCGAAGTCGAGTTCCAGCTTGATGGGCATTTTTGGCTGCAATACGGCCAGTATCTTGCGATGTTCGGGGAACTGGAACCCGCCCTTCGTGTTTTGCGGAAATCGATCGCAGCCTATCCTGAAAACACTTACGCTGTTCATGCTTTGGCTGACCTTCAATTGAAGGTGGCCTATCAGCGAGAGAATTACGATTCCGAGACAATAGAGTTGCTTGGCGACGCTATGCGTACCCTAGAAGAACTGCACAGCAGTCACTTCGTCGACGCCGACTACTATCCGATCGTTACCTTGGCAGACAGGTATGTCGGAGCGCTTTTGAAACATGGCCAGTTGAAATCCGCGACAGCAGCTGCTCGAAGGTACTTTCAGATCATCAGCGATATGCCGCTCCAGAGTGACCAGTTATTGCGCGCAAAAACGAAGTTGGCACATTTCATCACACATGGCACCTGGGAGAAAGACGGGCTATCCCAACTCGCACCGCGACAGGATCAGCGTAAAAAGAGAAAGAAGTCGAAATGGAGGCGTCGCTCAACGACGGGTGGGAGGGGTGGCGCATGAACTTAGAGTCGTGAGCATTCGGCCTTGTTCAATTCGTTGGGTTTCCGCACAGCCGTAACAGCAGTTCTTTTGGGAATGAGATGGCTGCGGTCGGGGGATCGTGGCCAAATCTAGTGCGATCTTTGTGCTCCCGCAGGTAGGGAGCGTCCACGTTGGTGGTACACACCCCTTGCAGATCCATCCGATTTCATCAATAAAACCAATGCCGACAGCAACAAGCCACCGAGTTCAAATCTCTCTAGCAGCACCAGTTTTCCTCATGCGAAATCAATCAGATATCTCCGTTGGGACGCCGCGACTATCCTGGCTTGTCCTGCGTAAACGGCGACACCTGCACTGCCGTTCTGTTCGGGCAACCATCCAAGGCGTCCGCAAAAGTCCGACCTCCCGCTCCCGAATTTTCCTTCGGGAGCAATTATCGTGTTCGGCCAATTGCGATATCCTTCGATTCGGGCGCGCCCACGCCTCCCCCCTCCGCTCGGGAAAGTAGATTTCATACGGGGCACTCTCGCCATCGAACCGACTGTTCGAGCACCAAGCATCGGGAACGTATTCCCCGATGCCGCGTTACCGTTTCAAAGGCAGTAACGCGGAGGCTTGCATATGAAAGGTATCGTTCTCTGGCTCATGGGCGTGCCGCTCATCGTCATCATCCTTCTCTATATGTTCGTGTTCTAGAGAGGTGAAATGCAACGGCAGGTTGGCGCCTTAACGCAACCTTAAGATTCCACTGCCAGATTTGACATTGCGATGATGGACAGTCGCAACATCTTTGATCCCCTTTTGAAACCGGCTTCTGCCGGTTTCTTTTTTTGAAGTGCTGGAAAGCCGCTCCAGGCTTTTCCTGGAGTAGCTTTGACGGCTAAACCTTGACCGCCTGCTCGACGAAATCCTGTGAGCCGAAGAACTTGAGGTAGCGCTCGACCTCCGCCGGATCGCCGGTCGCCTTGCGTGGATTATCGGAGAGTTTCACCGCCGGGCGGCCATCGGCTTCGCTGACCTTGCAGACGATCGAGATCGGGTTGAGGCCGCTGATTTCCGTCGGGGCGCAATCGGCAAAATCGTTGGTAAGGTTGGTGCCCCAGCCGAAGCTCATGCGCACGCGTCCCTCGAAATGGCGATAGGTCTCGATGATCGTGTCGACGTCGAGGCCATCGGAGAAGATCAGCAGCTTCTCCCGCGGGTCCTTGCCCATCTTCTTCCACCAAGCGAGGATCTTCTCGCCACCTTCGATCGGCGGCGCACTATCCGGCCGGAAGCCCGTCCAGTCCGCGACCCATTTGGGTGCATCGCGAAGGAACGCCGCTGTTCCAAACGCATCCGGCAGCACGATCAACAGGTTGCCGCCATAGAGCTGGTTCCAGTCCTGCAACACCTTGTAGGGGGCGGCGGCCAGTTCCTTGTCGTTGCGGGCAAGCGCCGCGGCCACCATCGGAAGCTCATGCGCGTTGGTGCCGAGCGCTTCCAGATCCGTATCCATGGCAAGCAGCACGTTGCTGGAGCCCGAGAAGGAACTTCCGATCCCTTCCTTCAGCGCCTCCACGCACCAGCGTTGCCAGAGGAAGCTGTGTCGGCGCCGCGTACCGAAATCCGAAATCCTGAGGTTCGGATACTGCCGCAGGCGCTCGACCTTGGACCACATCTTTGCCTTGGCGCGAGCATAGAGCACGTCGAGGGTAAAGGGGCCGAGGCCCTTCATCGCCGAGCGTGAACGCAACTCATTGATGATCGCGAGCGCCGGGATTTCCCACATGGTGGTTTCCGCCCAGCGGCCACGGAAGGTCAATTCGAACTGACCGCCGCTGCGTTTCAACTCATAGTCCGGCAGGCGGAACTTGGCGAGCCAGGCAAGAAATTCCGGCGAGAAGATCTGCTTGCGACCGTAGAACGTGTTACCGGCGAGCCAGATCATCTCCTTCTTGGAGAAGCGCAGCTCGCGCGCATGATCAAGCTGATCGCGCAGTTCCTGCTCGTCGATCTCGTCGGCAAGCCGCACCGTCTTCGTGCGGTTGATCAGCGAGAAGGTCGCATCGACATCCGGATAGAGCTGCCAGATCATCTGCAGCATCAAAAGCTTGTAGAAATCCGTGTCCAGCAGGCTGCGCACGATCGGGTCGAGCTTCCAGGCATGGTTATAGACACGCCTGGCGATATCGGTCTTCGTCATTGGTGAAATCTCTCCTTCCTCAGCGCGAGGGTCTCGAACTAGTTCAGCTCGACACCGGCATCGCGCATGCGCGTGACCATTGCCTGAAGCGAACCGTTGAGGTCGATGCCCCGACAGGCCTCGAGAATGACGGATGTCGAAAATCCCTGTGTAACCGCATCAAGCGCGGAAAAGGCGACGCAGAAATCGGTCGCCAACCCACACAGCGTCACCTTCTTGATGCCGCGGTCCCTGAGATAGCCGGTGAGACCCGTCGGTGTCCGGCGATCGTTTTCGAAGAAGGCGGAATAGCTGTCGATCTCGGGCCGGAAGCCCTTGCGGATCAGGAGTTCGGCCCGCGTCCACGCGAGCGCCGGATGGAAATCGGCACCGGCTGTTCCCTGGACGCAATGATCCGGCCAGAGCGTCTGGCCGCCATAGGGCATGGCGATCATCTCGAACGGGGTCTTGCCGGGATGGCTGGAGGCAAAGCTCGAATGGCCGGCGGGATGCCAGTCCTGCGTCAGCACCACGTGCTCGAAGCGGCCAATCAAGCCGTTGATCATCGGCACGATCTCATCACCGCCTGCAACCGCAAGCGCTCCGCCCGGGCAGAAATCGTTCTGCACGTCCACGACGATCAACGCTTTATCCGCCATAGTTCATTCCTGCCTGCCAACGTCCATCGATCACCAAAATCGATTTAAGTCCAAGATCAATCACAGAATTTGAGCGGCGACAAGCCGCTTCCACGTGCTTTGAAAATCAGGAGGACAGATAAGCAAAAGGCGCCGACCCTGCGGTCGACGCCCCCGAGAAAAGCTGTTTAACGTGATTAGTTGCCGTTGAGATTGTCGGCGATCGAGAAACCGGAATTGGCGATGCCGACCGGCTGGGCGATGAAGTTGAGGAACTTCGAGAAGTCGACCGAGGGGTGGCGCGAAGCATAGATGACGTCGCGGTTCTTGATCGGGAAGGTCTGGCCGACGATCAGGCTATCCGGCTTGCTCATGTCGAAGCGGTAGACGATCGGGTAGCGACCCGTGCTGTCGGTCTTCATGCCCTTGCGCAGCATCTCGTTGAAACGCTGCTGGCCAAGCAGGCTCATGACGACATCAGGCTCTTCGTAACGGAAGATGAAATAGCCCTTCATGTCGAGCGTGTAGTCCGAGCCGCCGCCGGCAAGGCCCATGGCTTCGAGCAGGTTCAGGTCATTGGCGCCGAATTCGACACGCTGGTTGGCCTTGACTGCGCCGAGGATCGTGAAGCGGCGCGGGTCGCGCGATACGAAGATCTGGTCACCCGGCTTGACGTGGATGTTTTCCGACGGATTTTCGATAATCGACTTCAGGAGGACCGTTCCGGTCTTCTTGCCGCGCACCAGCGTGACATAGGTCTCGTAGGGCTGCGCAACGGGGCCACCCGCCTTGGCGATGACCTCATTGATCGTCTCGTCGACGAGGCTGAGCGGCACGACCGACGACTTGCCGACTGCACCGGAAACCGTGACGTTGCGCGAGGCGGTGCTCATGCTGGTGACGATGACATCAGGCTCGACCGCCTTCTGCTTCAGCGCCTCCAGGATCTCCTGGCGCGCCTGCTCCAGCGTCAGGCCGGCAAAGTTGACCGGACCGACATAGGGGATCGCAGCCTTGCCATCAGGCTGAACGACGAGATCGATGCTCGTCTGCTTGGACTCTGCCGTCGAGAACAGCCCGTCGCTGCCGGCTTCGAAGATTGAGACCTTGAGCTGGTCGCCGACGCCGATCACGACTCGGCCGACGCCGCCGCCAATGCCGAAACGGCGGTTGAGCGTCGACGAGACATAGTCGGAAACGAGGCGCGCGGAGCGGCCATCCACATCGACAATATCAAAAACGGTGGCATTTTGCCGGCCGATCTCGGCGCCGGATTGACCGGCATCCTTGACGATCGCCCCAGCCAGCGGCCCCTCGCCCGGAACGGCCTGGCATCCCACGAGGGCGGTACAAAGCAGAAGGGCACTGACTCGTTTCAACTACGACACTCCAAATTCGACACAGCCATGATTTTACTCACAGTTCCGTGCCGCATTATCTCCCGACCGGGAATTCGCCGGTCTCTGAAAAGCACAATCGCCGTCCCACAACAAGTCATCCGAAGACCAAGACGGGCAAAATATTTGGAGCCGCGTCTTTCTGGTCATACCTTCTCTACCTTGAGTGTGGTTTATCGCCCTATCCGCCTTGGATTGGCGTTGACAGCGTGTATATCTTCAGTCTTTGGGGTTGAAAGCTAGGGACTTTAAGTTAAAAGCTGACTAATGAGGCGGAACGAATATAGCTGGGGATAGCCTGGCAGCATGACGATTGGCGATTGCATTTCGGCCTCCGACGCGCAATCGCAGATGCAACTTTAGCGGCAGTTTAGAGCGTTCGATCATACATGGCTGTTGAGATAATTGGGCGAGCATGCCTCGCCCCTGGAGCAGAATCGCCTTCGGCGTTGTTCAAACTTCTTCGTCAGGGCAAGTGCACCGTCACCAGCATTCCGTCGGATCGCTGGGACGTCGCGCGTTTTTGGCACCCCGTCATGGGCACGCAGGGCAAGACCTATTCCTTTGCCGCCGGCGTGCTGGACCAACTCTATGATTTCGATCCCGCCGTCTTCGGCATGTCGCAGCGCGAAGCCATGTACATGGATCCGCAGCAGCGCGTGCTGCTTCAGCTCGCCTGGCGCGCACTGGAAGACGCCAATATCTCTGCAACGTCGCTGAATGGCGAGAATGTCGGCGTCTATATCGGCGCATCGAGCCTCGATCATGCCAACCTGACGGTCGAGGACCCGGCTGCCGCCGGCCCTTACTTCATGACCGGCAACACGCTGTCGATCGTTTCCAACCGTATCTCGCACATCTTTGGCCTCAGCGGTCCGAGCATGACGGTCGATACCGCCTGTTCCTCCTCGCTGGTCGCGCTCGACCAGGCGATGCGGGCTCTGACGTCGGGCGAGATCGACACCGCGATCGTCGGTGGCGTCAACATCCTTGCCCATCCCCTTCCCTTCGTCGGCTTCGCCCAGGCGCGCATGCTTTCGCCCGAGGGGCTTTGCCGCGCCTATGACAATGACGGCGCCGGTTATGTGCGCGCCGAAGGTGGCGTGGTCTTCGTCTTGCGCCGCTCGGACAGGGCGCGCCGGGAGAAGGACCGCAGCTACGCGCGCATCGTCGCGACCGGCGTGAACTCGGCCGGGCGCACCAACGGCATTTCGCTCCCCTCCCGCGAGGCGCAGGCCAATCTTCTGCGGGCGATCTATGAAGGCAACGGCATCGACGCCAACCAGGTGGCCTTTGTCGAGGGGCACGGCACCGGCACCAAGGTCGGCGATCCGGCCGAGGTCTGGTCGATCGGAACGGTCATCGGCGCCAAGCGCCGGGCACCGGTGCCGATCGGTTCGATCAAGTCGAACATCGGCCACACGGAACCCGCTTCCGGCCTCTTCGGCATGCTGAAGGCCGTCATGGCGCTTGAAAACAACTATCTGCCGGCTTCGCTGCACTTCGACACGCCGAACGAACACATCGACTTCGACGGTCTCAACGTGCGCGTCACGGCGAACCCGATCGAGCTGCTGCGGGGAAAACGCGCTCGCCTTGCCGGCATCAATTCCTTCGGCTTCGGCGGCGCCAATGCCCACGTCGTCATCAGCGATCCGGAACCCGCGGCCGACGAAAGGGCGTCAAACCCATCGTCTTCCGGCCATGTCTTCCTGGCGAGCGCCCATACGGCGTCGAGCCTGGAGGCGCTTCTCAGCGACTATAAGGCGGCGTTCGCACATGCTTCCAAGGGGGAAGCACGGGCGATGATCGCCGCATCGGGTGCAAACCGCACCCACATGCGCCATCGCTTTGCCGCCCGCAGCGATCAGCCGGAAGATATCGTCCGCGCGATCGCCAGCCACCTGGAAAAGCCGGGCTCCGGCATCGGTGAAGTCGGCGAAGCCGTCGTCCGCGACGCCAAGGTCGCCTTCGTCTTCTCCGGCAACGGCTCACAATGGGCCGGCATGGGCGTCGAAGCGTTCCGCGAGAACCTGCATTTCCGTCAGTGCTTCACCTCGGTCAGCGCGCTGTTCAAGTTCCACTCCGACATCGCATTGACCGATCTTCTCACCGATCCTGATCTCGACAAGAAGCTTGCCGATACGAAGATCGCCCAGCCATTGCTCTTCGCGGTGCAGGCCGCCCTCTCCGACTCGCTGGTTGCCATGGGCGTCAAGCCGGTCGCGGTCTTCGGCCACTCCGTCGGTGAAATCGCCGCCGCCTACGCCGCCGGTGCGCTCTCACTGGTCGACGCCGTTTCGATCGTGGCGAAGCGCTCGCTGCATCAGGACCTGCTTGCCGGCCACGGCACGATGGCGGCCGTCATGCTCGGAGAAGACGCCGCACGGGCCTTTGCCGAGGCGCGCGGTCTCGACAACCTCTGCGTCGCAGCGGTCAACGCCCACAATTCCGTGACGATCTCCGGACCGGCCGACCAGATCTCGGCCTTCCGCGACGCTGCGCGCAAGGCGAAGATCCCGGTCCAGATTCTCGACATCAACTATCCCTTCCACCACCCGATCATCGATCGGGCGAAGGACGCCTTCCTCTCCGACATTCCGGATATCGCACCGCGCCGCACCGAGCTCGCCTATCTGTCGACGGTCACAGGTGCCGCGCTCGATGGCACGCAACTCGATCCGGACTACTGGTGGAAGAACGTGCGCGAGCCGGTCCGCTTCCAGGCGGCCGCCGAGGCCGCGATCGAGATGGGTTGCCGCCTGTTCATTGAAATTTCGCCGCGTCCGATCCTGTCGTCCTATGTCAAGGAGACGATCAAGCAGGCCGCAGCCCCGGGCATGGTCGTACCGACCCTGCTCCGGGATGTCGGCGAAACCGGCCAGGACCCGATTTCGGCAGCGATGGCGCGTGCCGTCGCGCACGGCGCGGTGGTCGACACGACCCGCGTCTTCGGCAAGCGCAACGCTTCGATCGCCCTTCCCAGCCTGCCGTTCGAGCCCGTCGAGCTGCGCCCCGCGGCAACGACCGACGCTACCGACCTCTTCGGCCGGACCGCCAAGCCCTACCGCCTGATCGGCTGGCGCAGCGACCCGAACAGCGGCAGCTGGAAGAATCATGTCGACGCCCATCTCTTCCCCGACCTCGCCGAACACGTCGTGGACGGCAAGGCGATCCTGCCGGGCAGCGGCTTCATCGAAATCGCTGTCGCCGCTGCACAGCAGTTCTACGGCAGCGACGAAGTTGAGATCACCAATCTGGAGATCGTTCGCCCGCTGGAACTCAGCGATACGAAGATCATGGAGCTGTCGACGGTGCTTTCGCCGGAGACCGGCGACATCGAGATCCGCTCGCGCGAACGGCTGTCGGAAGACGATTGGGCCGTGCATGCGGTTGCCCGCTGCCGCAAGCCATTGCCGGCCGAGGAGCGCGCCTATCCGTCGCTTGCCGGCTTGGCGAAGACCGCAACGGTTGCGCCTGGCCGTGCCTATGAGACGGCGAAACAGTTCGGTCTCGACTACGGCCCGCGCTTCCAGCTGCTGGCCAAGGCCGTCGCCTATGGCGACCGGCTGGTCGATGTCGAGCTGAAGACGCCTGATGCTGCTGGCCATCCGCTCGTCACCTACGCCTTGAACCCGATCTCTGTCGACGCAACCTTCCACGGACTTGTCGCCCTCTTCGATCGTTTCACCGGCGACAAGAGCGGTGCCCCCTATATCCCCGTGCGCTTCGGTTCGGTGCGGGTCGTCAACGGCAGCCAGCCAATCGCGCGCGCAATGATCGAGATCGAGCGCGTCAGCCCCAATTCGATCAAGGCGAAGTTCCATTTCTTCGACAAGTCGGGCGCACCGATCGCGCACTTCGAGGATTGCCGCTTCCGCCGTACCTATCTGCGCAAGCACAAGACGCTCGACGCGCTGTCCTTCCACTACGAGGCCGTGCAATCGGAAGCGACGCTGCCGGGTCTGCAGCGTCAGGCGCCGGCGCCGATCAAGATCGCCATGCCCGCCGCCAGCGAAGCCGGCGTCGACAACACGACGTTGCTCTTCAACGCAGCCATCTATCGCGCCTGCCAGGAGATTGCGCTCAAACTCGCCAAGGGTCGATCGACCATTCAGGGCAACAACCTGCCCGGCGATTTTGCCTTCCAATGTTTCCTGACGAGCTGCCTCTACGTCCTGGAAGACGCCGGTCTCTGCGAGCACAAGGACGGCGTCTGGACGATTGCTCAGGAATTCAACCTGCCGAGCGTCCCGGAGATCCTGCGCGAACTCTACGGCGAGCGGTCCGACCGCGCCGTTGAAGCCGTCTTGATCAACAATGCCTATGCGGAGGCCCTTGCGCGCCTTGACGCGCTCCAGGCCGGCGACGAAACGGCTCATGGCACCACCTTCATCAGCGATGCCACGCTTGATCATCAAGCCGTCCACTCCGGGGCAAGCCGGGAGCGGATGGTGTTCGTTCTCGAGGCGCTCGAAAAGAGCCTGACTTCGGCATCTTCCGGCGCGCGCCTGCGCATCGTCGAACTCGGCAGCGTTTCCTCGGCCTTTACCCGCCGCCTGGCGACGCTTGCCGAAAAGCACGGCGCAAGCCTCACCGTATTCGAAGCGCGCGACAACGCCCAGCGTGGCCTTGAATTGGCCTTCGAGAACGACGCCCATGTGCGCATTCTCAAAAAGGGTGAGCTTGCAACGCTCACGTCCTTCGACCTCGCAGTCAGCGCCTCTGACGGGCTTTACAGCCTGATCGAGGACGACGTGACGGTCCGC
Source organism: Ensifer sp. GW101-20A05 (assembly GCF_059424735.1). Taxonomy (NCBI): domain Bacteria; kingdom Pseudomonadati; phylum Pseudomonadota; class Alphaproteobacteria; order Hyphomicrobiales; family Rhizobiaceae; genus Ensifer; species Ensifer sp. GW101-20A05. The sequence continues at coordinate 538,765 of NZ_JBWKZT010000003.1, read as the reverse complement.
ACCGCGCTTCGCTCGACGCTTCGCGATACCGGCGGGTTGATAGCCGCCGTCAGCGCGCCATCGCTCTTCAACGATTTCGCCCTCGGACTTTCCGAGGGGTGGTTCGCCCGCAGCCAGACCGCGGAGTTCCCGATCGGCAATCTTGCGGCGGTCCCGCACTGGCAGAAATGTTTCGGTGATCTCGATCTACGCGACGTCAATATTGCAGACCGCGAATGCGCGAGCGGCAATGTCATCCTGCTCGAAGCGCGCGGCGCCGCCGCGGCGTCCGTAAGTGCCGAAGCACCGGCTACCGGCCCCTATCTGCTGCTGCAGATCGCGGGCGGCAAGGGCAACAAGCCTTCGGCATCGGCTATTCCGGTCAATCTCAGCGGCGATATCGCAGCCGACAAAGCAGCGCTTCTCAGCGGTTTCGAGGCCCTTGGCGAACAGCCGCTGCGGGCAATCTTCCTCGCGTCGCCGACAGCTGCATCCCGAACAGACGATTCCGCTTCGCTGCAGACCCAAATCCTTGCTCTCGGCGCCTTCGCCGAAGCCTTGCGTCAGCATATCGGCGGAGCCGAGCCTGCTGGCGAAAATCGTCCGCGTCTCGTGCTCGTCGCGCCAGGCGGAGCCCCGATCGCGAGCCGGACAACGGGCAAAACGGTTGCAAGCGACGGCGTCAATGCCGGTCTCTGGGCCTTCGCCCGCGTGCTTCAGAACGAATATGAGTTCCTCGAAGTGCACTCGCTCGATATCGACGGTTCGCCGACCACGATCGAGCAGATCGCGGCAGCATCTCCGCTGCTCGGCAGCGCCAACGCCAACCGCGAGTGGCTGCTAGAGGGACAAGACGCGGCGCTTTCCGAAATCCGTGCCGTGCCCGGCCCGGTCGACAACGCCCATGCGGCGATCGACACCTTCAAGGCCGCAACGATCCGCCAGCGCGTCAGCTCGCAGGTGGGCAGCATCGTCTGGGAAGAGAGCGACATTCCCGCCGCAGGTCCGGGTGAAGTCGTCGTCGCGGTTGCCGCGACAGGCCTCAACTTCCGCGACGTGATGTGGGCGATGGGCCTGCTGCCCGAAGAAGCGCTCGAAGATGGTTTCGCAGGCGCGACGATCGGCATGGAACTCTCCGGCCACGTGGTTGCCGTTGGCGAAGGCGTCGACGATCTCGTGGTCGGTGATGCCGTCATGGCAATCGCCTCATCCGCCTTCTCGACCCACGCCGTCGTCTCACGCGCCGGCGTCGCCAGGTTGCCGCAGACTGTCAGCCCGGTTGCCGCGGCAACGGTGCCTGTCGCCTTCCTGACCGCCTATTACGCCATGGTGGAACTCGGCCGCATCCAGCCGGACGAAACGATCCTCATCCACGGCGCTGCCGGCGGCGTCGGCCTTGCCGCGCTGCAGGTCGCGAAACTGAAGGGTGCCAAGGTCATCGCCACGGCAGGCACGCGCGAGAAGCGCCGCTTCCTGTCGATGCTGGGTGCCGATCACGTCTTCGATTCCCGTTCGCTCGGTTTCGTCAACGACGTTCGCGCCGTAACGGACGGAGAGGGTGTCGATCTCGTTCTGAATTCGCTCTTTGCCGAAGCCATGGAACAGAGCCTGGCACTCGTGAAGCCCTTCGGTCGCTTCCTCGAGCTCGGCAAACGCGACTACTATGCCGACAGCAAGATTGGTCTCCGGCCCTTCCGCCGCAATGTCAGCTATTTCGGCATCGACGCCGACCAGCTGCTGGTCAACCAGCCGAAGCTTACCAAGCGGATCTTCACCGAGATCGGCGCGCTGTTCGAAGACGGCAAGCTCACGCCGCTTCCCTACCGTGCCTTCGACTTCGACGAGATCGGCAACGCGTTCCGGCTGATGCAGAATGCGGGCCATATCGGCAAGATCGTCGTGTTGCCTCCGGTCACCGGCAAGCATCGCGTCGCCAAGCGCCCGCATGGCGGCATGAAGGTCGATCCGAACGGCATGCATCTCGTCGTCGGCGGCATCGGCGGATTCGGTCTGGCTGCTGCCAACTGGCTCGTCGAAAAAGGCGCGACGAAGATTGCGCTCTGCTCGCGCCGCGGTCAGGCGGATGCCGAAACGACGGCGATGATCGAGGCCTGGGCGAAGGCCGGCGTGTCGGCAACGGTACACGCCTGTGACGTCACCGACCCGACGGCGACCGAGCGTCTCCTCAAGGAGTTGCGTGCGATTGCACCGCTCCGCTCGATCGTCCACGCCGCCATGGTGCTCGACGACGCGCTGATCAGCAATCTCAATCGCGAGCGCAACCGACCGGTCATCGACACCAAGGCCAAGGGTGCCGCCGTTCTCGATCAGCTGACCAACGACGACAAGCTCGACAACTTCATCCTGTTCTCGTCGGCGACAACGCTTGTCGGCAATCCGGGACAGGCGAACTACGTCGCCGCCAACGGCTACCTCGAAGGTCTCGCCCGCGCCCGTCGCGCCCGTGGTCTTGCGGGTCTTGCCGTCGGCTTCGGCGCGATCGCCGACAAGGGATATCTGGTCCAGAACACCGATGTGAACGATCTGCTCGCCAAGCGTATCGGCAAGACGGCACTGAAGGCACAGACGGCGCTCGACATGGTCGAGAGCCACCTGGCCTTCGATCCGGGCACCGTCGATGCGGCCACGGTGATGATCTCGGAGATCGACTGGTCGGCTGCGCGTAACCTGCCGGTTGCCAAAAACGCCCTCTTCGAAGTCATCCTGCGCAGCGCCGACCAGCACGCCACCGGCGGCGAAGGCGCCCAGATGGACCTCGTCGCAATGATCGAGGGCAAGTCGCCGCAGGAGGCCGAGGACATCCTCTTCGACCTCGTCGCCGGCGAGATCGCCGCGATCCTGCGCGTATCGAAGGATACGGTCACACGCAGCAAGGTGCTGAAGGAAATCGGCCTCGACAGCCTGATGGCGGTCGAACTCGGCATGAGCTTCCAGCAGAATACCGGTTTCGACATGCCGCTCAGTGGGGTCGCGGACAACACGACGGTTGGCGATGTCGCCCGCAAGCTCTATGAGAAGGTCAGCAAGCGCGACCAGAGCGACGATGCCGAGCCCGCCGACGACAAGATCGTCAACGAACTCGCACAGCGGCACGTCGGCACGGCGAAGGAAAAAGCACAGAGCCAATGAGCACGAACGGAAACGGTCCAGGCGCATCCAAGATGACCAGCAGCCTCAAGGAGAACCTGCTGGACCGGATGCGGAACACGCATCAATCCTCCGAGCGCAACCGCATGGCGCGCTCGGAGCGGGAGATGCCGCCGCCGGCGCGCCGGCAGCAGGCCCGTTTCGAAGATCTGCCGGAATACAAGCAGGTGATGACCCAGAAGTTCGCGAGCGAGCAACTCGGCATCGCCAATCCGTTCTATCGCGCGCACCAGACCGCGGCCGGGGCGACCACCGTCATCGACGGCCGAAAGCTGATCAACTTCGCCTCCTACGACTACCTCGGCCTCAACCGCCATGCGGAGGTGCTGGCCAAGGCGCGGGATACGATCGGCACCTTTGGCATCTCCGCCTCGGCGAGCCGCCTCGTTGCCGGAGAGCGGCCGGTGCATATGGCGCTCGAAGAAAAGATCGCGGGTTTCTACGGCGTCGATGCCGCCGTCTGTTTCGTCAGCGGCTACCTGACCAACGTCGCCGCCATCAGCTGCCTGATGGGCCCGAAGGACCTCGTCGTCCATGACGAGTTCATCCACAACAGCGCGCTTGCCGGCATCAAGCTCTCGGGCGCGACCCGGCGGCTGTTCAAACACAATGACGTCGCCGATCTCGAACACGTGCTGCGCACCGTCGCGGGCGACTATCGCCGCATCATGGTCATCGTCGAGGGCATCTACTCGATGGACGGTGACGTCGCCGACCTGCCGGCTCTTCTGAAGCTCCGGGCCGAATACGGCTTCTGGCTGATGGTCGACGAGGCGCACTCGCTCGGCGTCCTCGGCAAGACCGGCCGGGGGCTTGCCGAGCATTTCGGCGTCGATCCGCATGAGATCGACGTCTGGATGGGCACGCTGTCGAAGACCACCTCGAGCTGCGGCGGTTACATCGCCGGTAGCGAAGCACTGGTCGAGGTACTCAAGGCATCCGCCGGCGGCTTCGTCTACAGCGTCGGCCTTGCGCCGGTGCTGGCCGCATCCGCCACCGCGAGCCTGGACGTGCTGGAACGCGAACCGGCGCGGACGGCGGCATTGCGCCGCAATGGTGCCCTGTTCCTGAAGCTTGCCAAGGAAGCCGGCCTCGACACGGGTCTCAGCAGCGGCTTTTCCGTCGTTCCTGTTATCGTCGGCGATTCCCTGCGGGCCGTTCAGCTTTCGAACGACCTGCTTGCCGAAGGGGTCAATGCACTGCCGATCATCCATCCGGCGGTGCCCGAGGGTCTAGCGCGCCTGCGCTTCTTCATCACCAGCGATCATACGGAAGAGCAGATCCGCCGGACGGTAACATTGACGGCGGAACGGCTGACGGACCTTACCGAGCGAAACTTCGGACTGGGCGGCATCGACATCGACGAGATGATGAAGGCACTCTCGGCGCGCTGACTAGAGATCACCGCGTGTGCCGCCGAGTTGTTTTCACGCAAATCCGGACGCAAAACCGCTTCGCACTTTTCCTGGAATTGCTCTTGAGCGGGATATCAGCATGACGCATGTGATCATCACCGGTGGCTCGAGCGGTATCGGATTTGCGGTTGCGTCCATCTACGCGGCTCGTGGCGCCCGCGTCTCGCTCATCGCGCGCTCCCGGGACCTCTTGGAACGGGCGCAAGCAGACCTGGCCCGCTCAGGCGCTAGCGGCGCCGACAACATCAGGATCGAGGCTGCCGATGTTGCTGCGGAAAGCGATGTCGAGGCGGCGATCCTACGGTGCGAACAAGCCTTCGGTCCTTGCGACATCCTGGTGACATCGGCAGGTATCGTCGAGCCCGGCCGTTTCGAGGAACTCGACAGCGCTTCATTCCGACGCCAGATGGAAACCAACTTCTCCGGCACGGTGCACGCGGTCCGTGCTGTCTATGACGGCATGAAGCGGCGTGGCCATGGCCGGATCATGATGATCTCCTCCGGCGCCGGCCTCATCGGCATCTACGGCTATTCCGCCTATTGCGCGTCGAAGTTCGCGCTGCACGGCTTCGCCCAGGCGCTGCGCTCGGAAGCCTGCGCCCACGGCGTCAGCGTCTCCGTGTGTTTTCCGCCGGATACGGAGACACCCCAGTTTCAGCGCGAACTCGCAAGCCGTCCTCCGGAAGCGGCCAAAATTATGGGCACGGTCCGTCCCTGGCCTGCCGACGCCGTGGCGAAGACAATCGCCAAGGGCATCGACCGCGGGCGGTTCGAAATCTACTTCGGCACCACGCTCTTTCTCCTCGGCCGCTTCGCGCCGGCCATTCGTCCCTTGCTCAACTGGTGGTTCGACAGGGTGATTGCGCGCGGCGGCAACACCGCGACGCATAATAGTGGAGTGTCGGAGCGCCGGACCTGACGGCGCTTGTACGTCCAAGCGATAAGATCTAAGTGTCGGGCGGACGCTGTGCCGCATCAAGCGGCGTCGGCCGGCATGAAGACATGAAGGTTTCCGCTTGGCGTTGCTTCCCTTTCAGCTGCACGACTACCCAAGAACACTGACGCTCTGTTGTTACGTGCTCTCCTGTGCGGTGATCTTCTTTACCGATCGCTTTGCCCTGCCGAAGCGGGAGCGGCGCGCCCATCCCTCGCCCTTCGGGCGGACGCAGGATGTCGTCGATGCGGTTGCCCGCCTGCCGGTCATCGCGCTGGTCTTTGCAGGATTCTTCGCCGGCTCCTGGCGGCCGCTGTATGCCGCAGCCGGCACGATGAGCTTCTTCATCATCTTCACCGGCATTTCCCGCGCCAAGTTCAAGTTCATCCGCGAGCCGCTGATCTTTTCGGATATCGCGCTCGTCGTCGACGTCTTCAAGTACAAGACGATTTTCTATGCGAGTTCTTTAAACGTCGTCTTCTGGACCGTCGCCTTCCTCTATGTCTTCGGCGTGTCCGGCCTTTACATGTATTTCGAGCCGGCCATCCTGCCCGATCGCGGCAAGGCGTTCTGGATCCTGTTGATGCTCGGGATCGCCTACGGACCCTGGCTTCTGCTCTTCTACGGCCCGGTGAACCGCCCGACGGCGGCGCTGGTGCAAAGGCTGCTGAAAACACTCGACGTCAAGGTGAACACGGTGCGCTTCGGCACCTTCGGCTCGGTCGTGTTCCGCTTCATCGTCTGGCTCGGCGTGCGGCGTGAAAAGATCGTCGCGGAACTCTCCGAGATCGTCCGGGCCGCCGTGCATGATCTGATCGGCGACGACGGCTCGCCGCTGATCGTCGTCTGGCAATCGGAATCCTTCATCGACATGCGGCACTTCGGCGTCGATACGCTTGATATGCCGACGCTGGATCGGCTGCGGCGCGAGGCGGTGCAATGGGGCCGCCTCAGCAGCGTCTTCGAAGGCGGCTATACGCTGCGCACGGAATTCGCGGTCATCAGCGGCCTGGTGCCTGACGACATCCACGTCGACGCCAGCTACCCCTATCTCAGGGCCTCGCACTATGCCGACGTGGTCTGGCCGGGAAAGATGAAGCGCGCCGGCTGGAACACGCATTTCATCCATCCCTATGACCGCACCTTCTTTCTCCGGCACAAGGCGATGCCGCAACTCGGCTTTTCCAAGCTGACCATGCTCGACGGCTTCGACCATCGCCCCGAAAGAGACGGCCCCTACGTCTCCGACGAGAAACTTGCGGCAAAAGTGATCGACGCATGCGAGAAGCTGCCGGAGGATGAAAACGGCTTCATCTTCGTTGCCTCCATGGCCAATCACGGTCCGTGGGAGCCGGGTCGCGTCGGTGATCTTACCAATCCCGTCGACATCTATCTGGCCATTCTCGAACAATCCGATGCGGCGCTGAACATGCTGAGCGAACGACTCGACAAGCTGGACCGCCCGGTCTGGCTCGTCTTCTACGGCGACCATGCGCCGCTGCTCAAATCCTTTGCCGATCCCTTCCCCGACCCGCGAACCGACTACCTGATCGTACCGCTTGCCAAGGCCAAGTCGTCTTCCCACAAGCCGGTGGAACCGAGTAATGTCGAAGCCTGGAACTTGATCGAGGCCCTGCTCAACCACGCCAACCTCAGAAAGGATACGCTGCGGTAGCAGCAGTGGACGGATGGAGAACGCTTCGATGACATCGACCGGGGCGGTCGATCGGCCAAGGCGACGGGTGTTCCTGTTCCTGCAAGGCCCTTCGTCGCCGATCTTCCGCAAGATCGCCGATCGGCTCGAAGCCATTGGCCACACCTGCCTGAGGATCAACCTCAATGTCGGCGACCAGATCATCTGGGGCCGCAAGGGTGCCTATAATTATCGCGGCACGGCAGCCGATTGGCCAGCCTATATCGAGGCCTTCATCGCGCGCCATGGCGTCACCGACATGCTGCTGCTCGGCGAGGAACGCGCCTACCACCAGGCAGCCACCACGGTCGCGCGGCGCAAGGGTGTCGCAGTCGCCATCGTCGAGATGGGGTATCTTCGGCCGGACTGGCTGACGCTCGAGCGCAACGGCATGTCCTCGAACTCACATTTCCCGTCCGATCCCGCGCAAATCCTTGCGGCGGCAGCGGGCGTCCCGGAACCGGACTGGCGCAAGCACTACAGCCAGACGTTCCTCGCCGATGCGAGCTATGACCTGTTCTACAATCTGCCGAACGTCTTTCTCTGGTTCCTCTTCCCACACTATCAGCGCCACGCGATCTTTCATCCGCTCGCCGAATATGCGGGCTGGGTCCGCCGGCTCCTGTCCGAAAAGCGGCGCAACTCGGAAGCCGAGGCGACCGTTGCCAAACTGCTTTCGCAGGACGCGCCCTATTTCGTCTATCCGCTGCAGCTCGAAACCGATTTCCAGCTCAGGGCCCACTCGCCTTTCCATAGCCAGAGGCAAGCGATTGCCGAAGTGCTGGCTTCCTTCGCCGCCTTTGCGGCGCGCGACGCGCGCCTCGTCTTCAAGGTGCATCCGCTCGACAATGATCTGATCCCCTGGCGCAGAATCATCGACGAACGAGCGGCAGCGCTGGGGCTTCGCGGGCGCGTCTTCTATCTCGATGGCGGCAACCTCGATACGCTTGGAGAGGCAAGCGCAGGCATAGTCACGGTCAACTCGACGGCCGGTCTGCATGCATTGAAGCAGGGGCGACCGGTGAAGGTGCTTGGCACGGCCTTGTTCGACATCGCCGGACTGACCGACCAGCAGCCGCTCGACGATTTCTGGCGTGCGCCGCAGGCGCCAGATCCGGATCTGGCGAACGCAATGTTCCGCCTGCTCGCCGCCTCGATCCAGGTACGCGGAAATCTTTATTCGCGCGCCGGAAGCGATGCCGGCGCCGAGGCGATCGCCAAGCGGCTGAGTGAGAACAGCCTCAACCAGCCAGGCGCCTTCGTGGACCCGCCACCACGCCGCAAGCCGCAAAAGCGGCCGAGGATCGCCTCCTCCGCGTGACGACGACTGACGTAACAGCGGGTCTGTTAAGCCAGACTACCGCCGCGCCGTCGCGACGGCGAAGGCCGCCAGGAGCATCAGGCCTGCCGCTGCCAAAGGCAGCACAAAGAAGGCTGCCCGGGCATAGGCTGCACCGAACCCGATCGTGCCGACAAAGAGCGCGATATAGGTGACGCCGCTGTTCAGCCCCATGATCGCGCCGCGCTTGGCGGGGTCGAGGCCGGTGAGCCGCATGATCAGCACATTCAGCCCGAAATGGTTGGCAAGCCCCCAAAGGAAGACGACGGCCAGCATGGCAGCGTAGGAGCCGCTCGCCACAGCCATGGCAACGTAGACGCCCGCGACCGCCAGGAAGATCAGCGGCAACAACCGGGCGGCGCCGAAACGATCGATCAGGCGGTCAAGAAAAGCGGCGGCGCCGAAACCGAATCCATAGGAAACGGCGATGAGACCGTTGGCGGTGACAGGCAGGCCGAGTGCGGCATGCAGGTGCTCGCCGATATAGGCATAGACGCCGTAGAAGGCGGCCATGAAGGCGGCGCAGGCGATCAAGAGCGGTGCAACGCCGGGAACACTCAATGCCGCCAGCGGTGATGTCGCTGTACCGGTGGCGCCTTCCTGCGCCGGCGCAAACTTGACCGCAGTGCAGGCGATCAACGTGGCGGCGGCGACAATGACATAGACCGTGCGCCAACCGGCAAAATCAGCGATCGCTGCCGATAGCGGCACGCCCGCCACCATGCTGAGCGTCCAGCCGGTCAGCACCAGGCCGATCGTCTCGCTCTCGCGTCCGGTCGGCGCAATGACCGAGGCCAGCGTATAGATCGAGGGAAGCGCAATGCCCGCGGCCAGACCGACGACGAGCTGGGCGGCAACCAGGAACGCAAGCGATGGCGCGAGCGCACTGCCGCCGAGCCCTGCAGCCAGAAGCAAGAGAGCCGCAGCCAACATGCGGCGCGGACCATGGCGATCGATGAAGCGGCCAAGGAAAACGGCGCTGACGGCCGTGCCCAGGCCAAAGACGGCAGAGGCCGTCATGACGGCGGGAACGTTGGCGCCAAGGCTTCGCGCCACCTCCGGCGCGATCGGCCCGAGGGCGAGGGAGTTGGAGCCGATGACGCCGATGCAGATGGTGAGCAGGTAGGCGAAGGGCGGGATACGTGCCCTGTCGACTGAACCGCTGGAAATGGATTGATTGATGTTCGTCATTGTCTCATGTTTGCAGAATGAAATTCAGCAGCAAGAGGAAACATCGGAATGGATCAAAATACAGATGACGTTCGGCGGAAGCGTCCACCGGAGCGCGACCTCGACGCGATGGACCGAAAACTATTAGGCGTGCTGGTCGAGGATGCGACGACGAGCTATGTCGAACTCGGTGAACGGGTCGGGCTTTCGCCACCGGCGGCGCATGAGCGTGTGAAGCGGCTCAGGCGATCAGGGGCGATCCGCCGCGTGGCAGCGCTGATCGATCCCGAGGCCGTCGGCAAGACGTTGCTCGCCTTCGTCCATGTCGACACGACCGGCTGGGGAAAGACACAGGCGCTGCTTGCCATCGAGGAATGCCCCGAGGTGGAGGAGATCCACTCGGTCGCGGGCGATACCTGCATGCTGCTCAAAGTCCGCACGGAAAGCACCCATGCGCTGGAGGGGCTGCTGGCGCGCCTCTACGACACGCCCGGCGTCAAGGCGACGCGCAGCTATGTGGTGCTTTCAACCTATCTGGAACGGCCGGTGCAGCCGGGCACGACGGGCGACTGGCCCGCCGTGGTCAAGGGTTAGGCAGCTTTCGCGAGGTGTACTACCCCTAGCCCTCAGACGACGCCGGCGCGCAGCAGGTCGTGAATGTGCAGGATGCTGACCGGTGCTCCGCCATCGCCGACGACGAACAGCACCGTTACCTTGTGCTGCTGCATGAATTCCATGGCGCCACTCGCGAGCACGTCGCCACGGATCACCCGCGGATTGCGCGACATCACCGCCTCGACCGGTTGCTGGAGCAGATCGCCCGACATGTGGCGGCGCAGGTCGCCATCGGTGATCACACCGACAAGCTTGCCGGTGTCATCGACGATGCCGACGACGCCGAAACCCTTCGACGACATTTCGATGAGGGCCTCGCTCATCGGCCGCCCCGTCTGGAGCAGTGGCATCTGGGCGCCCTCATGCGCCAGCTCGCGGACCAGCCGCAACTGCGCACCGAGCTTGCCACCGGGGTGGAATGTCTTGAAATCTTCGGCCGAAAAGCCGCGCCGTTCCAGAAGCGCGATCGCCACCGCGTCGCCGACGGCGAGCTGCAGCATTGCGGATGTCGTCGGCGCGAGGCCGTGCGGGCAGGCTTCCTGCACCTTGGGCAGTACGATCGGCACTTCGGAATTCCGCGCCAGCACGCTGTCGCGGTTGGCACAGATCGAGACGATCGGCACGTTGAAGCGCTTGGCATAGGTGAGCATGTTGGCGAGCTCGGCCGTCTCCCCCGACCACGAGAGCAGGATCAGCACGTCCTGCGAGGTGACCATGCCAAGGTCGCCGTGGCTCGCTTCGGTCGGATGCACGAAATAGGCCGAGGTGCCGGTCGATGCTAGGGTCGCAGCGATCTTGCGGCCGATATGGCCACTCTTGCCGACGCCGGAGACGACGACACGCCCCTGGCTCTCGCCGATCAACTCGACTGCATCGACGACACTGCGGGCAAAAGCTTCGTCGGAACCAAGGTGGTCAGTCAGCGCCTTGATGCCGACCATTGCAGTCGTCAGCGTCCGGCCGATCGACTCCAAAGCCGCAACCGCGGTGCGCTCATGCGCAGATGCTTGTCTCAAACCCATGATGACCCCGATCTTACGAAGACTTAAGTGGCAGGCTGCATCGCTGCCCGCCAGACCATTGACGGCAGATAAGCGCTTTTTCTTGGCAAACCAAGCCTTGGAAGCAGACTTCGGGGGAAAACTGGCGCGATCGGTGGCGTTTTCGTCAGCCGGCCCGCATTTCTTCGACAGTTTCGAGCGGCATCGACTTGTCGGCGGCGAATTCTTCAAGCGTCATCGAGTCGAGGATCGCAGCAACGGCGTCGCGCACCGTGGTCATCGATACCCGCACCTGACAGGTCTCGGGATCGTTGCAGTCCTCGCAGACCTCATAGGCCGTGCGGCTGGCACAGCGGATCGGCGCCAACGGCCCATCCAGCGTGCGGATCACATGGCCGATGCGAATTTCGGCAGCGGGCCGCGACAGCGAATAACCGCCGCCCGGGCCCTTCTTCGAGCGCAGCATGCCGGCGTTGCGCAGTTCGAGCAGGATCGTGTCCAGGAACTTCTTCGGGATATTGTTGCGCTGGGCGATTTCGGTGATGAAGGCGGTCTCCCCCGGCTCCAGCCGTGCAAGATCGACCAAAGCCTTCAGACCGTATTTTCCCTTCTTCGTCAGCATTCCGGCACGCTTTCCCTGCGGCTCCCGATACGGGAATCATCCGCGCAAATGCAAATACATCTTGGCATAGCACAAGAAACGTACTGCCAACATATAATTATAGTGGGGAATTGGCCGAAGTCGCGGCCACGCTTGCAGCGGAAGCAACGACGATTTTCAGAAGTATCGGGCGGATGCGGGAGAAAAGCCGAAAACGACCTTTCTCACCCGCTTCATGCGGCTGCGCTGTGACCCCGCCGCTTCGCCGACACGGCCTGGTGGGCCAGCAGCTGGCGGATCGCGGCACGTGCTTCCTCGGCCGAGCCGAAGCGCTTCGCGTCCAGATCCCAGACGTGATACTTCACCGCCACGAACTTGAAGCGATCTTCATCCGGGACGACCACACCGACGGCTTCGCCGCCAAATTCGATAACTTGCTTGCTCATACAAATAACGCTCCTTCCACGCCGGAGGCGCGGAGACTTTCAATTTCGGCAAAAGATAAAGTTCGAGGGGTTCGACGGTCACATTCGGCAGAGATTGCGAATGTGACGTTTCTCTGTTGCGCGACAAAGGAGACGCGTGCCGAAGAAGGCGGCGGTCGAGACGTTTCCGAACATGTCACTCTCCTTTGGCTGGCCCGGCATCAGCATGCCGGTGCGTTTGATGAACAACCGTGAGGCGGACTCCCCGCGTCACGTATTGGCAAACTAGAATAATCTACCAATTCCGTCAATTAAAAAGATGAAGATGCGAAAAATAATTCTCACCCTTCAAATCTTAGGGGGACGCGGACGCAAAATCCGTTCTCCCGCCCCGGAACCGGAGACCCTCGCTATCTAGGTAGCGAAGAATCAGTCTGCAAGGCACGAGGGGATAAAGACAGCACATTCGGACAAAAAAGGGGCGGCCCGCCGGGCCGCCCCTTCACGTTTTGTATCCCGGGACCGCCGGATCACGCCGCCGGCGTGCCCGCCTGAGGCGTGGTGCTCGAACGAGACGCTTCGCGATCTTTCCACCAACGGTTCAGGAAGAGCAGGATCGGTCCGCCGATATAGATCGACGACGTGGTCGCAACGATCACGCCGAAAATCATCGGCCAGGCGAAGCTCTTGACCGCGTCGCCACCCCAGATCGCCATCGGCACCAGCGACAGGGCCGTCGCCATCGAGGTGAAGATGCATCGCGCGATCACCTGGTTGATGCTCATGTCGATCAGGTCGGAGAACGGCATCGACTTATACTTGCGGAGGTTCTCGCGCATGCGGTCATAAACCACGACCTTGTCGTTGACCGAGTAGCCGATCATCGTCAGCAGCGCGGCGATGGCCGTCAGGTTGAAGTCGATGCCCGTGAGCGCGAAGAAGCCGATCGTCTTGGTGATGTCCAGCAATAGAACTGCGATCGCGCCGACGGCGAAGTGCCATTCGAAGCGGAACCAGATGTAGAGCAGGATCGCCACCATCGCGAGACCGACGGCGAGGAAGCCCGAACGGGCAAGTTCGGTGCTGACGGTCGGTCCGACGACCTCGGTACGCTCGAAGGTCGCATCGGAGATTGTCTGGACTACGGTGTCCTTGATGCGGTTCAGTGCCGCCGTCTGCTCCTGCTCGCCGCCCGGCTGACGCTGAACGCGGATCAGAACCGACTTGTCCTGGCCGAACTCCTGCAGCGCCACTTCGCCGATGTTGAGCGCTTCGAGGTTGTGGCGCAGCGTCGGAAGGTCGAGCGTGTTCTTCGAGGTGGTTTCGACCTGAATACCGCCGACGAAGTCGATGCCGTAGTTGAGGCCCGGCGTGAAGAACAGCACCACCGAGCTAATCGACAGGAACGCCGACATCCCGATGGCGACGAAGCGGCCCTTCATGAAGGAGAAGGACGGAAGCTTCGGAACCTTGCCGAAGAGCGACGGAATTTCGAGCTTCTTCATCTTCCGGCGAACGACGACCTCACGCATCATCAGGCGTACGACGGTGATCGACGTGAACATCGAGATGATGATGCCGAGCATCATGGTGACCGCGAAGCCCTTCACCGGGCCGGAGCCGAAGGCGAACAGCAGCACGGTGCCCGAAAGCGTCGTGACGTTGGAGTCGATGATGGTTGCATAGGCCTTGTTGAAGCCGATATCGAGCGCCTTCATCGCGCCGGCGCCGCCTTCCGTCTCTTCGCGAATACGCGCGTTGATCAGGATGTTGGCGTCCACCGCCATGCCGATGCCGAGAATGATACCGGCGATGCCGGGCAACGTCAGCGTCGAGCCGAGCATGGCCAACAGCGCGATCGTCAGGATCGTGTGCAGCACCAGGCCGACATTGGCGATCATGCCCCATGCGCCGTAGAGCACGACCATGAGGGTAACCACGAGGGCGAAGCCGGCAAGGCCGGTATAGATGCCCATGCGGATGGAATCCGAGCCGAGGTTCGGGCCGACCGAGCGTTCTTCGATGACAGTCAGCGGTGCAGGCAGCGCGCCCGAGCGCAGGAGCGCTGACAGAACGGTTGCTTCCTGCGCGGTGAAATTGCCGCTGATCTGGCCATTGCCACCGATGATCGGCTCGCGGATGACCGGTGCCGTCAGAACCTTGCCGTCAAGCACGATCGCAAAGGGCCGGCCGACAGCGGCCTGGGTAATTTCCGCGAACTGGCGGGCACCCAGGGAGTCGAAGGTGAAAGAAACGATCGGCTCGTTGGTGCGCTGATCGAAGCCGGCCTTGGCATCGGCCAGCCGCTCGCCCGAAATCGCAACGCGACTTTCGACCGCATATTTGTTGTTGTCGTGCGCACCCGGCAGGATGTCGACGCCACGTGGTGCCGGCTGATTGGGATCCACAGTCTGGTCGACCATGTGGAAGCTCATCTGGGCTGTGGAGCCGAGAAGCTGGCGTAGTGCCGTCGGATCCTCGAGGCCTGGAAGCTGGACGAGGATGCGGTCGGAGCCGACGCGCTGGATCAGCGGCTCGGCAACACCGACGGTATCGACGCGCTGACGAATGATTTCCAGGCTCTGCTCAACCGCCTTGGTGGTGCGGTCGGCGAGGCCGGCCTCGGTCATGGCGACCGTGATGGTGTCGCCATCCTCGGTGACCGCGATATCGGAAGCCGAGCCGCCAAAGCCGAGCGTGCCAACCGGGGCAGCCAACTCTTTAAGCTTCGGCAGAACCTTCTCGCGGTCGGCAGCGTCTTCGATCTTGACCGTCACGGTGTCGCCGGCGATGCGGGCCGACGAAGCCGGAACGCGTTCGGCGCGCAGCGCCCGACGCGTATCGTCGAGTAAGGTTTCGAGGCGGGCCTTGCGCAGGCCGGCGGCGTCGACTTCGAGGACGAGGTGCGAACCGCCCTTGAGGTCGAGGCCGAGAGTCACCGGCTTGACCGGCAGCCAGGCGGCGAATTGTTCACGCTGTGCTGGCGTCAGCACGTTGGGAAGCGCCGCGACGCATCCGAAGATGATCACGGCGACATAGACGAGAATCGCCCATTTCGATGTACGCATGTTGTGGTTCCAAAAGAGCCTGCACGGGCACGGGGCGCGTCGTCAGGACTTTGTTTCATCAATGGCGGCGTAGCGGTCCAAGCCGCAAACGAGCCAGAATATGCTTGATGGATCAGGCGCGCGGGGGTGCGCGAATATGGGGCCCATAGCTCGAAGCCCCGCCGATCTGCTCTGCGACACGGCGCAGGAACCGACCGTCCGACGATTGGGGAAATTCCAGCTCCGCGGATACCGGCAGCAGCGCCGGTAACCCATCGTCGGTCGCGGACTTCGCGTCCTTGCGCTCGGCCGTGAACCGAAGGTCTGAAAGCGGTGTCGCCCGCGAGATCTGCCGGGCTGCAGGGCGATCGGTCGAGCCGGTATCGGTGACATTACCGGCCTGGGCGCCAGAGGACGAGCGGGACGGAATGCTCTGCCCAACCGAGATGACCTGCATTGCGAAGGAGGCGCAGAACAGCCACAGCACGGCGAGAAGCCGGCCGGCCTGCATATTCTTGCTGCCACCACCCAAGCGGTCCATCGAGGACGCGGTCCCTTTCCTTGGCGCCTACAAGACGCGCGGCGCTCCAGCGCCAGCGAGACGAAACTCAGCCCGAATGCCCGACCTTAACGAAAGAACGTGGCCGGATTCGAGCATGGGCGCCCTTAACACCATTGCGGGCCGGAAAAGTCAAATCCGGCCCGTTGTGCGACTGAGGCGCGGTCAGGCCGAGAGACCCGCCGTCCGCCTCTCGTGGATCTCGATGAGCGACGGGCCTTTGCGCTCTGCGGCTGCGGCAAGCGCCTGCGCCAGATCGGCAACCGCGGTGAGCCGCTGCCCCTCGACCCCATAGGCCTTGGCCGCCATCAGGAAGTCCGGCGCCGAGGGCCTGACCCCTTCAGGGGTAACGCCGGCGTCGACCATGTAGGACTCGATCTCCTGGTAGCCGTCATTGTTCCAGACGAGGAAGATCACCTTCGCCTGCGCATCCACCGCGGACCCGATCTCGGCCAGCGAGAACTGGAAGCCGCCGTCGCCGACAAGGCACACGACCGGACGCGACGGATCGGCAACCGCAGCGCCCACGGCCGCCGGCGGAGCGTAGCCGAGCGAGCCGTAGCCGGTCGCGGAATTGAACCAGCTGCGCTGGCGCGGCGCATCGCAATAAAGATTGCCGGCATAGACGGCCTGGGTCGAGTCACCGACAACGGTGCAGTCCGGCAACGTCCTGTAGACCGTGTCGATGATGCCGATCTCGGCCTTCATCTTCGGCGTCAGTTCCTTCAGCGCTGCCCGTCTCGCGGTTTCGGCGCGCCCGACGCCATCCTTCGCGGTGTGGCCGGGCAGGAAGGCGAGGATGCCTGCCGTGGCCGCCTTGGCGCCGGAGAGAATGGAAAGGGCTGCATGCGGCCCGCGCGCGAGCTGCGCTGAGTCAATGTCGGTGCGGATGAGATTGCGCAAGGCCGGGAAACCGCCATCGGCATACATGTCGTAGTCCGTCTGGCCCATTTCGGTGCCGAGCGCCAGGACAAGGTCCGCTTCCTTGAGGAGCGACCGCACCGCCTTCAGGCTGGGGCTTGCGGGAACGCGCAAGGGGTTGCCGGCGAGCATGCCGCGGGCGTTGACCGTGGTGACGACAGGCGCGCCGATCTTCTCGGCAAGCGCCGTCACTTCGGCTTCCGCCGTCAACGCGCCGCCGCCGCAGATGATGACTGGCCGCGAGGCGTCGGCGCAGAGGATCGCTGCACGCTGCAGCGTCTCGCTGTCTGAGCGCGGGCGCGTCGCCGTCGCCGGGCGCACCGCCTGCGGCGCGATCTTCGCCGCCATCACGTCGGTCGGAATCTCGATGTGCACCGGCCCCGGCCGGCCGGAGACGAGCACCGAGAAGGCGCGGTCGACGACGAAAGGCAGGTCTTCCGGATTGAGCAGCGTGTGCGAGTAGAGCGCCAGCGTCTTCATCATGCCATGCTGGTCGGGAAGCTCATGCAAGAGCCCGCGACCGTGACCAAGCGAATCGCGGCGATTGACGCCGGAAATCACCAGCATCGGGATGGAATCCTGCCGGGCCTGCGCCATCGCCGTGATGGTGTTTGTGAGTCCCGGACCGGTGATGACGAGGGCGACACCCGGCTTGCCGCTGACCCGGGCATATCCATCGGCCATGAAGCCCGCACCCTGTTCATGGCGCGGGGTCACATGGCGGATCTTCGATGCCGCCAGCCCGCGATAAAGCTCGACCGTGTGCACCCCGGGAATGCCAAAAACCACCTCGACGCCATTGGCCTCGAGCAGATCGACCAGCACTTCTCCAACTGTTTTTTCCATCGTCATGCGCAGCGCTCCTTACGCAGGCTGGACCGCTCGGCGAGCGCAGCGATGCGACGGCAGGCCTCGTCGATGTCCCGATCAGGCACGGTCAGGCTGACGCGCAGATAGTTCTGCGCCTGATCGCCAAAGGATGATCCAGGCATGACGGCAACCCCCTCCTCTTCGAGCAGCGCCCAGGCAAACGCATCGCCGTCAAGGCCGGTTCCGGAAACGTCGATCACAATGAACATACCGGCTTCCGGCGCGAACACCTCGATGCCGGGTGCCGCGGCAAGACCGGCTACGATCTGTGCGGCACGGGACTGATAGGACTCGCGCATCCGCCGCGCGGTATCGATGTCATGGGTCAGGGCATAGGCGGTCATGTCGGCGATGAAAGGCTGGGTGCCGAAGAGCATCGTTTCCGAAACCGGCAGCAGCCGGTTGGCAAACTCGACCGGGCCGACTGCCCAACCACTGCGGAAGCCGGGCGCGGCGTGGGACTTGGAGATCGACGAGACGACGACGGTGCGTTCGGCGAGATCCGGATTGTCGAAGGGTGAGGCGAAGACGGCGTCGAAGACAAGTTCCTCGTAGACCTCATCGCAGACGATCCAGAGATCGTGACGGCGCGCGACCTCGCCGATCGCGGCGATCTCGGCCGCGGTCAGCACGGCCCCGGTCGGATTGTGCGGCGTGTTGAGCAGCAGCACCCGGCTCTCCGGTGTGATCGCCTTTTCGAGATCTTCGGCCTGCATGTGGAAGCCGAATTCCGGCTTCAGCGGCACCAGCACCGGATGGGCGCCGGTGGAGCGGATCACGCCCTCATAGGTCGCATAGAGCGGGTCGCCGACGAGCACCGCGTCGCCGGTTTCGACCAGAGCCAGCATCACGGAGAAGAGCGCCGTCTGGGTGCCGGGGAAGCACAAGACATTCGCCGCGGTGACGCCGTCACGGCGCCGGCGATATTTTTCCGCGAGCGCAGCCACGACCGGGGGCTCGCCGCGGCCATTGGAGTAGCGGTAGCGCCCGGCATTCATCGCGCGCTGGCATTCTTCGAGAAGGGCGCGGTCCGGCGGAAGGTCCGGTTCGCCAATCGTCAGTTCGATGATGTCGGCGCCACTTGCCTTCAGTTGGCGGGCACGAATATGCAGCGACCATTTTCCCGAACCAAGCTCGGCAAGACGTTCGGTGATGGACGCGTAGCGCATGGTGTTTTCTCCCGTTGTCATTGTTTTGCAGTTCCGATCGACGTGCCGAGCAGTGCCTCGGCCGACGACATGGCGATGGCGACCAGTTCACCCTCGCGAAAGAGGTCGCCCGCCAGGCACCCCTCCACCCAAAGACCGTCGACCAGCCCGTTGATGGCAATGGCGAACGCCCGGCAGGTTTCGGCGTCCGCCGGCTTGCCCTTCGCCGCAAGAAAATCGGCGAGCAGTTCCTGCAGTGTGTTGCGGAAGGCGAGGTAGCCTTCGCGATGGATCTCGGCGAGCACCGGATCGACACGCACCTGGCTGATGAAGGCAGCCCACAGCGAGATGCTCCGGCTGTCGGCCACCGGTTCGGTGAGGTTGATCGCGATGAAATCCCTGAGGCGGGTTTCCGGATCGCCCTCCACCTGGCTCGCCTTGTCCGTCAAGGATGCGATGACGGCGCGATAGGCCTCGGCAACCATCTGATCCTTCGATTCGAAATAGTGGCGCACGAGCCCGGCGGTCACGCCGGCGCGGATCGCGATCTGCCGCACCGTCGCGCCCTTGAGCCCAAATTCGGAGATGCAATCGAGCGTCGCCTCGATCAGTTCCTGGCGGCGCTCGCCTTCCGGAGCGCGGTGAAAGCTGCGCCGATTCATGCGGCGACCCGCTGGAACAAGTGCCCTGGCGCGGTCGACGATGGCTTCGGCCGGAACGGGGACATGAGCGGCTCCTTCGGGAAATCAAGGCTGGGGGCGGGCGTCGAAAAATCGACGATGCGTATTATTATACGCTTGAATAATAGCGACACAAGTGCAACCATGCCAATCAACAAAACCGTGACAGGCCAAAGATGCCGCGCGGAAAACGACAGGGGAACTGTTCTCATGCTGACAGAAAAAGCGCGCAGAGCCGTTGGAGCGGCGTGCCGATGACGGATGCGGCCCAGGCAATCGCGGTCACTGACCTGCACAAGCGTTTCGGGCCATTGGAAGTGCTGAAGGGTGTTTCGCTGACGGCGAAACAGGGCGACGTGATCGCCATCATCGGCGGCAGCGGCTCCGGCAAATCCACCTTCCTGCGCTGTATCAACCTTCTGGAACTCCCGTCCGCGGGCAGCGTCAGCGTGCATGGCGAGAAGATCCGGATGAAACCCGACGGCCGAGGCGGCCTCGTGCCGGAGGACCGCCGCCAAGTCCAGCGCATCCGCAGCCAGCTCGGCATGGTCTTCCAAAGCTTCAATCTCTGGCAGCACATGACCATCCTCGAAAACGTCATCGAGGCGCCGATCCACGTGCTCGGCAAGCCGAAGGCCGAAGCGGTCGCCACCGCCGAAACGCTGCTCAAGCGCGTCGGCCTCTATGAGAAGCGCGACGCTTACCCGGCCTTTCTTTCCGGTGGCCAACAGCAGCGCGCGGCCATCGCGCGGGCGCTCGCCATCCAGCCGCTGGTCATGCTCTTCGACGAGCCGACCTCGGCGCTCGATCCTGAACTCGTCGGCGAAGTGCTTTCGGTCATCGGCGATCTCGCGCGCGAGAAGCGCACGATGATCCTGGTTACCCACGAGATGAAGTTCGCGCGCGACGTCGCCAACCACATCGTCTTCCTCCACAACGGCGTGATCGAGGAACAGGGCCCGCCAGAGGCCATCTTTGGTTCGCCGCGGTCGGAAAGGCTCAAGAAGTTCATCAGTTCCATTCACTGAATTCCGGAATGCTAAACAACCAAAAAGGGGAACAGCATGAAGAAGGCATTGAAAGTCCTGGCCGTTGCGACGGCAATCGCCGTCAGCGGCGGCGTCGCCGCTTCGGCCGAAGCGCTTAAGGTCGGCGTCGCCGCCGAGCCCTATCCGCCGTTCACGGCGCCCGACGCCAGCGGCAAATGGGAAGGCTGGGAAGTCGAGTTCATGAATGCGATGTGTGCCGAGGCGAAGCTCGAATGCGTGCTGACGCCGGTCGCCTGGGACGGCATCATCCCCGCGCTGACCTCGAAGAAGATCGACATGATCATCAGCTCGATGTCGATCACCGACGAACGCCTGAAAACGATCGATTTCTCGGACAAATACTACAACACCCCGACCGGCATCATCGGCACCAAGGGCGTCGACATCAAGCCGACGCCGGAAGGTCTCAACGGCAAGGCGCTCGGCGTCCAGGTCTCGACGGTCCACCAAGCCTATGCCGCCAAGCATTTCGCGCCGGCAGGCGTCGACGTCAAGGAGTACCAGACGCAGGACGAAGCCAACAACGACCTCGCCGCCGGCCGCCTCGATGCCGTCCAGGCGGACGCCATCGCGCTGAAGGCTTTCCTTGCGACCGACCAGGGCAAGGAATGCTGCGACTACAAGGGCGACGTCGCCGAAGACGTTGCCGTGATCGGCCCGGGTGTGGGCGTCGGCCTGCGCAAGGGCGAAACCGAGCTCAAGGACAAGGTCAACACTGCGATCAAGGCGATCCGTGACAACGGAACCTATGATACGTTCTCGAAGAAGTACTTCGACTTCGACATCTACGGCGATTAAGGCGCGATCGGCCGGCGGCCCAGAGGTGCTGTGCCTTGTGTGCCTGAAAGGGGACGCGGGCGCAGCAGCCGCCGCCGGCTGGCGCCATCGGAGTACGACGCATGGCTGCGGATTCCCTCATCAATTGGGGCCTGCTCTCGCTCAACGCGCCCGGATGGGGCGGCGTGTTGCTGCAGGGCTTTTTCAACTCCATCCAGATCGCCGTCGGCGGCTTCACGCTCGGCCTGGCACTCGGCATCGGCGGCGCCTTCGGCAAGCTCTATGGCGGTCCGGTGCTGCGGGATCTGCTTGAATGCTACACCACGGTGGTGCGTGCGGTGCCGGAACTGGTGCTGATCCTGCTGCTCTATTACGCCGGCACCGATCTTCTCAATCAGGTGCTGGCGCTCTTTGCGATCGGCCCGGTCGACATCAGCGGCCTGATGGCCGGCATCTTCGTCATCGGCGTCGTCCAGGGGGCTTACTCGACCGAAGTCTTGCGTGGCGCGATCAAGGCGGTGCCCGCCGGACAGATCGAAGCGGCGCGGGCCTATGGCATGTCGCCGACCAAGGTCTTGCGGCGCATCACCCTGCCGGCGATGCTGCCCTATGCCATTCCCGGTCTTTCCAATCTCTGGTTGATCGCCACCAAGGACACCGCCCTTCTCGCTGTCGTTGGCTTCAGCGAGCTGACGCTGGTCACGCGCCAGGCGGCCGGCACGACCAAGGCATACCTGCTGTTCTTCCTTGCCGCCGGCGCGCTCTATCTGGCGCTGACACTCGTGTCCAACGTCTTCATCGGCATGCTCGAACGCCATGCCCGACGCGGCTTTGCGGTGCAGCGATGACCAACGAAACCACCCACGCCGTTGCCTTCACGCCCGAGGACCTGCCGACGGCTCGGAGCTTCTTCGTACCGCATCGCATCGTGATGATGCTGGTCTTCGCCGCCTTCGTCGTCGCCGTTGCCGTCTTCATGCGCTGGGACTGGCTGCCGCGTTATCTGCCTCGGCTTGGCTGGGGCATTCTCGTCAGCCTCGTGATGCTGTTCAGCACCGCGATCCTCGGTTTCCTGCTGGCGGTGCCGATCGGCCTCGTGCAGGTGACAGGCCCCTGGTTCCTGAAACTGCCGGCCAAGGTCTTCTGCACCGTCATTCGCGGCACGCCGCTGCTCCTGCAGCTCTGGCTGCTCTATTACGGGCTCGGCTCGCTGTTTCCGCAGTTTCCGGCGATCCGCCAGTCCTTCCTCTGGCCCTATTTGCGCGAGGCCTGGCCCTATGGCGTGGCGGCACTCACCGTCTCGTTTGCCGCCTATGAGGGCGAGGTCATGCGCGGCGCCTTTGCCGGCGTGCCGCCGGGCGAGCTGGAGGCGGCCAAAGCCTATGGCATGGGCCGCTGGACGATGTTCCGCCGCATCTGGTTGCCGCGCGCCATCCACCGGGCGCTGCCGACGCTGAACGGCGAAACCGTGCTGCAGCTGAAATCGACGCCGCTCGTTGCCACCGTGACCGTCGTCGACGTCTATGCCGTCATCTCCAAGGTGCGGCAGGAAACCTTCCTCACCTATGAGCCGCTGCTCCTGCTGGCGCTCATCTATATGTGCCTCACCGGCATTCTGGTGGTCGCCTTCCGCACATTCGAAAATCGTATCCCAACCCGTGGCGCCTGACATGAAGCTCTCCTCCTCGATCACCAACGCCATGCCGGAACTCGTTGCCATCCGCCACGACCTGCATGCCCATCCGGAACTTGGATTGGAGGAGAGGCGCACCTCCGCCTTCATCGCCAAGCATCTCGAAAGCCTCGGCTACGAGGTGACGACGGGTCTCGCCCAAACCGGCGTGGTCGGCACGCTCCGGAACGGCACGAGCGGGAGATCAATCGGCATTCGCGCCGATATCGATGCGCTGCCGATCCTGGAAAAGACCGGGCTCGACTATGCCAGCAAGACCGCAGGATTGATGCACGCCTGCGGCCACGACGGGCATACGACGATGCTGCTTGGCGCTGCGCGGGCGCTTGCAGAGCGGCGCAATTTCGACGGTACGATCCACTTGATCTTCCAGCCGGCCGAGGAGAATTTCGGCGGCGCCAAGATCATGATGGACGAGGGGCTGTTTGAACAATTCCCCTGCGACGCGGTGTTCGCGCTCCACAACGAACCGGGCCTGCCCTTCGGCCAGTTTGCACTCAGAGAAGGCCCGATCATGGCGGCCGTCGACGAGGCGCGCATCACCGTGCACGGCCGCGGCGGGCATGGCGCGGAACCGCAGGAGACGGCCGACCCGATCGTCTGCGGTGCCTCGATCGTCATGGCGCTGCAATCGATCGTCTCGCGCAACATCCACCCGATGGATCCGACCGTCGTCACCGTCGGCGCCTTCCATGCGGGCTCGGCCAGCAACATCATCCCGGAGCGCGCCGAGATCGTCGTCGGCATCCGCTCCTTCGAGCCTGATGTCCGCGACGAACTCGAACGGCGCATCCGCATGATCGCCGAGGCGCAGGCCACGAGTTTCGGCATGCGCGCGACAGTCGACTACCAACGCAGCTACGATGCCACGATCAACCACAAGGCCGAAACGGATTTCGTCCGCGATCTCGCAGTACGCTTTGCTGGTGCCGACAAGGTGGTCGATCTCGCCCGTCCCTTCATGGGCAGCGAGGATTTCGCCTATATGCTCAAGGAAAAGCCGGGGACCTATTTCTTCCTCGGCTCGAAGGTCAGCGACGAAGACAAGCCGCTGCACCATCCGGCCTACAACTTCAACGACGACCTGCTGCCGATCGGCGCCGCCTTCTGGACCGAGCTTGCCGAAGCCTATCTCCCGGTCCGCTGACGCCATCCCGGCAACCCTTTGATCGATTGCCGGTCGCCAGCTTCGCTCTCTGGTGAAGCTCCGTCCAATATGCCGCAGCGCGACATTGCCGCAGTGTGACAACGTGGCGGACGCGCTGTCATTGACGTTTGGCAAATTTGGCTCAGATTCAAGCGCATGCTGAGAAGCCGGGGCCAACACCGAAAACGCCCCGACGGACGGCCAAGAAAAGTCCCCTGATCGACGATCGATCATGGGACGAATGATGCAGCAGCCAGAGCGATACGGCCACGCGTCAGCGACGCGCGTTGCCGTATGTCTGAAAGGATTGCGCCCGTGTTTGAGAGTTTCGATGCGACCCTGCTCGCTCGCTTCCAGTTCGCCTTCACCGTCTCCTTCCACATCATCTTCCCTGCTTTTTCCATCGGCCTTGCGAGCTACCTCGCGGTACTGGAAGGTTTGTGGCTCTTGAAAAAGGACGAGGTCTACCTCGAACTCTTCCACTTCTGGAAAACGATCTTCGCGGTCGCCTTCGGCATGGGTGTGGTCTCCGGCATCGTCATGTCCTACCAGTTCGGCACCAACTGGAGCGTCTTTTCCGACAAGGCCGGGCCGATCATCGGGCCGCTGATGGGCTACGAGGTGCTTACCGCCTTCTTCCTCGAGGCGGGCTTCCTCGGCGTCATGCTCTTCGGGCTCAACCGCGTCGGGCCAAAACTGCATTTCTTGGCCACTGTCATGGTCGCCATCGGCACGTTGATTTCCGCCACCTGGATCCTTTCGGCAAATTCCTGGATGCAGACGCCCGCCGGTTTCGCCATGAACGAAGCGGGCCAGTTCGTCCCGGTCGACTGGTGGGCGATCGTCTTCAACCCGTCCTTCCCCTATCGCCTTACCCATATGGTGCTTGCCGCTTACCTCACGACCGCCTTCGTCGTCGGCGCCTGCGGCGCCTGGCACCTCATCCGCAAGACGGCGCCGCGCCGCGCCCGCAAAATGTTCTCGATGGCGATGTGGATGGCGGCGATCGTCGCGCCCATCCAGATCTTTGCCGGCGACATGCACGGGCTGAACACGCTGGAACACCAGCCGGCCAAGGTGATGGCGATGGAAGGCCACTACCAGAGCCATCCGGATGGGGCGCCGCTGATCCTTTTCGGCATTCCGAACTCGCCCGAAAAGCGCGTCGACTATGCCATCGAGGTTCCAAAACTCTCCAGCCTGATCCTGAAGCACGACCTCAACGCGCCGCTCGCCGGCCTCGATACGATCCCGGAAGAGCTGCATCCGCCCGTCGGCATCGTGTTCTGGTCCTTCCGGGTGATGGTCGGCCTTGGGTTCGCCATGCTCGGCATCGGCCTCTGGTCGCTCTGGTGTCGTTACCGCGGCACGCTCGACAGCAATGTCTGGCTGCATCGGGCGGCAGTCGTGATGGGCCCGGCCGGCTTCGTCGCCGTGCTCGCCGGCTGGGTCACCACCGAAGTCGGCCGCCAGCCCTACACGGTCTACGGCCACCTGCTGACAGTGAACTCGGTGGCGCCGATCGCAGCCCCTGCCGTCGCCGCCTCGCTGATCGCCTTTATCATCGTCTACTTCTTCGTCTTCGGCGCCGGCACCTTCTACATCCTGAGGCTGATGGCGCGATTGCCGCGTGATCCGATGCCGGATCTCGACGAAGGGCCGCTGCGCAGCTCCGGCATCATGCCAGGCCCCGCCATCGCCAGCACCAGCACTCATGGAGGTCGTCATGGAGTTTGATCTGCCGTTCATCTGGGCCGCCATCATCGCCTTTGCGGTGCTCGCCTATGTCATTCTCGACGGCTTCGACCTCGGCGTCGGCATCCTCTTCCCGTTCTTCCCGGAGAAGCACGACCGCGACGTGATGATGAATTCCGTCGCGCCGGTCTGGGACGGCAACGAAACCTGGCTGGTGCTCGGCGGCGGCGGTCTGATGGCGGTGTTTCCGCTCGCTTATGCGACGATCCTGCCGGCACTCTACGCCCCTGTTATCGCCATGGTCATCGGCCTCATCTTCCGCGGCGTCGCCTTCGAATATCGCTGGCGCACCAGGCGTGCCGAATATCTCTGGAACTGGGCGTTCTCGGGCGGTTCGATGCTCGCCGCCTTCGCGCAAGGCATAACTCTCGGCGCGCTCGTCCAGGGTATCCCCGTCGAGAACCGCGCCTATGTCGGCGGCTGGTGGGACTGGCTGACGCCCTTCTCGATCATGACCGGCGTCGCCGTCGTCGTCGGTTATGCCCTGCTCGGCTCCACCTGGCTGGTCATGAAGACCCATGGCGACCTCGCCGACCGCGCCCGCGACCTCGCGCTCAAGTGCTCGTTCGGCACCGTCGCCGCCATGGGCATCGTCAGTCTGTGGACTCCGTTCCTGGAGCCGCAATATCTGAAGCGCTGGTTCGGCTTTCCGACGGCGATCTTCAGCGTCATCGTGCCAGCCCTCGTTCTCGGTTGCCTGTATGCGCTGATCACAGGCATTCGCAACAGGCACGACAGCCGGCCGTTTCTTGCGGCGCTCGGCCTGTTCGTGCTCGGCTATGCCGGCATCGGCATCAGCTTCTACCCCTATATGGTGCCGCCATCGCTGACCATCTGGGATGCGGCGGCGCCTGAGGAGAGCCTGTCCTTCCTGCTCGCCGGCGCGCTGGTGCTGGTGCCGATCATCCTCGCCTATACCGGCTATTCCTATTGGGTGTTCCGCGGCAAAGTCGATCCGGAGGAGGGTTACCATTGACTGATGAAACCGGAACCGGCCGCAAGCTTCTCTGGTTCGTGGGCCTGTGGTGCGCCGGGGTGGCAGCCGTGACGATCGTCGGCCTCGCGATCAAGCTGATGATCGGAACGTGATCGATTCTCATAAGTTCGAGCGAGATGCGGGCGGAAAACCGCATACGCTTTTCCTCATCCCGCTCTAAAAAGCCTCGCTCAAGCTTGGCCGGCTAACTTCCCTCAACACGTCAGCAGGCGATCGCCGCAGACGGAGACAGGACCGCACCCTCCTCCCCTGCCCAGCGATCGCCTGCTGAGGTGACCACCGTCACCGGTCGCATGCTGCGACCCTGTTGCCCCTTCTCATTGAGCTCATCGTTTGTTAGCAGTGCGCCGCAAGAGCGCTCCGCTTGCCCAGAGCCGAGGGACGCTCGAACACCTGGACCTGCGCTTGGCCACGACGGCCATGCACCAGGCAATCGGACGAGACAGATGCAAAAGACCCCCGCGCAATGCACCACCATGGCCGACGTGCGTGCCGAAATCGACCGGCTCGACCAGGCGCTGATGACGCTGTTTGCCGAACGCTGGGGCTATATCGACCGGGCGGCCGAGATCAAACGGCCGCTGAAGCTGAAGGCCGACATTCCGGCGCGGGTGATGGAAGTGCGTGAGAACGCCCGCAAGAACGCCGCGAGCTACAACCTCGATCCTGACTTCTACGAGGACATCTGGGCGCGGCTGATTGGCCACGCAATTGCCCATGAGCAGAAGCTGCTCGGCGAAACCGGCGACGAATAGCGTCGCCGTCTTCGATCGCCCTTCCTGGCAGAAGTCAGCGCCCGAGGATGTAACCCTGCAAGCGGTGCGCGGCTTCCTTCACCTGGGCCGGGTCGCGCAGGAAGCAGGCGCGCATGAACAGCGAACCACCATCGCCAAAGGCGGTGCCGGGCGCCAGGCCGACGCCCGTCTTGTCGACGATATCGATCGCGGCCGCGCGCGAATCCGTGACGCCGTCGATTTTCAGGAACGCGTAGAGCGCTCCATCCGGCTTCAGCGTTTCCACCCGGTTGGTAGCGATCAGCGCGTCGCAGAAGACGTCACGGTTGCTGGTCGCCTTGGCGACATTCGCGTCCAGGAAGGCATCGCCCTCGTCAAGCGCCACGACGGCACCGCGCTGCATGAACTGGGCGACGCCTGACGTCGAATATTGCACCAGGTTCTCCAACACCTGCCCCATCTCCGGCGGGGCGACGATCCAACCCACCCGCCAGCCGGTCATCGACCAGTTCTTCGAGAAGGAATTGACGAAGAGGATCCGGTCGCCCTCTTCCATGACATCGAGGAAGGACGGCGCGCGGGCGCCGGCATAATAATAGAGCGCGTAGATCTCGTCGGCGATGATCCACAGACCATGCTTGCGCGCCAGCGCCAGGATCGCGGCCAGTTCTTCCTTGGTCGCGGTCCATCCCGTCGGGTTCGACGGCGTGTTGATGAACAGTGCCCTGGTCTTCGGGCCGATCGCCGCTTCCAGTCGATCGAGATCGAGCTGCCACTTTCCGTGTTCAAAGCGCAGTTCGACGGAAACTGGACGGACGCCAGAGAGGTCAGCGGCAGCGGCAAAATTCGGCCAGGCCGGCGTCAGCAGCACCATCTCGTCTCCCGGCGAAGCGATCGCCTCGATCGAGAGCTTGATTGCCTGCATGCCGGAGCCGACGACGTAGAAATTTTCGGGCGAAAGGGCTTTCTGGAAACGCCGCTGATAGTAGCGCGACAGCGCCTCGCGCAGCGGCGGGATGCCGCGCTGCCAAGTGTAGAAGGTCTCGCCGGCGGAAAGCGCCTCGCGTGCCGCATCGCTGATAAAGGCCGGCGTCGGCAGGTCGCCTTCGCCGACCCAGAGCGGGATCAGGCCGTCGCGCCCGCGGGCATAGTTCACCACCTCGACGATGCCGCTTTCGGGCGCCGCAAGTGCGCGGGGGCTGATGGTGCTGAGGATGGTCATCGGCGGGCTCCGGAGGCACGACGGTCCCGCGCCGGATCGCCCGAGATCATCGTGAAAGATTCCAATGGATTAGAGCGGAAATGGACCGCTCCAGACTGCCCATCGCTTCTAGCCGCTTTCGCTTCTGCGATCACGCGACTTTATCTGACCGGTTTATCGATTTTTGTGATGTTTCGCGGCCCCGCCAGAACGGGGCCGCGAGAAGCCTCAGGCGCGCTGTTTCAACAGGTCGCGGATTTCGGAGAGCAGAAGGATATCTTCCGGCGGTGGCGCGGCCGGTGCCTCGTCCTTCTTCTTCTCGATCGACGCGCGCATGCGGTTCACGGCCTTGATCATCAAGAAGATGATCCAGGCGAGGATCAGGAAATTGATGAGCACGGTGATGAAGTTGCCATAGGCAAAGA
Source organism: Ensifer sp. GW101-20A05 (assembly GCF_059424735.1). Taxonomy (NCBI): domain Bacteria; kingdom Pseudomonadati; phylum Pseudomonadota; class Alphaproteobacteria; order Hyphomicrobiales; family Rhizobiaceae; genus Ensifer; species Ensifer sp. GW101-20A05. The sequence goes on along the minus strand of NZ_JBWKZT010000003.1, from coordinate 509,422 downwards.
CAGCGCCCTGCTGACGGGCAGCGGCGAGAGACGTCGCCGTGACGTTGGCCGACAGCGGTAGGAAGTAGTTGGAGAAGTCGAAACCACCACCGGTCAGCGCGCCGACGATGGGCATCACGAGGTCTTCGACGACCGACGTGACGATCTTGCTGAAGGCGGCGCCGATGATGACACCGACCGCGAGGTCCATCACGTTCCCGCGGGCAATAAACTCCTTGAACTCATTCAGCATACGTCTCTCCGTATCATCCCCGTTGAAAACGACCGCCGGCGCTGTCCCGCGCTGCAACCGTTTACGGAAACTAAACCAAAGCGGGCACCGAGAAAACCTTTCTTTGCCTTTGGTCAAACCACGCCTGCCAAAAGAAGGATCAAACTCCCTTCCACATCCGGCAGACCATTTTCTCTTGCAGCACCTTGGACTTAAGACTCATATGGCGGGCAATTCTCAACCTCGCGGACTTGTCCTATGCTTCGCGTCGGAGGAGTGAGGCATGCTTTCGGGTTCGGTCATCTTTGCCTCGGCCTTCGCCTATCTGCTGCTGCTGTTTGCAGTCGCGAGCTATGGCGACCGGCGGGCCAGGAGGAAAAGCGCTGCGCTGAAAGGCAGACCGCTCGTCTATGCGCTCAGCCTTGCGATCTATTGCACGTCCTGGACCTATTTCGGCGGCATCGGGCTTGCCGCCGAGCGCGGGCTCGAATTCACCGGCATCTACATCGGACCCATCCTGATGTTCACGCTGGGCATGCCGCTGATCCGCAAGATCATCCGCCTTGCCAAGACCGAGAAGCTGACCTCCGTCGCCGACTTCATCGCCGCGCGCTACGGCAAGAACCCGGCCGTGGCGGCGATCGTTGCACTGATCTCGCTGGTCGGTGCCATCCCCTATATCGCATTGCAGCTCAAGGCGATTTCGAGCTCCGTCGCGGCGATGATCAACACCAGCGACTATGGCATCGGCGCGGGGCAGAGTTTCATCGACCTGCCCCTGCTCGTGACCCTGTTCCTCGCCTGCTTCGCCATCGTCTTCGGTACGCGCCATACGGACGCGACAGAACATCAGGACGGACTGATCCTCGCGATCGCAATGGAATCGCTGGTCAAGCTCGTCGCGCTCGTCACTGCCGGCTTCTACATCGTCTTCGTCATCTTCAACGGCCCGGCGCATCTCTGGTCGCTGGCGGCAGAGAGCCCGGCGGTGCAATCCGCACTTTCCTATGAAACGCCGACGGCGCGCTGGATCCTGCTGATCGTCACCTCCGCCTTCGCGATCATCATGCTGCCGCGGCAGTTCCATGTGACCGTCGTCGAGAACCGCACCGAAGGGGAGTTGCGTACCGCCGGCATTCTGTTTCCGCTCTACCTGATCGGCATCAATCTCTTCGTGCTGCCGATCGCGATTGCCGGCCTCCTCACTTTCTCGGGCTCCGGCGACGCGGATCTTTACCTCTTGACTCTGCCGCTCGCCAACGGCCTGCCGCTGCTGACGCTCATCACTTTCATTGGCGGCTTCTCGGCAGCAACGGCCATGGTGATCGTCGCCTCCGTGGCGCTGTCGATCATGATCTCCAACGACATCGTCATGCCGGTGTTCCTGCGCCGCAATCTCAGCCAGCGCGGCGGGCTTCAGGAAAACCTCGCGGGGACGCTGCTCAACATCCGCCGTTCGGCGATCTTCGTCGTCCTCCTGCTCGGCTATGGCTATTACCGCTCCGCCGATATCAGTGCCGGTCTAGCTTCGCTCGGGCTCCTCTCCTTCGTCGCCATCTCCCAGATGGCGCCGGCCATGCTCGGCGGTCTCATCTGGCGCCAGGCGAATGCGCGCGGCGCGATCACCGGCATGGTCTCCGGCTTTTTCGTCTGGGCGTATCTCCTGTTCCTGCCGAGCCTCGGCGGACCGGACAATTCCCAAGTCGCGGCAACGGTGCTGAGCTTCCTGCTGCCATTTACGGACCTCTTCTCGGGTCCCCGCGCCGACCCGCTGGTGAATGCCACGATGCTGAGCCTGCTCGTCAACTGCAGCGCCTATGTGCTCGGCTCGCTGACCCGGACGCCGAAACCGATCGAGCGCTTTCAGGCCGGCGTCTTCATCACCCGGCGGTCGCGCACCGAAGGCACGTTCCGCGGCCGGAAGACCAAGGTCACCGTGCGCGATCTCAAGGCGACGATCGGCCGCTACATGGGCACCGAGCGCATGCAGCGCTCGTTCCACACCTATGAGCGCCAATCCGGCCGCTGGCTGGACGACAATGCGCCGGCGGACATGGCCGTTGTGCATTTCTCCGAGCAACTGCTCGGCAGTGCCATCGGCTCGTCGTCGGCGCGGCTCGTGCTTTCGCTCGTCCTGCAGCGCGGCGACGACACGTCATCGGACACGGCCTGGCTGCTCGACCAGGCGAGCGAGGCGCTGCAATACAATCAGGATATGCTGCAGACCGCGCTCTCGCAGATGGACCAGGGCATCGCCGTCTTCGACAACGCCAACAACCTGATCATCTGGAACCGCCGCTTCCGCCAGCTTCTGGATCTGCCCGAGGCGGCCGGCCAGGTGGGCTTCCCGCTCGCCGATATCGTTTCGATCCTCACCAAGCGCGGCGATATCCGCAAGGATCAGGAAAAGGGATTGATCGCCAACTTTCTGACGCTGGACAAGCCCTTCCTGCTCGAACTTGGCAATGGCGAGCGCATCATCGAAGTGCGCACCAATGCCATGCCCGACAAGGGCATCGTCACCACCTATACCGACATCACCCAGCGCGTTGCCGCCGACATGGCGCTGAAGCAGGCGAACGAGACGCTGGAACTGCGCGTCGAGGAACGCACCGGCGAACTGACCCGCGTGAACCGGGAACTCGCCGAAGCACGGGCGGCCGCGGAAGAGGCCAATATCGGCAAGACGCGGTTCTTCGCCGCTGCCGGCCACGATATTCTGCAGCCGCTCAATGCCGCCCGTCTCTATTCGTCCTCGCTGGTCGAGCGGCTGGGCGATTCCGACAACAGCACGCTCGTCGAGAACATCGATTCCTCGCTGGAATCGGTCGAGGCCATTCTTGGCGCCGTGCTCGATATTTCGCGCCTCGACACCGGCGCAATGAAGCCGCGGCTGCAATCCGTCCCGCTCAACGACCTGCTCCGCCGCATCGAGACCGACTTCGCGCCGATCGCGCGCGCCAAGGATCTCGACCTGGTGGTCATGCCGACCTCGCTGGTCGTGCGCAGCGATCCGAACCTTTTGCGCCGCGTGGTGCAGAACCTCGTTTCCAACGCGATCAAGTATACGCTCACCGGCAAGGTGCTGGTCGGCGTGCGCAGACATGGCGCGATGGCGACGATCGAGGTGCTCGATTCCGGCATCGGCATTCCGTCGTCGAAGTTCCGGACGGTCTTCAAGGAATTCGCACGGCTCGACGAGGGCGCGCGCACCGCTTCCGGGCTCGGCCTCGGCCTATCGATCGTCGATCGCATCTCGCGCGTGCTCAACCATCCGGTCAGCCTGCAATCGACACCGGGCAAGGGCACCGGATTCAAGGTGACGCTGCCGCTGGACGTAAGCGCCGGCGAACCGGTCGCGGTCCGCCCAGTTGTCCCCAACAAGGCGAGCGAGGCGCTCAACGGCTTGCGCGTGCTCTGCATCGACAACGAACCGCGCATCCTCGAGGGCATGAAAGTGCTGCTTTCGGGCTGGGGCTGCGTCGTCAGCACGGCGGAATCGGTTGCCGCCTGTGCCGAGATGACGGGAGAGCCGGCCGAGAAACCGCACGCGATCATCGCCGACTATCATCTCGACGACGGCACTGGCATCGAGGCAATTGCGAAGATCCGGCTTTCCGCCGGCGAGGCGATCCCGGCCCTGCTGGTGACGGCGGACCGCTCGCCGGAAGTGCGCACCGCGGCCGAGCGCGACGGCGTTTCGATCCAGAACAAGCCGGTGCGGCCGGCAGCGATGCGGGCGTGGCTGACACAGCTTTCGACGGCGGCGCGAACGGCTGCAGAATAAGCTGCTTCGGCGTTGCGGCAACGCGCCTGCATTAGACGTATGCTGCCGCAGTGCTCGATTGACCGCCTCAGGCGGCGGCGACGGTGCCGATCTTCGAAAGCTGGATCACCGCCTGGGTGCGGCTGTCGACATTGAGCTTCAACAGGATCGCCGAGACATGCGCCTTGATGGTCGCCTCGGAGACGCCGAGCTCATAGGCGATCTGCTTGTTGAGCAGGCCTTCGCCCAGCATGCTGAGGACGCGTGACTGCTGCGGCGTCAGCGTCTGAAGCCGCTGGAGCAGATCGGCGACTTCCGGTTCGTACTCCTGCGCGTCGTCGTAGCCCGCCGGCACGAAAACCTCACCGGCCATGACCTTCTCGATACCCTCGCGGATCTCTTCGATACCGGCCGACTTTGAGAGGAAGCCGGACGCCCCGAGGTCGAGCGCGCGGTGGATCGTCGCCGGATCGTCATGGGCGGAAACCACCATGACCGGCAGGCTCGGAAACTCGGCGCGAAGCGCAATCAGGCCGGAAAGGCCGCTGACGCCAGGCATCGTCAGGTCCAGAAGAAGGAGATCGGCATCCGGGTAATCGGCTGCAGTCTTGCGCGCGGCGGCGAAATCAGCTGCCTCGACGATGGCGGGCGGGCCGTCCATCCCGCTCAGGGCCTGGCGCATGGCGCCACGAAACAGCGGGTGATCGTCCGCGATGATGATGGTCATGTCCGGCGTCATGTCGCTCCCTCCCAAGAGCCCGGTCTGCGACCTGCGCGCCTCCACGCGCCGATCCGCATCCCGCATGGCCGTTCCGGCGTCTCAGGTCTTCTGCGGCTCCGTCGCGGGGTCGCTGCCTTCGAGATCCTTCACGATATCCATGAACTTACGCATCATTCTTTCCATGATGCCCATTGTCCGGTCAATCTCTTCGTCGGTCGGAAGGTTCGGTTTCGCGACGCTTTCACCGGATTTAACGGCCTTTTCCAAGGTCTCTACCCGTTTGGTCAAAAGCTCGATCTCCAGCTCGAGCGCGGAGCGTTCGTCGGCTGCCATGCGGCAGACGAGCTCGCCGCTCCTTTCCTGGCAGAGCGACACTTCGCCGGTTTGCGTGTCGAGCCGGGCAATGCCGGTCTCGGATTTCTGCATGCTGTAGCGGCCGGGCGCCGGATCCTGCGCCGAGGCGATGCCGGCGAATGCCAGGCCGGCTCCGATCAGAAGTGCGACTGTAGCTTTTCTCATGACGTCCTCTCCGTTGCGGTCCTTGCCAGATGACGCCCGGCACATGAACGGGAAGAGCGAAATCGATCTTCACCAAGGATTATGCGCGAATCGACGTCCTTCTGCGATGGACAATCGCTGATATTTGCGGCAAGGCCACGACAGAAGATTACGGGGGCAGACGGGCACAATGGGTTCCATCATCTACAAGATCGTTCCGACCTCGCTGTGGCAGGAAGCCAAGCGCAGCGGACGCTTCGACGGCGCACCCGTCGACCTTGCTGACGGCTTCATCCATTTCTCCACCGCCGAACAGGCCCTGGAGACGGCAGCGCGGCATTTCGAGGGACAGGAAGGCCTACTTTTGGTCGCCGTTGACGGCGACGCGCTCGGCGTGGAACTGGTCTACGAACCCTCGCGCGGCGGCGCCCTCTTCCCGCATCTCTATGCACCCCTCTTCCTCTCCGCCGTGGTCTGGGAAAAGCCCCTGCCGCTTGGCGCCGATGGCTCGCATATCTTCCCGGAACTTGACGCATGAATCCGCTTACCAATCTCGCCCGCCGCGGCCTCTTCCTGTTCGATCCTGAGGCCGCGCACGGCCTGTCGATCAAGGCGCTGAAGACCGGGCTCGTGCCCAGCTGTCCTTCCAAGGCCGACAAGCGGCTTTCCCAGACGGTCGCCGGCATCGAGTTCCCAAACCCGATCGGCATGGCGGCCGGCTACGACAAGAACGCCGAGGTGCCGGAAGCGCTCCTGAAGATCGGTTTTGGTTTTACCGAAATCGGCACCGTCACACCGAAACCGCAGTCCGGCAACGACAAGCCGCGCATTTTCCGGCTGGTCGAGGACGAGGCCGTCATCAACCGCCTCGGCTTCAACAACGAGGGTCATGGCGCGGCGCTGGCGCGGCTCAAGGCCTGCTCGCGCGCTGCGCTGATCGGCGTCAATATCGGCGCCAACAAGGACAGTGCCGACCGCGTTGCCGACTATGTGAACGGCATTCACGCCTTCTATTCGGTCGCCCGCTATTTCACCGCCAACATCTCCTCGCCGAACACGCCGGGCCTGCGCGACCTGCAGGCGCGCGAGAGCCTCGCCGCCCTGCTGTCCGCCGTGCTCGCCGCTCGCGACGAGGAAGCCCGCCGTAGCAACCGGTACGTTCCGGTGTTCCTCAAGATCGCGCCCGATCTGACGGAAGAGGGCATGGACGACATCGCAGCCGAAATTCTCGCCCACAATCTCGACGGCCTGATCGTCTCCAACACGACGCTTTCACGCGAAGGCTTGAAGGACCAGAACCAGGCGAAGGAAGCCGGTGGCCTCTCCGGCAAGCCGCTCTTCGAGAAGTCGACCGCGGCACTTGCCCGCATGCGCAAGCGCGTCGGACCAAATCTGCCGATCATCGGTGTCGGTGGCGTCAGTTCGGCCGAGACCGCGGCAGAAAAAATCCGCGCCGGCGCCGATCTGGTCCAGCTCTATTCCTGCATGGTCTATGAAGGCCCCGCGCTGCCCGGCCGCATCGTGCGTGGCCTTTCCGATCTCTGCGACCGTGAGCGGCTCAGCTCGATCCGCGATATCAGAGACAGCCGCCTCGACTACTGGGCCGGCCGGAAGGTCTGACGCGCCTTCGAGGGAATTCTCGAAAGCAGGAACAGGCCGCGCAGCAGCAGGAAGAGATTGAGGCCGGCCCAAAGCCCGTGATTGCCGAAGACGGGCACGAGCACAGCCAGCACCGCCGCGTAGCCGACAAAGGCCGCGACCATCATGTTGCGCATTTCGCGCGACCAGGTGGCGCCGATGAAGACGCCATCCATCAGAAAGGCGAGCGCGCCGGTGGTCGCAGTGACAGCCGCCCAGGGCAGATACTCGTAAGCGGCCACGCGGACATCGGCGGCCGTCGTCAACAGATTGATGAGCCGATCGCCGAAAAGCAGAAGGACGATGGTGGTGACCAAGGCGAGCCCCAGCGACCAGGCAGCCGTCAGGCGTAGCGCGCGATCGAAGGCTGGCCGGTAGCGGGCACCGATCGAGCGGCCGATCAATTGCTCGGCGGCGTTGGCGAGGCCGTCGAGATAGTAGCCGGCGACCAGGAAGATCGTCATCAGCACCGCGTTTGCCGCAAGCGTCACCGGCCCAAAGGCCGTGCCGATGCGCGTCATCAGCGTAAAGGCAGCGAGCAGCACGAAGGAGCGGATCATGATGTCGCGGTTGAGGCCGAAGAGCGGCTTCAATCGCTCGCGATCGAAGATCAGCGCCCAGCCCGGCGCATCGTTGCGGTCGAAACGGCCATAGACGATCGCAAAGCCGGCAAGCGCCCCGATCACCTCGCCTGTGACGGTGGCAAGTGCGACCCCCATCACGCCCCAGCCAAGGACGAGACCGAGCAGGATCGACAGCACGATGTTAATGCCATTGATCAGCGTCTGCAGCATCAGACCGATGGTGCCTTCGCCGCGGCCAAGCACGAAGCCGAGGATGGCGTAGTTCGCAAGGGCTGCCGGTGCCGAAATGATACGACAGAGAAAGTAGGTGCTGGTGACGGCCGCCACCTCCGGCTCCGGTCCCATCAGCCAGAGGCCGCCGGATAGCAGAAGAGGTGAAATGAGAACGCTGACCGTGCCGCAGACAAGCGCGATCGTAAGCGACCGCCAGAACACCGCCTGCTGCTCACGTCTGTCACCACGGCCATAGGCCTGAGCAACGAGGCCGGTCGTGCCGGCGCGCAGGAAATTGAAGGTGGTAAAGATCAGGTCGAATATGATGGCGCCGATCGCGAGCCCCGCGAGCAGCGTCGCCTGCCCCATGCGGCCGATAACAGCCGTATCGACCAGACCCAGCAAGGGCGTCGTCAGGAAGCCGAGCGTCATCGGCAGCGCAATCGCCAGGATCAGCCGATGGGTGACGTGAAAGGCGCCGGCGGGATCGTTCGGCGAGGCGGGAGAGGCGGTCATCGAACGGTCCGGGCGTTATGGGTGAGTGACGACCGTTTTAGGGAAAGTGCATGGGAGGATGCAAGCGCGCCGAGCAGTTGCGACGAAAAGGTTTCAGCGCGCAAGTAGCCCCTCACCCTAGCCCTCTCCCCGCAAGCGGAGAGAGAGGGGACGTGGACAAGCCGCAACACCGCATCCCGAGCCGCTATCGGAAGAGCAGTCCAATCGCATGGTTGCTGGGGATAGAGGGGGTGCGGCAACCTGCCTTCTCCCCGCCTGCGGGGAGAAGGTCCCGGCAGGGGATGAGGGGCCAGGTGCGGTTCAGATGTCCGCTAAGGCCGAATCAGGCCGACAGCACCATGGCCCAGAAGGGGCGGTTGCCGGATGAAGCGTTCTGGGCGACGGCAACGCCGAGACCGCGATAGTTACCGAGCATGTTTTCCAGATGCTTGGGCGACTTGTACCAGGCATCATAGGCGCGTTCGGCGTCGTCCTGGCCCATGGCGATGTTTTCGGCTGCCGGAAGCGTCACGCCCTGGCCCTTCATCCGGTCGTAGAAACTGTCGTTCCAGCCGATCAGATGCTGCATCTTGCCGACCCGTGCCATGCGCGCCGCCTGGTTCATCGCGGCGACCGAGGCCGCGTGGTCCGCCACGAGCTCCGTCAGCCCCTTGCCCTTGCGCAGCTTGTTGACGTAGCCGAGGCTCGCCTCGGTCTGGTCGCTGCCAGTGCCACTATCGGGCGTCAGCAGTTGGGACGTCGTGCAGCCGGCAAGCGCGCCGAGCGAGAGGATGGCGGTTGCACGCAGCAGGCCGCGGCGTTCGATCAAGAGAAACCGGTCGTGCATCATCAGCGCCGGTAGCTCATAACACGCAGGATCACGAAGGCCGGAACGACGATCGCCGCACCGAGCAGCAGATAGTCGCCCACCCGGCCAAGTGCGGCAAAGCCGGTGTACCAGAGGTCGAGCAGGAAGTTGCGGACCGCGAAATAGATGTCGGTCGGATACCAGCCGAAGACGGTCATGACGAAGCCGACGAGGATCGACACCACGACGAGCTTGACCAGCACCCGCAGCGGCGAGTCACCCAAAAATCTGTTCATTCCGTCCGACATCCGCGAACTTCTCCTGTTTGTCTTCACATAAGCCGCGATCGGCAGCGTCGCAAGTCGGCCAGACCTTGCACAGCGCCCAAGCTCTCGGTTTCAGCCAGATTCCGCTTGTGTTTTGCAGCATCCGGCGTCAGAAGCGCTGATCGCAACCGATATCTCACATTGATGACGCTCAACCAGCTCTCCTCCGGCGACCTGATCGCCGACCGCCGCGCCGACTACGCAAAAATGCTTGCCGAAGGCGGCGAGCCCGGAAGTGCTGCCGAACTCATGGCACAGGCGCTGGAACGGGCGCCGGACTGGGCAGCCGGCTGGTTTCGGCTCGCGGACTATGAGGAAAAATCGGGCCGGAAAGAGGCGGCGATCGACGCGCTCAGAAAAACCCTGGCGCTGAGCCCTCAGGACATCTTCGGCGCCGGCCTGAAGCTGGCGCTTCTCGGTGCCGCCGCGGTGCCCGAACAGCCGCCGAGCCTCTATGTCGAGCGCCTGTTCGACGACTATGCCGATCGCTTCGACCAGGCGCTGGTGGAAAAGCTCGGCTACACGGTGCCGCAAAAGCTCGCGGCGCTGATCCAAAGCCACACCGGGGGCCTCATCTTCGAGCATGTGACGGATCTCGGCTGCGGCACCGGCCTCTTCGGCGAACGCATCCGGGATCAGGCGCAATTCCTTGAAGGTTTCGACATCTCCATCAACATGCTCGCCAAGGCCGAGGCGAAATCCACCTACGATCGGCTGGCACGCGCCGATCTTTCGCTCCCGCCGGAAGCTTCCGGCATCTTCGGCAACTTCGCGTCCGCCCGCGCCGATCTCGTCAGCGCCGCCGATGTGCTCATGTATCTCGGCAATCTCGACAGTGTCTTCGACATCGCGCTCCGTCTGCTGGCCGCCGGTGGCTACTTCGCCTTTTCCGTCGAGGATGCGGGCGATGGCGTGGATTTTCTGCTGCGCCCCTCGCTGCGCTACGCCCATAGCGAAGCCTATATTCGCGGCCTCTGCACGGCGCACGGGCTGAAGCTGCTGGCCATCGAGCGTACCGTCATCCGCATGGATGCCGGCGAACCGGTTTTCGGCATCCTGTTTCTGGCGCGCAAGCCTGCATAAAACGCAAGGCAGAGTCGCAAAAATAAGTCAGCATTACTGACATATTTTTCTTGAATATTGTTGTGCGTTGCAGCATTGCTGCGGCCATCGCAATCGAGGTTTTGCCATGGCTCAGATCAGCAGCGTTTTCGGTATCTGGAACACCAGCCCGACCCGGCATACGGCGGTCGAGGACCTGCAGGGCATCTTCACCGGCAGCCTGATCGCCGCACTCGGCCTCTATTTCCTGGCAAGCGCCGGCCTGCTCACCGGCAGCACGGCGGGCGTCGCCTTCCTGCTGCACTATGCGTTCGGCATCAATTTCGGTCTTGCCTTCTTCCTGCTCAACCTGCCGTTCTTCTATCTGTCGCTGAAGCGGCTCGGCCCGGCTTTCACGGTCAAGACCTTCATCGCCATCGGTCTTACCTCGTTCCTGACCGACATCCAGTCGCGCCTCTTCCAGATCGGTACGATCCAGCCGGCCTGGGCAGCGCTGCTTGGCGGCCTGCTGCTCGGTTATGGCCTGCTCGCACTCTATCGCCACCGCGCGAGCCTTGGCGGCGTCGGCATTCTCGGCATCTACCTGCAGGAGCGCTTCGGCATTCGCGCCGGCCTCGTGCAGCTTGCGATCGACATGGTCGTGCTCGTTATCGCCTTTGGGGTGACGACGCCCACGGTGGTCGCCTGGTCGGTGCTCGGCGCGGTCGTGCTCAACCTGTTTGTGGCCATCAACCACCGCGCCGATCGCTACATCGCACTCTAGATCAGTCCAGTCGTCACGCGAAAACGATTGCTCGGCTGTCTCAGGCGACCCTTTGCCGGTGCGTCGACCGGATGCGGGGAGCGGAAGCCGCCGGCGATCCGGTTCCGAACAGGAGTCAATGTGCCGCCCGGCGGCAAGTCTTCCGGGCTTCTCTTTTGACGGATTTGATCTACCTTTGTTCTCCGTGAACAGGATCGATTCCAGCGAACCGCAGGGCGATGCCCTGACCTTGCCCGCCCCCTTTCTGCGCTGGTTCGGCGAGAAGGGCTGGCGGCCGCGCGCCCACCAGCTCGAGCTCCTGGCACGCGCCGAAGCCGGGAACAGCACGCTGCTGATCGCACCGACCGGTGCCGGCAAGACGCTTGCCGGCTTCCTGCCGTCGCTGGTCGATCTCACTCGCCGCGGCAGGATCCCGCCCGGCTCTGCCTTCGTCGGCATCCATACGCTCTACATCTCGCCTTTGAAGGCGCTCGCCGTCGATATCGAGCGCAACCTGATGAAACCGGTCGGCGAAATGGGCCTGCCGGTTCGCATCGAAAACCGCACCGGCGACACGCCCACCGCCAAGCGGCAGCGGCAGAAGCTCAATCCACCCGACATATTGCTGACGACGCCGGAACAGCTGGCGCTGCTGCTTGCCAATGGCGAGGCGACCCGCTTCTTCAAAGACCTGCGCTACGTCGTCTTCGACGAGCTGCATTCGCTCGTCACCTCGAAGCGCGGCCATCTCCTCTCCCTCGGTCTGGCGCGGCTTCGCCGGCTGGCGCCGAGCGTGCAGACGATCGGGCTTTCGGCAACGGTTTCCGATCCCATGGACCTGCAGCGCTGGCTGGCGCCACAGGAGCCGGACATGAACAACCATGCAGGGCTCGTGCTTGTCGAAGGCGGCGCCAACCCGCAGATCTCCATCCTCAAGACGGAAGAGCACGTGCCCTGGGCCGGGCACTCGGCGCGCTACGCCATTGCCGATGTCTACGCCGCGATCAAGGAGCACGGCACCACCCTGCTCTTCGTCAACACCCGCAGCCAGGCGGAGCTGCTCTTCCAAGAACTCTGGACGATCAACGACGACAATCTGCCGATCGCGCTGCATCACGGTTCGCTCGATGTCACCCAGCGCCGCAAGGTCGAGGCGGCGATGGCCGAGAACCGGCTGCGCGCCGTCGTCGCCACCTCGACGCTCGACCTCGGCATCGACTGGGGCGACGTCGATCTCGTCGTGCATGTCGGTGCGCCGAAAGGCGCGAGCCGCCTCGCCCAGCGCATCGGCCGCGCCAACCACCGCATGGATGAACCCTCGAAGGCGATCCTTGTGCCGGCCAACCGCTTCGAGGTGATGGAATGCCAGGCGGCGCTCGACGCCAACTATATCGGCGCGCAGGACACGCCGCCGGTCGGCAAGGGCGCGCTCGACGTGCTCGCCCAGCACGTGCTCGGCATGGCCTGTGCCGCGCCTTTCGACCCGCTGTCGCTTTACGACGAGATCACCAGTGCCTCGCCCTATAGGACGCTCGCCTGGGAGACCTTCGAGCGGGTGATCGATTTCGTCGCGACCGGCGGTTATGCGCTGAAGACCTATGAGCGCTACGCCCGGATCCGCAAGACCAAGGACGGGCTCTACCGCGTCTCCAATCCGCTGGTGGCGCAACAATACCGCCTGAATGTCGGCACCATCGTCGAGTCGCCGATGCTGAACGTGCGCATGGTCAAACGCAACCAGCGCGGCTCGCTCGGTCGCGGCGGCATGTCACTCGGCAAGGTCGAGGAGTATTTCCTCGAAATGCTGTCCCAGGGCGACACCTTCATGTTCTCCGGCAAGGTGCTGCGCTTCGAGGGCATTCGCGAGAACGAATGCCTCGTCAGCCAGGCCTTTACCTTTGACCCGAAGGTGCCGAGCTATGCCGGCGGCAAGTTTCCGCTCTCGACCTATCTGGCACAGCAGGTTCGCAGGATGCTCGCCGATCCGGCGCGCAGGGCGGCACTACCGGAACAGGTGCGCGACTGGCTCTCGCTACAGAAAGACGTCTCGATGTTGCCGCGCGAGGACGAGCTTCTGATCGAGACCTTCCCGCGCGGCAGCCGCCACTACATGGTCATCTATGCCTTCGAGGGACGACTGGCGCACCAGACGCTCGGCATGCTGCTCACCCGCAGGCTCGACCGCGCCGGCTTGAAGCCGCTCGGCTTCGTCGCGACGGATTACTCGCTGGCGGTCTGGGCGCTCGACGACCTCGGCGCCACCTTCAAGCTCAAGCGCGGCGCGCTTGCCGAGCTGTTCGACGAAGACATGCTCGGCGATGACCTCGAAGCCTGGCTGAACGAGTCCTTTCTTCTGAAACGCACCTTCCGCAACTGCGCCGTCATCGCCGGCCTCATCGACCAGCGTCACCCCGGCAAGGAGAAGACCGGTCGGCAGGTGACGGTCTCGGCCGACCTCATATACGACGTATTGCACGCGCACGAGCCGGATCACCTGCTGCTCGAAGCGACCCGCAACGATGCGGCAACGGGGCTTTTGGACATCGCTCGGCTCGGGGATATGCTGAAGCGAATCAAGGGCCACATCACCCACAGGCGTCTCGACCGGATCTCGCCGCTGGCGGTGCCTGTGATGCTGGAGATCGGCAAGGAAATGATCCAGGGCGAAGCGCAGGACTTCCTGCTTTCGGAGGCCGCCGACGACTTGATCCACGAGGCGATGGGCGGTCTGGATGTGGATTGATAGGAAAATGGCTTTGAGAACGAGCAGTCTAACGAATTGGGCCGGTCACTTCCGTCTCGACAGTCAGTCGCGTGCGGGATCGTGACCATGCACCGCCTCGCCCACGCCCTATCAGCTCAGACGACTGCCCCCCTCCTCCACGCCCAGACGATCGTGAACGGCGTCGTCGCGATCTGCGATCCGCTCGGCAGTCTCTACCTGCCCGAGACCGGCACGCTCGTGGTTTCCGACCTGCATCTGGAAAAGGGTTCGGCGTTCGCCCGCCGCGGCATGCTTTTGCCGCCCTATGACACGCTTGCGACGCTGCGCGTGCTGGAGGCGGCGATCGTGCGCCACGACCCGAAACTCGTCATCAGCCTCGGCGACAATTTTCACGATCGTGTCGGTTCGGCCGTGATGCCGGACGCCTTCCGGCACATGATCGCGGCGATGGCGCTCGGGCGCGAGTGGGTCTGGATCAACGGCAATCACGATCCGGATGGCGCCTTCGGGCTCCCGGGCGCCTCGATGGACGAGCTCAACCATGCGGGTCTTGCCTTCCGGCACGAGCCCAAGCGCGGCGATGCCGTTGGCGAGATCGCCGGGCATCTGCATCCGGCGGCAACGGTGGTGAGACGCGAAAGGGCCGTGCGCCGCGCCTGCTTTGCGACGGATGGCACGCGCATGTTGATGCCCGCCTTCGGGGTCACGACCGGCGGGCTAGATCTGCGACACCGGGCCATGACCGGCCTCTTCGACCGCAGCAGGCTGGTCGCCCACATGCTCGGTCGCGACCGGATCTATTCGGTCCGGTTTGCCAATCTGATTGCCTGACGCTTGGGGAAGGCGTGCGGTTCCGTCCGCACACCGCCGACCCCGTGATCAGAACGCGTTGAAGGTCAGCGTCGTCAACGAGCGCGAGATACCCGGCACCGTGGCAATGTTGTCGTTGATGAACTTGCCGATGTCCTGGCCTTCCTCGATGTAGACCTTGATGATCAGGTCGTAGTCGCCGCTGGTCGAGTACATTTCCGAAACGATTTCCTTGCGGTAGATCTCGTCAGCGACCTCGTAGGTCTTGCCGGGAGCGCACTGCAACTGGACAAAAATCGGTTTCATCGAGCTTCCTCTGTCTGTGTGGCGTCGCTTGCCGCTACTAGCGCAAGCATCGCCTTCTCGAACTTCAGCGCGCGTTCGGCGCGGCGTGTTCAGATCAACATGTTCGAGATGCCTGGGTATTTTATCCCTACAGCATCCTGCTGCCCTTTCTTTAAACGCACGCCGGGCAAAAGAAAACGCAGGGTAAGCTCCTGGCCCAACTATTCCTTGCGGAAGATCACGCTGGCACCCCAGCCGGTGATGACTGCGAGCAGCACGGCGACGAGACCGTAGAAGAGCGGTTGCTGATGCGCTGCCTGGGTAATGAACTGTTCCAGGCCAGTCTTGACGACACGCAACGGCAGCGCCTTGGCGGCGACGAAGACGCCGTCGCGAAAGAGGTAGGCGCGCACCACGTGGACGCCGTTCGGCACGTTCGCCGGCAGGCGCACCGACGCCTTGAACAGGCTCGCGCTGATAAACTGCACGCCGCCCGGATCGCGCTCGTAGACGCCGCTCGTTTCGCGGATGCGGCGAAAGGCGTTGCGGAACTCGCCGAGATTGCTGCCGTCGCCGACGAAGCCGAGCGGCACCAGCCGCATGTGGTCGACGCCGATGCCCATATTGCCCATCTCGCCGGGCGGCGCGATCGTTTCGATGTCGCGCGTGCTTGACAGCGAATAGGATTCCGGCACCAGCTCGAAGGTCATCGACCGCGTGTTTACCCAGATGCCGAAGACGCGCTCCTTCTTGCGCACCGTCGCATTGTCCTTGGGGCCTTCGAGGGACACGATGATGTTGTACCTGCCCTGGGCCAGCAGTCCCTGGTCGAAACCATCGACGGCGCCGAAGATCGTCAGATCCGCGCCGCGGAAATCCGAGGTGATGGCAATCTCGTCGGTGGAGATGCCGATCTCCAGCTTCTCGGTGAAATCGGCGTTCTCGTCCTGCAGTGCCGCATGGGTCGGAGCGGCGACGGCGAGTGCCAGAAGGGCGAGAGCTGTGCGCGCGAACCGGATCATCAGAAGCCGAGCCCCGCTGATACGACCGAATAGATATCCTTCGGCGGAATGACGAGCTCGATCGCCAGACGAATGCCGACGGCAAGGACGAGCAACGCCAAGAGCGCTCGCAATTGTTCGCCGCGCAGCTTCTGGCCGACGCGCACGCCGTATTGCGCGCCGATGACGCCGGCGATCATCAGGACGAAGGCGAGTACGATATCGACGGTATAGTTGGTCGACGCCTGGACGATGACCGTATAGGCCGAGACGAAGACGATCTGGAACAGCGACGTGCCGACGACGACGTTGGTCGGGATGCGCAGGAGATAGATCATTGCCGGCACCATGATGAAGCCGCCGCCGACGCCCATGATCGAGGTCAGGATACCGATGCAGAAGCCGAGGAAGGCAACCGGAATGACGCTGAGATAGATCTTCGACTTCTTGAAACGCATCTTCAACGGCAGGCCGTGCACCCAATTGTGCTGGCCGGGGCGACGCAGGGTCGTCGCCTCGTTCTTGGCGGCCTTGCGCATGGCGACGATGCTTTCCCAAAGCATCAGACCGCCGACAGTGCCGAGCAGCACGACGTAGAGCAGCGAGATCACCAGATCGAGCTGGCCGAGGCGGCGCAGCAGCGAAAACAGCCAGACGCCGACCGTCGCGCCCACGAGGCCACCGCAGAGCAACACCGTGCCGAGCTTGATATCGATGGTGCCGCGCCGAAAATGCGTGATCGCGCCGGATATCGACGAGGCAACCACCTGGTTGGCGCCGGTCGCCACCGCCACGACAGGCGGAATATTGTAGAAGATCAGGAGCGGCGTGATCAGGAAACCACCGCCAACGCCGAACATGCCGGAAAGAAAGCCGACGGCCGCGCCCATACCGAGAATGATGAGTATGTTCACCGACAACTCTGCGATGGGCAGATAGATCGTCACGCCGGGTCCTCGATATGCCAACGGCCCGCAATGCGGGCAAACCGGTTAGTGTGGCAAGCAATTCACCACGAATGAGGGATTATTCGAAAGGCCGGCACCTCTCCCGAGGGCGAGGCGGCTTCCGTCATGCACTCCTGCAGCGTTGCGCTTCCGCCAGGACATGCCAAGGTCACAACCGGACCTTGATTGCTGCATCAGTTCTTCCCTAGCCTGATTCCGATTAAGGAATTATGCAGCAGGCCCGACATTTCAACCTTTTCAGCCACATGGCAGACGGCTTCGCCACCCGCAACCCGTGTCGCCCGGCTCTGCGGCTTTATTACGGCGCAAGCCCAAGGGTCAGGAATTGCGCTTCAGCAATTCCTTGACCAACTGCTCGGTGATTTCGCCCGTCGGCTCCTGGCCGACCGACTTCTGGAAGGCCTTGATGGCAGCCACGGTCTTCTTGCCCATCTGGCCGTCGGGCTTGCCGGCGTCGAAGCCGTTGTTGTTCAGGATCGCCTGGATATTGCGGACCGCCTTGGTCATGTCGACGCTGGCGGTCTTGTTGGCCGGGCCGACCCAGGCATCCGGAACGTCGACCGTGTTCGCCTTGGCGTCGACCGGCTGCACCTTCCAGGCATCGGCCTTCGCCTTGGCGCTTTCGAGCTGCTCAGGCTTCATCGCCTTGGCAACTTCGTCACGCTTGGCGGCGGCATCCATGTCGCCTTCGCGGGCAGCGGCGGAGAACCATTTGTAGGATTCGGTCAGGTCCTGCGGCACGCCGTTGCCACGCGCATAGAGGACGGCGAGGTTGAACTGGCTATCGCGAATGCCGAGTTCGGCAGCCTTCGCGAACCACTTCGTTGCCTCGGCAAAGTCAGGCGAAGCATCGCGGCCACTCGCCAGCATGACCGCGAGGTTGTGCATGGCGCTGGCATTGCCCTGGCCGGCGGCGGCGAGATAGAGCGCCTTCGCCTTGGAGGCGTCACGCGTTAGGCCCATGCCTTTTTCATACATGCTCGCGAGGCGATACTGCGCCGGAACGACGCCGGCGTCGGCGGCGCGCTGATACCACTTGGCGGCTTCCGCCATGTTTTCAGGAACGCTGCGGCCTTCGCTAAAGCGGGCGCCGATTTCGTAGAAGGCAAGCGGGTCGCCGCCCTTGGCGGCCGTCACCAGGGCTGCCGGGCCGAAGCCTTCCGGCAGCACGATCTCGCTCGGTGCGGCCACCGGCGCCAGCGCGGTCGTTGCCGCGCCCTCGGCCGGAGAACTGATAAGGGCCGCACCACTGGCGGGTGCGTTGCCAGCGGGCGTCGCCTGGAACTCGGAGGCCGCCGAAGCGGTTTTCGTTTCTGCGACCGGCGCGAGCATCGGTGCCTTCTCTTCGGCCGGTGTCGCAATGGTGGTCGTCGGCACGGCCGTCGCCGGTACCGAGATCGAAGCTTCGGATACCTTCGCCGGGGCTTCAACGGAATCGACCGGTGCTGCGACTGCGATTTCGGATGCCGTGACCGGCGTTTCAGCCGGGGCTACGGCCGCGGTCTGCGGCAGAAGGCCTTCGACGATCTTGTTTTCGCGCGATTCCGGCACCGCCTGCTGCTCGATGATCGCGGCCGGCTCCACCGGTGCGGTCTCTTGCTTCTTCAGCATATTGCTGACCAGCGGATAGGACATGATCGCCAGCAGGACCGCGCCGACGGCCATGAGGATCGGCCGGCGGTGACGGGCAAAAGCGCCGCCGATGCCGGAGGTCTTTCCGCTTTGACCAACCTTGTTCAGGGTGTCGGCCTCTTCAACGGCGAGCTGGGCAGCACGGCGGGCGGCAGCGATGAAGTCCGACTTGTCGCCATCGCCAGGCTGAATACCTGCCTTGTTCATCTGCCCGGCGCGCACGCGTTCCAGGATCTTCTTGACATCGGGAACGCCGGAACCCGGCTCCAGCAGCTGGTTGGCTTCCTCGGGCGCAAGCATTTCGGAGGGATCGATCGACGGAGTCGGCTCGACGACCTGTCGGGACTGCTCCTGCTCGTGCACCGGCTCGGACCGCTTGCCGGAGAAGCGCCGGGTCAGGCCGGCGAGCAGGCCGGTGCGGGCTGCAGCGGCCGGTTCGCGCACATTTTCGACTTCAACGGTCGAGACCTGCCGGTCATCGGCAAAGGTCGTTGCCGGCTCGGCGGTCTGGGTGACCACAGCCTGATCTTCGGCCTGCAGCGCGCGGACGTTGCGCTGCAGATCCTCGTAGCGGTCATCGAGATCGTTGTCGCCGAAGGGAGCGAGTTCCGGCTGCGCGGCCCTCGGCATCTGCGCGGGTTCGCGCAGCACCGGCGTTTCAGCCCGTGCCAGCATTGCCGGCTCGCGATTTTCGATGCGCTCCAGCTTGTCGGCGATATGCACGAGGGTCTCGTGCAAAGCCTCGAAGGTGCGCGCCGTGCGCTCCTCGCTGGAGCGGCTGAGGTCCTCGAGCGTGCGAAGGTCTTCGGCAAGCGCCGAGATTGCGGCCAGATCTCCGCCGGAACCCCGCGGAGAGCCGTTCTTGGCATAGGCTTCCATCACCGCTTCGGCCGCCTGGCGAGCGGCCTCGACGATGTATTCGTCGCTGGTCGAGAGGTAGTCCTCGAGCGCGCTCATGCGGTTTTCGAAATCGACGGGCACCGCGCTCGCAGCGACGTCCGCGCGCGGCTGGCTGACCAGCGTCGACAGATTGGCGATCTGCGCTTCGAGGTTCTGCAGGGCGACACGATCATCGAACGGCGCAGCGTGGGTCTCTTCCAGACGCTGCGCGATGCCGACAAGGCGATCTTCCAGCCGGTCGAAGCGCGGATCGGAGGCCGGTTGAACGCCATGGGCGTCGAGTTCGTCGATCCGGCGTGCCAGATAGTCGAGCCGCTCGGCCAGTGTGTCGTTGACGCTGCCCTGGTCCAGGGCCTCGATCTTGCGCGAAATATCCGACAGATAATCGTTGAGATCCGACTGCGCGGTCCTGTTGCTGCGCTCCATCACCAGCGAAAGCTGGTCGAGACGCTCTTCGAGACGGGCGGCCGCCTTTTCGCCGGCGAGATCTTCGACCCGGGCGGTCAAGGCTTCCAGGCGGGCGCCGAGGCCGGAATCGTTCGGGCGCGACAGGCTGTCGATCTGACGGGACAGGTCGCCAAGCCGGCTTTCCAGCCGGTTGACGAAGCTACCGTCGAGACCCGTCGCCGTGCGACTGTTGGCAGCGATCGCGCGGCTGATTTCATCGAGCCGACCGTCGAGATCCGCAAACTGCGAAACGAGACGGCGGTCATCGGGTTGGATCTGGCGGCCCAGCATTTCGATGGCCTGGGCGACGGCGATCAGTTTGTCCTCAAGCGCGTCGACGGCCGAGCTGCCCTTCAGCGAGCCGATCTGCGACTTGATCTCGTCCAGGCGATAGGCCAGCGCCACCAGCTCGTCGTCGCGGTTCTGATCAAACGCGATCAGCCGATCCTCGACGCCGGTCCAGCGGTTTTCCATGCGGCGCATGCTGTCTTCACGCGCAAGGCCGTCGATCATCGCACGCAGTTCGTCGAAGTCGCCACGCAGCGCGTCGGCCTGGGCGGGCGAGGCCTGGCGGCCGAGCTGCTGGATGCTGTCGGCAAGACGCTGCATGTCGCCGCGCACGTCTTCGGCGAAGCTGTGATCCTGCGCCTGAGCCTTGATGCCGCGAATCTCGGACCTGAGCGAATTCATCTCGCGCGTGAGGCCATCGGTGATGTCGCGCTTCAGGTCCTGGCGCAGACCGACGAGCGCCTCGGCGATATCGTTGACGGCCAAAGACGGGCGCTGCGGCTGGCTGTGCAACGGTTGCAGGCGGGGCTCTTCGGTAAGACGGTCAGAGGCCGGACGTTCGGGAACATAGCGTTCCGGTTCGCGCGCCGACATTCGGTCGCGAAGCGGCGGGCGCTCGCGCGAAGCGCTGAGGCTGCGCTGGCGCTGCATGATTTCGGCGACGGCGTCACGGGGCGTTGCGGGTTCTCTGGCTGGTTCGCGGGCCGGAAGACGCTCGGCAGGCCTTGGCGCCACGTCGCGGGCAGCGCCGCTCATCAGGCCTTCGATCCGCGCCTCAAGTCCTTCGATGGTGCGGTTCAAAGCGTCGAGCGACGGCCGCTCGCTATAGGACTGGCTGCCTGCGCGCTGAGGATTTGATCGCGATCCATTCATGGTGTTCTTCGCCCCTGTCGTCGGCCATCCCGAAAGTCGTCACGGAAGAAAACAGCTTTCCTCACCCCTGTGGCGCTTCCGACGTGGGCAAAGCTACAACGACACGACGCCAGGACCGGTTGCAGCTTTGACCATCTCAACACGCACCTTTCACGAAACGTGGTAAATAAGCCGTTAATCTGCCCAGGATTTTTAACGATTTGGCAGGATCGTACCGTGAGCGCGGGTTGCCGGCGCCCCTTTCGGCTCCCCTGGTGCCGCGACGAAACTTCGCAGCCCGCAATTTTTGACGTTTACGCAAACGTCAAAATTTTGTAGCATCCGGCCAACGATGCGAGACCGCCCTGGAGCAGGCCGCTTTCCTGTGGAATCACTGGAAGGGAAAGATGCTCTAGAATCAAAGACGATGGCGGCGCATCCGGCATCCTGCAACCGGGCGTCGACGACGAGGTACGGCGCCCGAAGCACCAAAAGGCGAGGAAAGCATGCCCATCTACAAGGCCCCGGTCGACGATACCCTCTTCATCCTGAACGACGTGCTCGGCATCGAGCGCTACAACAACCTGCCCGGTTTTGCTGATGCGACGCCGGACATGATCGAAGCGATCGTCGGCGAGGCTGCCAAGCTTGCCGAGGAGGCCCTGTTCCCCGTCAATCTCTCCGGCGATCAGGAAGGCTGCAAGCGCCGCGACGACGGCTCGGTCAGCGTGCCCAAGGGCTTCAAGGAAGCCTTCGACCTCTACCGCGAAGGCGGCTGGCTCGGCCTCGCCGTTCCGGAGGAATTCGGCGGCCAAGGCTTGCCCTATACGCTGCATACCGCCGTCGGCGAGTACATGTCCTCGGCCAACATGGCGCTGACCATGTATCCCGGCCTCACCCAGGGCGCGATCGCGGCAATCCTCGTTCACGGTACGGACGAACAGAAGCAGGCCTATCTGCCGAAGATGGTTGCCGGCACCTGGACCGGCACGATGAACCTGACCGAACCGCATTGCGGTACGGACCTCGGGCTGCTGCGCACCAAGGCCGTTCCTGATGGCAACGGCTCCTACAAGATTTCCGGCCAGAAGATCTTCATCTCCGCCGGCGAACACGACATGTCGGACAACATCATCCATCTGGTGCTTGCCCGCATCGAGGGCGCACCGGAGGGCGTGAAGGGCATCTCGCTGTTCATCGTGCCGAAGTTCAAGCTCGATGCCGACGGCGAGCCGGGCGAACGCAATGGCGTTTCCTGCGGCGCGATCGAACACAAGATGGGCATCCACGGCAACTCCACCTGCGTCATGAACTATGACGAGGCCGAGGGCTACCTCATCGGCACGGAGAACAAGGGCCTCAACGCCATGTTCGTGATGATGAACGAAGCCCGCCTCGGCGTCGGCCTGCAGGGCCTGTCGATCGCCGAGATCGCCTATCAGAACGCCGCCAACTATGCCCGCGACCGCATCCAGGGTCGTTCGCTCTCCGGCCCGAAGGCGCCGGACAAGAAGGCCGACCCGATCATCGTGCATCCGGACGTGCGCCGCACGCTGATGACGATCCGGGCCTTCAACGAAGCCGGCCGCGCCTTCACGCTCTGGACAGCGCTCAAATCCGATATCGCCCACCGCTCCGACAATGAGGCGGACCGCCAGACGGCCGACGACATTCTCGGCCTGATGACGCCGATCCTGAAAGGCGTGCTCACCGACAAGGGCTTCGACCACGCCGTCATGGCGCAGCAGATGTTCGGCGGCCACGGCTATATCGAAGAACATGGGATGAGCCAGTACGTCCGCGATGCCCGCATTGCGATGATCTACGAAGGCGCCAACGGCATCCAGGCGCTCGACCTCGTCGGCCGCAAGCTCGGCCTCAATGGTGGCCGCGCCGTCATGGCGCTGTTCAAGGAAATCGGCGATTTCTGCGAGGAAAACCGCAGCAACGAGAAACTCTCCGCCTATACCAAGGCGCTGAAGAAGGGCCTCAACGACCTGCAGGCCGCCACCATGTGGTTCATGCAGAACGCGATGGCCAAGCCCGATAATGCCGGCGCCGGCTCGACCGACTACATGCACCTCTTCGGCCTTGTCGTGCTTGGCTACATGTGGGCAAAAATTGCCAAGACGGCTGAGGAAAAACTTGCCTCTGGCGAAACGACGCGCGCAGACTATCTGAAGAACAAGCTGATCACCGCGACCTTCTTCATGGAAAGGATCCTGCCGGAAACGGCCCTGCGCAAGGCCCGCATCGAGACCGGCGCCGACACGCTGATGGCGCTCGACGCGGCCGCGTTCTGAGCCGTTCGATTTCAAAATGTTTTGACGGGCAGCACCTGGCGGTGCTGCCGAAAGGGAGATGAGACATGACGAAAGTCTTCGTTTACGACCACGTGCGCACGCCGCGCGGCCGTGGCAAGAAGGACGGATCGCTGCACGAAGTGCCGTCCGTTCGCCTCGCCGCCAAGATGCTGGAGGCGGTGCGTGACCGCAACGACCTCGATACTTCGACCGTCGACGACATCATCATGGGCTGCGTCGATCCGGTCATGGACGCCGGTGCGGTGATTCCGAAGGCGGCCGCCTTCGAAGCCGGCTATTCCACCCGCGCGCCGGGCATGCAGATCTCGCGCTTCTGCGCCTCCGGTCTCGACGCCATCAACTTCGGCGCGGCCAAGATCGCCCAGGGTGCAGACGACATCGTCATTGCCGGCGGCGTCGAGAGCATGTCGCGCGTCGGCCTCGGCATGTCCGGCGGTTCCTGGTTCATGGACCCCTCGGTCAACCTGCCGGCCTTCTTCATGCCGCAGGGCGTTTCGGCCGATCTCATCGCCACGAAATACGGTTTCAGCCGCGACGACGTCGACGCCTATGCGGTGGAAAGCCAGAAGCGCGCGGCGCATTCCTGGGAGAAGGGTTACTTCAAGAAGTCCGTCGTGCCGGTCAAGGACGGGAACGGTCTGACCATCCTCGACCGTGACGAGCACATGCGTCCCGGCACCGACATGCAGGCGCTCGCCTCGCTCAACCCGTCCTTCCAAATGCCAGGCGAAATGGGCGGCTTTGAAGCCGTCGGCATCCAGGCGCATCCGGAAATCGAAAAGATCAACTACGTGCACCATGCCGGCAACTCGTCGGGCATCGTCGACGGCGCCGCAGCCGTGCTGCTCGGCTCCAAGGCCGGCGGCGAGAGCATGGGCCTGAAACCCCGCGCCCGCATCCGCGCCTTCGCCAATATCGGCTCCGATCCGGCGCTGATGCTGACCGGCCCGGTCGACGTCACCGAAAAGCTTCTGAAGCGCGCCGACATGAAGCTGTCGGACATCGATCTCTTCGAACTCAACGAAGCCTTCGCCGCCGTCGTGCTGCGCTACATGCAGGCCTTCGACATCCCGCACGACAAGATCAACGTCAACGGTGGCGCGATCGCCATGGGCCATCCGCTCGGCGCCACCGGTGCGATGATCCTCGGCACCGTGCTCGACGAGCTGGAGCGCCGCGATCTCAACACCGCGCTCGTCACGCTCTGCATCGGCGCCGGCATGGGCACGGCCACGATCATCGAAAGGGTCTGACGATGGACGTGATGCGCCGCTCTCTTCTCGCGCTGATGGGCCTGGGGCTGCTTGCAGCCGCTGGCTGCGTCTCCGACGAGGAAGGCAGCGACAGCTTCACGCTCACCGGTGCGATCACCAATGTCGCGAGCGGCCCGGTTCCGGCCGGCACCGTCACCATCAGGCTCGAAGAGCAAGGCGTGATGGACGTCGCTGCCAAGCTGATCGCGGAAACGTCCGTCGTCAGCGATGGCAAGGCCACCCGCGTGCCCTTCGTGCTGCAGGTGCCGAAGCCTGAACTCAATAAGGCCACCGATGCGGGCTTCACCATCCGCGTCGAGCGCGACGACCGGCTGATCGCCACCAATACCAGCAAACAACGTTACAGCGGCGGATCGAATATCTCGCTGCGCATCGAACCCATTCTCTACTGAGGGGGAGAACCATGACGAATTACACCAATTTCAAGATCGAGACCGACGCCGACGGCATCGCACTCGTCACCTGGGACATGCCTGAGAAGTCGATGAACGTCTTCACCCAGGAGGTGATGGAGGAACTCAACGCCATCGTCGACGCAACGACTGCCGACGCAGCGGTCAAGGGCGTCGTCTTCACCTCCGGCAAGTCGACCTTCTCCGGCGGCGCTGATCTGTCGATGATCAAGTCGATGTTCACCTTCCAGCAGGAAGAGAAGAAGAAGGATCCGGATAACGCCGCCCAGAAGCTCTTCGACCTCGTCGGCCGCATGACCGGGCTCTTCCGCAAGCTCGAAACCTCGGGCAAGCCCTGGGTCTCGGCGATCAACGGCACCTGCATGGGCGGCGCTTTCGAGCTGTCGCTCGCCTGCCATGGCCGCGTCGCGTCCAATTCCAAGTCGGTGAAGATCGCCCTGCCGGAAGTCAAGGTCGGCATCTTCCCGGGCGCCGGCGGCACCCAGCGCGTGCCGCGGCTCACCAATGCGCAGGACGCGCTGCAGATGATGACGACGGGCTCGTCGCTGACGTCGGCTCGCGCCAAGGCGCTCGGCCTCGTGCACGAAGTCGTCGATGCGGACAAGCTGGTCGACGCCGCCAAGGCGATGATCAAGAACGGCCTGAAGCCGGTGCAGCCCTGGGACGAGAAGGGTTACAAGGTACCGGGCGGCGGCATCTGGACGCCGGCCTCGGCCCAGCTCTGGCCGGCCGCTTCCGGGATCCTGCGCCGCGAGACCTACGGCAACTATCCGGGCGCCGTTGCCATCCTGAAATGCGTCTATGAAGGCCTGCAGGTGCCGTTCGACACGGCGCTCAAGATCGAGCAGCGCTACTTCACCGAGATCCTTCAGACGACCGAAGCCTTCTCGATGATCCGCTCGCTGTTCGTCTCGATGCAGGAGCTCGGCAAGGGCGCCCGCCGCCCGGCCGGCGTGCCGAAGTCGGAGTTCAAGCATGTGGGCGTCGTCGGCGCCGGCTTCATGGGCGCCTCGATCGCCTATGTGACGGCTGCCGCCGGCATTGCCGTCACGCTGATCGACCGCGACATGGAAGCGGCCGAGAAGGGCAAGGCCCACTCGGAAGGCCTGGTCAAGGATTCGGTCGGCAAGGGTCGCCTGACCAAGGAAGAAGGCGAAGCGCTGCTCGCCCGCATCACGCCTTCGGCCGATTACAACGACCTGAAGGAAGTCGGCCTCGTGGTCGAAGCCGTCTTTGAAGACCGCCAGGTCAAGAAGGATGTCATCGAGAAGGTGGAGGCGGTGATCGGCGAAGACACGATCTTCGCCTCCAACACCTCGACACTACCGATCACCGGCCTTGCCAAGAACTCGAAACGCCCCGGCCAGTTCATCGGCATCCACTTCTTCTCGCCGGTCGAAAAGATGATGCTGACCGAAGTGATCCTCGGCAAGGAGAGCGGCGACAAGGCGCTCGCTACGGCACTCGACTACGTCGCCGCGATCAAGAAGACGCCGATCGTCGTCAACGACACCCGCGGTTTCTATGTCAACCGCTGCGTCTTCCGCTACATCCACGAAGCCTATGACATGCTGATCGAAGGCGTGCCGCCGGCGATGATCGAGAATGCCGCCAAGATGGCCGGCATGCCTGTTGGACCGCTGTCGCTCAACGACGAAGTGGCGATCGACCTCAGCCAGAAGATCCTCAAGGCCACCGTCGCCGACCTCGGCGAAAAGGCCGTCGATCCCAAGCACATGGCGCTGATCAACAAGATGGTCGACGACCTCGACCGCCGCGGCCGCAAGAACGGCAAGGGCTTCTACGAGTATCCGGCGAAGCCCGCCAAGAAGTATCTGTGGCCGGAGCTGAAGACGCTCTACCCGCAAAAGAACGCCGACAAAATCGACATCGAAGTGCTGAAGCAGCGGTTCCTGGCGACGATCGCGCTTGAAGCCGCCCGCACCATGGAAGAGGGCATCGTCACCGATCCGCGTGAGGCGGATGTCGGCTCGATCCTCGGCTTCGGCTTTGCCCCCTACACGGGCGGCACGCTCTCCTACATCGACGGCATGGGCGTAAAGGCCTTTGTCAAGATGTGCGACAAGCTTGCCAAGGACTACGGCAGCCACTTCAAGCCGACGGCGCTCTTGCAGGAAATGGCCGAGCGCGGCGAGACCTTCTACGGTCGCTTCGACCCCTACGGCGAGAAGAAGCAGGCGGCGTAAGTTCCGCGCATCGAATTGGAAGCAGGCCCCTCGGGGCCTGTTTTCGTTTGGGCGACGGCTCGTCCAAGGCTCATGGCCTAACGCAGCGCCCGCATTCGCGTGACCATCAAGTTGTTATGGTTGCGATGTTAGACCTATTCGGGTTGAAGCCGCGCAAGTGATGAAGCCATGAACAAAGTCCTGCTCCGCCCCGCGATCGCCGGCGACGAACCCTATCTGCACTGGCTGGAAGAGGCCTGCATGCGCGACTATGCCATGGCGCTCTGGGGCAACTGGCGGCCGCGTCCGGCGGATGCGCTTATCCTTGACGAACATCGCATCATCGTTGCGAACGGCGAGGATGTCGGCTGCGTCTCGGTCACCGTGCGCAACGACCATGTCTGGGTCAACAAGCTCTATGTGGCGCCCGGCCATCAGAAACGCGGCAATGGCGCGATCGCGCTCAGGCAGGTGCTCGGCGAAGCAAGGGCGGTTGGCCTGCCCTTGCGCCTCAGCGTCCTGGCCACCAACCCCGCCGTCGCCTTCTACCGACGCGAAGGTCTCAGCATCTACGAGGAGACCGCAGAACGGCGCTTCATGTCGTCGCAGGTGCGTTAAGGCTACTTGCACCTCCCGATTGACGGCCTCCCTGCGCGGGCGCATGCTCGCCGGGATCAGAGGGGGACACGCCATGAGCGAGCCTGATCTCTATCTGCTTGGGCGCGCCGGGCCCGAGGAAGAACGCCTGAAGCGACAGATCGCCAATCTCGCCCCAGATTCCGACCAGCAGCTCGAACGGGTCGGCATCCAGCCAGGCGAACACGTCATCGATCTCGGTTGCGGTCCCGGTGGTGTGCTGCACCTGCTTGGCAAACGCGTGGGGCCCACGGGCTCCGTGCTCGGTATCGAGCGCGACCCGCACTTCGTCGAACTTGCGCGCCGTTTCGTCGCCAGCCACGCCCTGCCCCAGGTGGAGGTGCGCGAGGGCGACGCCTATGCGACCGGCCTGCCGCGCCGCTCCTTCGACGGTGCCCATATGCGGCTGGTGCTCGTCAACGTGCCGCGGCCGGAGCTCATCGTGCTCGAAATGGTGTCGCTGGTAAAACCCGGCGGCTGGATCGCGAGCTTCGAGGCCGATTTCCTGGCGCATGTCTGCGACCCGCCGCTTGCCGCCTGGGACCGGCTGCTTGCCGCCTATATCGCCTATTCGGCGGCCAGAGGCATCGACCTCCATATCGGCCGCCGCCTGCATCGGCTGTTCCGGGAAGCGGGTGTCGAGGCAATTTCCGTCGACGCCGTCGCACATGTCTACCCGCCTGGCCACGACCGCCGGCCGATCTTTAAGGATTTCATCAACAATGTCCGAGACGGTCTTGTCGCCGAGGGTTTCATCGACAAGGCCCAACTGGACGACGATCTCGCCGCACTCGACCGCCACCTGGCCGACCCGAACGTGCTTGTCACGTCCCATCTGTTCTTCCGGCTGACCGGCCGCGTGCCTGAAGCCCTCGTCATCAAGGCCTGAAGCGGCGTTCCATCGGGGCCGTACCGCTTCGATATCCTCTAAGCGGCAGCACCGGCGCGACGGTGCGCCAGGCGTTCGCCGACGATGATCAGCAGACCGGCCGCGAAGATCAGGCCGGCGCCTGCAAAGACATTCATGGCCGGCACGTCGCCCCAGATCAGGAAACCGAGGCCGAAGGCCCAGACGAGCGAGGTGTATTCGAAAGGCGCGATGACGGAGATCGGTGCTCGGCGCATGCCCTCGAACAGCGCATACTGCCCCGCGCCGGCAATGACGCCCGTGCCGGCCATCAGTGCCACGTCGAAGAGCGCCGGCGGCGTCCAGAAGAAGCCGACCGCAAGCCCGGTCATGGCGATGAAGAAGACGTTGGAGATGGTCATCTGCACCAGGGTCGTTTCCTGCAGCGCGGTCTTGCGCAGCATGACGGTGCCGATCGCCCAGAAGACGGCGGCGGTGAGCGCCAGGAACACCGGCAGCGACAGCTTCATGCCGGTGCCGAGCGGGTCACAGGCGATGAGCACGCCGACGAAGCCGATGAAAACGGCGAACCAGCGGATCGGCGGCACATCTTCCTTCAGGATCGGCACGGCAAGCAGCGTCACGATGATCGGCGCTGCATAGTAGAGCGTCGTCATCTCCGCGAGGCCAAGATCGCGCGCCGCGTTGAAATAGGAAAGCCAGGCCGCGAGCAGCAGCAGGTTGCGCACGAAGAGCGGCTTGATCACCGGAGATGAGATGGCGCTGCGCACCAGCTTGCCGCGGCCGATGACGAGGCAAAGCACGAGAATGGTGATGCTGCGGGTAAACAGGATCTGCCAGACCGAATAGCCGACGACGAGCCATTTGACCGACGCATCCTGCAACGAGAACAGGAAATAGGAAAACGTCGTCATGACGATGCCTGACAGTACGGTCTTGTTCATGGGAGGCCTCGATCGCGCCGGCGGGAGAGAAGCGGCAGCGTCCCGTCTGATAGCGCGGCCGCGACACACGCGGAAGAGGCATTCCCACGGACACGTGTGGCGATTTCTTGCGGGTAGATTCCGGTACTATCGGGCGCCACGCTTGATGGAGATCAAGAGCGGACGCTTGCGCGGCTGGTAGAAGACGGCGATAACGGCCACAAAACCAGGTTCAACGACATGCAGCCGCTCACCTTCGCCCTCGCCGCCCTGATCCTGCTCGCAACGCCGGGGCCGACAAACACGCTGCTCTGGCTGTCCGGCGCCTCTGCCGGTTTCCGCCGTTCGCTGCCGTTGCTCACCGGCGAGCTCGGCGGTTATCTCGCCGTCATCATCCCGGCCGTAGCACTATTGGCGCCATTCCTTGCCGCCCATCCGCAGCTCGGCCTTGCGCTCAGGCTCGTCGCCGCCTGCTGGGTTCTCTACCTCGCCTATGCGCTCTGGACCACCGATGCCGAGCGCAGCGAAGGTGTCGTCATCTCCATCCGCCAGGTCTTCGTTACGACGCTGCTCAATCCGAAGGCGCTGATCGTCGCCCTGGTGCTCTTGCCACAGACTGGACTGGCCGCCGTCTGGCCCTGGATCGCCGGCTTCTCGCTGCTGGTCGTCGCCGCCGGATCGACCTGGATCGGCGCCGGCGCCATGCTGGTGCAGATGTCGAAGGGCTTGTCGGCCTCGCATCTGCCGCGACGGATTGCTGCCGTTTGTCTCACCCTTTTTTCGGTGGGCATCGCCGGCAGCGCGATCGCGGCCATGCACTGAGACCCTCCGGAGACAGAAAGGTCTCGGGGGTTCAATGCGCTCACGAGACCGATTGCTGCGTCACGCAGCAACAGCCGCTTCGCCGAGTTCCTCTGCCAGTGCCACACCGATCAATTGTTGCCAACCGTCGCGCCGGTATTCGAGCTTGTCGAGCCCGTCGAGGAAGGCAACCTGTTCGGTGAAGACGAGGCGCGTACCGTTGCCTTCCGGCTGAATGTCGACGGTCGCGACGGACGCCGAGATCCTCTTGTCGTTCTCAGCCATCGTGTAAGCAAAGATGATCCGGCGGTTCTCGACGATGTCGAGATAGATGGTGTCGTCATGATAGATCGTTTCGCCGTCCTGGCTGAAGCGACCGCTCTCGCGACCGCCGACGCGGAAGTCATGGCTGAATTCGGCCACCGGCCCGTCAGCACTGACGAACCAGCGTTCCTTCGCAGCCGGCTCGGAGAAAGCCCTGAACACCTGTCCCGGCGTCGCCTTGAAGCTGCGCTCGATGGTGAAGCTCGCATGTTCCACGGATCTGTCGGTCATGTTCTCTCTCCTCTGATGTTCGAATACCGCTGGCCTTTGCCTAACTGGTTTCATTTAAAAACTGCTCTAATTTTGAAAGCAGTTGCACGATAGCCTCACTGATGCGATAATGCAAGCGGTTTTGAAGAGGTGCCAATGAAGGACGACATTCGCTCGGGTTGCCCGATCAATCTTTCGCTCGAAGTGTTCGGCGACAAATGGAGCCTGCTGATCATTCGCGACATGATCTTCGGCGGTAAACGGCACTTCCGGGAATTGCTGCGTTCCCAGGAGGGCATCTCGTCCAACATCCTGGCGGATCGGCTGAAGATGCTGGTCGAGCAGGGCATGCTGACCAAGGCGGACGACCCCACGCACAAGCAGAAGGCGATCTACAGTCTCACGGAGATGACGATCGCGCTGGTGCCGATCATGGCCCAGCTCGGCGCCTGGGGGCGGCGCTATCTGCCGGTCAGCGAAGAGCTCAGTATTCGCGCCGAGCAGATGGAAAACGGCGGTCCGGAACTCTGGGACCGCTTCATGGACGAGTTGCGACACGATCATCTCGGCGCGCTGCTCGATGGTCCGCCGCGGGTGCGCGCTACACTGCAGGCAGCCTATGAAGAGGTGGTGGCAAGAAAGGCACGCGAAAAGGCGACGGCCTGAGGCTATACGAACAGGCACTTCATCCGCTCAGAGCCCGATCACAGACAGCATGACGAAGGTCGCGAACAGCACGAAATGAGTCATGCCCTCAATGGCGTTGGTCTGGCCGTCGTTGAGGTTGATCGCGGCCACGATCAAAGTGACCGCCACCATCACCGTCTGCACCGGCGACATGGCCATCAGGAAGGGCTGGCCGGTATAGAGCGCGATCGCCTCCATGACCGGCACCGTCAGGATGACCGTCGAAAGCGATGCCCCGAGCGCGATGTTGACGACCGCCTGCATGCGGTTGGCGAGTGCCGCCCGCATCGCGGTCATGACTTCCGGCGAGGCAGAGATCACGGCAACGACGATGGCGGTCACCGCCGGCGGGGCGCCGCTCCCCTTCAGGCCCGAGGTCAGCAGCGACGACATCACTTCCGCCAGCACGCCGATCAACACGATGCCAAGGATCAGTATCACGATCGACGGCAGCACCGGCTGATCCGGCCCACCCTGTATCGCGCTCCCCTCGCCCTTCGCCTTCGGATAGCTGTAGCTGAAGAAGTAGCTGTGCACCCCCACCTGCATGCGCAGGAACAGGGCATAGAGGGTGATCATCGCGCCGATGGTGAAGGCCGAATAGAGATGCCATCTCGCCGCCGGCACGAACTCCGGAACGACCATCGAGATGCCCATCGCCGTCAGAATCATGACGCTGTAGGTGCGGGCGGAATCGTCGTTATAGGGCTGCTCTCCATGTTTCAGGCCACCAAGCAGGGCGGCGAGGCCCAGGATGCCGTTGATATCGAGCATGACGGCCGCATAGATCGTGTCGCGCACGAGCGTCGGCGAGGTCTCGCTGGTCATCATGATCGCCAGCACGACGACCTCGACCAAGACCGCCGAGAGCGTCAGGATCATCGTGCCATAGGGATCGCCGACCTTGGACGCCAGCACCTCGGCATGGTGCGACACGCGCAGCGAGGCGAGCACGATCGCCACCACGAGACCGGCGGCACCGAGAAGCGTTGCCAGGCGCCCCATTTCGAGAAGCTCATGCTCCAGCGCGATCCCGGCAATCGCCGCAGCGAGGGCCACGAACAGCAGACGCTCCGATCTCATGCGCGCCAACAAACGTTCCCTCCGATGAAAGCCTGTCCTGCCCGTCACGCGAACTATAGGGGCCGCCGCCCCCAAAGCAAATGACGGAGAAAGGACTATTTTCCTTCGGATTCTTTACCGGTACTTCGCGTTTCGATAGTGTGGTGTCGAACAAACCCAGCAAGTGGCCGCCTGTTCGGCCCGGACCTTTCGCATGTTGTCTCACGGCACGATCTGGCACGCCATCGATGCATTGGCCGAGCGCAATCAGCTCTCGCCTTCCGGTCTCGCCCGCCGCGCCGGGCTCGACCCCACCTCCTTCAACAAGTCCAAGCGCCACTCTGCCGACGGGCGGGAACGCTGGCCTTCGACGGAATCGATCGCCAAGGTGCTCGAGGCGACCGGCGCCACGATGGACCAGTTCACCAGCCTGTTGAGCCCGAATGACACTCAGGCCACCCCGGCGACTGCAAGTGCCGCGATCCCGCTGATCGGCTTCGCCCAGGCGGGTGCCGGCGGCTTCTTCGACGACGGCGGTTTTCCGGCCGGCCAGGGCTGGGACGTGATCGACTTTCCAACAGTGGCGGAACGCCGGACGGGCATCTACGCGCTTGAGGTGCAGGGCGATAGCATGCTGCCACTGTACCGCGACGGCGACACCCTGATCGTCGATCCGGGGGCGCAGGTTCGGCGCGGCGACCGCGTCGTGGTCAAGACACGCGAAGGCGAGGTCATGGCGAAGGTCCTGACACGCCAGACGCCGCGCACGATCGAACTCCTTTCCCTCAACCCGGAGCACCCGAACCGGGGCTTCGAGATCAGCCAGATCGAATGGATCGCCCGGATCATCTGGGCCAGCCAATAGGACGTTCTTCCTGATGCGGCAGCATTTATACTCCCTTGCCGGCGGCATCGCCGCGATCGCGCTTTTCACCGGCATCCTCTACGCGGGTGCAGCCGCCATTCGCGACCGCGAGAGTGCCGCCACGCCGGACTTCGTCCTCGAAACGCCCGACATGACGGAAATCGAGCCGGCGCCGGATGACGCCGAAACGGATGATAACGTACCGCTCGACTTGGGAACACCGACCGACGGCACCGCGCAGCCCGGTGCGGTTACGACCGGCGATCAACCGCAGACGTCGACGACGGAAAACGCCGCACGCGCCATCGAGCCGCAACAATTCGGTCTGCCCGACACCGTCACCGGCGCGCCGCTCGAACGCGCGGAGCCGCGTGCCCCGCTGTCAGAGCCGGAGAAGCAAGCGAAGGCGACCGCCGGGCCGACCATCCTCTATCGCCCCGTGGCGATCGCCGCCGGTGTGATCCAGTTCGACAAGCTCACGCTGCAGATCGATGGCATCGAGCCCGAGCAGGCAGAGAGAACCTGCGAAACCGGGGGGAAGAGTTGGCCCTGCGGCATCGTCGCACGGACGGCCTTCAGAAACTTCCTGCGCGCACGTGCGGTCAGCTGCGACATGCCCGAGGGAAGCGCCGGCACATCGGCCACTGCTTCCTGCTCTCTCGGTGGACAGGATCTCGCAACCTGGCTCGTCGACAACGGCTGGGCGACGCCGGTACCCGGCTCGCCGCTGAAGAAGCGGGCCGACGCCGCGCACCAGGCGAAGCTCGGCTTCTATGGCGAAGATCCGCGCGACCTCAGTCACACGCCGATGACGTTTGACGACCCAACGCTCGGCACCGGGATGGACGAGCCGCAGCCGGACTTGTAAACAGCCGCGGCAATTCCCAGCTCTCAACCGTCCAGATCATCTGATCGTTGAGACAGTGAGATGATCCAACTCTTTGAAACTATGCAATTCCGGATGAAAAACCGCTTCACGCCGTTCCCGGAATTGCGCTACCGCTGGAAAGACCCATGCTGCCAAGCCTCAGCCACCACGAAGCGCTCATCTATGTCATGGTGATGATGTCGGCGGTCGACCGCGAGATGAGCGACGACGAATTCACCCGCATCGGCCGGCTGGTGCAGTTCCTGCCGGTCTTCGAGGGGTTCAACGAGGATCAGCTCGTCCATATCGGCCACGAATGCTCCGCCCAGCTCGCGGCCCCCGAGGGGTTGGACATCGCTCTGGAAATCGTGCGCGAGGCGCTTCCGGAAAAGTTCCATGAGACGGCCTACGCACTTGCCGTCGAGATCGCCGCCGCGGACCAGCGCATTCGCAACGAAGAGATCCGGCTGTTGCAGTTGCTGCGCGACCGCCTCGGTCTCGACAAGCTCACCTGCGCCGCCATCGAACGAGGGGCGCTTGCCCGCTTCCGCCGGTAGCTCATCATTTCCTGGCGTTCACGCCAAGCTGTCTACAGCGCTGCGCGTCTTATCAGACGCGCAAAGGTCGCTGTAGCACTTTGAATTGCTGCATGTTTTTGACCTTTGACCGGGTACGATTAAAGGAAACATGCAGTGGGCGCTCAATAGATGCCGTTGGGGAAGTAGCGCAGGTAGATTTCCTCGAGCCGGCCGCTGCGCGAAAGCGCCAGCAGCGCGTGGTCGATCGCCTGGGTCAGCGCCGGTTCGGATTTGCGGTTCATGATCGTCAGGCCTTCACCGAGAAAGCGTTGCGAGAAATAGGCACCATCGACGAGTGCGCAGCAGCCCCCGGCAGTCGTGCCTGAGATCCAGAAGGAAAGCTGCAAACCGTCGGAAAAGACCGCCGGCACCTCACCCTTCTGCAGTGCCGTGAGCATGGCATCGCGATCTGGGAAGACCTTGGCCCCGATACTCGGGAAGAACGCCTTGAACATGGCCTCATGGGTGGTGCCCGCCACGACACCGACCGTTTTTTTCCTGAGGTCCTTCGGACCCGTCACGGCGCCGGCCGCCTTGGTGTTGATGGCCAAGCGGGCCGGAAGCCGCATGAAGGCGCGCGAGAAGCCGAAGCGCTGGCGCAGTTCCGGGCCGACGGCGATACCGGCGGCAACCGCTTCGCCCTGCCCCTGCTCCAGCGCCGGCAGCAGTTCCGCATAGGTCACTGCCTGGATCTGGCATTTGGCTTCGATGTCGAGCTCGCGGCAGATCTCGCGCACGAGATCGACGTGAAAACCGGAGAGCTTGCCGGACTGATCGATGAAGTTGAACGGCGGAAAGTCGACCGTCGTCAGGAAGCGCAAGCGCGCAAGGCCCGTGAGATCGGGCTTGGCGATGCGTTCGCGCGCATCGAACAGAATGGGCAGGTCCCTGGGCTGGGCCGCAAGCGGCGTTGCGATCAGGGACGCGCAGAGAGCGAACAGGGAAAGAAATCTCATGGGCAGCGGGCCGGCACGGTTCTTGTCTCAGGGGCGGCGCTTGGAACCGCGGGATGATTCATCGAGCGGTAAAGTAACCGTCCGCAAGGCAACTGGCCATAGGTCTCGCTCGAACGAGGCAAAAGAGGCTTCAGGAAGGATTGGAGCGGGTGATCGGGATCGAACCGACGACATCAAGCTTGGGAAGCTGGCGTTCTACCACTGAACTACACCCGCGATGCCTGCGAAATTTCCCGAACCGGGACGATCTGTCAAGGACCCTTGCGCGGTATCGCACGAGGGTCCCGTGCAAAATCCCTACTCGGCGCGGAAATGTTTCGAAAGCTTCAGGCCCTGGGCCTGGTAGTTGGAGCCGACGCCGAGGCCGTAGAGACCGTCAGGACGCTCCAACATGTGTTCATAGATCAGGCGGCCGACGATCTGGCCATGTTCGAGGATGAACGGCACCTCGTGGCTGCGCACTTCCAGAACGGCGCGGCTACCGCTGCCACCGGCAGAGGCATGGCCGAAGCCGGGATCGAAGAAGCCGGCATAGTGCACGCGAAACTCGCCCACCAGCGGATCGAACGGCGTCATCTCGGCCGCGTAAAGCGGCGGCACATGCACCGCTTCGCGCGAGACGAGGATGTAGAACTCGTCCGGATCGAGGATCAGCTCGTCGCGTCCGCGGCTGTAGAGCGGCTCCCAGAAATCGAAGATCTTGTGCTGCGCCTTCTTGTCGACGTCGATGACCGCGGTGTGGTGTTTGCCACGGTAGCCGATCAGACCCTCCGGACCGGTGCCCTTGAGGTCGATCGACAGCGCAATGCCGCCGCCGCTGACATTCGGGCGTTCGCTCGCCACCAGCACGTCGCTTTCATGCAGCGCCAGCAGCTCCTGTTCGGAGAGCAGCGACTGGCCCATGCGGAAGCGGATCTGCGACAGGCGCGAACCACGGCGCACGACGATCGGGAAGGTGCGCGGACTGATTTCGAGATAGAGCGGACCGCTATAGCCGGCAGGAATCTTGTCGAACTCCTGGGCGCGGTCGGTGATCACGCGGGTGAAGATGTCGAGGCGGCCGGTCGAGCTTTTCGGATTGGCCGAGGCCGACATGCCCGCAGGCAGCGCCAGGCTCTCCATCAACGGCACGATGTACACGCAGCCGGTTTCAAGCACGGCACCGTCGGTGAGATCGACGACATGCAGCTTCAGCCGGTCGAGCTTGTCGGCGACGAGGTGGGACGGGCCGGGCATGAAGCTCGCGCGGACGCGGAAAGCCTTGGCGCCAAGGCGCAGGTCGAGGCTTGCCGGCTGGATCTGATCGTCATCCAGCGGCCTCTCGCTCTTCAGGCGCCCCGTTTCGAGCAGCGCGGCGATCGCGCGGTCGGCCAAAATCCCAGTATCGCGGGCCATTGCAGTCCTCTTTCCAGTTGCGAGACAAAACCAAACTCCGGGAATTGACGCAAGCGCACCCTAGCAGTATTGAAGCTTTATCCCGTGGTGATTTGGCCGGTCGGCTTGCAGCCACGTTAAACAAGTAGCTAAAAAGGCCGGGTGTCAAACCGGCCCATTTTTGCGGCCGGTTTTTTTTGTTTTTGAAGGTGATCGTCACATGAGCAAAAACTGGCGCCCGGCAACACAACTCGTCCACGGCGGAACCACCCGCTCCCAGCACGGCGAGACGTCCGAGGCGATCTTCCTCACCCAGGGCTTCGTCTACGAGACATCCGAGGCGGCAGAAGCGCGTTTCAAGGGCGAGACCGAAGGCTTCATCTATGCCCGCTACGGCAGCCCGACCAACGACATGTTCGAAAAGCGCATGTGCATGCTGGAAGGCGCCGAAGACGCGCGCGCCACGGCTTCGGGCATGGCTGCCGTTTCCGCGGCAATCCTCTGCCAGCTGAAGGCCGGCGATCATATCGTTGCCGCCCGTGCGCTGTTCGGTTCCTGCCGCTGGGTGGTCGAGACGCTGGCGCCGAAATACGGCATCGAATGCACGCTGGTCGATGGACGCGATCTCGCCAACTGGGAAAAGGCGATCCAGAAGAACACCAAGGTCTTCTTCCTGGAAAGCCCGACCAACCCGACGCTCGAAGTCATCGACATTGCCGGTGTGGCCAAGCTCGCCAACCAGATCGGCGCCAAGGTCGTCGTCGACAACGTTTTTGCGACGCCACTCTTCCAGAAGCCGCTGGAACTCGGCGCCCATATCGTCGTCTATTCCGCCACCAAGCATATCGATGGCCAGGGCCGCTGCCTCGGCGGCGTCGTGCTTGCTGACAAGGAATGGATCAACGAGAACCTGCACGACTACTTCCGTCATACCGGCCCGGCCATGTCGCCGTTCAATGCCTGGACGCTGCTGAAGGGCATCGAAACCTTGCCGTTGCGCGTGCGCCAGCAGACGGAAACCGCACGCCGCGTCGCCGACTTCCTGGCTGAGCAGCCGCAGGTGGCGAAGGTCATCTATCCCGGCCGCAAGGATCACCCGCAGGCCGACATCATCGCCAAGCAGATGACCGGCGGCTCCACCCTCGTCGCCTTTGAACTGAAGGGCGGCAAGGATGCGGCATTCGCGCTGCAGAATGCGCTCGAGATCGTGCGCATCTCCAACAATCTCGGCGACAGCAAGAGCCTGATCACCCATCCGGCAACGACGACGCACAAGAACCTGACCGACGAGGCCCGCGAAGAGCTGGGCATTTCCGCCGGCACGGTGCGTTTCTCGGCCGGCATCGAAGACAGCGAGGATGTCGTCGAGGATTTCGCCCGCGCGCTTGAGGCCGTCAAAGCCTGAGGCAACGAAAAGATACGGCCGCCACAACAGACGGCGGCCGTCGATCCCTCGTGGCGCTCATGCAGCGGGCGCCCCGCCATCCAATATGGCCTCACCAGCGGGATCGAGCGGGTTCGAACAGCCGATCCGGATACCCGCAAGCCCTTGCCCCAGAATGGGTATGCACAATCTTGCCGTTATTCTTGACGAAACCATCTTGCTGTAGAATACCCTGAAAGACCGAAGCAAGGTGTTGCCCATGTATCGCGCTTTGACCCGCGACATAGAAGTTACGGTGGAGCCGTACTATCTCGAAGAGCAGTCGGACCCCGATGACGGCCGCTATGTCTGGGGCTATCGCATTGTCATCTCAAACCATTCGGACGCAGCCGTGCGGTTGATGACCCGCTACTGGCATATCACTGATGAGAATGGGCAGGTCGATGAGGTCAGCGGTCCCGGCGTGATCGGCGAACAGCCGCTGCTCAATCCCGGCGACACCTATGAGTATTCGTCCGGCTGCCCGCTGGATACGCCGTCGGGCGTGATGTTCGGCCATTACAGTATGGAAGCGGAAGGCGGAGAGACCTTCAACGTGGCCATCCCCGCCTTCTCGCTCGATTCACCCGGGCTCGTGCGTACCCTGAACTAGCTTGATCCGGAGTGGCGCCGGCTACTGTGGACGCACTTCGCTTGCCTCGAAACGATAGGTCGTCGAGCAGAATTCGCAGGTGACCTTCACGGCCCCATCCTCGATGGTGCTTTCGATATCATCAGCGTCCAGATTGGCGAGCACCGAGTGCAGCTTCTCGCGCGAGCAGCTGCAACGGTCATAAACCGCCTGCGGCTCATAGACGCGAACGCCGCGCTCGTGAAACAGCCGGTAGAGCAAGCGTTCGGTTCCGACCATCGGGTCGGTCAGCTCGTCGGTGTCGATCGTCTCGACCATCACCTTGGCTTCCGCCCAGAGATCGTCATCCTCGAAGACGCCTTCCCCGTCATCGCCATCGCCGCCGGAAAGATCAGGCTGGCGCATGCGCTCCGGCGCTTCCGGCAGGAACTGCGCGACCATGCCGCCGGCACGCCAGCGATGGCGCGGCTTGCCGCTTTCATCGCGGTCGAGCAGCTCGGCAACGCCGAGCCTGACCTTGGTCGGGATCTGCTCTGACTGGCGGAAATAGACGCCAGCGATTTCTTCCAGCGTGGCGCCGTCCAGCGCAACGATGCCCTGATAGCGCTGAGTATGAGCGCCCTGGTCGATGGTGAAGGCGAGTACGCCCTTGCCAAGCAGTTCATGCGAAAGGGTGCGGCCATCCTTCTCGGCGTCGGCAAGCGCATCTGCATCGTAGCGGGCATAGGCGCGCACGCGATCCGGCGTCGAGAAGTCTGCGACGACGAGATCGACCGGACCATCGCCTTTCGTCTGGACGATCAGCTTGCCTTCGAACTTCAGCGAAG
This sequence comes from Ensifer sp. GW101-20A05, assembly GCF_059424735.1. Taxonomy (NCBI): domain Bacteria; kingdom Pseudomonadati; phylum Pseudomonadota; class Alphaproteobacteria; order Hyphomicrobiales; family Rhizobiaceae; genus Ensifer; species Ensifer sp. GW101-20A05. The sequence continues at coordinate 469,259 of NZ_JBWKZT010000003.1, read as the reverse complement.
TGCCGAGCAGAACCGTCAGCACGACGGTTTCGGCAACGAGCCGCGCGACCGGAAGCGGATAGTTGTGGCGCTCCAGAATTGCGTCGAGCATCGGGCCGAGCTGCACGGCGCGGCCGCGCACGTCGAGGCCTTCCACCTGGAAAGGCACGACGTGATCGTCACCGGCGAAGTCGAATTCACCAAGCCCTGGCGTCATGTCAGTCATGTCTTGCTCCTTGCCTCAGCAACTGCGTTGCGCCGGGGACATTCCTGTCCCCCGGCGCAACGTGCCCGCTGTCTCAATCGATCCCGCGATAAACGGATTGTCCACCGGATATGCGCCATCAGCCATTGCGCCGCGCACCACCCGTGGCAGTCGGCGCTTCACTGTTGCCAGGAGCGCCCTGCAGCCGCCTAGATCGTGTCGCACGGCGGCAATGTCAATAGCCAGCCTCACAGCCGCCGAAGCGCTGCGCCATCGCGCTCACCGCGGCGCTCGCAAGGGCCTAGACGAGCCCCATGCACCAGGCGATGATCGACTTCTGCGCATGCAGGCGGTTTTCGGCCTCGTCGAAGACCACCGACTGCGGACCGTCGATCACCTCGTCGGTCACCTCCTCTCCACGGTGCGCCGGCAGGCAATGCATGAACAGCGCATCGGATGCCGCTTGCTTCATCAGCGCCTCGTTGACCTGATAGGGCTGGAAGACGTTGTGGCCGCGGGCACGATGCTCCTGGTTCATCGACACCCAGGTGTCGGTGACAACGCAATTGGCGTTGGCGACCGCCTGCTCGGCATCGTGACACAGCAGGATCTCGCCGCCGTTGTTGCGGGCCCAGTTCAGGATCTTGTCCTGCGGCTCGGAGCCGAGCGGCACGGCCATGTTCATGCGATAGCCGAAGCGGGCGGAGCCTTCGATCAGCGAGTGCAGCACGTTGTTGCCGTCGCCGGTCCAGGCGATCGTCTTGCCCTTCACCGGTCCGCGATGCTCCTCGAAGGTCATGATGTCGGCCATGATCTGGCACGGATGGGTGTCATCGGTCAGGCCGTTGATGACGGGTACCGTCGCGTGTTCTGCCAATTCCAGCAGGCGGCGATGGTCGGTGGTGCGGATCATGATCGCGTCGACATAGCGCGACAGGACCTTCGCCGTATCGCCGATCGTCTCGGCGCGACCGAGCTGCATCTCCGTGCCCGAAAGGAACAGGGTTTCGCCGCCGAGCTGGCGCATGCCGACATCGAAGGACACACGGGTGCGGGTGGACGGCTTTTCGAAGATCATCGCCAGCATCTTGCCGGCGAGCGGCTTCTCGGCGGTTCCGGCCTTGGTCGTCGCCTTTCGGACGCGGGCATCATCGATGATCGTCCGAAGATCGGCGGCCGTCATGGCCGAAAGATCGAGAAAGTGTCTGGTGCCTGCCATCGTACTCGGTTCCTCAAAAAATCGAACCTATGTGCGCCACGCAGCGGCGTGAACGCACGAAGGTCATTCTACCATCCTGGGTCAGTCTTGGCCCTATCGGTCAGGCCGCAGCGTTACCACTTGCCTTCGTCACTGCTTCGGCGGCGCGCTCGATGCGTACGAGGCCCTCGCGTGCTTCCTCCGCCGTCACAGTCAACGGCGGCAGCAGGCGCAACACGTTGTCGCCGGCCGGCACGGCCAGGAGCTTCTCGGCGCGGATCTCCTTCAGGAGATCGGCCGAGGGGCCCTTCACCTTGATGCCCAGCATCAGGCCATCGCCGCGGATATCCTCGATGACATCGGGATAGCGATCCTTCAGCGAAGCAAGGCCCTGGCGGAAGACGAGCGCGACGTCGCGCACATGGGCGAGGAAGCCATCAGCGAGGATGACGTCGAGCACGGCGTTGCCGACGGCCATCGCCAGCGGATTGCCGCCATAGGTCGAGCCATGCGTGCCCGCCACCATGCCGGCGGCCGCCTCTTCCGTCGCCAGGCAAGCGCCGAGCGGGAAGCCGCCACCGATACCCTTGGCAACGGCCATGATATCCGGGCGGATGCCCGTCCACTCATGGGCAAAAAGCTTGCCGGTGCGGCCGACGCCGGTCTGAACCTCGTCGAGGATCAGGAGCAGGCCGAATTCGTCGCAGAGGGCGCGCAGTTCCTGCATGAATTCCTTGGTCGCGGGACGGATGCCGCCCTCGCCCTGGATCGGCTCGATCAGGATCGCGGCGGTCTCCTCGGTGATCGCATTCTTGACGGCCGCGATGTCGCCGAACGGAACCTGGTAGAACCCTGGGGCCTTTGGCCCGAAACCTTCAATGTACTTTTGCTGACCACCGGCGGCGATCGTCGCGATCGTGCGACCGTGGAACGCGCCCTCGAAGGTGATGATGTGAAACTTCTCCGGCTGGCCTTTGGCGAAGTGGTACCGCCGCGCCGTCTTGATCGCGCATTCCAGCGCTTCCGCACCGGAATTGGTGAAGAAGACCCGATCGGCAAAGGTGACGGCCGCCAAGCGGCGTCCAAGACTTTCCTGACCGGGAACTTCGTAAAGGTTGGAAAGGTGCCAGACCTTCTCGGCCTGCGCCTTCAGCGCCTCGACGAGATGCGGATGCGCGTGGCCGAGCGAGTTCACGGCAACGCCGGCGGCGAAGTCGAGATAGCGCGAGCCGTCTTCGGCGATCAGCCAGACGCCCTCTCCTCGCTCGAAACGCAACGGCGCGCGCATGTAGGTATCGTAAAGCGGCGTGGTTGCAGTCATGCGAGGCTCTCCTTACTCCAGTCGGCATCGGTCCCGCTGCTTCATGCGGCCCGATAAAAATCAAAAATGCCGCCTTTCGGCGGCGCAGGCACTATTCCTATTTCGCGCCGCAATGTCAATAAAACCAAGCCTTGCAGTGCAACAGAGAAGCCCGTTTCCCGGCGGCGAAAAAATCGCCCGGAAGGGCTTGCAAAAATGCAACGCCAGCCGAGCAAGTTGGGGAAAACTACGAAATCGATTCGGCGTGAATCCCGGGACTCTTGCCACGGAGTCCGACGGTCAGTACGTTAACATTCAATTACTAGACGCATGCGGCGGACCTAGTCACCAAAAGAGTTATCGCGTTTGCAACCTCGGGATTCAACCGGGGTGCGGTGAGGGATTCTGCCATCCCCAACGCTGAGAACGGAGAGTGCAGAAATGAACTGGACTGACGAGCGGGTGGAGAAACTGAAGAAGCTTTGGTCCGAGGGCCTGAGCGCAAGCCAGATCGCGGCACAGCTCGGCGGCGTCAGCCGTAACGCTGTCATCGGCAAGGTTCATCGCCTGAGCCTTCCAGGCCGTGCCAAAGCCGGCGGCAGCACCACTGCGGCGGCCCGCCCGAAGCGGCCGACCTCGGCGCCGCGCGCTCCGAACTACGCCTCGCGCGTTTCGACCCGCACCGTTGCCCGTCCGTCCGGCGCCACCGTTCTCAAGGAAGAGATCGAAGTCGATCTCGTTGCCGAGCAGGATTTCAGCATCCAGACCGACGTGGTCGTGCCGATGTCGCGCCGCCTCGAGCTAACCCAGCTCACGGAACGCACCTGCAAGTGGCCGATCGGCGACCCGCTGAAGGAAGAGTTCCACTTCTGCGGCAACGATTCCCCGGAAGCTTCGCCCTATTGCAGCTTTCATGCGCGGCTTGCCTACCAGCCGTCCGCCGAGCGCCGTCGGATGCGCTAAGGATCCGCACAGGACCAAAACGAAAGGGGCCGATCGGCCCCTTTTTTATTGACTTCTGTTTGCCCTTCTCAGCTTTCGAGCGAGTAGCCGGCGCCGCGCACGGTGCGGATGACATCAGGCATGGTCGAGAAGTTCAGCGCCTTGCGCAGGCGGCCGACATGCACGTCGACGGTCCGCTCGTCGACATAGATGTCGTGGCCCCAGACGCCGTCCAGCAACTGCGAGCGCGAGAAGACACGGCCCGGAGAGGACATCAGGAACTCCAGCAGGCGGAACTCTGTCGGCCCCAGGCGAACTTCGCGGCTGCGGCGATGGACGCGATGGGTTTCCCGGTCGAGCTCGATGTCGCCGCAGCGCAGCAGCGTCGAGAGAACTTCGGGCTTCGCCCGGCGGAGCATCGCCTTGACGCGGGCCATCAGCTCCGGCGTGGAGAAGGGCTTGACCACATAGTCGTCGGCACCGGTCGCCAGACCGCGAACGCGCTCGCTTTCCTCGCCGCGCGCCGTCAGCATGATAATCGGCAGCCGCTCCGTCTCCGGGCGCTGGCGCAACCTACGGCAAAGCTCGATGCCGGAGACGCCAGGCAACATCCAGTCGAGGATCAGAAGGTCGGGCAGGCGTTCCTGTAGCCGGATCTCCGCCTCGTCACCCCTGAGGATCGTATCGACGTCGAAGCCTTCAGCTTCCAGATTGTAACGCAGCAGGACGCTCAGCGCCTCTTCGTCTTCGACCACGGCGATTTTTGGCAACATCAGGTAACGTCTCCTTACCGCGAGCGCCGCGCGGGTCCAGCGGACCGGCCGGCACTCAGACACTCTAAATCTGGAGCACATCCGCCGTTTTCAAAGGCGGGGCGAAAACCGCATGCTTCAGATACAGGAATTCGGGGCCGCGACCGAAGCCGCGACCGGATGATATTCATGGGGCATGCATTGCGAACGGCGCGTTTAACGCCAGAGCGGGATGAGGAAAAGTGTATGCGGTTGTCCCCCGCATCCCGCTCCAACCTTCTAGTCGTTGACCGAGCCCAACGTCGACGTGTTGTCATCCTTCGGGCGCTCGCCCTCCGGCTGGGCACCCGTCGCCATGTAATAGATCGTCTCGGCGATGTTGGTCGCGTGGTCGCCGATACGCTCGATGTTCTTGGCACAGAACAGAAGATGCGTGCAGGGCGTGATGTTGCGCGGATCTTCCATCATGTAGGTGAGCAACTCGCGGAACAGCGAGGTGTAGATCGCGTCGATCTCCTCGTCGCGCTCACGAATGCTGTTGGCCTTTTCCGGCGAACGCGACGCATAGACGTCGAGCACTTCCTTGAGCTGCACCAGAGCGAGCTCGGCGAGGTGCTCGAGACCGCGGGCGAGCTTGCGCGGGATGCCCGAACCGGCAACCGCGATCACGCGTTTGGCAGTGTTCTTGCCGAGGTCGCCGACACGCTCCAGGTCGGAGGCGATGCGGATCGACCCCATGATCTCGCGAAGGTCGGCGGCGACCGGCTGGCGCTTGGCGATCGTGACGATCGCCTTCTCGCCGATCTGACGCTCGGCATCATCGAGAACAGTGTCGTCCGAGATTACCTTTTGCGCCAGCGCCAGGTCGGAATTGACCAGAGCGCGGACGGATTCGGCGACCATCTGCTCGGCGAGACCGCCCATTTCCGAGATGCGGCGCGTCAGGTACTTCAGTTCTTCGTCATAGGCGGACATGATATGCATGGACATGATCGTCGATCCTTACGGGAGTGACTGTTGCAGCCGTGATTGGCCTCAGCCGAAGCGGCCCATGATGTAATCCTGGGTGCGCTGGTCATCCGGATTGGTGAACATCTTGTCGGTGTCGTTCTCCTCGACGAGATTGCCGAGGTGGAACATGGCGGTGCGCTGCGACACGCGGGCGGCCTGCTGCATCGAGTGGGTCACGATGACGATCGTGAAGTTCGTGCGCAGTTCATGGATGAGTTCCTCGACCTTGGCGGTCGCGATCGGGTCGAGTGCCGAGCAGGGCTCGTCCATGAGGATGACTTCCGGGCTGACGGCAACAGCGCGTGCGATGCAAAGGCGCTGCTGCTGACCACCGGAGAGGCCGGTGCCCGGCTCCTGCAGGCGGTCCTTCACCTCGTTCCACAAACCTGCCTTCTGCAGGCTGGTTTCGACGACCTCGTCAAAATCCGCCTTGGTGCGGGCAAGCCCGTGGATGCGCGGACCGTAGGCGACGTTGTCGTAGATCGACTTCGGGAACGGGTTCGGCTTCTGGAACACCATGCCGACGCGGGCGCGCAGCTCGACCACGTCAATGGTCGGGTCGTAGATGTCGTCCTCATCGAGCGTGATCTTGCCGGTGACGCGGCAGTTCTCGATGGTGTCGTTCATGCGGTTCAGCGTGCGCAGGAAGGTCGACTTGCCGCAGCCCGACGGACCGATCAGCGCCGTTACCGTGTTCTCGCGGATGTTGAGGTTGACGTCGAAAAGCGCCCGCTTCTCGCCGTAGTAGACCGACACATCCTTGCCGATCATCTTGAAGGGAACCGTGTTCATTTTCTGATCCAAGGCTTTCTCGACCGCTGCTTCTGACATGATGTTCATAGTAATTACCTCACTACCAACGGCGCTCAAAGCGACGTCGCAACAGAATGGCGCCAAGGTTCATGACGACGAGGAAGATGAGAAGAATGATGATCGCGCCGGAGGTGCGCTCGACGAAGGCGCGTTCCGCCTCGTTGGCCCACATGTAGATCTGCACCGGCAGCGCTGTCGACGGCTCCATCGGCGAACCGGGATAGTCGACGACGAAGGCGACCATGCCGATCAACAGCAACGGCGCGGTTTCGCCAAGCGCGTGGGCCAGGCCGATGATCGTACCGGTCAGAATGCCCGGCATGGCCAGCGGCAGAACGTGGTGGAAGATGGTCTGCATCTTCGAGGCACCGAGACCGAGCGCCGCCGAGCGGATGGACGGCGGGACCGCCTTCAAGGCCGCGCGGGTGGCGATGATGATCGTCGGCAGGGTCATCAGCGTCAGCACGAAACCGCCGACGACCGCTGCCGAACGCGGCATGCCGGCAAAGTTGATGAAGACGGCGAGACCCAACAAACCGTAGACGATCGACGGAACGGCCGCGAGGTTGTTGATGTTGACCTCGATCAGGTCGGTGAGCCGGTTCTTCGGAGCGAACTCTTCGAGATAGATCGAGGCGGCAACGCCGATCGGCAACGACAGCACGAGCACGATCAGCATCATGTAGAACGAGCCAAGGGCGGCAACGCCGACGCCCGCCGCTTCAGGACGGCTGGAGGCGCCGAAGGTGAAGATGCCGGTGTTGAAGCTCTTCTTCAGGACGCCGGCGCTTGCGAGCTCGTTCATCCAGGTGACCTGCTGGTCCTTGACCTTGCGCTTGCTCTCTTCGACCTTGAGGTCGATCTGGCCCTTGTTGGCGGAGTCGATGTTGGCTTCGGCCAACAGCGTGACCGGAATGGTCTTGCCGACGATGGACGGATCCGCCACGACCATGTCGCGCAAGAGCGTACGGGAGCTCGCAGAAACCATGTCGGTCGCCTGCTTGACCAGCGGCCGTTTGGTCGCATCGATGCCGAGCTGCTTGACGAGCGCATCACGCACCAGCAGCGGATAGTTGGCGGTCATCAGTACCTTGCTGTCGGTCGTGCGTTCGCCGTTGGGGTCGATGACCTTTTCGGTGAATTCGATCGGCAGCGTGATCGTCGTCTGCTGGAACGCGGTGTAGCCGTTGGAAATGACGGTCCACAGCAGCAGCGCCAGGAAGAAGAGACCGGTGCTGATTGCCGCAATGCCGTAGGCGCGGAACCGGCGCTCGGCGGCATAGCGACGCTTGATGCCGATATCGCGCTTTGCGGATTCAGGACGGGCGGAGATCCGGACGGTCGGGGAAGCGATGTCGGTCATTCGTACTGTTCCCGGTATTTGCGCACGATGTAGAGCGCGTAAATGTTGAGGCCGAGCGTGATGACAAAGAGCGTGATGCCCAGCGCGAAGGCCACCAGCGTCTGCGGCGAGGTGAACTCGAGGTCGCCCGTCAACTGGTTGACGATCTTCACGGTCACCGTCGTCATCGGCTCGAAGGGATTGATCTGCATGCGGGCCGCGACACCGGCTGCCAGCACGACGATCATCGTCTCGCCGACGGCACGCGATGCGGTCAGAAGCAGCGCGCCGACAATGCCGGGAAGTGCTGCCGGGAGAATAACCTTCTTGACCGTTTCCGAGCGGGTGGCACCGAGACCGAGCGAGCCGTCACGCAATGCGCGCGGCACCTGGGTGATGATGTCGTCCGAGAGCGACGACACGAACGGGATCAGCATGATGCCCATGACGATGCCTGCGGTGACCACGCTCTGCGCCTGGATGAAGTTCTGGTAATTGCCGGTGGCAAGGCCGTTCAGCTGCGCCGAGATATCACGCAGGAACGGACCAACGGTCACGAGAGCGAAGAAACCGTAGACGATGGTCGGGATGCCGGCGAGCACTTCGAGCAGCGGCTTTGCGGTCGAACGCAAGCGCGGGCTTGCATACTCCGCCATGTAGATGGCTGCGAAGAGGCCGATCGGCACCGCAAAGAGCATCGCGACGAAGGCGATGTAGAGCGTGCCGGTGAGAAGCGGGACCAGGCCGAACTGACCGGAGGCGCCACCGCTGCCGGCAGCAGCGAAGCGCGGATCCCAGACCGTGCCGAAGAAGAATTCGAACGGCGAGACCATGGTGAAGAAGCGGCCGGCTTCCGACAGCATCGAGGCGACGATGCCGACCGTCGTCAGGATGGCGATGGAAGACGCGACGATCAGCGAGCCGAGAATGACCCGCTCGACCTGGTTGCGTGCACGGAAGCGGGTCGCGATGTTGCGGATGGCGTAGATGCCGCCGGCAATCGCGATCAACAGTACGGCCGCGGTCATCAGCCAGCGGTTGGCGGCGGCCATCGCGTTGAAATGCTGGGCGACGGTGACCATGTAGGGCTCGCCTTCGCCGGCCAGGGCGACGCCCTTGGCTGCGAGCGTCGAGCGGAGATTGGCGGCACCGCTTTGAAGTGCCGCAACCTCCTCGCCGCTCAGGCGCAGCAGACCACCGGCAACGGACTTGACCTGGCCGAGCGCGAGCTGAACCGCGGCGGTCCCCTGGCTCTGGACGGTGTCCGGCAGGGCCGCGCGCGTGCTCCCGTCAATATAGATAGGAGCGGCAATCAGCCAGGTGCCGAGAACGAGCGCCGCCGGCAGCATCGCCCAGATAGCGACGTAGCTGCCGTGATAGCCCGGCAAGGAATGAAGGTTGGAGAGCTTGCCGCCAGCCTGCGCCAGCGAACGTGCGCGACCGGCAAAATAGGCAATGAAACCAATAACAATAATTAGCAAAAGAAGGAGCGAGGTACTCATCCGCACGTCTCCCCGGTATCGCCCGCCATGGGCCGCCGGCAAATCGAATGAAGGCATGCCCCGGCGCGAAGGATATCGCGCCGGGGCTTGTCGTTATCAGAGCATGTTGCCGGCTGCGAAAGCCTTGCGGATTTCTTCGCGCTCGGCGTCCGGAGCAGCAACCAGGCCGTACTCGGCGAGCGGGCTGTCCGGGCCGATCATCTGGTCGTTGATGAAGAACTCAACATATTCCTTGAGGCCCGGGATAACGCCAAGGTGTGCCTTCTTGACGTAGAAGAACAGCGGGCGGGAAACCGGATACTCGCCGGAAGCGATCGTTTCGGTCGACGGTACGATGCCGTTGACGGTCGCGACCTTCAGCTTGTCGGCGTTGTTTTCGTAGAAGGACAGGCCGAAGACACCGATGCCGTTCTTGTTGGCAGCGATACGGGCGAGCGTCTCGGTGTAGTCGCCGTCGATGTCGACAGCCATGCCGTCCTTGCGGACCGCGACGCACTTGCTGTGCTGCTGCTTTTCATCGGTAACGGCAGCCTTGATGACGTCAACGGCGCCGGCGTTCTTGCAGCCTGCAGCCAGGATCTTCTCTTCGAAGACTTCGCGGGTGCCGTGCTTTTCGCCCGGGATGAAGGCGGCGATTTCAACTTCCGGAAGGGCGGAGTTGACTTCCGACCACTTCTTGTAAGGGTTGGCAACGAGCTTGCCGTCGACGACGACTTCAGCAGCGAGAGCCTTGTAGAGGTCTTCCGGCTTCAGGGCGAGGTCGGCATTGCCGGCGTCGGTCGCGAAGACGATACCGTCATAGCCGATCTTGACTTCCTGGATTTCGGTCACGCCAGCGGCCTTGCAGGCCTCGACTTCGCTGTCCTTGATCTTGCGCGAGGAGTTCGCGACGTCGATGGTGTCCGGGCCGACGCCCTTGCAGAATTCCTTCAGGCCGGCCGAGGAGCCGCCAGATTCAACGACCGGGGTCTTGAAGTCGGGGAAGGTCTCGCCGAACGTCTCGGCTACGATCTTGGCGTAGGGAAGAACGGTCGAGGAGCCAGCGACCTGAACCTGGTCACGGGCGGCGGCTGCGCCGGCAAATGCGGCAGACGCTACCAGCGCCGCGACAGTGAGTTTAAGAGCTTTCATAAAAGTTCTCCCGGAATGGGCTTGTGTTGGTGTGCGCCAAGCGTTGCAGCGCTCTTCGCCGTCTTATCGGCTGCCCCTAGTTAGCTGCCGATGGCCACACCTTTTATGTCAGTTTGACGAAACATTTATGACAGCTCATGTCATTGAAAATGCTAAGGGAAAATGAACGGTCCCGGGTTTTCCCGCGCCAATATGTCAGAACCGGACCGTAAAAGTCGTACCTTTGCCGATCTCAGAATGGATCAGCAGCCGGGCACGGTGCCGGGTGAGGATGTGCTTGACGATGGCAAGGCCCAATCCAGTGCCCTTTTTCGAGCGGCTCGCCTCGACATTGACCCGATAAAAACGCTCGGTAATGCGCGGGACATGCTCGGCGGGGATGCCCGGCCCATAGTCCTTCACGATCACCTCGGCCTGCGTGCCTTCTTCGCCGCCACGCAAGGTTATGTCGACCTTCTTGCCCTCCTGGCCGTACTTGCAGGCATTCTCGATCAGGTTCTCGAAGACTTCGATGAGCTCGTCGCGATCGCCCTGTACGATGACGGGCTTGTCCGGCACCACGAGAGAGACCGTGACGTTCAGGTCCTTCGCCAGCGGCAGGAGGCTGTCGCGGACATGGCCGAGCAAGGGCGCAAGGTCCACCGGATCGTCCGGCGCGATATGCGAGCGCAGCTCCAGTCGCGAGAGCGACAGGAGGTCGTCGACGAGGCGGCTCATGCGCGTCACCTGCTCATGCATGATGCCGAAGAATTTTTCCTGCGCCTTCAAGTCGTTGCGCGCGGGGCCCTGGAGGGTCTCGATGAAACCGCGAAGCGATGCCAGCGGCGTGCGCAGCTCATGGCTGGCATTGGCCACGAAATCCGACCGCATGCGGTCGATGCGGCGCGCCTGCGAGATATCGCGAAAGGTGATCAGGAAGATGCGGGGCGTCCGCCCCTCGCCGCCGATTTCGGCGGGTGCCACGCGCACGACATAGACGGCATCCGACGGCAGCCGCTCGGTATGCTCGATCTGGTTGGCCTTGCCGGTCGCCATCGTCTCGCGGATCATGTCGAGAACACCGGGCGAACGCACCCGGGCGGCCAGGTAAGTGTTCGGCGGAATGGTGCCGAAGGCTTTCTCCGCGGCGATGTTCTGGAAAACCACCGTCTCATCGGCGGCGACGACCAACACCGGCATGTCGAGCGCATTCAGCGCCGGCACCAGCGGATCGCTGGTCGGGCCATCGACGGCCACAGCCTTGGCCGGGCTCAAGATCACCGAGGCCGGCGCACTGCGGTTGAGCAGCGCCGCAACCAGAACGATCCAGAAGGGAAGCACGATAAGGAAATGGATGCCGGCAAAGGTCGCAAGGATCGCCAAAAGCAGGGTGAGGCCCAGCAGCCAGCGCTCAGCCTTCAGCCGCGGCACCAGGTCCCGCCAGAACGCTTTCGAACCGTCCACCTCGACATCCTCATGAATCACTTTGTCTTCCTCCCGGACCAAAATGATCGAGGAATAGCGATCCTTCATGACATGATTTTCACGACCGGCTTGAATCCGCAATGCAATTGTGGCCTCCTCCAAGGAAATCGGGCCTTGAGCACCGCGACTTTTCGGCGCTGCTTGGAGCTGCAGAAGTTTGAAAACGCGCATGATCCTGCCGATGATCGAAGCCGGTTTTCGGGCCCGTGCGCCAAGCCGAAGGGGCGAGCATATGGCGTTAGCGGAGACGGCGGAAAAGGCGGAAAGCCGCGCAGTGGAGCTGCAGATCGACGGCAAGAGCCGCGTCTTCGACATCGACAATCCCGAGTTGCCGAAGTGGATCGACGACGCAGCGTTTGCGTCCGATGACTATCCCTACAAGAAGAAGCTCGACGAGGAAGAATATCTCGAGACGCTGGAGAAGCTTCAGATCGAGCTCGTCAAGGTTCAGCTCTGGCAGCAGAAAACCGGAAAACGCATCATCGCGCTGTTCGAGGGCCGCGACGCCGCCGGCAAGGGCGGCGCGATCCATGCGACCATGGGCAACCTGAACCCACGCTGGGCCCGCATCGTGGCGCTGACGAAGCCGACAGAGACTGAGCGCGGGCAATGGTATTTTCAGCGCTATGTCGCGACCATGCCGACGGCTGGGGAATTCGTGCTGTTCGACCGCTCCTGGTACAACCGCGCCGGCGTCGAGCCGGTCATGGGCTTCTGCACGCCCGAGCAGCACAAGCAGTTCCTGAAGCAGACGCCTCGCTTCGAAAAGATGATCGTGCACGAGGATATCCAGTTCTTCAAATTCTGGATCAACATCGGCCGCGAGATGCAGCTCAAGCGCTTCCACGATCGCTGCCACGATCCGCTGAAGATCTGGAAGCTGTCGCCGATGGACATCGCCGCCCTCAACAAGTGGGACGACTACACGGCAAAGCGCAACGAGATGCTGAAGGCAACACACACGGACCACGCACCCTGGACCGTGGTGCGCGGCAACGACAAGCGACGCGCGCGCCTCAATCTCATCCGCCACATGCTCTCCACGCTCGACTATGACGGCAAGGACAAGGGCGCGATCGGTGAGGTCGACGACAAGATTGTCGGGTCCGGCCCGGGCTTTCTGAAGTAGCGCCCATACGACAGCGGCCGAAGGCGACGGCCCCGCCAGAGGGCGGCCAACGCGGTCAATTGGGGTCAGAGGCTCGAGGACGAAGAGGCCTCGTGCGGGACTTATTGGCCCGGAAGGACGCGTATGGCGTAGAGGGTGAGGCCCTTGCCCTCGCCGCTGATATCGCTGTTGATCACGATCCGGCCGGCGGAGTTCGGTGCAAGGCTGCGATCGAAGGTGACCTTGAACAGCATGTCGAGCCGTTCGTCATGCACCGTGAAGCGATGACGGCCGCATTCGCCAAGCGAGGAGAAATTGCACTCGACGGCAAACTCGGTCGTCTTGCCTGGCTGGGCCTGCACCGTCAGCGCCATGGTCGAGGTTTTGCCGGACAGCTGCGCCAGGACCGTTGCCGGGATTTCGATGGTGATGTCGCCTTCCGTTTCGGCAACCGAGGAAGTCAACTGGATGCGCTTGCCACCGTCGTCATCCACCGGCTCGGCCTTGGCGCGTGAGCCCGCCACGACCGCGGCAGTGTTTTCAGGCGCAAAGACTTCCACCCAGTCACCGGTGAAGCCCTGCTGGGCGCCGAGCGTTTGCAGACCGGCAGCGCCGTCGAAATCTTCCGATGCCACCGATGCCGGCGGGTTGGCGACGTTGGTGTCGCGTTCGGCCGCGGATTTCAGAAGATCATTGGTCTGCACCCACCAGGCGGCAGCACCTGCGGCTGCGGCAAGGGTGACGACCACCATGGTGAAGGACAGGAAGCGGCTGCGCTTGCGGCGGCGCTTTCGATCGGTATCTCCACGAACCTCGGGCGCGGCGGCGGCTTCCGCGCTCTTTGCAGCAGTATCCGCTGCCGCACGCGTCGAGACGACCGGGCCAACACGGTCGGCACGAAGGCCGCCGAGACCGCCGTCATTCGCCGCGGGACGGGACGCATCGGCAGCAAAGCCAGGCTCGCGGCGGTCCGCCGCCGGCGACTGCGCTTGGGCCTGAGGCCGGGATTGCGCTTGGGATTGCGGCTCGATACGCGCCTGCTCAGGGCCACGTGCGCGGACGTTATCATCGACACTGACGACGGGAGGTGTGGCAACTGGAGGCGCCGGTTGCCGCGCCCTGAGGGCGGCACGCTCCTCCGTTTCGATCGCATGGATCACCGCCTCCAGCCGATGGCGCTGCTGGGCGATGACGTTGCCGTCCTCAATTCCCTGTTTCTGCAGCCCGGCTTCCAGCGCCTGGCGGGCCGACTGGTAGATGCGCGCGCGCGTTTCCGCGCTGGCGCGGTCGGAGCGCTCAAGCGCATTTCTGATCGCAGTCTCAAGTCCGCTCACATCAAGTCCTCTGTGTAGGCAGGGCTTTGGGCCTGCCGGCGCGCTCTAGCTGATCGGTACCCCTCGATCTTTCTCCAAGGGCCTAACGGTTAAATCTGGAGGCACGCCGTTGGTTTTGTTAACAATTGCGTAACCGCTGCTTTCGGAATCCGCAAGTCCGGCGGCCCGGTCGACCGGCCAAGCCCGGGGAAAACGCGACAACTTCGCAGGCACAATGCAGGATAAGCCGGCGTCGCCAGCGCGAAAACCACCTCTTTGCAAGCGATGAACTTGCTGCTATCTGTTTTGACGTTTACGCAAACGTCAAAGTTCAATGCGCCAATCGAGGGATGGAGAAACCGATGCCGCTTCCGCCAATTCTTTCCGGAACGACGAGACTGCCGGTCGTCGGCGCGCCCCTGTTCATCATCTCCAATCCCCAGTTGACGATTGCACAGTGCAAGGCCGGCGTGATCGGCGCCTTCCCAGCACTCAATGCTCGTCCGCATTCGCAGCTCGACGAATGGCTTGCCGAGATCACCGAGACGCTCGCCGATCACGACGCCAAGAACCCGGGCCGGCGCGCCGCGCCCTTCGCCGTCAACCAGATCGTGCACAAGTCCAACGCGCGCCTCGAACAGGACCTGATGCTCTGCATCAAATACAAGGTTCCGGTGGTCATTTCCTCGCTTGGCGCCGTGCCCGAGGTCAACGCCGCGATCCATTCCTACGGCGGCATCGTGCTGCATGACATCATCAACAACCGCCACGCCAATTCGGCGATCCGCAAGGGCGCCGATGGCCTGATCGCCGTTGCTGCCGGCGCTGGCGGTCATGCCGGCACGCTTTCGCCGTTTGCGCTCATCCAGGAAATCCGCTCCTGGTTCGATGGCCCGCTGCTTCTTTCCGGCGCGATCGCCACCGGCGGCGCCATCCTGGCCGCCCAGGCGATGGGTGCCGACATGGCCTATATCGGCTCGCCGTTCATCGCGACGGAAGAGGCGCGCGCCACCGACGCCTACAAGCAGATGATCGTCGACAGCAACGCTGCCGACATCGTCTATTCCAATTATTTCACCGGCATTCACGGCAACTACCTGAAGCCCTCGATCGCTGCTGCCGGCATGGATCCGGACAATCTGCCGGAAGCAGATCCGTCGAAGATGGACTTTGGCGCCGCAACCGACAGCGCCAAGGCCTGGAAGGACATCTGGGGCTGCGGCCAGGGCATCGGCGCGGTCAGGGAAGTGACCTCCGTCGCCCGTCTCGTCGACCGGCTCGAGCGCGAATACGATGCGGCACGTACCCGCCTTGGCCTGAACGCCATGCCCGTCGCGGCCACCAACAAGGAATTTTCAAGTTCTCGAAACTGATGGCTTGAAATCTTGGCGCTTTGCGTTTATCAGCGCCTCACATTCGTTCCGCGGTCTTCCGCGGAACCGCCTCCGGGCCGCTTTAGCTCAGTCGGTAGAGCACATCATTCGTAATGATGGGGTCACGTGTTCGAGTCACGTAAGCGGCACCATTCTTCTCCGGAAATCAAATCGAACTCCATTCAGCAGCCTGGTGCGGTGGCTCCCAAGTCTGCGTTTCGGCGCTTTCGCTTGCGGCAAGGCGACCGTTTGCAGGTCGCGACGGAGAACGGCGCTATGCCGCGTGGATCTTCCAACCATTAGCCAGGTCCGACATGGCTCCAGGCGCACACACGCCGCCCAACCAAATTTCCAAACCCTTGGCGCTCGGCAATTGGCGCTTTTCCGGGAACCATGGCCGCTTTGTATCCACGGCAATAAGCACCCCTTCATCATTCCCTATGGCGGCAAAGCCGGGAGAGGCCGGTCCGAGCGTTGCGACCCCGAACGTCCGGGCGGCCTCGGCAACGACACTCCCGACGTCTTCGGTCGGAAGTCCGACCTCGCTGAGGC
The DNA here is from genome assembly GCF_059424735.1 of Ensifer sp. GW101-20A05. Taxonomy (NCBI): domain Bacteria; kingdom Pseudomonadati; phylum Pseudomonadota; class Alphaproteobacteria; order Hyphomicrobiales; family Rhizobiaceae; genus Ensifer; species Ensifer sp. GW101-20A05. The sequence continues at coordinate 453,274 of NZ_JBWKZT010000003.1, read as the reverse complement.
AGGATAAATCAGCGCCGCTGAACGGCCGCTTTCCAGTCGGGCGGATTAGCCTCCGGCGGCCGATCAATTCCAGCACCGAGCTATCGGGACCATCGAAGTAGATGGATTTTGACTGCCAATGCCCCTCAAGAACGAAGCACTCTCCGCTATCCGGTTCCCGTTGGAGAGGCGTACGTTCCTTCAGCCATTCTATTGCGGCATCGAACCGATCATAGGGCACATTGAAAGCCAGGTGCACGCCGTGTGGTGCATCTCCAACGGCCGAGACCAGCCGGATTTCGCTCCATCCCACTTGGATGGAATTCCCGGCTGTCGGCAGTTTCAGCACATCGCGAAAGAAGGCTACGCTCTTCGAGACATCCGATGCAGGGAGTGTCAGTTTATTTATGCGCATGAAATCCGATCCCGACGACGCAATTAGCTTTTCGAGCTCCTTGTTACGACCTCAACATAAGTTGAGGTCAAGAAGCTCGCGTTACCAATTCACCGCTGCCGGCGCCGTGTGCGCAAATGCCGGCCGTCGCCAACTGTCCTCCGGGCACGATGGCCGCGAGGGGCACTGGCACCGGCCGCGCATCAGCTTGGTCGGGATTATTGCGCCACTTTGACGCCCGGCGGCTGCCAGGTGCCCTGGCCCGCCGGCAAGATCGAAGGTGGCGTAGGCTTCGGCCAATATAGGCGCATCACGAGATAGATTTTGTCGTCCGGCGCCGGAAGCCAATTGGACTCCTTGTCCGCACCGGGGCTGTCTTTTTGGATGTACAGCGTCAGCGAGCCGTCCGCCCCCTTTTTCATCGCCGGCAACATCGGAGAGTTGATGAGGTAGCGATTGATCGGATTCTTGACCAAGAGCTGGCTCTTGCCGTCGTACATCGTAACGGACCAAAACGCATTCACTGGCGGCAACTGATCGGGTGCGAAGGTGATCGTGTAGTTATGCTTGCTGGCGTCGAGCGGCTCACCGGTAGCGTCCGTTCGGGTATAGGGGTACATGGCTTCTACGGCATCGTTGCCATAGAGGCCGCCCTTGGCGGCGCCTGCCCGCATCAACCAATCGCCGTTGTAGAAGGCCTCGTCGCCAAAGAACGAGCCGATGTTCCAGCCGTTGATGTCCTTGTTTCCGCTGGCCAGCCATTTGTCGACTTTGTCATTTCCTTGCTTCATGGCCACCAGGAATTCGGCTCTATGTTCGAGCGATAGATCCTTGAACTCGAAGGTCTTGCCGGGACCGATGCCAATCTTGGCAAGTTTCGCACGAACCTCCTTGTCCCTTGCCGTCTCAGGGACGAACTGCAGGGCCGCGTCGAGATACTGGAAGAAGTTATCCTTGATCCCGGCAGTGGTGGCAGGAAGGAACTCGATCTTGGGCGCGGCAAGCGGGGCGGGTTGTCGAAGGAAAGCGGAAAGCGGCTGCGCCTTGTAGCCGGCCTGAATTTTCTCGACGTTCGGCATGTCGTCAGGGTGGAAGAGCTGGGTACGGAAAGCCGCGAACGTGAACGGCGTCGTCGATCGGAAGACCTGCTTGATTCCGGGGGGCGTTTCCCCTTTCCAGTCGGGGCCGACCACCAGATAGTTGCCCGGCTCAGTCCCCGTGGCGCGCGTGCCGATGTAGCCGAAATTGTAGGTGTTGCCGTCGATCAGTTGGACCGAGTAGTAGCGGTCCTTTTCGACCGTCGGCACAGAGATGACCATCGGTTCGGCGCGCAAATCCAGCCAGAGAATCGAGTAAGGAGTGTCGCTGTTCGGCGTGATGATTGCCGTGTCCGCCGGGGTGGCGACATGGTGCATGTTGTAAATTTCGTTGAACGGTGCCTTGAACTGCCCCGAGTTTCGGTCTACGGCATACTCCTGCATGACCGCATAGTTCATCACGAGCGGCAGGCCATAGATGAAGCCTTCCTCGGCAATGTCCTTGGCCTCGATGATGCCGGGATAGCTCTGCGCCATCAGCAGGCTTGGCCTCGCAATCGCAGCGCTAGCGGCGATCACCGCGGTGGATCGAAGTAGATCTCTCTTCGTCAACATTTACCGTACTCCTCCATTATTCGATGAGTTATCGAAACGACGAGAGCTGTGGGGCAGCTCAGGAACCCTGGACGCAATTGTGCAGTTCGTTGGCTGTTGGTGAGGTATTCGCGAGAGCTGTGCAGGCTGCAGTCGGGATCGCACCGACGCGCAATCCGGCGGGTGCTAATACAGAAATGCCCGCCGGTAGCCGCGCCTGGCCACGCCTGCATAAGAGAGCGGCGTCAACGGCATGCCGATGATGTCGATGAACACAGAGACCTCGGAGCCCTTCTCCGGCATTTCGCCACCAACCACCTTGACCGTGTAAGTCAAGTTATTGTCGTTCAGCTCCGGATTCTCCAGGACGACGACAACCTGTCGGAGCTTGTTCCCTTCGAGGATCGACAGGTCGGCATTCGGCGGATCGGAAAGGAAGCTGTCCTTGCCCTTGCTCCAGAACGGCAAGAAAGCGGTCGTGGCCATGTTCCCGGCAATGCGCTCCGGACGGTCAGAGAAAAACAACGTGGCGCCGCCAATACCTTCGAGCGTCAGCTTGCTCGTCGCCTTGTCGAATTTCATAGCGCTTGCGGTTTGAACGAACAGGAAGTCGGCCGCTTCATCGGTCGCCTGCGCCAGTCGCGGCATGAACGGCACTGTCGTCGCCGCGACAGCTGTGGCTGCTAGCAGTAGGTTCCGTCTGGTTGTCATAGTCGTACCCCTCCCATAGGTCGCAAGACGTTCAGATCTCTACTTGTGCTACTCACACGTTTTACGGCACTAAACAGTATTCGCAATACAAAACCACTCATTTTGCGCCACGGCTGTCTTATTTCTGGAGTGTTGCACGCATGGCTGAGATCCCGGTCATCTCCAACCGCATCCTGTCTGGTATGCCGGCCTTCATACGCCGTGAAATGGGGCAAAAGGCGCTGCTGCAGGCCAATCGTGCTATCGGGTTCGATCTCGAACTGACCGAGGGAGAGAACTGCTTCATCCCGCACGCGGCGGTAATCGGCTTCGTCGAGGCGGCCGCGCGGACAGCCGGTGAGGCCAACTTCGGAATTCTGATCACGCCGATGATGAACATCGCCAACTATGGCAGCTTCGGACACTACGTGCTTGGCGCCGACTCCTTGGGGCAGGCCATCGAGCGCAGCATTGCTGGCCTTCGTTTTCACAGTACGGTTGATAGGATGTCAGTCGCAGTGGTTGGCGACGAGGTACGGTACAGCTATGCGTTCGCTTTGGCCGGCCACTCTGGATATGCCAGTATTGTCTGTGCCGCCGCGGGCGTCCTGCTCAGCCTCTTCAAGCCTTATCTGCCCTCTGACTGGCGACCGCTGCGCGTCGAGCTTGACACCGACAGACCGCGCCAGACGGGCATTTTTGAAGACGTCTTCCAGTGTCCGGTTCTCTTCAACGCACCCGCGACAAGCATCGTCATGGATCGCCATCATCTTTCCGCTGCTCCAAGGGCCGCTTCGTGGCCAATTGTCACCATCGAGGATGTGGCGCGAGACCGGCAAGGCGGCGCTCCACGGGATCTGCTCGAGGTCATCGTGGAGCAGGTGCGGGTCCAAGTTCTCACCGGCAGCGTGTCGATCGATAGCGCCGCGCAAACATTGGACACCAGCGTCCGGACGCTGCAACGTGAACTGAATCGGGCTGGCACCGATTTTCGCGGGTTGGCGGGCGCCGCAAGGGTTCAGCGAGCCATTGAGCTGCTGCTGCATACGAACGGCTCGATCACGCGCGTCTCGGCGGAGTTAGGGTATTCGTCCCCAGCCAATTTTGCCCGGGCATTCCGAAAGGCAACCGGCAACGGACCGCGGGAATTTCGCTCGAATATCTCGCCTTGAAGGTACGGCCGTTGGCCGTTCAGCAGCGTGAACGGCTGCCAAGGTGAGAAGTATTTGGTCAGTCTTGCTCCATGGGAACTCGGTCCATTCGTATCTGCCGCAACAGGTTTCGTCCCGCGATCAGCAATTCAAACAGGAATGCGACAAGTGATCCAATGAGCGAGACTATGGCACCACCGAAAAACCAGAAGAGATTCTCCTGGCGCAGCCCGATGGCAAGAGCGCCAGCAAGGAGATTTAGGATTGCGCCGCCCGTGCAAATGCCGGCCATCTTCCACCGGCATGCCTCCCGGGCCGACGGGCATGCATCCCGTGCCCGATTTCATGACGCGCCTCAGCCGCCTGCAGGCCGTGACGATCGTTTCCATTCGCGGGCGGGCAAGCGGCATCGGCAGCGAACTGGCGCTTGCGGCCGACATGCGTTTCGCCAGCCGCGAGAAAGCGGTACTATCGCAGTTCGAAGTCGGTGCCGGCTGCGTCCCGGGCGGCGGGCCGATGGCCTACCTGCCTCGCCTCGTCGGCCGCGGCCGAGCGATCGAAATTCTGATCGGCGCGGATGATTTCAACGGTGAACTGGCCGAACGCTACGGCTACGTGAACAGAGCACTACCGGACGCGGAACTGATGCCTTTGTCGATGCCCTGGCGAAACGCATCGCCCCGTTCGATCAATATGCCATTGTCGAGACCAAGAAGCTGATTGACAGCGCCAGCCTGCCACCGCAGGCGGAAATGCAACCCGGGTGGGATGCGTTCATCACTTCGGTCCAGCGCCCAGCGGCGCAATCCCGCGTCAAGGCTTTGGTCGAGCAGGGACTGCAGCAACCCGGCGACATTGAAAGGAACCTCGGCCACTACACCGCGAAGTACCGCGAGTAGCCGGTGCCATGCCAATCGGCGGCTCAACGGGAGCCGCCGCGTCAAAGGGAGCGAAAGATGAAGATACTGATGGTTCTGACCTCACATGACCAGCTTGGCAATACCGGCAAACCGACCGGTTTCTGGCTCGAGGAATTCGCTGCGCCCTATTACGTTTTCCGGGATGCGGGCGTCGACATTACCCTGGCCTCGCCCAAGGGTGGGCAGCCGCCGATCGACCCGAAAAGCGACGATCCGGGCAACCAGACCGAAGCGATGGCCCGCTTCAAGGACGATCCCGCCGCGCAACGGGTCCTCGCCAACACCCACCGGCTTGCCGACGTCAAGGCCGATGATTTCGACGCGGTGTTCTATCCGGGCGGTCACGGACCGATGTGGGACCTCGCCAACGACGTGAACTCGATCGCGCTGATCGAGAGCTTCTACAATGCCGGCAAGCCGGTCGCTGCCGTCTGCCATGGGCCGGGGGTGCTCCGCAAGGTAACCTATCAGGGTGAGCCTATCGTCAAGGGAAAGCGCGTCACCGGCTTCACCAACTCGGAGGAGGAAGCCGTGCAACTGACGGATGTCGTCCCCTTCCTCGTCGAAGACGAATTGAAGCGTCTCGGCGGTCGCTTCGAGAAGGCAGCCGATTGGGCGGATTTCACGGTCGTCGATGGCCGTCTCGTCACCGGACAGAATCCGGCGTCCTCGACCTCCGGCGCCAAGGAATTGCTGAAGCTTCTGCGGTGAATGCGAGGTGGCGGCCGGCATTTCAGCCGGCCGCTACATTCACAACGGGACATCAAACCCAGACCAACCTGCCGTTTCAGCCGTCACTTCAGGTTGCCGTCGCCACTGCGATCCGCAGTCTTGAAGTCGGCCATCACCCTGTCCAGAAACTCCTTCTGGGTGACCTTGCCGTCGCTGTTGGCGTCGGTGGCAGCAAACTGCTGAGCGTTCAGCGCCTGCTTCGTCTCGTCGGGGCTGAGACTTCCGTCCTTGTTCTTGTCGAGGTTGGCAAAGGCGGCCGTCATGAAGCTCTCGTATTCGGAACGTTCGACCGCGCCGTCCTTGTTGCTGTCGAGCGCACTCATCTGGCCCTGGTTCATCGTTGCAGCCTGCTGCGCGACAGCGAGACCAGCCGGGTAGAACACAAGGACGCTGAAAAGAACGAGCTTTCTCATCCCTCAACCTTCCGCGATCAATAGTAGCGGCACGTCAGCGCATTGCCGGCTGCAGCGCCAAGTGTCGCACCACCGCCAACCGCCCAGAGCTGACCAGTACCAGAGCCGATCGTCGAGCCGATCAGGCCGCCGACGATTGCGCCACCCACCGTTCCGGCAATGCAGCCGAATTCGTTGCCCGTCGGGCCGCTCTTCGACACGTAGGCAGATTGGCACCCGGACAAGGCTAGGGCGCCGGCAAGAATGATAGTTACGGTCTGTTTGCTCATTTTATCCTCCAATATGGCCGTCTGTTTGGAATAGAGATCGGGCGGAGGCGCCATTGAGTGGCGTCGGATGTAAATAAGCTTCCGAGTATGCTCCCAGGATAAGGGAGGCTCTTCTGTTTTTTCTGAAGCAGCTCACCAATAAAACACATAGTCCGGAGACAAGGGCCCCAAACTTGACGGGCGAATACTACCCTTTGCCGCCGGCAATGACAATGTTCCGCGTAGTATTAGCTTTCCCGCCGCAATAACCCACAGCCTTGGCCAGGGACGTGCGCCGACGGACGAAAAATCCCCTCGCCCTAGATTTATTTGGGTCTCCCGCGAGATATCATCGTTTGTGGCCTAGCGGCGAGCGGGCTAGGTCTGGCTTGCCCGGCACGGGCCTCTTGCTTTCACCTCGCGTATCCACCGCACGGACGAAACGCACATTCAGCGGAACCGACCCGATTATCCGCTGCTGTTTCGGGCAGATGCCCGATCCGGCCAAACCATGGGCATCCCCGCCTTGCAAGAAAGAGCAGACCGAATGGATAGAATGACGACAATCAAATTAGGGCTTACTACTGCAATCCTCTTTTCACTCACCGCGACCGTCTTTGCCGCGGACGGCGAGCAGGCCCGAATTGCCGCCACCGTGGACAAGGCAATCCGACCGATCATGGGCGAATACAAGGTGCCGGGCATGGCGATCGCGGTCACCGTTGACGGCCAGCACTACTTCGTCAACTACGGCGTCGCCTCCAAGGAAACGAAGGCGCCCGTCACCGAAAACACACTGTTCGAGCTGGGCTCGATCAGCAAGACCTTTGCCGGCACGCTCGCATCCTATGCGCAGGTGCTCGGCAAGCTGTCCTTCGACGACCATCCCGGCAAATACATGCCAGATCTCAGCGGCAGCGCGATCGACAAGGCGACCCTGCTCAATCTCGCCACCTATACCGCCGGCGGCCTGCCGTTGCAGTTCCCCGACGAGGTCAAGAGCAACGCTGACATGCTGACTTACTTCAGCAACTGGAAACCGGGCGCCGAACCAGGCAAGGAGCGTCGCTACTCCAACCCGAGCATCGGCCTCTTCGGCCATGCCGCGGGCCTGGCGATGGGCAGCAATTTCGCCACGGCGCTCGAGACCGAGTTGTTTCCGAAGCTCGGCCTCAAGCACAGCTATGTCACCGTGCCCAGAAGCGCGATGGGCAGCTACGCCTGGGGCTACGGCAAGGCAGACAAGCCGATCCGGGTCAACCCGGGCATGTTCGACGCCGAGGCCTACGGCGTGAAATCCTCCGCGGCAGACATGATCCGCTTCGTCGAAGCCAATATCCAGCCGGAGCAGTTCGACGGCCCCGTTCGCAAGGCCCTAGAGGGAACGCATATCGGCTACTTCGATACCGGCAAGATGATCCAGAGCCTCGGCTGGGAGCAGTATCCCTACCCGGTTTCGCTGGAGCGGCTGCTCGACGGCAACTCCGGGACGATGGCCATGGAAGCCAATCCGGCTACGGCATTGAACCCTCCGAAGCGGCCCGATGGCGCGACGCTTTACAACAAGACCGGATCCACCAGCGGCTTCGGCGGCTATGTCGCCTTCGTTCCGGAAAAGAAGATCGGTGTCGTCATGCTGGCGAACCGGAACTTCCCGAATCCGGAGCGCATCAAGGCAGTGCATGCAATTCTGAAGACGCTGGCAACTGCGGCGGAATAGGCGGCCAAGCGTCCATCAAAGGCACCCTCCCCGTGTTGCGGCAGCCCGCAGCACGGGAGAACCTGCGCTCATCAACAACCCAACGGCGAAACCGCAATCCCCAGCCGCTTGCATATTAGCGCCGAGTGTTGTCATCTTCGTTTCGCGAAAGCGCGATCAGATGCGGCCAAGTTCAGGCGTATATGGGGATGCCGATGTTCGAGCGGGTGGGGTTTCAGGGTTCGCTGCAGCACGGATGTGCAAGAGGAGGGCGGACAACCTTCGTCCTGGCGGCTTTGGCATTGCTTGCCGGATGCGGTGGTCATGCCAAGGGCGTGATGGCACCTGTCGCGGTCACCGCTCCCACCCCCGGTACATCGACCGTAGACATGCTTGTCGCAACCACGCGCCAACCGTCCGGCGATCCGGCGACGCTGTTTTCCGGCGAGCGAGACGCCAATACCTTCCTCACCGACGTCGCGGTCTCGATCCCGCCGGACACGGTGCGGAAATCTGGCACCGTGCAATGGCCGCGCAAGCTGCCCCCGGATCCCGCCAAGGAATTCGCCGTCACGCGTGTGCGTGAGCTCCAGACACTCGATGAAGCCAAGTCCTGGTTTCTACAACACGACGTCGGCGGCCACGCCTTCGTCTTCGTCCACGGCTTCAACAACCGCTACGAGGATTCCGTCTACCGCCTTGCCCAGATCGTCCACGACTCGGAGGTCCAGGCAACGCCAGTCCTGTTTACCTGGCCGTCCCGTGCCAATGTGTTCGACTACAATTACGACAAGGAAAGCACGAACTATTCGCGCACGGCACTCGAAGACATTCTGAAAAAGCTCTCGGACGCGCCGAAGGTGAAGGACATCACCATCCTCGCCCATTCGATGGGGACCTGGCTGACGATGGAATCGCTCCGGCAGATGGCCATCCGCGACGGCAACGTGCCGTCGAAGATCGAGAACGTCATTCTCGCCTCGCCGGATATCGATCTCGACGTCTTTGCCAAGCAATTCGTCGAGATGGGCAAGAAGCGGCCGAAGTTCACGATCTTCGTTTCGCAGGACGATCGTGCGCTGGCACTTTCGAGTTTCATTTCCGGTGACGTATCTCGCCTTGGCGCGATCGACCCATCGGCGGAGCCCTACCGTACCCAGCTGGAAAGGGCCGGCATCACCGCCATCGACCTGACCAAGGTCAAGACGGAGGACGGCCTGCATCACGGCAAGTTCGCAGAAAGCCCGCAGATCGTTCAGCTCATCGGCACGCGGCTTGCCACGGGGCAGACGCTCACCGACTCCGACATCTCGGTCGGAACCGGCATTGCCGCGGTTGTTGCCGGCACGGCGAGAAATGTCGGCAATGTCGCTGCGGTCACCGTCTCGGCGCCGGTATCGATCCTCGAAAATCCGCAGCCGACGAAGAAGAAGAGGGTGGTCGTCGGAGATACGCTGTCAAGCGACACGCCGCAGCCCGTGAAGATCAAGTGACGGATCAGCGGCTGCCGCTCTTTGACGGCAGCCCGCCATCAACCGTCGTCGCCGACGAAGCGGTAGCCGACGCCCGGCTCCGTGCGGATGATCTTCGGGTCGGCCGGGTCACGCTCGATCTTGCCGCGCAACTGACCGATGAAGACTCTGAGATAGTGCAGGTCCTCGCCATGCGCGACGCCCCAGACCGAGGTCAGCAGCGTCTTGTGGGTGACGACACGGCCGGCATGGTGCGCCAGCATCACCAAGAGATCATATTCCTTCGGCGTCAGCCGCACCGGCTCGCCATCCTTCGTCACCACGCGCTTGATGGTGTCGATCGATACGCCATCGGCAGAAAGCTGCGTCTGGCCGCCCTCCATCTGGATGCGGTGACGCAGTGCCGTGCGGATGCGGGCGGTCAGCTCGCCGATGCCGAAGGGTTTTTCAATGTAATCGTCGGCGCCAAGGTCGAGCGCGGCGATCTTTTCGCTTTCACGGTCGCGGGCTGACAGGATGATGATCGGCACCTGGGACCAGCCACGCAGGTTTGCGATGACCTCCTTGCCGTCCATATCGGGCAGGCCGAGATCGAGGATGACGAGGTCCGGCGCCGTCGTTGCGGCCGCCTTCAATGCCTCGGCACCGGTCATGGCCTCCAGCACGTCATAGCCGGCAGCGCTCAATGCGGGCTTCAGGAAACGCTGGATCTGCGGTTCGTCGTCGACAACGAGGATACGCTCCACGCTCATGCACTGTCCTTTTCGGAGATTTCGGCCTTGGCGGCAGGAAAGCGCATGGAAATGCGCGTGCCGCGGCGGCGAAGCGCCGGGCTTTCCGCTTTGATCTGCCCGCCCATGGCCTCGACGAAGCCCTTGGCGATCGACAGCCCAAGGCCTGTCCCTGGCGTACGGCCATCCGCCTTGCCGCGGCGGAAGAATTTCTCGAAGACCTGCTCGAGATCCTTCGGCGCAATGCCCCTGCCGAGGTCGGTCACCGACAGCACGATCTCGTTGCCGTCCGAGCGGGCATAGATGCTGATCGGCTCGTCGCCGCCGTATTTGTTGGCGTTGTCGAGCAGGTTGAAAAGCACCTGCCCGAGAAGCACGCTGTCGCCGCGCATCAAAGGCAGGTCCGGCGCGATGCTGGTTTCGATCTCGCGCTCGGGAAAGTACTTGCGGGCACGATCGACGGACGCCCGCACTGCGTCGGCGACGTCGACCCAGTCGCGCTTGGCGTTGACGGTGCCCGCTTCGATGCGGGTCATGTCGAGCAGGTTGGCAACGAAGCGCGTCAGGCGCGCTCCCTCCTCCTCGATCGACTGCAGCAGGTCATCGCGGCTTTCCGGCGGCATGCGGTCGCCGAGTTGGCGCAGGCTGGTGACCGCGCCGGTGATGGTCGCAAGCGGCGTCCGGAGGTCATGGGAGATCGACGACAGGAGGGCCGCACGAAAGCGCTCGCCTTCGAGCTTCGCCGCCTGGTCCAGGCTTTCGCGCGACAGACGCGCCCGGTCGACAGCGATCGCGGTCTGGTCGAGGATCGCCGCCAGCGCGCGCTCCTCGTTGATTTCAAGCGGCTTATCCGCCTGAACGAAGCCGCAGACGCCGACGACACCGTGCGGGCTGGTCAGAGGGCGGAAATGAAACGGGCTGTTGGGCAGGGTGCCCGTACCATTGCCGGCCGGCTCCCTTTTGTCCATCGCCCAGCGCGCCGCCATGATATCGGTGACATCGAGCTCGGTATCCGGCGGCCAGGCAGCCTTCAATTGCAGGTCGCCCTCCTCCGGCAGCAACAGCGCCGAGCTGCGCCTGAGTGTGGTCTGCATCTGCGTCACCGCCGCCCAAAGCACGTCGTCGGCCTTGGCGGTGCCGGAAAGCTTGCGGGAGAAATCGTAGAGCGCCTGGGTCGCTGCGGCGCGCCGGCGGGCGGTCTTCGCCTGTTCGCGCACCCGCGATGCGAGGCTGCCGGCAAGGGCAGCGGCGACCAGGAAGATGACCAGTGCAAAAACCTCGTGCGGCTCGGCAATGGTGAAGGTACCGGTGGGCTTGATGAAGAAGAAGTTGTAGGCGAGCACCGAAAACAGCGAGGCGGCGATCGCCGAGATGTGGCCGGCATAGGTCGCCGAAGCGAGCACTGCTAGCAGATAAAGCAGCGAAATGTTGGGCAGGACGACGAAGTGGCCGAGCAAAAGGCCGACTGCCGTCGACACAGCCACTGACCCGGCGGCGATGCCAACGGCGCGCGCGGTTCCGGGCGGCAGCGTCCTCTTCGCAGCGGACCGTCGCTTGGTTGGCACCGTCTCACGATCGGTGACGAGATGAATGCCGACGCCGGACACGCGCTCGGCCAAGGCGTCGGGAAGCGACTGGCGGAACAGCCGCATCGGAAAGGACTGGCGGCGCGCGCCGATGACGATCTGCGTCGCATGTTCGCGACGCGCAAGCTTCAAGATCTCCTCGACGAAGTCGTTGCCGATGATGCGGCGCGTCTCGGCGCCAAGCTGTTCGGCAAGACGAAAGGTCTCGTCGAGCCGGCGCACATCCTCACCATCGCCGCTCTCACGGTCGGCGCGCTCAATGAAGACGACAATCCAGGGAGCGTTCAATCCCTCTGCCAGCCGGCTTGCGGTGCGGACCACCTTCTCGGAAAGCGCATCGGACCCGATGCAGACGAGCAGGCGCTCGCCGCTCGCCCAAACGCCTTCGATCGCATTCTGCTTGAGGTAGTCGACCATCTGGTCGTCGACCCGGTCGGCCGTGCGCCTGAGCGCCAGTTCGCGCAGTGCCGTCAAGTTGCCGAGGCGAAAGAAGCGATTGACAGCACGCTTGGCGCTGTCGGGCAGATAGACCTTGCCTTCCTTTAGCCGCTCGATCAGTTCGGCCGGCGGCAGATCGACGAGCAGCACCTCGTCGGCGCGCTTCAGCACCGTATCCGGCACCCGCTCGCGCACCGGTACCCCGGCGATCTGCGCGACGATGTCCGAAAGGCTTTCGAGGTGCTGGATATTGAGCGCCGTCCAGACATCGATGCCCGCAGCGATCAGTTCCTCGATGTCCTGATAGCGCTTCGGATGCCGGCATTCAGCCGGGTTGCTGTGAGCGAGTTCGTCAACGACGATGATCTTGGGACGTCGGGCAAGGGCCGCATCCAGGTCGAACTCGGACAGCACGCGGCCGCGATGGTTCACATCGCGGCGCGGCAAGATTTCCAGATCCTCAATGAGCGCGGCGGTCTCGCTGCGCCCATGGGTTTCGACAAGCCCGATGACGATATCGACGCCGTCCTGCTTGAGCCGGCGGGCCCGCGTCAGCATCGCATAGGTTTTGCCGACGCCGGGGGCTGCGCCGAGGAAAACTGTCAGCTTTCCTCGGCGATCCTGCGCGGCAAGGGCAAGCAGTGCGTCTGGGTCCGGGCGACTTTTGGCGTCGCGTTCACTGTCGGGCATTCATCGTCTCAGGCGTGAGATATCAGGTTCGGGCGCATCAAGGGCCAGATTGAGTTCTAGCACATTGACGCGCGGCTCGCCTACGACCCCGAGCAGACGGCCTTCCGTTGCCTTGTCAACCAGCGCGGTAACATCGGCTTCGGTGAGACCGCGCGCCTTGGCAATGCGGGCCACCTGCGCCTGGGCAAAAGCCGGCGTGATATGCGGATCGAGGCCGGAGCCTGACGTCGTCACCGCGTCGGCGGGAATTTCGCCGGCAAGGCCGGCGGTCTTCAGTCGCTCGACGTCGGCGGCGACGCGATCCTTCAGCTTGACCGAGGTCGTGCCAAGGTTGGAGCCACTCGAGGCGCCGGCATTGTAGGCTTCCGGTCCGGTCGCCGATGGGCGCGGCCAGAAATACTTGTCGGAAGTGAAGTTCTGACCGATCAGCTCGGAACCGATCAGGGCACCGTCCTTCTCGATGAGGCTGCCGTTTGCCTGTGCCGGCATCAGCACCTGCGACATGCCGGTGATGGCGAAGGGATAGGCAAGCCCGGTGATGAGCGTCAGGAGCAATGTCATCACGATGGCAGGGCGAAGTTGGTTCAGCATGGTTACACCAGATTGAGTGCGTTGACGGCGAGATCGACGAGCTTGATACCTGCGAAGGGCAACAGGATGCCGCCGAGACCGTAGGCGAGGAGGTTGCGGCGCAAGAGCGCTGCGGCACCGACTGGCCGATACTTGACACCCTTCAGCGCTAGCGGGATCAGCGCGACGATGATCAGCGCGTTGAAGATGACCGCCGAGAGTATCGCCGATTGCGGCGAGCCGAGGTTCATGACGTTGAGTGCGGCGAGCGCCGGATAGGTGGTGATGAACAGCGCCGGGATGATGGCGAAGTACTTCGCCACGTCGTTGGCGATCGAAAAGGTCGTCAGCGAACCGCGGGTCATCAGGAGCTGCTTGCCGATTTCGACGATCTCGATGAGCTTCGTCGGGCTGGAATCGAGGTCCACCATGTTGGCGGCCTCGCGAGCGGCCTGCGTGCCGGTCTGCATGGCAACGCCGACGTCGGCCTGGGCAAGCGCCGGCGCGTCGTTGGTGCCGTCACCGCACATCGCGATGAGGCGGCCGCCGTGCTGTTCCTTGCGGATATAAGCAAGCTTGTCCTCTGGCGTTGCTTCGGCGAGGAAGTCGTCAACACCGGCTTCGGAGGCGATCGCCGCGGCGGTCACCGGGTTGTCGCCGGTCACCATGACGGTGCGGATGCCCATGGCACGAAGGGCGGCGAAACGCTCCTTGATGCCCGGCTTGACGACGTCCTTCAGATGGATGACGCCGAGCAGGCGCGGACCGTCGGCAACGGCAAGCGGCGTGCCGCCGGTGCGCGCCACCTGGTCGACGGCGCGGCGGAATTCGTTCGACACGTTTTCGTCGCGGATGCCGGTGAACTTCAGGATCGAGTCGACGGCGCCCTTGCGCAGCCGGCGGCCGCCAAAGTCGACGCCCGAGAGCCTCGTTTCCGCGGCAAAGGGAATGACAGCGTCGATCCGGGTCGCACCAGCCGGGCTTGTGCCACCGCCAACGGCAAGCGCGACGACTTCACCCTTTCCGGACGCGGGAAGCGAAACGGCAGGCGCCTGGCGGCCGAATTCACCCGTCGCAAGCGCTGCAATCGAACGCCCCTCGGGCGTTTCGTCCGCAAGGCTCGCAAGCAGCGCTGCGTCGGCAAGCTCTGCCTCGGTGACACCCGGCACCGGCATGAAGTCGGCGGCCATGCGGTTGCCAAAGGTGATCGTACCCGTCTTGTCGAGCAGCAGCGTATCGACGTCGCCGGCGGCTTCAACTGCACGGCCAGAGGTGGCGATGACGTTGAAGCGGACCAGACGGTCCATGCCGGCGATGCCGATCGCCGAGAGCAGCCCACCGATGGTGGTCGGGATCAGCGTGACGAGCAGCGCAGACAGCACGGTAACCGACAGCAGAGTGCCGGAATAGCCGGCGAGCCCCCAGAGTGTGACGACGGCCACGAGGAAGATCAGCGTCAGGCCCGAGAGCAGGATCGACAGCGCGATCTCGTTCGGGGTCTTCTGGCGCTGTGCACCCTCGATCAGCGCAATCATGCGGTCGACGAAGGTATTGCCGGGCGCAACGCCGATACGGACCTTGATCCAGTCGGAAAGCACCTGCGTGCCGCCGGTGACGGCCGAACGGTCGCCGCCGGATTCACGAATGACAGGAGCCGATTCACCGGTAATCGCGCTTTCGTTGACGGAAGCGACACCCTCGACGACGTCGCCGTCACCGGGGATCAGTTCCCCGGCTTCGACCAGCACGACGTCGCCGACCTTCAGCGAGGTCGCCGGGATCGTCTGGGTTTCGCGACCCTCGGCCGATACGAGCTTGCGTGCCGTCAGTTCGGATTTGGTGCGCCGCAGACTGTCGGCCTGAGCCTTGCCGCGGCCTTCTGCGACAGCCTCGGCAAAGGTGGCGAAGAGCACGGTGAACCACAGCCAGGCGGCGATCTGCCCGGAGAAGAGCGGGCTTCCGGTGCCGGTCATAAGATCGCGGACAAAGAGGCCAGTGACCACGGCCGCAACCACTTCGGTGACGAAAATCACCGGGTTGCGCACGAGTTGGCGTGGATCGAGCTTGACGAAGGCCGCCTTGACAGCCGGCAGGAGGATTGCCGGATCCAGCAGACTTGGAGCAACTGGTTTGGAAGACATGTGTCGAATTCCTTTAGAAGGTCTGGCCGGCAAGCATGGAAAAATGCTCGACGATGGGACCGAGAGCGAGCGCCGGGAAGAACTGCAGCCCGCCGAGAATGAGGATGATGCCAACGAGCAGGCCGACGAAGAGCGGCGTGTCGGTCGGGAAGGTGCCCTTGGAGGCCGGTACACGGGTCTTGACCGCGATCGAGCCGGCGATCGCCATGACGGGCACCGCATAGGCAAAGCGACCGAGCAGCATGGCGAGACCAAGCGTGGTGTTGTACCAGGGCGTATTGCCGGTAAGGCCACCAAAGGCCGAGCCGTTGTTGCCGGCAGCCGAAGTGAAGGCATAGAGGATTTCCGACAGGCCGTGCGGGCCTGCGGTACCGATGCTTGCGACGGCAAAAGGCAGCATGGCGGAGACGGCGGCAAAGCCGAGGATCGTCACCGGCAGGATGAGGACCGCGAACATCGCGTATTTCATCTCGCGAGATTCGATCTTCTTGCCGAGCAGTTCCGGCGTGCGGCCAACCATCAGGCCGGCGACGAAGACGGCGAGGATGGCAAAGACGACCATGCCGTAGAGACCGGACCCAACGCCACCAGGCAGAACTTCGCCGAGCTGCATCAGGAACATCGGTACAAGACCGCCGATACCGGTGAGCGAGCCGTGCATCCCGTTGACGCCGCCATCCGACAGGCCGGTGGTGACCGCGGCATAGAGCGCCGTCATCGCCTGGCCGAAACGGACTTCCTTGCCTTCCATGTTGCCCTGGGCAGCATCGAGACCGAGTGTCGTCAGGATCGGGTTGCCCTGCGCTTCCGCCCAGTAGACCACCGCGACGCCCGATATCAAAAGGATGCCGGTAACGGCGATGAAGGCCCAGCCCTGGCGACGGTTACCGACCATCTGGCCGAAGGTGTAGACGAGGGCGGCCGAGATCGACAGCATCGCGAAGATGTTGAGGTAATTGGAGAGGGCCGTCGGGTTTTCGAACGGGTGGGCGGCGTTGACGTTGAAGAAGCCGCCACCATTGGTGCCGAGCTGCTTGATCGCCTCCTGGCTCGCGACCGGGCCGAGCGAGATCGTCTGCTTGGCGCCTTCGAGCGTCGTTGCGGTGAGGTCCGCGTGGAAGGTCTGCGGCAGGCCGGTCCAGACCATGGCAAGCGCCATGACGACGGCGATCGGCAACAGCACGTAGAGGGTCGAACGGGTGAGATCGACCCAGAAATTGCCGACGGTTGAGGCGTTCGAGCGGGCAAAGGCGCGGGTCACGGCGAGCGCCATGGCGATGCCGGTCGCCGCCGACACGAAGTTATGCACCGTCAGCCCCGCCATCTGGCTGAAATGGCTGAGCGTGGTTTCGCCGCCGTAGTTCTGCCAGTTGGTGTTGGTGACGAAGCTGACAGCCGTGTTGAAGGCGAGATCGGATGGCATGCCGGCAAAACCCTGCGGGTTCATCGGCAGGTAAGCCTGCAGCCGCAGAATCGCATAGAGAGAAACGAAGCCTGCAAGGCTGAAGGCGAGCATCGACATCGCGTAGGCGAGCCAGCCCTGCTCCTTGTTCGGATCGACGCCGGCGGCGAGATAAAGACCGCGCTCGACAGGACCGAGGACAGGTGAAAAGACGTTGCGTTCACCGGAGAAGACCCGCGCCATGTAAAGCCCCAGCGGCTTGATGACGATCAGGACGGCGATGAAGAGGAGGCTGATCTGCAGCCACCCGATGATAGACATGAGATTTCTCCGCGAAGGGCGTCAGAATCGTTCGGGGCGAACGAGGGTGACGACGAGATAGGCCGCAAGGGCGACGGCGACTGCGAGACCAATCAGGGCTTCGAACATGACGCCCTCCTCAAAGACGGCTCAGCGCGCGCGCATAAAGCGCAAACACGACAAAGCCGCCGATGCCGGCGGCAAGGAAAAGAACATCGGACATGCAAAAATACTCCGGACTATTGAAGTCCGGATCTTGCGTCCGCTCAGGGTCAATTATCGATTGCGATGGTTGGGAGGGGGTGTAAGGAAAAGATAAAGACGCCCGCCGACGACATTCCGAGAGAGGCGGAAAGCGCAGATACGAGGCATCGGATCATCTCGCGTTTCCAATGAAACAGGGAGACGGTCTCACCGGCCGCGCCCAGGCAACCGGCGGCTCAGCCATTGGTGACTCAGCCCTTGATGATGTGGTTGACGGTCGTGTCGGTGGGGGTGGGGGTGGTGACTTCACGCATCCACTCGCGCCAGATGGCAACCAGCAGCGCCATCAGCACCGGGCCGACGAAGAGGCCGAGGAAACCCATGGTCTTCACGCCGCCGACGAGGCCGAAGAAGGTCGGCAGGAAGGGAAGCTTGATCGGCCCGCCGACGAGGCGCGGACGCAGCGTCTTGTCGACGATGAAGAGTTCGGTCGTGCCCCAGGCAAACAGCGCGATGCCGTGAACCGGCGAACCGCTGGCGACGAGATAGACCGAGACCAGCGAGAAGCACAGCGGCGCACCACCAGGAACAAGCGCCATCAGGCCGGTGATGATGCCGAGCGTGACCGGCGACGGAACGCCGGCGAGCCAGTAGGCGACGCCGAGAACTATGCCTTCTCCGATGGCGATGATGCCCATGCCGGTGACTGTGGAGCTGATCGTCATTGGCACGACGCGCGACAAGCGCTCCCAGCGCATCGGGAAGATGCGTTCGCCGAGACGGTCGAGCTGGCCGGAGAAGGACTGGCCATCACGATAGACGAAGAACAGCGTGATCAGCATGAAGAGCAGCGTCAGGAAGGCGTGAAAGGTCGACGCGCCGACGACGAGGACGCCGCGGTAGATGTTGCCGATGTTGGAGCCGCTGACCAACTGGACCAGTTCCCCGAGCGCACCCGGATGACCGACATGCTTGACCCATTGTTCGCCAAGCCAAACGCCGGCAATCGGAATGCTGGTCAGCCAGGCGGGAACCACGGCACCGTTGGCATTGGTCTCGACGGCCCAGACGACCCAGTCGCGCACTTCGTCCACCGCATAGACGGCAGCAAGAGAAATCGGCACGACGATGAAGGAGATGACGCAGACGATGGCGATGGTGGCCGCAAGCGTGCGGTTGCCGTTCACGGCGGCAAGCAGCCGGCGATAGATCGGCCAGCTGGCAAAGCCGATGACGACGGCGGCCAGAACCGGGACGAGGAAACCGTGGAAAAAGTAAACGCCGGCAAGAAGAACGAAGACCAGCATCCAGCGGGCAGCCGTCATCGGTCCAACGAGGGCATGGCGCGAAATCGCGGTGTGCCCGAGAAGCCGTGGCTCCACGGCGAAGTTTTCTCGTTCGCGATTGCCCAATTGCACCAATGATCCTCCGTCTTTCGACGAGCTTACAACAATCCAGAGGCCTTGCCAGCCTTTGCAGCGCCAAGCGCGGCCCTTTGCCCCTGCTTTACGGTAGTTTGAGGGCGATAACTGACGCTAGCGGCGGGACATGACAGAAAAATTTAGGAGGGTTCAAGATCCCCAGGCTTTCTTTCGGCCTGATCGGTCATTCCGCCGCAGGCTTGGCACGCATGCCGGCCGGTTGAGCGCGATCGACAAAGACGGATGCGAGGAAGATGCCGAAGCCGGCAACGCCGAGAACGGCGCCGACGAGGCCTGTGGAGGTCCAGCCATAGCCTGCAGCGATCGAGGCACCGCCGAGCCAGGCGCCAAGCGCGTTGGCGAGATTGAAGGCGGAATGGCTAAGGGCGGCGGCAAGCGTCTGTGCCTCGCCGGCGACATCCATCAGCCGGGTCTGCACGCCCGGCACGACGGCGAAACCGCCGCCGATGAAGAGCACGTTGACGATCGCGATCCACGGATTGCCCATGGTGAAATAGAAAAGCACATAGGCGAAGATGTTGAAGACGATGGCGATGCCGATTGCCGGCAGCAGCGCCCAATCGGCCAGTCGCGCGCCGACGATGTTGCCGAGGATCATGCCGGCGCCGAAGACCGAGAGCATGACCGGCACATTGGCAAGAGAAACACCTGCGACCTCGGTCAGCGCCGGCGTGATGTAGCTGAAGACTGCGAACATGCCGCCGCAGCCGATGGCGCAGATGCCAAGCATCAGCCAGACCTGCAGCTTGCCAAGCGCGCCGAGCTCGCGAAGCGGCGTTGCCTTCGGATTGCCCTTGTCGCGCGGCACGTGGACGAAGGTCAGCGCCACGGTCAAAAGGCTGATGGCGCCGACGATGGCGAAAGCGGACCGCCAGCCGAGCGCCTGGCCGAACCACGCGACAAGCGGCGTGCCGAAGAGGGTTGCGATCGTCAGCCCCATCATCACCCGGCCGACTGCGCGCGCCCGCTGGTTCGGCGCCGCGAGGCCGGCGGCCACCAAGGCGGCCACACCGAAATACGCACCATGCGGCAGGCCGGCGAAGAAGCGCGCGGCGATCAGCGTGTAGAAATCCGGTGCGATCGCGCTTGCAAAATTGCCGACGGCGAAAACCAGCATCAGCGCGAGCAGCACGCGGAAGCGGGAGAAGCGGGCAGCAAGCACCGCGATCAGCGGCGCGCCGACGACGACGCCGAGAGCATAGGCGCTGATCACTGCCCCTGCCCGCGGCACCGAAACGGCGACATCCTCAGCGACCTGCGGCAAGAGACCCATGATCGCGAACTCGCCGGTGCCGATCCCGAAGCCGCCGACTGCAAGCGCCACTTCGGCAGCAGAAACACGGGCACGGCGCGGTTCGACGGCGGAAGAACAAGCTTCGTCACACATGAGCAATGGCCTGCGTCGTCCGGCCCGAGCGGACCGGAGAAGAATCTGGGGGATATGTCGGCGGATGTTGGATCGAACCAACAGGGATATGCTGCAATGCAATACAGTGTTTTGCCCTAGCAGGCAAAGGCTTTGCAGCTCTCGTCATACTTTTTCAAGGGCGCAATCCGCGCCCGTTAACCGTAAGCTCAGTTGACGTTTACGTCAAAGTTATATAATCCCGAATCTCAGCTTGAAGAGGTGTCTCAAAAGCATCATCTTCATCGGCATGAGAAGGTCAGGAGGGATTTTCTCAGGCCGCGAGCAGGCCAGCCTGTGGCGACCAGAGGGAGAGAGGTCATGGTGGAAGTCAGCGCACAACAAACGGGTACCAGCCCAGGCAAGATCTGGCTGAAATCCTATCCACCCGGCATAGCCGCCGAAATCGGCCCCCTGCCCTATAAATCGATCGGCGAATTTTTCGACCACGCCGTCGCCCGCTATTCGACCCGCCCAGCCTTCACCTGCATGGGCAAGACGCTGAGTTTTGCGGACCTCAATGCCGAATCCGCCAAGATCGGTGCCTGGCTGCAATCTCTCGGCCTCGTCAAGGGCGACCGTGTCGCCGTGATGATGCCGAACATCCTGCAGAACCCCGTCATCGTCTACGGCATTCTTAGAGCCGGCTTTACCGTCGTAAACGTCAACCCGCTCTATACGCCGCGCGAGTTGCAGCACCAGCTCGTCGATTCCGGCGCCAAGGCGATCTTCGTTCTGGAAAACTTCGCGCATACGGTGCAGCAGGTGGCCGACAAGACCTCGGTCAAGCACGTCGTCGTCGCAACGATGGGCGACATGCTGGGCCTCAAGGGCGCGATCGTCAATCTCGTGGTCCGTCGCGTCAAGAAGCTGGTTCCCGCCTGGTCGATCCCCGGTCACCTCTCCTTCAAAAACGTGCTCGCCAAGGGCGGCCGAGCCAAGTTGACGAAGCCGAACGTTGTTCCCAGCGACGTCGCCTTCCTGCAGTATACTGGCGGCACCACGGGTGTTTCGAAGGGCGCAACACTCACCCATTCGAACCTGCTCTCCAACATGGCGCAGATGGAGATCTGGTTCCACACGGCGTTCCGCTCACGCGCCCGCCCGGAAAATCTCGTCTTCATGTGCGCGCTGCCGCTCTACCACATCTTCGCGCTGACGGTGAATTCGCTGATGGGCCTTGCCACCGGCGGCAACAACATCCTGATCCCGAACCCGCGCGACATTCCGGGCTTCGTCAAGGAACTCGGCAAGCACAAGACCAATATCTTCCCGGGCCTCAACACGCTGTTCAACGCGCTGATGAACAATGCGGAGTTCCAGAAGCTCGATTTCTCGTCGCTGATGCTGACCTTCGGTGGCGGCATGGCGATCCAGCGTCCGGTCGCCGAACGCTGGAAGCAGATGACCGGTTGCTCGATTGCCGAAGGCTACGGCCTGTCGGAGACTTCGCCGGTAGCAACGGCCAACATCCTCGACGCGACCGAGTTCACCGGCACGATCGGCATGCCGATCCCTTCGACCGAAGTCGAGATCCGCGACGACCTGGGCAACACGCTGCCGATTGGCGAAGTCGGCGAGATCTGCATTCGCGGCCCGCAGGTGATGGCCGGCTACTGGCAGCGGCCGGATGAAACAGCCAAGGCGATCTCGCCGGACGGTTTCTTCCGCTCGGGCGATATCGGCTTCATGAACACGGACGGCCTAGTCAAGATCGTCGACCGCAAGAAGGACATGATCCTCGTTTCCGGCTTCAACGTCTTCCCGAACGAGATCGAGGAAGTAGCGATGACCCATCCGGGCATTCTCGAATGCGCCGCGATCGGCGTTCCCGACGAGCATTCCGGCGAGGCCGTCAAGCTCTTCGTGGTCAAGAAGGATCCGGCGCTGACGGAGGACGACGTGAAGCGCCACTGCGCCGCCAACCTCACCAACTACAAGCGCCCGCGTTACGTCGAATTCCGCACCGAGCTGCCGAAAACCAATGTCGGCAAGATCCTGCGTAAAGACCTGCGCGGCTGAATTAGTCCAAAATTCAAACGATTTAATAAATCCTGAAAACCGCCACTTCGGCGGTTTTGCGGGCTTGATTTGAGCGGCTTAAAGCGAATAGCTACGCAGGCGATTGTCCGACACCCCTGTCCGACACAAGGAGCCCTGCGATGAAAGCGCTTGTCGACCAACTCAAAGCAACCGCCTCTGAGACCAACGCAACCGATATCCGCGCTGCCTTCGCCAGCGACGCCGAACGCTTCCAGCGCTTCAGCACCACGCTCGGCGACCTGCTGCTCGACTATTCGAAATGCGCCGTCAATGACAGGGTGCTTGACGGCCTCGAAGCGCTAGCCAAGGCGGCCAAGGTCGAGGAGAAGCGGGACGCCATGTTCCGCGGCGACATCATCAACATCACCGAGGAGCGTGCCGTGCTGCACACGGCGCTGCGCAACCGCGGCAACCGCGCGATCCTCGTCGACGGCAAGGACGTGATGCCCGACGTCAACGGCGTGCTCGACGCCATGGGCGCCTTTGCCGACGGCATCCGCTCGGGCGCGCTGAAAGGCGCCACCGGCAAGAAGATCACCGATGTCATCAACATCGGCATCGGCGGCTCCGACCTTGGCCCGGTCATGGCGACGCTGGCTCTCGCGCCCTTCCATGACGGCCCGCGCCTTCACTTTGTCTCCAACATCGACGGCGCCCACATCGCCGACACGCTGAAGCTCGTCGATCCGGAAACCTCGCTCTTTATCATCGCCTCGAAGACCTTCACGACGATCGAGACGATGACCAATGCCGCGACCGCCCGCGCCTTCATCGCCGACAAGCTCGGCGAGGTCGCCGTCGGCCACCACTTCGCTGCCGTCTCGACGGCGCTCGACAAGGTCGCCGCCTTCGGCATCGACCAGGCCCGCGTCTTCGGTTTCTGGGATTGGGTCGGCGGCCGCTACTCGATCTGGTCCGCGATCGGCCTGCCGCTGATGATCGCCATCGGCAAGGAGAATTTCGGGCGCTTCCTCGATGGCGGCCATGCCATCGACGAGCATTTCCGCACCGCCCCGATCCGCAAGAACATTCCCGTCCTGCTCGGCCTTCTCGGCTTCTATAACCGCAACGTGCTCGGCTACCCGTCGCGCGCGATCCTGCCCTATGACCAGCGTCTGTCGCGCTTCCCTGCCTATCTGCAACAGCTCGACATGGAATCGAACGGCAAGGCGGTAACGCTCGACAGCACCCCTGTGGAGTATTCAACCGGCCCGGTCGTCTGGGGCGAACCCGGCACCAATGGCCAGCACGCCTTCTACCAGCTCATCCACCAGGGCACGGACATCATCCCGGCCGAGTTCATGATCGCGGCAAACGGCCATGAAAAGAACCTGCGCCACCAGCACGAACTGCTGATTGCCAATTGCCTGGCGCAATCCGAGGCGCTGATGAAGGGGCGTACCCTGGCTGAGGCCAAGGCGCAGCTCACCGCCAAGGGCATGGCCGACGTCAAGGCTGACAAGATCGCGCCGCACCGCGTCTTCACCGGCAACCGCCCGTCGCTGACGATCGTTTACGACCAGCTCGACCCGTTCGCGCTCGGCCGTCTGATCGCGCTCTACGAGCACCGCGTCTTTGTCGAAGGCGCGCTCTTCAACATCAACTCCTTCGACCAGTGGGGCGTCGAACTCGGCAAGGAGCTGGCAACCGGCCTGCTTCCTGTTGTCGAAGGTAAGGAAAGCGCTGCCGGCCACGATTCTTCAACCGCAGGTCTGGTCGCAGCGTTGCTGAAGGCCGCTCGCTGAGGAGCATCCCCAAGCGGTTCCATCCTGAACCGCATCGCGTCAAACGATAAGGCCCGAAGCGCAGATCGCGCCTCGGGCCTTATCATATAGCGCAGGCCGGCAGCACCGTGGCGCCCGCCGGTTTCAGCACCTGCATCAGATCGAGATTCTGATAGGACCGGAAGATAGTATTCAACAGCAGGAAAAGGCAGGGATTTTTGAGAAATCGAAGAGGCATGGCACGACACCAAAATCACAATTGACGAGAATTACTTATTGTTTTACGATAAAAACACAAGCCAAACGATAAGGGAATTTTTATGACGGAAACCGCCGAGAGGCTGCGCAAGCTCAGTCGCTTCATGAAGCTCATGGTGGTGTTGAGCGGCGCACTGTTTTGCTCGGCAGTCGTCTATGCGCATTGGCAGATTTTCTTTGACAGGCAGGGCTTCGAGCAGGGCATTCGCGACGTCGTCTTTCCCCGCGTGGAGGTAATCACCCTTTCCTACCGCGCCATCGCCACCGTCATTTTCCTGACCGCGATCAACAATGCGCTCGTCATCGCCGGCCTCGCCTTCGCGTGGCAGCTGTTCGACGGCTTCCAGCGCGGCGAGATTCTCACCAGCCGCAATGGCGTGCTGTTGCGGCGCGTGGGGCTGACGGCGCTTGCGGGAGCACTATGCATGACGATCAGCAATGGCATCGGCATCCTGGCTGTCACCTACGACAACCCGGGCACCACGGGACATGCGGTGGTCTTCGATATCAGTGGCGGCGCTATCATCGTGCTGCTGATGGCGGGGCTCGTCGTCGGTCTCGGCCACGTCCTGGTCATCGCGTCGGGGGTCGAGGCGGAGAACAGGAGCTTCGTCTAGCGGATGCCGATCGTCGTCAATCTCGATGTGATGCTGGCGAAGCGCAAGGTCCGCTCACGCGATCTCGCCGAGCAGGTGGGGATCACCGAGCAGAACATCTCGCTGTTGAAATCGGGAAAAGTGAAAGGCGTGCGCTTCGATACGCTGGAGAAGATCTGCGCCGTGCTGGAATGCCAGCCGGGCGATATCCTGGAATACCGCCCGGAACAGGAAGAGTAGGCCAGAGAAAATGACTCAGAGGCCGATTTCGTGCTTCCACGGCGGGTTCGCGCCGGCGCGCGAGACGGTGACCGCGGCGGCCTTGGCGGCGAGCGCCAGCGCGTTGCGAACGGCAGTTTCGCTGAGATCGGCGACATCGGCCTTGGTCAGGAGACCGCCGAGCTTGAGGGATGCCAGCACGCCGGCATCGAACGTGTCGCCGGCGCCGACAGTGTCGACCACCGTGACCTTCTCGCCCGCAACTTCGACCTTGTGGCGCGCCGTGTAGCCGACGGCGCCATCGGCGCCCTTGGTGATCAGCACCAGCTTCGGTCCGCGCTTCAGCCATTCGGCGGCAAGGTCGTCGTGGCTGCCTTCCATGCCGAACCAGGCAAGATCTTCGTCGGAGAACTTGATGATATCCGACATCGCCGCCATGCGGTTCATGCGGGCGAGATGTGCCTCGCGGTCCCGGATGAAGCCGGGCCGGATGTTCGGATCGAAGGAGATGACCCGCTTCTCGTGCTCGCGCGTCATCAAGGCTTCATAGGTCGAGCCGCAGGGCTCGGGGATCAGGCTGATCGCACCGAAATGCAGCGCCTCGCAGAAATCGCCAAGCGCCGGCAGGTGCTCTGACGTGATCATCCGGCCTGCCGTGTTTTCATCAAAGAAGGCGTAGCTTGCATGGCCATTGACGAGCTTAACGAAGGCAAGCGTCGTATGCAGCGAAAGCGTCGCGCACGGACCGAAATCGACATTCGCCGCCTTCAGCGTTTCGCGCAGGATATCGCCGAACATGTCGTCGGAGAGGCCCGTGAAGAAACCGGTCTGGATGCCAAGGCGCCCGAGCGCGATTGCCGTGTTGAAGATCGCTCCGCCGGCATAGGGCGCAAACGCGCTCTCGCCCGCGGCCGTGTCCCGCGGCAGCATGTCGATCAGCGCTTCTCCGCAACATACGATCATCGGCTCTTCCTCCTCGATGGACTTCAATCGATTTAAAAACGAAAACTCAGGAGTTGCGAGGCCCCGGCATAGCCGGGGCCTCTTCAATCGTTAGGCCAGGGCGCTCACGCCGCCGTTGCGGCCGGACCAGGCGAGCGGCGCGTTGAGGAAGGCTTCGACTTCGCTCAGCGTCTTCTCGTCGAACAGCGCCTGCTCGCGGGCAACCGCAAGGACGTTGCGCCAGGTCGCGATCCAGTGCAGATCGACGCCCTTGCCCTTCATCTCGCCGACCGCTTCCGGGAAGATGTCGTAGTAGAAGAGCGCAATGCCGTGGTCGACGATGCCGCCGGCCGCACGAATGGCGTCGATGAACTTGAACATCGAACCGCCGGCCGTCGTCAGGTCCTCGATAACGAGCACGCGTGCGCCTTCCGGCATGTGCCCTTCGATCTGGGCGTTGCGGCCGTGGCCCTTCGGCGCCTTGCGGACATAGATCATCGGCAGGCCCAGGCGCTCGGCGAGCATGGCCGCGAAGGGAATGCCGGCCGTTTCGCCGCCGGCAACCACGTCGAATTTCTCGAAACCGGCCTGACGCAGGATCGTGGCTGCGGCAAAATCCATCACAGCCGAACGGATGCGCGGGTAGGAAATCAGCTTGCGGCAGTCGATATAGACGGGGCTCGCCATGCCGGACGACAGCTTGTAGGGCTCATCGGCACGGAAGTGTACAGCCTTGATCTCCCAGAGCATCTTGGCGACCAGCTCAGCCATAACGGCCTTGTCGGTGAACGCGTTGGAAAACATCAAACTCTCCTTCAAAACTCTACAGCGCCGCGCGTCTGTTCAGACGCGCAAAGGTCGCTGTAACATTTTTAACTGCTGCATAATTTTGTCCTTGGATCCATCCGATCCAAGGAATTATGCAGTGATCAGACGACGGCCCAGTGCAGCGGGAACATCGGATCGAAAACGGTGACCAGACCGGCGCCGGTCTCGATCTTCTTGGGATAGGTGACCGCTTCAGCCTGCTTGCGCAGCGTGATCGTTTCCTCGTTGACCGGCAGACCGTACCAGGTGGGGCCGTTCAGCGAGGCGAAGGCTTCGAGCTTGTCGAGTGCACCCTCCTCCTCGAACACATGCGCCAGGCAGCTCATGGTGTTGATCGAGGTGTAGATGCCGGCGCAGCCGCAGGCGCATTCCTTCAGCGGATCGACATGGGGGGCGGAGTCGGTGCCGAGGAAGAAGCGCTTGTCGCCGGAGACGGCGGCCGCGCGCAGCGCCAGACGGTGGTTCTCACGCTTGGCGACCGGCAGGCAGTAGTAGTGCGGCTTGATCCCGCCGACCAGGATCGCATTGCGGTTGATGATCAGGTGATGGGTGGTGATCGAGCCGGCAAGGTTTGCCTTCGACGCCTTGATGTAATCGATGCCGTCCTTGGTGGTGACGTGTTCCATCGTCACCTTCAGTTCCGGCAGCCGCTTGCGCAACGGATCGAGCACGGTCTCGATGAACACGGCTTCGCGGTCGAAGATGTCGACATCCGAGCTCGTGACCTCGCCATGGACGCAGAGCGGCAGGCCGACCTTCGCCATGCGCTCCAGCACCGGCATCGCTTCATCGATGTTGCGCACGCCGCTGTGCGAATTGGTCGTCGCGCCCGCCGGGTAAAGCTTGACCGCCTTGACGAGGCCGCTCCTGTGGCCGGCCTCGACGTCGTCAGGATTGGTGCCTGCGGTGAGATAGAGCGTCATCAGCGGCTCGAACCGGTCGCCCGCGGGAAGCGCGGCGAGGATGCGCTCGCGATAGGCGCTGGCGTCGGCGGTCGTCACGACCGGCGGCACCAGGTTGGGCATGATGATCGCGCGGGCGAAATGGCGGCTGGTATCGGCGATAACGCCTTTCAGCATGTCGCCGTCGCGCAGGTGAAGGTGCCAATCATCCGGCCGGCGGATAACGAGGTCTTGCATGGTCAGCGTTCTCCTAGCTCAGAACGGAATGCAGGCGGAAACCGCTTACACTCATCCCGCTCTGCTCGCGCCCGATCCGCGCGCGCGGCTTTGCAGCCGGCAGGTGCGGGTGGCGGGCGGTTACTCATGTGGTGGAACCGCGTCTCGATAACACCAATGCGCCAGGAAACACAATCCGCAATCCGACCATCGATCAGAAATCCGCAAGCACGAGATCTGCGCGTCGCTGGTGCTCGACGACGCGATGCGCGTTGGGGATGTCGTTGCCGTGGGCTTTCCGCTTCGCCGCCTCCTCCTCGTAACCGTGATCGTACCAGCGTTTCAAAAGACGCCGCTCCAGCTCCTCGATCCCCGGGTTGATAAAGATGGAGAAATCGAAGGCACCCGCGAGCTTGTTCCAGGGGGCCTCGTCGAGAAGCAGATAGTTGCCCTCCACGAGAACCATGCGTGTTTCGGGCGCAACGATCCGGGCCGAGGCGATCGCCAATTCCCGCGACCGGTCGAAAACCGGAACAAGCACCTCGCCGTCATTGGCGCGGACCGCCTGAACCGTCGACAGGAACGCCCTAACGTCAAACGTTTCCGGCGCGCCCTTGCGAGGGAGCAGGCCCTTTTCTTCCAGGACGGCATTGTCCATGTGGAAGCCGTCCATTGGCAGCACCGCCGCCTTTTCGCCGCGGGCGACCAGGGCCTCGGCGAGCGCGTCCGACAGCGTCGACTTGCCGGCACCCGGAGGGCCGGCAATGGCGACGACGAAACGGGCAGCACCAGCCGCCCGTTTCAGGATTTCGTTGGCGATCGGCTCGACGTTCATGCCGCGAGCGCTTCGCGCGGCGGCTCCTTCGCCCCGGTCATGAAGGCGACAGCATCCGACATCGTGTGCTCCTTCGGATTGATGACGCATAGCCGTTTGCCGAGACGATGGACATGGATTCTGTCAGCCACCTCGAACACATGCGGCATGTTGTGCGAGATCAGCACGATCGGCAGACCGCGGGAACGCACGTCGAGGATCAGCTCCAGCACCCGCCGGCTTTCCTTGACACCAAGTGCTGCCGTCGGCTCGTCCATGATCACCACCTTGGAGCCGAAGGCTGCGGCGCGCGCCACGGCCACACCCTGGCGCTGGCCGCCCGAAAGCGTTTCCACCGCCTGGTTGATGTTCTGGATGGTCATCAGACCGAGCTCGGACAGCTTTGCCCGTGCCCGCTTCTCCATCTCCCCACGGTCGAGCGTGCGGAAGAGCTTGCCCATGATGCCCGGCTTGCGAATCTCGCGGCCGAGAAACATGTTGTCGGCGATCGACAGCGCCGGCGACAGCGCCAGGTTCTGGTAGACCGTCTCGATGCCGGCCGAGCGTGCATCCATCGGCGAGCGGAAGTGGACTGGCTGGCCCTCGAGCATGATCTCACCCTCATCGGGCGTGACGGCGCCCGATATCGCCTTGATCATCGAGGACTTGCCGGCACCGTTGTCGCCGATCACGGCGAGGATCTCGCCGGGATAGAGGTCGAAGTCGGCATAGTCGAGGGCGGTCACGCGACCGTAGCGCTTGACGAGGCCGCGGGCTGTGAGAATGGGTTCCTGTGTCATCAGGCAGCTACCTTTCTGATCCACTGGTCGATGGCGACGGCGGTGATGATCAGCACGCCGGTGAGGAAGACCTTCCATTGCGGGTCAGCGCCCAGCATGTTGAGGCCCATGGAGACGACGCCGACGATCATCGCGCCGATCAGGGTTCCAAGGATCGACCCACGTCCGCCGAAGAGCGAGATGCCGCCGATCACGGCTGCTGTGATGGCCTGCAGATTGTAGTCGGTGACGGCTGCCGACGGCGAGATCGAACCATTGCGGCCGATCGAGACCCAGGCGGCGAGTGCGGCGATCAGCCCGGCCAGTGTATAGGCGCTGAGCAGGACGCGGCTGGTGCGGATACCGGAGAGCTTGGCCGCTTCCGGATCGTCGCCGACAGCGTAAAGATGACGCCCCCAGGCCGTGTGATTGAGCGCATACCAGAGGCCGAAGACCAGCAAGACCATCATCACCACACCGAGCGTGAACACAGCGGAGCCCACCTTGAAGCTGACACCGAAGACGTGGAGCATCTGGGTGACGGCCGTCACATCGGCCTCGCGGATCGTCGCATTGGCCGAATAGATGAAGTTCGTCGACATGATCACGTACCAGGTGCCGAGCGTGACGATGAACGGCGGAAGCTTGACCCTGGAGACGAGGAAGCCGTTGAGAAAGCCGCAGGCGCCGCCGACGACGAAGCCGAGGAAGATCGCGATCGGTGCCGGAAGCCCATAGGTCACGGCGCAGTTGCCCATGATGACCGCCGAAAGCACCATGATCACCCCGATCGAAAGATCGATACCGGCGGTCAGGATCACCAGGGTCTGCGCGGCGCCGAGGATACCGACGATGGCGATCTGCTGGAGGATGAGGGTCAGCGTGTAGGACGAGAAGAACTTCCCGCCGATGGCAATGCCGAAGATCAGAATTGCTGCGACAAGCACGATGAACGGCACGGCCGCCGGCGTCGAATGCAGGAAATGCTGGATCTTCTGGATCGCGGTCTTGTCATGCGTATCGAACGACGCGACCTGCGTCGAACTGTTGACCAGGACTTTTTCGAATTCCTGGGATGGTTGTGCGGCTGTGTTGGGCTCGCCCATGGACCTTCCTCCCGTGAACCCCGCTCCCAAGGGGTTGCGATGCAGTCGTGCACAGCCCGCCCACAAAGACGCGGGCATAAGCACTCTTAAGAAGCTGCGCGGTTTTCATCGCCGTGTCAAAGACATCGGCGCTTACGCGAAGGGCGGCCGGGGCCGCCCTTCCGTTAATGGCTCATGCGTTCGAAGAGCAAAGGCGATCAGCCCCAGCACTTCTCCGTGCCGACCTTGGTGTCGATCGACTCGACGCCGGCAGCCGGCTTGTCGGTGACGAGCGAAACGCCGGTGTCGAAGAAGTCCTTGCCTTCCGTCGGCTTCGGCTTTTCACCGGTATCGGCGAACTTCTTGATCGCCTCGATGCCGAGGGCCGCCATCATCAGCGGATATTGCTGCGAGGTGGCGCCGATGACACCTTCAGCGACCGACTTGACGCCCGGGCAACCGCCGTCGACCGAGACGATCAGCACGTCCTTCTCCTTGCCGACGGCCTTCAGCGCCTGATAGGCGCCAACGGCGGCCGGCTCGTTGATGGTGTGGATCACGTTGATGTCGGGATCCTTCTGCAGAAGGTTTTCCATCGCCTTGCGGCCACCTTCTTCGTTGCCGTTGGTGACGTCGTGGCCGACGATGCGCGGATCATCTTCGTCGCCGATCTTGTTCGGATCCTTCGTGTCGATGCCGAAGCCCATCATGAAGCCCTGGTCGCGCAGGACGTCGACCGTCGGCTGCGACGGAAGTAGATCGAGGAAGCCGATCTTGGCGGTCTTGGCACCCTCGCCCATGGTGGCGACGGCCCATTGGCCGATCAGCTTGCCGGCGAGCAGGTTGTCGGTTGCAAACGTCGCGTCGGCAGCGGTCGGCGGATCGAGCGGTGTATCGAGCGCGATCACGAGCAGACCAGCGTCCTGCGCCTTCTTCACCTGATCGACGATCGCCTTGGTGTCGGAGGCGGCGATCAGGATGCCCTTGGCGCCATCGGCGATGCAGGATTCGATTGCAGCCACCTGGCTGTCGTGGTCGCCGTCGATCTTGCCGGCATAGGCCTTCAGCGTCACGCCGAGTTCCTGCGCCTTGGCGGTAGCACCCTCCTTCATCTTGACGAAGAAGGGGTTGGTGTCGGTCTTGGTAATGAGGCAGGCGCCGACATCAGCAGCCTGTGCCGGCGCGGCGAAAACGACGCCAAGGGACAGCGCGCCGAAAGCAGCGGAAAGAACAGTCTTCTTCATGAAATCCTCCCAAGGATTGAAAATCGGGTCGGCGGACCGCCCCAGGCCACGCGACAGCAACATTTTCCTCCGTTGCAATCGACGCTTCCGAGACAAAAACAAACATTAAAATTCCGGGGTGTCAATAAATAAATCAAATTGAATTATTATTTCGATGTGGCATTCTTGGGATGACGACGCTCCGTCCGAGAAGCGGAGCGTCAGACAAATTGACAGAGTCACAGCAAGCGGAAACAACAGACCTGCGCCAAGCGGGCACCAGAGCGGAATGAGGAAAAGTGCATGCGGTTTTCCGCCTGATCCCGCTCCAGCTTTTGAGAAGCGATCACGTCTATGGTTTTGGGTCGATCCGACCCTGAACCATCGTGATCTAATGCCAACGGGAGGAGACGGTGGCATGTCACTGACAGACGGTCCTGATCGGGGACCGATGCAACCTGAGGTCATTGACCCTAGCGGCGGGGCCAACCAGACGCGCGTGCGCGCCTATAACGAGCGCCTGGTCATGTCGCTGGTCAGGCGTCACGGCGGCCTCTCCAAAGCCGATATCGCCCGGCGTTCCGGCCTTTCGGCGCAGACCGTATCGGTGATCATGCGGGCGCTGGAAAGCGACGGCCTGCTGGTCAAGGGCGATCCCGTTCGCGGCAAGGTTGGACAACCATCGACACCGATGCGGCTCAATCCGGACGCGGTCTTTTCCTTCGGCGTGAAAATCGGCCGGCGCAGCGCCGATCTCGTGCTGATGGATTTCGTCGGCACCATCCGGCTGCATCTGCATCATGTGCATGCCTATCCGCTGCCCGGCGATCTCGTCGATTTCATCATTTCCGGCATGGCGAAGCTCGAACAGCAACTCAACCCCGATCAGCGCAAGCGGATCGCCGGCATCGGCATCGCCACGCCCTTCGAACTGTGGAACTGGGCGGAGGAAGTGGGCGCGCCGCGGGAAGAAATGAACAAGTGGCGCGACATCGATCTGCAGGCGGCGATCTCGGCCCGCACCACCTATCCGGTCTTCCTGCAGAACGACGGCACCAGCGCCTGCGGCGCCGAGCTCGCCTTCGGCGTCGGCGCCATCTACCCGGACTTCGTCTATTTCTATATCGGCTCGTTCATCGGCGGCGGCGTCGTCCTGAACTCGGCGCTCTTCTCCGGGCGTACCGGAACGGCTGGCGCCATCGGCCCCCTGCCGGTCTCGGGCAAGGACGGCAGGACCATCCAGCTCCTCAAGATCGCCTCGGTCTTCGTGCTCGAAAATCTGCTGCGCGAACGCGGCATCGACCCGCGGCCGCTCTGGTACTCGGCTGACGACTGGATCGACTTCGGCGAACCGCTCGACATCTGGATCGACGACTGTGGCGCGGCGCTTGCCCAGGCTGTCGTGTCGGCCGTCTCGATCGTCGACTTCTCGGCCGTTGTCATCGACGGCGGCTTCCCACCCTGGGTCCGGGCCCGGTTGCTCGCCGCCACCCGCAGGGCGCTCTACGAGCTCGACCTCCAGGGCGTTACCATCCCTGAACTGGTGGAAGGCCTGGTTGGTAGCCACGCGCGCGCCATCGGCGGCGCCAGCCTGCCGCTCTTCTCCCGCTATCTGCTCGACACCAATGTCCTCTTCAAGGAGCTCGGCTGATGCTGAAAGGACTAAACCCGATCCTCAGTCCCGAGTTGCTCGCAACGCTCCGGGCGATGGGGCACGGCGATGAAATCGCGCTGGTCGACGGCAACTATCCGGGCCAGGAACATGCACGCCGTCTCGTCCGGCTCGACGGGCACCCGCTGATCCCGGTGCTCGACGCCATCCTCAGCGTTTTGCCAATCGACGATTTCGTGCCCGAAGCGATCTTCCGCGCCACCGTCAAACAGGACAGGGAGGCGCTGGACCCGGTGCATCAGGAGATCGTCGCGTGCTGCGCCCGGCACGAGCCCGGCCGCCGTGTCGTGCCCTTGCTCGGAGCGGATTTTTACCCGCGCGTAAGAGCCGCCCACACGGTCGTCCAGACGAGCGAGCCCAGGCTCTACGGCAACGTCATTCTGCGCAAGGGCGTGATTTATCCCTGAAATGCAAGAAGCCCGCCGAACGAGCGACGGGCTTGATGTTACTGCGGTAAACCAGAGTATGCCTTGTGCGTTGATCCCAACGCGCGGCATGTTCGGTCTCAGGCGCCGCGCTTGTCGACCGACAGAGCGCCGGGGCCGAAGACGGCGAGCACGAGGAAACCACCGGCGATCGCGATATTCTTCATCATCATCAGGCCGTTGAAGACGGTCAGCAGGCCGTTGGCTTCCGGCGGGAAGTTCGGGATGTTGATCGCTCCGCTGTGGAAGGCGAAAGCGGTGATAAGGCTGAACGCCGCAAGCAGATAGGCGGCAATCTTCGTCTGGAAGCCGACGAGAACGGCAAGACCGGCGACGAGTTCGAAGAGGCCGGCAAGGTAAGCGAGTGCGGTCGGTGCCGGCCAGCCAGCGCCGGTGATCATCTGGGCCGTGCCCGACGGATCCATCAGCTTGCTGAAACCGGACATGATGAACATGATAGAGAGGAGGACGCGTCCGATGAGGACGACAACATTCTGAGGCATGCGAGGCTCCTGTGAGAAACGGTTGTTGGCAACAGAAGTATCAGCATTTTGAAATTCATCTAGCCGCTCCGAGAGCGACAGATCGTTCAAGAAAATGAAACGACCAGCCGGCATCGTCAACCTCCGAGCTTGGCGCTTTCTGACTTATCCGCAGACAAACACGGAACTACATCGTCGGCACATCGTTCTTTTCTATTGCAAGGACGAGGCGGCTGGGCGAAGAATTTCGGCGCGGCAGGGGACGCCGCGCGGGGGCATGTCATGAACGAAATCAACAGGAGCCCGACTTTCTGGCGCTCGTTTCCGATCTTTGAAGAATTCGACAAGAATGCCATTGCCGAGCTTGCCGACATCGCGACCTACAGGAAGTGGCCGGCCGGCACCGTAATCTTCCAGCGTGGCGACGAAGGCAATTACATGATTGTCGTCATTTCCGGGCGCATCAAGCTGTCGCTGATCACGCCGCAAGGCCGGGAACTAATGCTGCGCCAGCACGAAGCCGGCGCGATCTTCGGCGAGATGGCGGTGCTCGATGGCCAGACGCGGTCGGCCGACGCAACGGCGATGACAGCGTCGGAAGGGTATGTCATCGGCAAGAAGTCGTTCCTCGATATCGTCACCAACCGGCCGGAAGCGGCCGAGGCCGTCATCCGCTTCCTCTGCGCCCAGCTGCGCGACACGACCGAGCGACTCGAGACCATCGCGCTCTATGATCTCAATGCCCGCGTCGCGCGCTTCTTCCTCGCCACGCTCCGCCAGATCCACGGCAACGAGCTGCCGGAAAGCGCCAATCTAAGGCTGACCATGAGCCAGACGGACATCGCCGGTGTGCTCGGCGCCAGCCGGCCGAAGGTCAACCGCGCCATCCAGTGGCTGGAGGAAAGCGGCGCGATCAGAAGAAACGAGGGCATCATCGCCTGCAAGGTCGGCCGCCTGCAAAGCATCGCCGATCCGGAGGAGGACTAGCGCGCATGGCCGCTGAGCCGCGCCGGCAATTGCGTTTCACTCCGCTTGCCGGCGGGTTCCTGACGAGCTTGCTGGTTGCCGTCGCCCTCTATCTCTTCGCCGAGCCGGTATTAGAAACGCAGCGCGAGCTGTTCTTCGACAGCCTGACACAGTGGATTCCCGCGCCGCAGTCGCCTGACATCATTGTGGTCGACATCGACCGCCAGGCCCATCAATCGCGCCCGTCAGGCGAATGGGACAGGACGGCAACCGCCGATCTTCTGTCGCGGCTTGCGACGGCCGGCGCCGAGGCCGTGGCGGTCGACTTCGTCTTCAGCGCCGATTGCAACACGACCGGCGACGGCAATGCGGCCCTCGCCTCCGCGCTTGGACGTGTCCCCGTCGTGCTCGGCTTTCTGATTGCCGATACGATCCAGGAGCGGCCGCGTCCGGTACCGCCGCTGGCACTGAGCCGCCCCTTCGCCCCGCCCGAACTCTGGTTCCTCGACGGCGCCGAAACCTCCTGTGCCGCGTTCATGGACCGGGCGAAGGCGGCCGCCGCTTCGTTTCTCGTTGGCGACGAGGACGCGCGGATCCGGCGGGTACAGGCCTATGCCATCCTCGGCAACGACGCCTATCCGACGCTGGCGATCGAGGCGACACGGCTGATGCGCGGCGCCGGCACGCCGATCCTCGGCGGCGCACCCGCCTGGTTGCGCATCGACGGACGGGTGATGGCGCTCGATGAAACCGGCAGCCTGCGCTTCGTCGCCAGTGCTGCGGACCGGCTCGCCGCCCGCACCGTTTCCGCCGCCGATGTGTTGTCCGGCAAGGCGGCGGCGGATCGCTTTGCAGGCAAACTCGTGCTCATCGGCAGCAGCCTGCCGAGCCTCGGGGGCTTACGGCCCAGCGCCTCGATGCCGCTCGAACCCTCGGTGCAGATCCACGCGGATATCGCCAACGCGGTCCTGACCGGCTTCATACCGAAGCGTGACAGCCGGCTTCCGCTCGCCGAGGCCGCCATGGCCCTCGTCGCCGGATGTGGTATCGCCTTCGCGGCCGCGCGCCTTCGGCCAATGATATCCGCGGCCCTTGGCCTTATCGCCGTCGGCGCCGTCGTCGCGGCAGCAGCGATCATCTATGACACCAGTGGCTGGCTTATCGATGCGATCAGCATTTCGGTCGCGCTCGCCCTCGTTCTGGCGGTGACGAGCATCCTGCAATTTGCTCGGGTGCGGCGATCCGAAGCGGCGGCACGGCAGAAATTTTCGCAATACCTGCCGCAATCGGTCGTCGCCCGCTATATCGACAATCCCGGGCTTACACGCGTGGCCGGCGAGGAACGCCAGGTGACGGCGCTCTTCACCGACATCGAGAGCTTTTCCTCCCTGTCGCAGAGACTGAAGCCGCGGGACCTCATTGCCTTGCTCGACATCTACTTTTCGGAGGTCAACGCGCTGGTGGCCGAGCACGGCGGCATGGTCGATAAGGTGGTGGGCGATGCCGTGCACGCCTTTTTCAACGCGCCCGAGGACCTGCCGGAACACGTCGACAGGGCGATCGCGTGTGCCAGAGCGATCCATGCATTGACGGAAGAGATGCGGGGACGCCCGCAGTTTGCCGCCAACAGCTTCGGCAGGACCCGGATCGGCGTCGAGACCGGACCGGCGGTGGTCGGCGAAGTCGGCGCCGGCGGCAAGCTCGACTACACCGCCCATGGCGACGCGATCAATCTGGCGGCGCGGCTTCAGGAGGCGAACAAGTTCCTAGGCACATCGATCTGCGTCGGGCCTGCTGCAGCGGCGGAAAGCAAGCAGCCGCTTCGCCCGCTCGGCAGCCACGAAATTCGCGGCTTCTCGACGATGGAGCTTTTCACGGTTTCGGAGTAAAGCGCCGCAAAGCCTGGGACACAATGCGCGGAGCGCGCTTTTCGTCGGGAGTAGCGACGGCTCAACGCGTTAGCCCGACGCTGGCATAGGCTTCCCTGATGCGCGGCTCACCCCAGTTGATGGGCTCGCTCGGGGC
The DNA here is from genome assembly GCF_059424735.1 of Ensifer sp. GW101-20A05. Lineage (NCBI taxonomy): Bacteria > Pseudomonadati > Pseudomonadota > Alphaproteobacteria > Hyphomicrobiales > Rhizobiaceae > Ensifer > Ensifer sp. GW101-20A05. The sequence continues at coordinate 415,837 of NZ_JBWKZT010000003.1, read as the reverse complement.
GTCACCGCGATGATGAAACTCCACCCCCTGCCCCGCAGCGACGATCCGGGTCACGCCGCCACGCGCGACCGAAACGCTCCCATGTTCGACGAAGACGGCAAATGCGGCCCGGCTCGGTCCGCAAAAGAACTTGGTGCCGCGCACGCCGATCATGCCGAAGGCCGTGCGGACCGCCACATCGACCTTGGGCAGGCCCTCGGGCCGATCGAACACCATGCGGCCCGTTCCGAGTTCGAGCGTACCACCCTGACCGGCGATGAAGCTGTCGACGAGCAGCTCGGTTTCGGCGCCGAGCAGCACGCGCGTATCGGTGCCGAGGTTCAAGGTCGCATAGCTCTCGACGTTCGTGCGCACGCTGTCGTTCTCGAAGAGCTGGCTACCGACCGTGAGCGGGTCGTCCTTTTTCGCCTGCTTCCGTCTAACGTCGCCGCGGACCTCCGTTGCCTCGCCAAGTGAAGGGCTTGCCCAGGAGGTGGCGACACCGCCGCCGGCCGCCGTCAGCAGCAGGCCGCCGACGACAACGCGTCGGCTCACCAGCATCTTGCGCATTGGCGCTGCCAGATCTTCCATTGCCCTCTCCCGTTTGAGCGTTGCGACCTTCGAGGATAGCCCCGGCGTTCCCGGATGCAAGCCGGCTCAAGGGCCCGGCTCTCTATGTCCCTCCGTCACTTCGCCAGAGCTTTCGCCACCAGGCTGTTCCCGCCGTAACAGCCCTCCGTGACGGTCGCCGATAAATTGATCCTGAAGACACGGGGAGAGCATCATGGAAAAGCGCAGCACATCCGGAACCCGCATCATCAATGCCCTCTTCCTGGCGATCGTCAGTCTGCTGGCAGTGGCCGCGATCGCCCTCCCGTCGGCACGCGCTGCCGATCTCTCCGCCGCCGAAGTCTGCGACCGCGAAGCGGGCAGCATCTTCGACCTGCAGCGCAACCAGACTTTCCCGGCCGTTTCCGCCGAAGACATCAGGATCGGCGTGGCGCTTTCGGCCTGCCGCGAGGCCTACAACCAGAAGAGCGGCGCCCGCACCGAATTTCAGCTCGCCCGCGTGCTCGACAAGGCTGGGCAGAAGACCCAGTCGCTGCGCATTCTCGGTGAAGCCGCCGAACATGGCCACGCGCTGGCGATGACCAACTATGCCGTTCTCGTCGGTGAACAGGGCGACACGGCAACCGAATTCGCGCTGAACCAGAAGGCCGCTGCTGCCGGCAACGTTCTCGCGGCCTACAATCTCGGCGTCTCCTACCGCGACGGCATGGGCACGCCGGTCAACGGCAAGCTGGCGATCGAATGGTTCGAACGGGCATCGCTCGCCGGCGACGACGTCGCCGCCTTCAACCTCGCGGTGATCCTGGACGAAGGCAAGCTGGTGCCGGAAGACAACGCCAAGGCTGCCAAGCTTTATCGCCTGGCCGCAGACCGCGGCAATGTCGATGCCATGGTCAATCTCGGCCTGATGCTCGAGAACGGTGAAGGCACCGCCAAGGATATCCCGGCCGCCCGTGCGATCTTCCGCAAGGCCGCCAACGAAGGTGACGCCTTCGCCGAACGCAAGCTCGCGGAACTTACCGGCAACGACGCCCTGCAGACGGCCATGCTCGGCAAGACCAGCCGCATCAAATAATCCAACACGCCTCCCAAGGGCCGCGCGGGCCGGAGATCATAGGGATCTTCGGCCCGCGTTTTCGTTTGGGCAATTCCAGAAACGGTGTGAAGCGACGATTCATTCGGAACTGCATGTTTCAAAGCAGGTCGGGTTAGCGAATTTCGCCCGCCTGCGGTCCCCAGGTATCGGTCAGCGCAAAGCCGTCGGCCAGCGGATCGAAGGGATCGAGCGCCACCTGGTGCAGGCCGAAGGTCCAGCCGCGGCCAGCAATCGTCGGGATGATCGCCTCGCGGCCGGCGACGGTCGTCACGCCTTCGAGGCCCACTTCGAACTCGGAGCCGATGATCGAGCGCGACTTCAGGACGTCGCCGACCTTGACCTTGCCGCGGGCGTGCAGCGTCGCGAGATTGGCCGAGCTGCCGGTGCCGCAAGGCGAGCGGTCGACGCGGCCCGGCCACATGGTCGTGCAGGTGCGGATCGTGCCGTCCGCCTCGACATCGCGGAACATGACGTAGGCGACGCCCTTGATTTCCGGGATCTCCGGATGGACGACGGGGATGGTGCGGTTGACGATATCCTTCAGGATCATGCCCGCTTCGACGATCTCGCGGGCGTTCGCCTTGTCGATCGTGGTGCCGATCTGGCCGACATCGACCAGCGCGTAGAAGATGCCGCCGTAGCAGAGGTCGAGCTTGATCTTGCCCCACTTCGGCGTGTCGACCTCGACGTCGAGCTCATGCACGAAGGACGGGACCATCGTCAGCTTCACCTTCTCGCACCGGCCGTCGCGGCAGGTCGCAGTGGCCTTGACGAGGCCGGAGGCCGTGTCGAGCATGACCACCGTTTCGGGCTCTTTCATTTCGATGATGCCGGATTCGAGCAGCGCCGTCGTGACGCAGATCGAGTTCGAGCCGGACATGGCATGCGCCTGGTCGGCCTGGAGGATGATGAAGCCGGCGTCTGCCTCCGGCCGCTTCGGCGGCACCAGCAGGTTGACCGAGCCGATCGAACCGGAGCGCGGCTCCAGGCACAGGAACCGGCGCAGGCTGTCATCGACCGTGTTGATGTGGTTGAGCTGCTCGGCGATCGAGTTTCCCGGGATCTTCGGCACGCCGCCGATCGCGACCTTGCCGATCTCACCCTCGCAATGAACGTCCAGCAGCTGGATTGTGCGCTTCCACCGCATGCCGTTTCTCCAATTCGCTTGCCGTCGCCCTAGCGGCGATCATAGCTGATATATCAGATGCGTTTGCATTAGCGCTTTCCTAGGCCCGCCGCAAGAAGAACCGCCGAGCTCCGAGAGAGTCGCCCCAAAGTTGCCGCTTGACGCGTCATACGCCGCGCGACAGCTTGGGCCACCCGCGACGCAACCTTCTGGATCTCCATGACAAAGCTGATCATCTTTACCGACCTACACATGGTGCCCGAAGGCACGACGATCATCGGGCTCGATCCCTACCAGCGCCTGGCCAATGGCATCGAACACGTCAACCGTTACCATGCGGACGCCGACCGGGTGATTTTCACCGGCGACCTCACCCACTACGCCGATCGCGTTTCCTACGAACGGCTGAAGCGGCTCATCGATCAGCTCACGCCGCCGGTCGCCATCACCATCGGCAACCACGACCGGCGCGAGGTTTTTCTCGATACCTTCCCGGACGCGGTGGCGGACGAGAACGGTTTCGTACAGCAGGCGATCGATTTCCCGGACTGCCGTGCCATCCTGCTCGATACGCTCTTTGCCCCGCCCTATGATTATCCCACCAGCCATGTCGGCATGCTCTGTGCCAAACGTCTTGCCTGGCTCGACCGGCAGCTTGCCGAGGCCGGCGACAAACCGGCGCTGCTGTTCATGCATCATCCGCCACACAGAACGGGCTTTACCGGCATGGACATGATCCGGCTCGCCAACGAGACGGAGTTCTACGCGCTCGTCAAACGACACGGCAACGTGCGGCATATCTTTGCCGGCCACGTGCACCGCACGATCAGCGGCTCCAGCCGCGGCATTCCGTTCTCGATCTTCAAGAGCCCCGTGCACCAGCAGCCGATGCCCTTCGACACACCCGATACGTCTCTGTCTGTCGACGAGCCGGCGGCCTACGGCATCGCCGTCGTGACCGACGATGGCGTGCTGGTGCATACGGAAGACTACGAGATTGCCCGCCGGGACGCGACCATCGCGTGAGGGCCATTTCGGACCGCGGACCTTCATGCTAGTTTGGCGCATGACCCATTCCGCTTCCGACGACATCTTCGATTGCCAGAGCTGCGGCGCGTGCTGCGCCTATTCGGCCGACTGGCCGCGCTTCTCGCTGGAGACGGACGAGGAGCTCGACCTGATCCCGGCGGAATATGTGTCGGCCGATCTCGGCGGCATGCGCTGCGAGGACGATCGTTGCTCCGCACTCGGCGGCAAGCTCGGCGAACACGTCGGTTGCAAGATCTATGCGATCAGGCCAATCGTCTGCCGCACCTGCATGCCCGGCGACGACGAGTGCCTGATGGCCCGCGAGAAGCATTTCGGCAAGGCGGCCTGATCTCTGATCATCCGGTGGTATCGCGAACAATCCGCATTGTCTCCGGTCATGTTCGGCCGTAGCGGTGAAACATTCCGCAAAAGACAAAAAATGCCGGATGGATGTACGGCGAAAGGAAGCGTATTTTCCGCCCACGATCGGGGGCGCGCCGCGCCCTCCAAACCGCTTCCCGGAGGATAGCGCTCGATGAGCCAGACACCGCTTCAAAAGACCACGACCGAAACCGGCGCGCCGCAGGCTCCCTTCGCCGATTTCGCCCCGCCGGTGCGGCCGCAGAGCACGCTGCGCCAGGCAATCACTGCCGCCTACCGCCGCCCGGAAACGGAAGCGCTGCCGGCGCTGATCGAAGCCGCAACGCTTGACGCCGCGACCCGCGCGGCAGCGGCCAAGACCGCACGCAAGCTGATCGAGGCACTGCGCGCCAAGCACAAGGGTTCGGGCGTCGAGGGTCTGGTGCAGGAGTATTCGCTGTCGAGCCAGGAAGGCGTGGCGCTGATGTGCCTTGCCGAAGCGCTGCTGCGCATTCCTGATACCGCAACGCGCGACGCGCTGATCCGCGACAAGATCTCCGACGGCGACTGGAAGTCGCATATCGGCGGCGGCCGCTCGCTGTTCGTCAACGCCGCCACCTGGGGTCTCGTCGTCACCGGCAAGCTCACCGCCACCGTGAACGACCGCAGCCTTTCGGCCGCTCTGACCCGTCTCATCGCCCGTTGCGGCGAGCCGGTCATCCGCCGCGGCGTCGACATGGCGATGCGCATGATGGGCGAACAGTTCGTGACCGGCGAGACCATCGACGAGGCGCTGCGCCGTTCGCGCGCGCTCGAACAGAAGGGCTTCCGCTATTCCTACGACATGCTCGGCGAAGCGGCGACGACGGCTGCCGACGCGGAGCGCTACTACCGCGACTACGAGACGGCGATCCATGCCATCGGCAAGGCGTCCGCCGGCCGCGGCATCTATGAAGGCCCCGGCATCTCGATCAAGCTTTCGGCGCTGCACCCGCGCTACGCCCGTTCGCAGGCCTTGCGCGTCATGGAAGAGCTGCTGCCGAAGGTGAAGGCGCTCGCTCTCATCGCCAAGAAATACGACATCGGCCTCAACATCGACGCCGAGGAAGCCGATCGCCTCGAACTCTCGCTCGACCTGCTAGAAGAACTCTGCCTCGACAAGGACCTCGCCGGCTGGGCCGGCATGGGCTTCGTCGTCCAGGCCTACGGTAAGCGCTGCCCCTACGTGCTCGATTTCATCATCGATCTTGCCCGCCGCGCCGAACGCCGCGTCATGGTTCGCCTCGTCAAGGGCGCCTATTGGGACGCCGAGATCAAGCGCGCCCAGCTCGACGGTCTCGAAGATTTCCCGGTCTATACCCGCAAGATCTACACCGACGTCTCCTACATCGCCTGCGCCAAGAAGCTGCTGGCCGCGACCGACGTGATCTTCCCGCAGTTTGCGACGCACAACGCCCAATCGCTTGCGACCATCTACGAAATGGCCGGCAAGGACTTCAAGGTCGGAAAATACGAGTTCCAGTGCCTGCACGGCATGGGCGAGCCGCTCTATGACGAAGTGGTCGGCAAAGGCAACCTCGACCGTCCCTGCCGCATCTACGCCCCGGTCGGCACGCATGAGACGCTGCTTGCCTATCTCGTTCGCCGACTGCTCGAAAACGGTGCGAACTCCTCCTTCGTCAACCGCATCGCCGATCCGAAGGTTTCGGTCGACGAACTGACCGCCGACCCGGTCGAGATCGTCCGCGCCATGCCCATCGTCGGCGCGCCGCATGACCAGATCGCTCTGCCCGACAATCTCTTCGGCGAAACGCGCCGCAACTCGGCCGGTCTCGATCTCTCAAACGAAGCGGGCCTCACCTCGCTGACCGCCGCGCTGCAGGCGAGTGCAACCGTCGACTGGAAGGCCGTTCCGCAGCTGGCAACCGGCACTGCCTCGGGCGAAACGCGGGCCGTCGTCAACCCCGGCGATCACCGCGACGTGGTCGGCTCGGTCACCGAGGCTTCGGAAGCCGATGCCCGTCAGGCCGCGACCCTTGCCGCCAAGGCCGCCGCAAGCTGGGCCGCCGTCTCGCCGGCCGAACGTGCTTCTTGCCTGGTGCGCGCCGCCGATCTGATGCAGGCACGCATGCCGACGCTGCTCGGCCTGATTGCCCGCGAAGCCGGCAAGTCTCTGCCGAACGCCATTGCCGAAGTACGCGAAGCGATCGACTTCCTGCGTTACTACGCCGAACAGACGCGCCGCACGCTCGGCCCGGCCCACAAGGCGCTTGGACCCATCGTCTGCATCAGCCCGTGGAACTTCCCGCTGGCGATCTTCGCCGGCCAGATTGCCGCGGCCCTCGTTGCCGGCAACCCGGTGCTGGCAAAGCCGGCCGAGGAAACGCCGCTGATTGCCGCTGAAGGCGTGCGCATCCTGCACGAGGCCGGCATCCCCGCCGACGCCCTGCAGTTGCTCCCCGGCGACGGCCGTATCGGCGCGGCCCTGGTGGCTGCACCGGAAATCGCCGGCGTCATGTTCACCGGCTCGACCGAAGTCGCGCGCCTGATCCAGGCGCAGCTTGCCGACCGGCTTTCGCCCGCCGGCCGACCGATCCCGCTGATCGCCGAGACCGGCGGCCAGAACGCCATGATCGTCGACAGCTCGGCACTTGCCGAACAGGTCGTCGGCGATGTCATCGCCTCGGCTTTCGACAGCGCCGGCCAGCGCTGCTCGGCGCTGCGTGTTCTCTGCCTGCAGGAAGACGTCGCCGACCGCACGCTTTCGATGCTGAAGGGTGCGCTGCACGAGCTGAAGATCGGCCGCACGGACCGGCTCTCGGTCGATGTCGGCCCGGTCATCACCGCCGAAGCCAAGGGCATCATCGAGAAGCATATCGACGCGATGCACGGTCTCGGCCGCAAGGTCGAGCAGATCGGCCTTGCCTCCGGAACCGAAGAGGGCACCTTCGTGCCACCGACGATCATCGAGCTCGACAAGCTCTCCGACCTCAAGCGCGAAGTCTTCGGTCCGGTGCTGCACGTCATCCGTTACCGCCGCGACGATCTCGACCAGCTGATCGACGACATCAACGCCACCGGCTACGGCCTGACCTTCGGCCTGCACACGCGCCTCGACGAGACGATCGCGCATGTGACCGCACGGGTGAAGGCGGGCAATCTCTATGTCAACCGCAACGTCATCGGCGCTGTCGTCGGCGTTCAGCCCTTCGGCGGACGCGGCCTCTCCGGCACCGGCCCGAAGGCCGGCGGCCCGCTCTATCTCGGCCGTCTCGTCGCCACCGCACCGGTTCCGCCACAGCACAGCTCGGTTCACACCGATCCGGCGCTGCTCGACTTTGCCAAGTGGCTCGACGGCAAGGGTGCCAAGACTGAGGCAGAAGCTGCCCGCACCGCCGGCAGCAACTCGGCCCTCGGCCTGCTTTCGGAGCTTCCGGGCCCGGTCGGCGAACGCAACCTCTACGCGCTGCACCCGCGCGGCCGCGTCCTGCTGGTTCCGGCGACGGAAACCGGTCTCTACCACCAGCTGGGTGCTGCGCTTGCGACCGGCAACACCGTGGTCGTCGACGCCGCTTCCGGCCTCCAGGCCTCGTTGAAGGATCTGCCGGCGAGCGTTTCCGTCCGGCTTTCCTGGTCGAAGGACTGGGCGGCCGACGGCCCGTTCGCTGGTGCACTCGTCGAAGGCGACGGCGAACGCGTGCGCGAGGTCAGCAAGGCGATCGCCGGCCTGCCGGGTCCGCTGGTCCTCGTCCAGGCGGCATCGACCGAGGAGATCAGCAGGAACCCCGACGCCTATTGCCTCAACTGGCTGCTCGAGGAAGTCTCGACCTCGATCAACACGGCGGCCGCCGGCGGCAATGCCAGCCTGATGGCGATCGGCTGATCGTCACTCGTCCTCACCGACAAGAATGCCTCTCCCGAACGCGGGGGAGGCAATGAAGGGGCTGGGGCTTCACCCGGTCGTCGTGGCGCTGCCCTCTCCTCTTCATCTCTGTGCTTGTCACAGAGATCCAGCTGCGCCGCGTCGGCGGCGCGAAAGAACCTTTCAAGGCGACACTGCAGACGGTGTCTTCTCACGCCGCAGACGCGCCGTGACTGGATTTCTGTGACAAGCACAGAAATGAAGGCCGGAAACGTTCGGACCCGCTCCGATACTCAAGCCCTGGGCCGCGCCCCAAACCGTGGTGGCGCCCTTGCCCGCAATCCGTTATCAGCGTTTCAGAAACGGAAGCGGCCATGTTCACCCTCAAGCGCATCGAAACGGCAACCCAGGACGTCAAGAAGAGCCGGTTTCTGGCGATTGCCGCACCCATTGCCGACGAACAGGCGGCGAAGGATTTCCTGAGCGCCCATTCCGATCCCACGGCGAACCACAATTGCTGGGCCTGGCGCGTCGGCCAGGCCTATCGCTTCAGCGACGATGGCGAGCCGAGTGGCACGGCTGGCAAGCCTATTCTCGCCGCGATTGACGGCCAGGAACTCGACCGGATTGCCGTGGTGGTCACCCGCTGGTTCGGCGGTATCCTGCTTGGCAGCGGTGGCCTGGTGCGCGCCTATGGCGGCACGGCGGCGCTCTGCCTCAGGGCTGCGGAAAAGATCGAGATGATCGAAACCGTGCGCGCGACAGTCGCCGTCGACTTTTCCGATATGGCGCTGGTCAAGGCGCGGCTCCTCGCCCGCGACGTGACCATTGCCGGCGAGAGCTTCACGGAGAAGGGCACGGTCCTGATCGTGGACCTGCGCAAGGATGAAGCGGAGACGATCCTTTCCATGGTCGTCGATCTCAGCCGCGGCAAGGCGGTGGTCTCTCTCGACGACTAGCTCCCGGCGCGCCCACGCCCCAAGCGATCAGCTTCCGCCCGAAAACGCGTTCTCAGGCAGCCTGTCGAGAAAAGTGTGCGCGGTTTCCCGCTCTCTATCTCGCTCTAATTTACTCGATCAGACCGGTCATAATAGAAGCGCTCCACACAGCCTATGATCGACGACGCAACACAGGAGACAGCACCATGAAAACGAGAGTTCTTGGCAAGACCGGCGCAACCATTTCCGAGATCGGCTTCGGCGCCTGGCAGATCGGAGGCTCCTGGGGCGATGTCAGCGAGGCAGACGGCAAGCGTGCACTCAATGCCGCACTTGATGCCGGCGTCACCTTCGTTGATACGGCCGACGTCTATGGCGATGGCCGGTCCGAAAAGATCATCGCGGCAGTGTTGAAGGAGCGCGGCGGCGACAGGCCCTTCGTTGCAACCAAGGCCGGCCGCCGGCTCAACCCGCATGTGACCGAAGGCTACACGGGCGAGAACATCGAGGCCTTCATCGACCGCAGCCTCGCCAATCTCGGCGTCGAGACGCTCGATCTCGTACAGCTGCACTGCCCGCCGACCGAGGTCTACTATCGTCCGGAGCTGTTCGGTGCGCTGGACCGGCTCGTCGCCAAGGGCAAGATCCGGCACTACGGCGTGTCGGTCGAAAAGGTCGAGGAAGCGCTGAAGGCGATCGAATATCCCGGCGTTGCGACCGTGCAGATCATCTACAACATCTTCCGCCAGCGCCCGCACGACCTGTTCTTCACGGAAGCTCAGAAGAAGAATGTCGGCGTCATCGTACGCGTGCCGCTCGCCTCCGGCCTGCTTTCCGGCAAGATCACCCGGGAAACCGCCTTTGCCGCTGACGATCACCGCAACTTCAACCGGCACGGCGAAGCCTTCGACGTCGGCGAGACCTTTGCCGGTGTGCCGTTCGAAGCGGCGCTGGAAGCCGTCGAGCAACTTCGTCCGCTGGTGCCCGAAGGCGTGCCGATGGCACAGTTCGCGCTCAGCTGGATCCTCGAGCAGCAGGGGGTCTCGGTGGTCATCCCCGGCGCCCGCAACGAGGCGCAGGCAAAATCCAACGCGGCCGCCAGCGCGCTTGCAGCCATCGACGAGCAGACCAAGGCGGCCATCACCGCAGTTTACGAGCGGCTGGTGAAGGTTCATGTTCATCATCGCTGGTAACTGACGCCACCGCCGCAGGCGTGGAGAAGGAGACGCGGCAATGCCTGATCCCTTCGAGCTCAAACGTTTCGTCGAAGCCCAGGACCGTGTCTATGCCGCGGTTCTGGACGAACTCGGCCACGGCCGCAAACGGACACATTGGATGTGGTTCGTCTTCCCGCAGATCGCCGGCCTCGGGCACTCGCCGATGGCAGAGCGCTACGCGATCTCCGGGCTCGACGAAGCGCGGGCCTATCTCGCCCATGCGCTGCTGGGGTTGCGGCTTCGGCAATGCACCGAACTGGTCAATGCGGTTTCAGGGAAATCGGCACACGACATATTCTCCAGCCCCGACGACGTGAAGTTCCGGTCATCGATGACCTTGTTTGCCGAGGCCGACGAGGGCGGGCACCTGTTCAAACAGGCGCTTGAGCACTATTTCGGGGGAGAGAAGGATCGGCGCACTCTGGACATACTGGCGCACCTTCGGTGACGCTAACGCTCGCGGAACGTCGTTTGGTTCCGTCAGAGATTGGGCGTCGAGTTAACCAGGAAGAACAGGATCGTGAAGGCACATATCGAAAGGCCAGCTACGATCACCAGCAGTTCTTTCATCATATAGCGATACATCCGGCACCTCCTTTCCTTCAGTGGCCGCAATATCTTCCTGAATATAGGAAGTCATTGGGCCAATTCTCAGACACAGGCGTCAAAAGTTCGTGAAGGCGCTTCCGCCTTTTTGTGATCCGGAGTCACTATCCCCCAAAGGCTCCGAGACGGGTTCGGCGCCTCCACGACCTCTAGAAATTACATTATACTAATATATATTCCTTGTCACGTAACCACTTCGGAGCATTGAACAATTACCCCACGCTCTGTGCGGCGAATATGTCGCAGTATCAAAAATCGTCGTGACTGTGGGCAAGGCCCCTACCCCTCGAAGTGGACGGTCATCCGCAAATGACGATGCTCGTCGACGAGCAACGTCTCATGCGCGAAGTCGGTACCGACCTCGTCGTCGGCTCCGCACCGCCCGAGAAGGCAGGCTCCGCCTCGCCCATGACCGAAACCGTGCAGGAATCTCGGCATTTCGCTCGGCATCGCCGTGCTCGGCAGCATCTCGACTGCGATCTATCGCCATTCGATTGATCTCAGCACACCCGATGACCTCGGGGACGCGGCCCGCGAGGCAGTCAGCGACAGTCTGTGGGGCCCGCGGGCGGTGCGGGCGGAACTGCCGGCGGGCCTCATCGAGAATGCCCGGGCGGCCTTTACGACAGGCTTCAACAGCGCGGCCATCCTCAGCGCGATCGCCGTGACCATCCTTGCGGTCCTCGTAGCGGTGGCGCTGCGTCATATCGAGAAACTCGGGCCGCCATCCGAGCGAGCGGGATCGCTCGGCCGTTCGCGCACCGCCGCCAAAGCAATCGGCTCGCAACCAAGCGTGGCCGAACGGCTGCGCGACCGACAGCTGCGCCAACGTCGCACAGCGCCGCGCTTGACTGAAAGGATGGCCCCAAAACGCAAAAATCCCCGTACAAACGACGGGGATCTGGACTAGCCTAAGCTATTGAAGAAGAATGGCGCACCCGAAGAGATTCGAACTCCTGACCCCCAGATTCGTAGTCTGGTGCTCTATCCAGCTGAGCTACGGGTGCTTGCCTGAAGCGGTCGAACCGCTTGCGTGAGCGGTTCTCTAAAGGGTCCTTTCGGGGATTGCAAGCGCCGTTCGGCAAAAAAATTTCATTTTTACGACGATGCCCCGACTTGCTGTGGACAGTCGCTACGACTGCGGTGCAGCAATGCCCTGAAAAGCAGGGTGTTGCGCCGCGGAAGCGGCCCCGGAAAAATTTGTTGGAGGCGCCAGCCTTAGCGGCTACCCGCCTCATGGGGCGGGAATTGCCGTGCGCTAGTGGCGAAACTTCGAGCGGAATGCGTCGAGCGGCACCGGCCGGTCGGGCAGTTCGATGCGGAAGAGCGTGCCGGGCGTCGGCTTTTCGACAAGCGCGATCGTGCCGCCATGGGCAAGCACCAGCTCGCGCGCGATCGCGAGACCAAGTCCGGTGCCACCGGAGCGGGCCGAGCCGCGGAAAGCGGCGAACAGGTTTTCCCGCGCCTTCGGCGGCATGCCGGGGCCGGTATCGTCGACGGAGATGGTGACGACGCTGCCGATGCGCATGGCCGACACCGTGACAAGCCGCGGACGGCCGTCCTCCGGCTCATGGTTGGTCAGGGCCTGGACGGCATTGCGGCAGATATTGTGCACCACCCGGAAGAGCTGCTCGCTGTCCGCATCGACCTCGATGTCGTCCTGCATCTGGATCTGGAAATCGATGCCCGCCTGGGGATCGATCGCCAGCAGTTCGGCGACATCGGAAACAAGCGGCTTCAACGCCACGAAGCGGCGATGCGGCTCGGCCTCGGTGGTGCGGCCATAGGAGAGGACCTCGCGCGTATAGCCGACAGCCCGGTCGATGGTGCGCAGCAGGGTCGGGGCGAAACGCTTGACCACGGGATCATCCACGTCGGCCAAGCGGTCGGAGATCAGTTGTGCCGAAGACAGAATATTGCGCAGGTCGTGGTTGATCTTCGACACGGCAAGGCCAAGCTCGGCAAGGCTCTTCTGCTGCTTCAGCGTCTTCTGCAACTCGCGCTGCATGCTGGCGAGATGCTGGCCGGCGACGGCAAGCTCATCTCGCCCCTCCGGCGGCACGAGCACCCGACCCGGATCGGCCGGATCGTCCGAGAATTCCTGCATGCTCGCCGTCATCCGCCGGATCGGCGTGATCAGCATGCGGTTGATGGCGAGGAAGATCAGCGCCGCCGTGATCAGCGAAATGATAAGCGACAGGACAAAGACGTTGCGCGAATAGACGAGCATCGCCTTGCGCAGGCTCGCATCCTTCATCAGGAGCTCGATCGTCGCGTCGCTTTCGCCGAGCGGCCCGTAGACACGGATCACACGATCGCCGCCGAAGAGCAGGGTATCGAAGGCATCGCGGATCGCTGCAAAGGCCGTGGAATTGGCGACGTCGTATTCGCCTTCGATCTCAAGGGGCATGTCGGTGAGCGCGATCATGCGCGACGCATCCTTGCGGCGGATGACGATCGCCTTGGTGCCGGTCGCCATCAGCGTGTCCTTCTGCACGCTGCGCGGCAGCTCGACATTCTGCAAGCCGTCGACAACGACGGCAGCGGCTGCAGCCGTGTTCAGCCGATCCTCAAGCCAACGAATGCGCATGGTGGCGACAGACGGCGCGAAGATCAGCACCTCCGCCAGCATGACGAAGACGATCGTCAGCAGGAGCAGCTTGCCGGAAAGGCCCCGGAAGAACCCCGCACTCGTCTTCAGTGGCTCACTTGCCGTTGCCGGACGCGTCTCTTCCGCCATGCCTTACAAACTTCCCTGCCCGTCAACCAAAACGCCCGAGAGCCCGCACACGTGCCCGAGCCAATCGGCTTCGCGCCAAGGGTCCATAATAGGAGATGGCCGTCTGTTTTCCAATCTCGGAGCGGCCGGGCGGGGTGCGACATAGGCGCGGACATCATTCAGTGTCGCGCCGTTGGCAATTGCAAAGGACCACATCCCGCTTATCTCCCTCCCCTCGCATCGCCGAAGCGAAATCTTCGGCGCGCTGCCGCCTCGGTCTGGCCTACCTGCACAGAATCCGGATCGGTGTAAGTCACCCAGGGAACAGTTCTGCAATCGTCTGGCCGGTGCGTTGTCGGCGGCTGTGACGCCAGACCGGCGGCTGGCATTCGAGGCTGCCAAAAAAGCGAACCCGCGGCACCATGACGGTACCGCGGGCTCCGATCACCTGCAGCGCCGCGCGTCCTCTCAGACGCGCAAAGGTCGCTGTAGCGCTTTCAAATGCTGCCTGCTTTCGCCCTTAATCGCCTACCTCTTGCGGAAACAAGCAGTCGCGAGGCAAGGCGCCGATCAGAACTCTTGCCAATCGTCCTTCGCCACAGCCGCAGCGGAGCTACCGCCAAAGGCACGGGCGACGTTGCCCATCATGCGGCGCGCCGGCGATTCGACCGGGCGGGCGATTTCACGCGCGACGACCACCGGCCTTGCCACGGTATTGTCCACCTTGAAGTAGGCGATCAGGTTGGCGAGGTTGTTGGCCTCGGCGGAGAGCTTGTGGGTGGCGGCATTCGCCTCCTCCACCATCGCCGCGTTCTGCTGGGTCACCTGGTCCATCTGGTTGACCGCGGTGCTGACTTCGCTCAAGCCCGTCGACTGCTCGCGCGCCGCCGTTGCGATCGAATGGATATGATCGTTGATCTTCAGGACGCGGTCTTCGATCTCACCAAGAGCCGAACCGGTTTCCTGAACCAGCCGGACACCGGTCGCCACTTCGCTGCCGGACTTCGAGATCAACGACTTGATGTCCTTGGCGGCACTTGCCGCACGCTGGGCAAGCTCGCGGACTTCCTGTGCGACGACCGCAAAGCCCTTGCCCGCATCACCGGCACGCGCCGCCTCGACGCCGGCGTTCAGCGCCAGAAGGTTGGTCTGGAAGGCGATTTCGTCGATCACGTTGGTGATCTGGCCGATCTCGCTCGACGCCTGCTCGATGCGGCCCATCGCGTCGACGGCGTTGCGCACGACAGCGGCCGACTGCGCGGCGCTGTGCTTGGCCTCGTTGACCATGACGGTCGCTTCCTGCGCCCGCTCGGTCGAGCTCTTCACCGCAACGGTGATCTCGTCCAGGGCAGCCGAGGTTTCCTCGAGGGCCGCGGCCTGCTGCTCGGTGCGCTTCGAGAGGTCGTCGGCTGCGGCACGCAGTTCGGACGAGTTGCCGTTGATCGTGTCGGTCGTCACGCGGACTTCACGCAGCGTCTTCTGCAGCGTCGACAGCGTCTCGTTGACGTTCTTCTGCAGTTCGGCGAAGGCGCCCTGGAAATGGCCGTTCATGCTCTGGGTCAGGTCGCCGCCCGCAAGGCTCGCGACCACCCGGCGGGTCTCGGCGATGCCCGCATCGACGCTGCCGACCAGTTCGTTGACACTTGCGGCGAACCGGTTGAGGTCGTCGTTCTCGTAGTCCTTGCCGATGCGCTTGGTGAAATCGCCGGCGGCAGCGGCCGCCACGACGACGCCGATGCTCGACTGGAGGTCGGCGCTCTTTTCACGCAGCACCGCTTCCTGTGCATTTAGGTCGCGAACGGCAAGGCCGTTCTGCTTGAAGACCTGAACGGCTTCAGCCATTTCGCCGATTTCGTCCTTGCGGCCAGCGAAGGGCACGTCGACGGTCAGATCGCCGCCAGCCAGTTGCTTCATCTTGCCGGTCAGCTCGAGGATCGGGCGGCTCAAATGGTTCGTTGCGATATAGAAGGCCGCGCCGAGGCCGGCGAGCATGCCGAGGCCGGCGATGGCGAGAATGGTGATGATTACACCGCGCTCGAAGGTGGCAACGTCAGCCGTAACGACTTCAAGCGTCTTCAGGTTTATGTCGACAACGCCGTCGATCTGCTGCTGGAAAGCCTTGCGGTTCGCGCGATTGGCATCGGTGTTGCCCTGCTCGTTGGCGGCCTGCGGCGAGACCTCCTCGCCAAGCCGCGCCGTCTCGACGCGGAAAGTCTTGAACTCCGCGGCGCGGGCGACCAACGTATCGAAGGACGCTTTCGTTTCAGCCGGGATCAGCGGGCGCCACTCGGTGAGCAGCGCGTCGATCTTGTCGAGGTTCTTGCGGATGCCTTCGGCGAAGGGCTTGGCCTTCTCGATGGTCGGGGCGGCGTAAATACCGCGCGATTCCATGACGACCGCGGTCACCAGACGGTTCAGGCGTTCCGCGTTGAAGGCGCGCGTCGCAACATTCTCGTACTGGTGGAATTTCTCGTTGTATCTGCTGACAGCGACCAGCGACATCCCGGTCACCGCAACCGCCAGCAGGCTCATGATCCCGACGATCAGATAGATTTTACCGCGTATTTTCATCCCGACCTCCACAAGGTCGCGAGACCTGTCCGCTTATCGGACACGCCGCCACCCCATTGCACCGAGGCGACCCTAAAATAGCCGTAGTTAATAAAACTCGTCGCAGCCGGCAGGCATTCTGGGGAGCGCCGGTTAGAGTTCTGTTTACCAATCTCGGCTAGATGCCCGCCTTTCGCGCGCCTGTGACACGCCTCAATCCAGTGTGCCGGTTACTTTTACGATCCCGCGGCCACTGAATCGCCGGCCGCAATTGACTTTCCGGGAAATTTCCCCTTATAAGCCGCGCACGTCCGGTCAAGCCCTCCTGCCCGCAAGGCGGAGCCGCGTCCGGTAACGTAAACGCTCCTTGCTACACGCAAACCCAAGAAGGGCCGCACACCGCGGTATTAAATAAATGAAGCGTACCTACCAACCGTCCAAGCTTGTCCGCAAGCGTCGTCACGGCTTCCGTTCGCGTATGGCTACCAAGGGTGGCCAGAAGGTCCTCGCAGCCCGCCGGGCTCGTGGCCGCAAGCGTCTTTCGGCTTAAGCCGAAACTGCCCGAAACCAGTGTCCGGGCACATGACGTCAGATAAAGACAAAACGACTGTCGGGCGGCTGAAAAGCCGTCCGCAGTTTTTGGCCGTTCGGGCAGGAGAAAGCCGTAGAGGCCCCTTGTTTCTCCTCGAAGTGCTCGACCGCAACGATCCGGAGGGCGAAGCCCGCGTCGGCTTCACCGTTACCAAGAAACACGGCAATGCCGTCGAGCGAAACCGGATGCGCCGACGCCTGAAAGAGGCGGTGCGGCTTTCCGCCGGGTTTGCAATGAAACCCGGACACGACTATGTGATTGTCGCCCGACGCGATCTCCTGAACGCCCCCTTCGACGCCTTGACCCGGGGGCTTGGCGAGCGCATCGAAAACAAGCCGAAACAGAAGCGGCCGCCGGCCGGTTCCAGGAAACCATGATGGAAAAAAACCGCAACTATTTCGTGGCGATTGGCCTGTCCGTGCTGATCCTCATTGCCTGGCAGTTCCTTTACGTCAATCCGAAGATGGAAAAGGAACGCATCGCTGCGGAAGCCCTGCAGGCGCAACAGGCGCAGTCGCAGTCGCAGCCAGCGACCCCGACGCAGCAGCCTTCGGGCCAAGCTCTGCCGGGCAGCGGTGCAATTCCGGGCGCCGGCGAGAACCGCGACCAGGCAATTGCCAAAACGGCCCGCGTTGCGATCGACACGCCAGCCCTTTCCGGCTCCATCAACCTGACCGGCGCGCGCTTCGACGACCTCAAGCTCAAGGAATACCGCGAGACGGTCGATCCGAAGAGCCCCGTCATCACCCTCTTCAGTCCGGCAGAGACCACCGACGGCTACTTCGCCGAACTCGGCTATGTCGGCAGCGATGCGACCGGCAGCGTGCCCGGCCCGCAGACCGTGTGGACGCTTGCAGGCGGCGACAAGCTGACTGCGGCGACCCCGGTAACGCTGAGCTTCACCAACGAAAAGGGCGTCACCTTTACCCGCACGGTCTCGGTCGACGACCACTACATGTTCCAGGTGGTCGACAGCATCAAGAACGGCACGGCCGAGCCGCTGGCGCTTTCGTCCTATGGCCGCGTGACCCGCTTCAACAAGCCGACGACGCCGAGCGTCTACGTGCTGCATGAAGGCTTCATCGGCGTCCTCGGCGAACACGGCCTGCAGGAACTGAAATACGGCAAGATCGAAGACGAAAAGTCCGTCGAACCCGGCAAGGCGACCGGCGGCTGGCTCGGCATCACCGACAAGTACTGGGCAGCAGCGATCGTCCCGCCGCAGGCGACCCCTTACGACACCCGCTTCACGCACTTCACCGATGGCCGCGCCCGCTACCAGAGCGACTACAAGAGCGACGCCGTGACCGTGGCCCCCGGCCAGACGTCCGAGGTCAAGAACCTCGTCTTCGCCGGCGCCAAGGAAGTTCCTGTCGTCGACAATTACGAAGTGGCCTACTCGATCCCCAACTTCGACAAGCTGATCGACTGGGGCTGGTTCTACTTCATCACCAAGCCGATGTTCAAAATGATGGATTTCTTCTTCCGTCTGTTCGGCAACTTCGGCATCGCGATCCTGATCACCACGATCGTGGTCAAGGGCCTCTTCTTCCCGCTCGCCAACAAGCAGTACGCATCGATGGCGAACATGAAGAAGGTTCAGCCGAAGATGGAGGAACTGAAGAAGAAGTTCGGCGACGACCGCATGGGCCTGCAGCAGGCGATGATGCAGCTCTACAAGGACGAGAAGATCAATCCGCTGGCGGGCTGCTGGCCGATCCTCATCCAGATCCCGGTGTTCTTCGCACTCTACAAGGTGATCTACATCACCATCGAGATGCGCCATGCGCCGTTCTTCGGCTGGATCCACGACCTCTCGGCGCCCGATCCGACGACGATCGTCAACCTCTTCGGCCTGCTGCCGTTCGACGGTCCGACCTTCCTGCATCTCGGCGTCTGGCCGATCATCATGGGCGTTACCATGTTCGTGCAGATGCGCATGAACCCGACGCCGCCGGATCCGACCCAGGCAATGCTGTTCACCTGGATGCCCGTGGTCTTCACCTTCATGCTGGCATCCTTCCCGGCCGGTCTCGTGATCTACTGGGCCTGGAACAACACCCTTTCGGTGCTCCAGCAGTCGATCATCATGAAGCGCCAGGGCGTGAAGATCGAGCTCTTCGACAACCTGAAGGGCCTGTTTTCGAAGAAACCCAAACCGGCGGAATGACGCCGGCCGGCACGACAATCCCAAAGCCCCGGACCACGGTCCGGGGCTTTTTCGTTTCTGCGCCCTCGCGCGACACGCAATGGCGTTGACGCGGGCGCGCGGCGCGGGCATCAGGCGATATCGAAATCTCTGCGCCTCGCTCCAGGACAATTTGCCATGACCGACCCGTCGGCCACCTCCGCTCCGTTCGCCGCCAACGAGAAGCTTGGCGCCCTGCTCGTCTTCGGCTCGGCCTTCTTCTGGAGTTTCGGAGGAGCCATCGCCCGCTTCCTGGAGATCCCCGACAGCTGGACGATCGTCTTCTGGCGCTGCCTGTTTGCCGGCCTCTTCCTGCTTGCCTTCATGCTGGTGCGCGACGGACCGCGCGGCACTCTGGCACTCTTCAAGGGCATGGGCTGGCCGGGCATCGCCGTCGGGCTCTGCTTCACCATCGCCTCGACCTCCTTCATCATCGCCATTTCCTATACGACGATCGCCAATGTCGTGCTGCTCGGCGCCGGCGTGCCGCTGTTTGCGGCGCTGATGAGCTGGATCCTGTTTCGCGAGCGGGTATCGCGCTTCACCTGGGGCGCGATCACGGCCGTCATCGTCGGGGTCGCGATCATGGTATCGGAGAGCCTGACGGGCAGTGTGTCGCCGGTCGGCGATGCGCTGGCGCTGCTGATCCCTGTGGTCTTCGCGCTGGCAACCGTCATCACGCGCCGCTATCCGCATGTGCGGATGACGCCCGCCACCTGCTTCGGCTGCTTCGCGGCCAGCGCCATTGCGGGGGGCCAGTCTTCCGGGCTTGCGGTGACATCGGGCGAATTGGCACTTCTCTTCGTCTTCGGCGCCTTCAACCTCGGGCTCGGCATGGCGCTCTTCGTCACCGGTGCCCGGCTGGTGCCTTCGGCGCTGGCCGCTCTGCTCGGCACCGCCGAAACCGTGCTCGGTCCGCTCTGGGTCGCGATCATTCATGGCGAAGTGCCGAGCAGCCGGACGATCATCGGCGGCACCTTCATCTTTCTGGCGCTGCTTGCCTATCTCTTCAACGAGTTCCGGCGGGCGCAAACCATCCCCACACGGCCGGTCCGCACGCCGACGCCTTGACATCCACGGCCAAAACCGGGAAGCCATGGACTTTCTCGATGAAGGACCGACCGCCGATGGCCGAAAGCAAAACCAAAGACGACAAGCCGTTGTTCGGCCGGCCGTGGATTTTCATTCGCGGCGTGCCCGCCATGAAGTTCCTGCCGCCGGAGGGACCGGTGGAAATCGCCTTTGCCGGCCGCTCGAATGTCGGCAAGTCGTCGCTGATCAATGCGCTGGTCGGCCATAAGGGGCTGGCGAGAACCTCCAACACGCCGGGCCGCACGCAGGAACTCAACTACTTCGTACCCGATGGCTATTCCGGCGAGGCCGACGACCTGCCGCCGATGGCGCTCGTCGACATGCCGGGCTACGGCTATGCCCAGGCGCCAAAGGACCAGGTCGACGCCTGGACGAAGCTGGTGTTCGACTATCTGCGCGGCCGCTCGACGCTGAAGCGCGTCTATGTGCTGATCGACTCCCGCCACGGCATCAAGAAGAATGACGAGGACGTGCTCGCCCTGCTCGACAAGGCGGCTGTTTCCTACCAGGTCGTCCTCACCAAGACCGACAAGATCAAGGCCGCCGGCGTGCCGCGGCTGATCGCCGAGACGCTCGAGAAGATCAAGAAGCATCCCGCAGCCTTCCCGGAGGTTCTCTCGACCTCCTCGGAAAAGGGCCAGGGGATCGACGAACTGCGTGCCGCGATCGGCACGGCGATCGCCCGCTAAGGGGATCCTGGAAAGCGTTCGAAGCGCGTCTTGAACTGCGCGCTGCGCACGGGGTCGATCGACCCAAAGTCTTTGATCTCTGTCACTACCCCGATATGCAATCCGCTCTATCTCTGCGTTGCGTCCACATCGGTGGCGCGGCCAGAGATAGGAGAAAGTCATGTCCGATTTGATCGTTGTCGGGTTCGATTCCCCTGAGGAAGCCGATAGGGTTCTGGTCCGGCTCGCCGGGCTGAAGAAGGAATACCTGATCGACCTCGAGGACGCGGTCGTGGTCGTGCGCGACACGGAAGGCAAGGTTCATCTCAAGCAGAGCCTGAACCTGACAGCCGTCGGTGCCACGTCCGGGCTGCTCTCCGGTTCGATCTGGGGCGGGCTCGTCGGCCTCCTTTTCCTCAACCCGCTGGCGGGCTTTGCGATCGGCGGCGCGCTCGGCGCCGGTGCCGGTGCCCTCTCCGGGTCGCTGACGGACTACGGCATCGACGACGAGTTCATCAAATCGCTCGGCAACACCATTCCGAACAATTCCTCGGCACTGTTCATCCTCGTGCGCAAGGTCCAGCCTGAGAAGGTGCTCGCCGAATTCCCGGACCTGCGCGGCCGCGTCCTGAAGACGTCGCTTTCACCGGAACAGGAGCAGAAGCTCCAGGCTGCACTCTCCGGCGCCGCGGCAGCCTCGCCGCCAGCCGGGTCGTTCTAATCCCGCCGCGCGACGCTAGCGCTCCCGCCGGAGCGCCTAGCTGGATTTGGCCGCCGGTACGAAGGCAAGCGCCAGGCCATTGATGCAATGGCGCTTGCCGGTCGGCCGTGGACCGTCATCGAAGATATGGCCGAGGTGCCCGCCACAGCGGCGGCAATGGCACTCCGTGCGGGTCATGGACAGGGAAGTGTCCTCGCGCGTTGCCACGGCGCCGGGCAGCGATTGCCAGAAGCTCGGCCAGCCGGTACCGCTGTCATATTTCGCCTCGGACGAATAGAGCGGAAGCGCACAGCCGGCGCATTGGAAGATACCCTTGCGCTTCTCGTGGTTGAGCGCGCTGGTGAAGGGGCGCTCCGTATCCTCATGCCGCAGGATTCGGTATTGGTCGTCGGTCAGAACCGCCCGCCACTCCTCATCACTCCTAACGATCTCGAAGGATTCGCCGCCGGCCGCCCGGGCGAGCGGCGTGAGACTTTGGATTGTCGGCAGCGCGGCGAATGCGGAGCCCGCCAACAGGAAGACGCGCCGGTTGATCATAGAAGCCTCCCCTACCGATCCTTTCGTGAGCATAGCGACCGGCCACAACGACGGCAAAACAATGCGGATCAAAGCACCGTGAGGCGCGGTTCGAAAAAGCCAGCGGCCATCTGGCCGCTGGCAAAGCGCCGGGACGACGAACCGCCGCCTCGGCGCAAGCTCGTCAACCCTTCGGCAGCAGCACCTTGTCGATCACATGGATGACGCCGTTCGACTGCTTGACATCGGCGATCGTTACCGTCGCCGTGCCGCCGGTCTCGTCGGTCAGCATCAGCTTGCCGCCATCCTCCTTGGCCCTGAGAACGCAACCGCCGACGGTCTTCACGTCATGTTCGCCACCGTCGTCCTTGATCATGCCTGATATCGCCGAGGACATCGCGTCGGCGGCAACAACGTGGCAAGTCAGAATCTTGGTGAGCTTCTCCTTGTTTTCCGGTTTAAGAAGTGTCTCGACCGTGCCCGCGGGCAGCGCGTCGAAGGCGGCGTTCGTCGGAGCGAACACCGTGAACGGGCCCTTGCCCTCCAAGGTTTCTACCAGACCGGCTGCCTTGACGGCCGCGACCAGCGTGGTGTGATCCTTCGAATTGACGGCGTTCTCGACGATATTCTTCTCCGCATACATCGGCGCGCCGCCGACCATCGGATTTTCGGCATGGGCGACAAGTGCGCTTGCCGCAAGAAGGGACGCTGTCGCCAGAGTGCGGATAGCAGACGTGAACATCTTTCTCTTCCTTCCTGTTGAGGGAGGCGACGCGTGAGCCGCCCCGCCGAAGCTGCCGTTCCCACCGCGGGAACATAACAAGCAACGGAAGCGCGAGAGAAAGAGTTTCAGGAATTTTCCTGAAACGTATCTATCTGATAGAAAATGGGAATTCTTGCTCTATGGCGGATTAGAGGTTTCGCGCCTTGCCGAGCGCGATGATCGGCCCGGTCGCCGATCCGGTCGGCGACCCGCCCAGCGGCTCGACGCTGACCGCAAGAACCGAGCCGGTCGAAATTCTCGACCGGAAGGCCGATGGAACGGCGATCTCGCCTTCGCCGGACTGCGGCAGCACGCCGAGCGAGATCGCCGGATTGCTGCCATTGATGAGCCAGAGCTCAAGCGATTTCTGCTCCGCCTGCCTTGCTGCAACCGGCGTTACCTTCAGCCGCCCCGATGCCCGATCGAAGTGGGCGACGAGATCGATGGCAGTACCTTTGCCGGCGAGTTCCGCGACGAGCGAGGTGCCGGCCGAAGGCGCTTCGAACAGGCTGGCGAGCGAAGCGCCCATGACCATGACAGCGGCGAGCGAAGCCAGTGCCAGGCTCCGCCAAAGGGCCAGTGAGTTCCACAGCCCGCGGCGCGGCGTGACCGGCTCGGGCCGCGCCGTTTCGAAGAGCCGCCGCTCGATTGCCGAAAAGCTCCTGGGTGGGGGCACCACCGCGTCATAGGCCTCGTCGAAGGAGGAGAGATTGCTCTGCCAGCGGTCGACCATGGCGGCGAAGTTGCGATCGGAGGCAAGACGGGCCTCGACCTTGCGTCGGTCGTCAGCAGACAACACGCCAAGCACATATTCGCCGGCGATCACCTCGTCGCGGCGGAAGTCTCGGCCCTCTGGGGTTGGTGTCGTCATCGCTCCATACACTCTCGCAACTTCATGAGGCTGCGCCTCAACCAAGTCCGCATCGTGTTCAGCGGCACAGCGAAGGTATCCGCCAGTTCCTGGTAACTCAGACCTTCGACATAGGCACGCCGAACCGCCTCCGCGCGGTCCTTTTCAAGCTCCTCCATGCAGGCATCGATCCGCCTGCCCTCTGCTCTGACGACCGCCGATTTTTCCGGATCGGCAGCAGGATCAGCCAAATCGTAGGCTTCGTCAATCGCGTTGGCGGCCGGTTTTCGCGCCCTGACGACGTCGATCGCCTGATTGCGTGCAACGGCCGCCAGCCAGGACGTCGCCGCCGCCTGTCCTTGGGAAAATCGGTCAGCCCGCTGCCAGATCTTGACGTAGATTTCCTGCAGCGCTTCTTCCGCTTCACCCCGATTTCCGAGGATACGAAGGCAGATGCCGAAGAGTTTCGGGCTCGTCTGCCGGTAGAGTTCGGCGAAGGCGTCGCGATCGCCAAGCGAGACGCGACCAAGCAACTCGGCTACATCCTCCTCGATCATTCAGCGTGCGCCCCAAAATCTCGTCCGTAAACAGAGATAGGGCGCGGATCACAATGCACCAGCCATCTCCGTCATTCCGGCTTTATATTGCTCGCCGATCATTCCATCGGTCCGGAACTTGCGCTAAACAGCAGCCGGTATTTTTCGAGGGTCCGCCATGTCCGCCAATGAAAGTGAAATCCAGGCACGCCTGCTCACCCAGGCCCTGCCCTATATGCAGCGCTACGAAAATAAGACGATCGTCGTCAAATATGGCGGCCATGCCATGGGCAACAGCGAGCTCGGCCGCGCCTTTGCCAGCGACATCGCGCTTCTGAAGCAGTCAGGCGTCAACCCGATCGTCGTGCACGGCGGCGGCCCGCAGATCGGCGCGATGCTGACGAAGATGGGCATCGAATCGAAGTTCGAGGGCGGTCTGCGCGTCACCGACGAGAAGACGGTCGAGATCGTCGAGATGGTGCTGGCCGGCTCGATCAACAAGGAGATCGTCGCGCTGATCAACCAGACGGGCGAATGGGCGATCGGCCTTTGCGGCAAGGACGGCAACATGGTCTTCGCCGAAAAGGCGCGCAAGACCATCAAGGATCCGGATAGCAACATCGAACGCGTCCTCGATCTCGGCTTCGTCGGCGAAGTGGTCGAAGTCGACCGCACGCTGATCGACCTGCTCGCGCGGTCGGAGATGATCCCGGTCATCGCACCGGTGGCGCCCGGCCGCGACGGCCACACCTACAACATCAACGCCGACACCTTCGCCGGCGCCATCGCCGGCGCGCTGAACGCCACGCGCCTCCTGTTCCTGACGGATGTTCCGGGCGTTCTCGACAAGCAGGGCAACCTGATCAAGGAGCTCTCGGTTTCCCAGGCCCGCGCGCTGATCGCCGACGGCACGATCTCCGGCGGCATGATCCCCAAGGTCGAGACCTGCATCGAGGCGATCAAGGCGGGCGTCCAGGGCGTCGTCATCCTCAACGGCAAGACGGCCCACTCGGTGCTGCTCGAAATCTTCACCGAGCGCGGAGCCGGCACGCTGATCGTGCCCTGATCGGCTTTAACGACCTACACCGTATCAAACAAAGAAGCGGGAGACGGCATCGGCCTTCTCCCGCTTTCCTTTTGAGGGCGGTGCCCGATCAGCCCTTGTAGATCTCGGTCGCTGCGGCTTTCAGCTTCTCCATCATCACCCGGTAGGGGAACGGGCCATAGCTGATGCGCGCGACGCCGGCGCGGGCAAGCGTCTTCACGTCGGGCGCTGCCGGCCGCATCATGATGTTGACCGGCAGGCTGGAGGCAGCACAGACCTTGGCAATCAGCCCTTCGTCGACCAGCCACGGAACGAAGAAACCGTTGGCGCCCGCTTCGGCAAAGGCCTTGCCGCGCGCGATCGCCTCGTCGACGAGGCCGCCGTGTCGCGTCTCATCGCTCTCCTGCAGGAACAGGTCGGTGCGGGCATTGATGAACAACGGTATGCCGCGCCTATCGGCCATCTCGCGAATGGCGCGGATGCGTGCCGCCTGCTTGTCGACCGCATGCACGCCGCCCTTGCCGACCACCTGGTCCTCGAAATTGATGCCGATGGCACCGACATCGAGAATGCGCGAGACATTGGCGGCACCCGTCGCCGGATCGTCGGAATAGGCGCCTTCGAAGTCAACGGTGACGGGCAGCTCCGTCGAAGCCACGATCAGCCGCGAGACATCGGCGAGCCACGCCATCGGCACCTTCTCGCCATCGCCGAAACCATGGGCGGCCGCCACCGACCAGCTTCCGGTGGCAAGAGCCTTGGCACCGGCTTCGGCCACGGCCTTGGCGCTGCCGGCGTCCCAGATATTATAGAGCACCACCGGGTCGCCCTTCCGATGCAGGGCAGCAAAGGCGAGCGCCTTTTCCTTCTGGCTCATTGCATTTCCTCCACGAACAATCCCTTGGGTTTCAGTTTTCCTTCGTGCCGGAGCAGCCATTGCTTCCGCCAGAGCCCGCCGCCATACCCCGTCAGTGAACCGTCCGAGCCGATACAACGGTGGCAGGGGATGACAATCGCGATCCGGTTGGAACCGTTGGCCTTGGCCACGGCACGCGCGGCCTGGATCGTATCGACCTCGCGGGCAATGTCACCATAGGATCGCGTTTCGCCGACGGGAATTTTGGCAAGCTGCGCCCAAACGTTGCGTTCGAAGGCCGTTCCGCCCGGTGCGAGCGGCGTTTCGAAAGCGCCCGTTTTGCCCGCGAAATAGGCGTTGAGCTCGCTTTCGATCTCGTCGATCGGCCCCGTTCTGCCTGATACAATGGCCGAGCGTGTCCCTTTCTTCAGTTTCTCCAGTTCGGTCGGCAGCGCCTTGCGGTCGTGGAACTCGAGCAGATGCAGATGCGTGGCATCGGCAACGGCGACCATGGGCCCGAGCGGCGTTTCGATCCAGTCGGAGAAAAGCAGGGCCCTCCCCTGCGCTGCCGCCGGTGCGTCGCCGAGCAGCCGCTGGAACGCAGCGCGAAAGCCGCTTGGCGATTCATATCCGGCTTCGAGCTGGGCATCGATCACCCGGCCGCCGTCGGCAAGCTGGCGGGCGGCGAGCCCCAGGCGACGGTGCCGCGCGAGATCGAGGAAGGTGATACCGAGGCTGCGCTTGAAAGCGCGCCGCACCGTCGAGGGATCGAGGCCACGGCGAACGATATCGTCCTCACTCCAGCGCCGTTCCGGTGCCGCTTCCAGCGCCTGCAGCAGGTCCTCGACGAGCGGGTCCTTGGCGCCGAACGTCGCGAGCGGCCGGCAGCGCTGGCATGGACGGAAACCCGTCTCCAGGCAGGTCCCGATAGAGCCCACGAAGATCGTGTTCTCGCGCTTCGGTTTGCGGGCGGGGCAAGACAGGCGGCAGAAGACGCCTGTCGTCTTGACGCAAACGAAGGCAGCACCTTCGTATTCGGTGCTTCGCGCGATCAGCGCGTCGTAGAGCGTTTCATCGGAGGGAAGATCGAACAACATGCAGGCGTTCTACCACGCCCGCATGCGCGAAGGCGCCGGTTTTCGGGCGCCTATTTTTTCAGATCAGCACGCGTTTTCAGATCAGTACGAGCATCACCACGCCGAGCACGATCAGCAGGCAGCCGAAAAGTTCGAGCCGGTTGATCCATTCGCGGAAGATGAAGAAGGACGAGGCGAAGGTGAAGAGCATTTCCACCTGCGCCACGACCTTGACGACAGCGGCCTGCTGCAGCGTCATCGCCATGAACCAGCCGAAGGAGGCGGATGCGCCGACGAAGCCGACGACGAAGGCGGGCTTCCAGGCGGCGGCGATGCGTGGCAGCTCGTCACGCTCGCGAAGCACGATCCAGATCAGCATGACCACGGTCTGCAGCAGGATGACGAATCCGAGCGTATAGCTCGCCTGCATGATGTAGTCGGGCGCCGGAAGGCTCGGCGCGAGCGCCAGTGAGGCCGAACGATAGGAAACGGCCGAAAGACCGAAGAACGTACCTGACAGCAGACCGATGCCGGCCGTGCGACTGAACACCGAGGTCACGAGCGTGCGTGGGCTGAGTGTCGTGCGCGCCACCGAGATCAGCATCACGCCGACGACCGAGATGGCGATTGCCACCAGGGTTCCCTGGCTCGCCTTTTCGCCGAGGAAGATAAGGCCAAACACCGCCGCCTGCGCCGGCTCGGTGCGGGAATAGGCAGTGCCGACAGCAAAGTTGCGGAACGAGAAGAGGTGGACGAGCAGGAAGGTCGCAGCAATCTGCGCCAGCCCGCCGATAATAGCCCAGAGGAAGAACGTGCCATTCGGCACTGGAAGCGGACGACCGGCCACCTGCCAGAGCAGAAACAGATAGAGAAAGGCGAAAGGCAGGCCGAAGCCGAAGCGCACGAAGGTCGCGCCCGTCGTGCCCATGACGCCTTTCAGGTGTTTCTGCATGGCCGAGCGGACGTTCTGAAGGAATGCCGCAGCGACGGTGATGAGGACCCAGGTTTCCATGGCTGCGAGCTAGCACGCGGCTCCCGGCATTGCCAAGGCCCCGCGCGCTCCAGCGTTTCAGTCCGCCTTTTCCTGAGCCTCGGCGAGCACAACGGACGGATTGATCGCGATCCGCGGCGCCTCGTCCTCAAACGTCTTCACGCGCTGATCGTAGTTGGGTGCGAGCGTGCCGAGCACACGATCCCAGAACGAGAAATAGTTGGCGTAATTGTATTTGAAGCCTGAATGGTGCTGGTCATGGAACGTCGTGCACAACAGGGGAGACGGATAACGGGCCGTCGACGTGGCGAAATACTCGAAGCCGCAATGCCCGATCATGCCATTGAAATGCTCGAACAGCCTATGCCCGATGAGGATCACTGGCGGAAACGGCACGACGAAAACGACGACGGCGGAAAAGCTCTGAAGCAGGAAGTTGTCAAAGACATCTTCCGAATAGGTGCTCCAGATCGTCGGCGCGACGCTTTTATGATGCAGGGCATGCAGCGGATAGAGCCACTTGGTGTGCAGCAGCCGGTGCATGAAATAGAACCAGGCATCGTAGAGGATCATGCTGAGCACGAAGAACGGCACCGCCCACCACCAGCTGAAATCCCAGGGTGCCGGCGCCCAGCCTTTCTGCTGCGCATAGAGGCCGATCGTCAGCGGCAGGCAGGCGCTGAACATCGATGCCAGGCTCTGGCGGATCTCGGCTTTGCGCCGCTTGTCGGAGCCGCGTCCCTTCTGGATCTTTCGCTCGGGATTGCGCTCGTTGAGCCAAGTGATGCCGTAACCGAGCGCGAAATAGGTCCCGACAGTGAACGAATAGAATCCGAACAGAAACAGCAGATAGAACAGTTCGTCCGACATTGGCACCTACATTCCCCCGAGCCAAAACCGCGCGCCGGAAGATGCCACGCCGGTTTGACAATTCAAAGTGGAATTCTATGCGCCAGCATTGCGGCCCGAGCAGCGATTTGCATTTTTCTCATTTGCCGCCACCTTTCCCCATGTCATAAGGCGGTCATGAAAAAGCTCAACCGCCTGCCGAACCAATCCGACTTCGCCCATGTCACCGACTGGGTCTTCGACCTCGACAACACGCTCTATCCGCACCACGTCAACCTGTTTGCGCAAATCGACCGCAACATGACGGCCTATGTGGCGAAGCTTTTGTCGCTGGACCCGGCCGATGCGAAGAAGCTGCAGAAAGACTACTACCGCGACCACGGCACGACGCTCAAAGGTTTGATGATCCACCACGGCATCGACCCGAACGAGTTCCTCGAGCAGGCGCATGCGATCGACTACTCGATCGTGCCGCCGGATCCGGCACTCGGCGAAGCCATCAAGTCGCTTCCAGGCCGCAAGTTCATCTTCACCAACGGCAGTGTCGCGCATGCGCAGATGACGGCGCGAGCGCTCGGGATCCTCGACCATTTCGACGACATCTTCGACATCGTTGCCGCCGATTTCGTGCCGAAGCCGGCTGGTGAGACCTATGACAAGTTCATGAGCCTGCACCGGGTCGACACCCGGAACGCCGTGATGTTCGAGGACCTGCCGCGCAACCTCCTGGTGCCGAAGGCGCTCGGCATGAAGACGGTGCTGCTGGTGCCGCACAACCTCGAATATACGTTCGCCGAATCCTGGGAGAAGTCGAACGATACCGACGAGCAGATCGACTACGTGACGGAGGACCTCACCGGCTTCCTGCGCCACGTCCTGTCCGATCTCTGACCGACACAATTTGGCCGGCAAAAAACCTCTTTCTGGCCAATGACTTAAATTACGAAAGTTTAACTGGAACGGCGCGCTTCACCGGCTATCCTTTCGATCAGGGACAACCCGATCGAAAGGAAGCATGATGCCGAACAAGATCCTGATCCTTACCGTGACCGCGCTCTCAGTCGCCGTCACCGGCATGGCCGGCCCCTCTTTTGCCGCGCGCGAAAAGATGACGCCCGAGCAACGGGGCGAGCGCATGATCCAGCGGCTCGACACCGACAAGGACCAGAAGGTTTCGCTCGCCGAGTTCCAGGCGCGGATCTCCGACAACTTCAAAACCTTCGACACCAATGGCGATGGCCAGATCAGCGCCGATGAGATGAAGGCCAAACGCGAAGCCTTCCGCGAGGCACGCAAGGCCTGGAAAGAGGCCAAGGACAAGACTGGCACCGAGCGCGAAGCGGCCCTTGCCAAGGTCAAGGAAGTTCGCCCAACGATGCTGCCGGGTCTCAGGCCGAAGGCCTTCAAACGCATCGACACCGATGGCAATGGCTCGCTCAGCGCGAGCGAAGTTTCGAGCGCCGCCGAGACCATGTTCAAGCGGCGAGACAAGAACGGTGACGGTGTCATCGACGCAGCCGACTTCACCAAGAAGATCTGACGGGAGCATCCCCCTCTTTCCACCGCCCGGTGGAGAGGCTCCTGCCTGACCCATAGCCCCTTGCAACCCGCGCAAGGGGCTATGTGCATTATTGAACGCCGCGCCTAGCGCCGCCCGTTCGCCATCGGCACCGACTTCGGATCGACGGTTTCGTAGAAGCGGGCAATGATCTCCCAGGCTTCGTCCGCCGTTTCGACAAAGTGTACCAGATCGATGTCATTGGGTGCGATCGTGCCAAACTCGGCAAGCGCCTCGAAGTTGACGATCGAACGCCAGAACTTTTCGCCGAAGAGAATGAGCGGCACCAGCGCCAGACGTCCGGTCTGCATCAGCGTCATCGTTTCAAAGAGCTCGTCGAGCGTGCCGAAGCCACCGGGGAAGACGGTGACGGCCTTGGCACGCAAGAGGAAGTGCATCTTGCGGATGGCGAAGTAGTGGAAGTTGAACGACAGTTCCGGCGTCACGAAGCGGTTCGGCGCCTGCTCATGCGGCAGCACGATGTTGAGGCCGATCGACGGTGCACCGACATCGTGGGCGCCGCGGTTGCCCGCCTCCATCACGCCAGGTCCGCCGCCGGTGACGACCACATATTCCTTGTGGTGCAGCTTGGCCGAATGCTCGGAGCAGAGCCGCGCGAACTTGCGCGCTTCCTCGTAATAGACCGAGGCCGCCTCGAGGTTCTTGCGCTGGGTCTCGTTCTTTGCCGCCCAGGCATCACCGCCGGGCTCGGGAATGCGGGCACCGCCGAACATCACTATGGTGGAATTGATGCCGCGTTCTTCCAGCATCATCTCGGTCTTCATGAGTTCGAGCTGCAGACGGACCGGGCGCAGTTCCTCGCGGCAAAGGAAATCGTCGTCGATATAGGCGAGGCGATAGGAGGGCGATGCCGATTGCGGCGTGATCGGGACCGTCTGCGCTCGCTGCCGGCTCTGCGAGCTGTCGGCCAGTGGATCCCAGACCCCGTCCTTGCGGCGCAGTGCGCGCTTCTTCATGCGTGCCATCGTGTCGTCTTTCTCGTCGCGTTCCGGACAATCGGCATCTCGGCCAGACGCGTCCTATCCTCAATCCTCGGTCATGAAGGTTGCAAGCGCACCACTGCGCTGCGCGCCCCTTGCGCGTCCCGAACGGGTGCGCGGCGCTGTAGTGCAGGAATCGCCCGGATTTGCCAACCCCGGGCAAGCGCATCGGCCTGAAAAGCCCTTCAACTTTTCAGGACCGGCTTCTACAGCGCCACACGTCCGCCAAGACGTGTCAAGATCGCTGCAGCACCTAGATCTGCTGCGTATTTTTGTCCTTAAATCGATTCCGATTTGAGAAATTATGCAGTAGAGCTTTCGCAGGATAACCGCCGAACTTTAAGGAATTCCGATGACGAACCACGACCTCACCTCCCTGTCGCAGACGATCGAGACCGCCTTTGAAGACCGCGATTCCGTCAGCACCGGAACGCGCGGCGCAGTGCGCGATGCCGTGGAGACGGCGCTGAACCTGCTCGACGGCGGCAAGGTCCGCGTTGCCCAGCGCGGCGAGGATGGCGTATGGACGGTCAATCAATGGCTGAAGAAGGCGGTGCTGCTCTCCTTCCGCCTCAACCCGATGGAAATCGTCAAGGGTGGACCGGGCCAGTCCGTCTGGTGGGACAAGGTACCGTCGAAGTTCGACGGCTGGAGCGTCAACGAATTCGAGAAGGCTGGTTTCCGCGCCGTACCGAACTGCGTCGTGCGCCGCTCGGCCTATATCGCCCCCAACGCGATCCTGATGCCATCTTTCGTCAACCTCGGCGCCTATGTCGGCGAAGGCACGATGGTCGATACCTGGGCAACCGTGGGCTCCTGCGCCCAGATCGGCAAGCACGTGCATCTCTCTGGCGGCGTCGGCATCGGCGGCGTACTGGAGCCGATGCAGGCCGGCCCGACGATCATCGAGGACAATTGCTTCATCGGCGCCCGCTCGGAAGTCGTCGAAGGCTGCATCGTGCGCGAGGGCTCGGTCCTCGGCATGGGCGTCTTCATCGGCAAGTCGACCAAGATCGTCGACCGCGCCACCGGCGAAATCACCTATGGCGAAGTGCCGCCCTATTCCGTCGTCGTCGCAGGCTCGATGCCATCAGGCTCGACCATGGGCAACGGCCAGCCGGCACCGAACCTCTATTGCGCCGTCATCGTCAAGCGCGTCGACGAGAAGACCCGCTCGAAGACCGGCATCAACGAACTGCTGCGGGACTGATGCGATGACACCGGAGGGGCCGCAGCCGAGCATGACCTGGCTGTTCTTCAGCCCCTCTGGTCGCATCGGCCGCCTGCCCTTCTTCCTGTCCTGGCTGTTCTGGTTCCTCATCGGCGGCTTCATCGTCGCCAGGATGGTTGCCAACGAAGAACACGAGACGGCGCTGGCCCTCTGGACACTGGCGTTCGCCATCTCGGCGATCGTCTCCCTGCCCTCGATCGCCATGCTGGCGATCAAGCGCCTGCACGATATCGGCTATCCCGGACCGCTCTCGCTCTGTCTGTTCATTCCCGTCCTCAGCCCGGTGGTTTTCATCGCGCTTTGCCTGTGGCCGGGTGAGCCGGGACCCAACGAATTCGGCGCGCGCAGCGACCAACCGGGAATCTAGACACGATGATTTTGGATCGGATCGACCCAAAATCACAAACGGATCGTTTCCTGTAAGTTGGAGCGGGATACGGGCGGAAAACCGTGCACACCTTTCCTCATCCCGCTCTGGACCCTTCGCCCCTGTACAAGAACCGTGCGAGCGCGTATGTAGCGCGCCATGACAGGCCCGCGACGTGCTGGCCACGGCAATTCGCGCCAATGACGATCCGATCGTCCTGGGCATGACGACCGAAATCCGAAAGACACGATATGACTGAATTCGAAGGGATCGCGCCTGCGATCGCCGAGGCGTTGGCAAAACGCGGTTACAACGAATTGACGCCGGTTCAAAAGGCGATGCGCGACCCGGAGCTCGCCGACAGGGACGCGCTGGTCTCGGCGCAGACCGGTTCCGGCAAGACGGTCGCCTTCGGCCTTGCGCTCGCGCCGACCCTGCTGGGTGACGAGCGCCGCTTCGGCCCGGCCGGCGCACCGCTGGCGCTGGCGATCGCCCCGACGCGCGAATTGGCGCTGCAGGTGAAGCGCGAGCTCGAATGGCTCTACGAACAAACCGGCGCGACCATCGCTTCCTGTGTTGGCGGTATGGACATGCGTACCGAGAAGCGGGCGCTGGAACGCGGCGCGCACATCGTCGTCGGCACGCCCGGACGTCTTTGCGACCATATCCGCCGCAACTCGCTCGACATTTCCTCGCTGCGCGCCATCGTGCTCGACGAGGCCGACGAGATGCTCGACCTCGGCTTCCGCGAGGACCTCGAATTCATTCTCGAGGAATCCCCCGATGACCGCCGCACGCTGATGTTCTCGGCAACCGTGCCGAAATCGATCGCGACGCTTGCCAAGAACTACCAGCGCGACGCCGTGCGCATCAGCACCGCTTCCGAACAGAAGCAGCATGTCGACATCGAATATCGCGCCCTGACGGTGGCGCCGAACGATCGCGAGAACGCGATCATCAACGTGCTGCGCTACTATGAGGCCAGAAACGCGATCGTCTTCTGTTCGACCCGCGCCGCGGTCAACCACCTGACCGCCCGCTTCAACAACCGCGGCTTCTCGGTGGTGGCGCTCTCGGGCGAACTCAGCCAGAACGAACGCACCCACGCGCTGCAGGCCATGCGCGACGGCCGCGCCCGTGTCTGCATCGCCACCGACGTCGCCGCCCGCGGCATCGACCTGCCGGGCCTCGAACTGGTCATCCACGCCGACCTGCCGACCAACTCGGAAACGCTGCTGCACCGCAGCGGCCGAACCGGACGCGCCGGCCAGAAGGGGGTGAGCGCGCTGATCGTGCCGGTCAACCAGCGCCGCAAGGCCGAGCGCTTGCTCGACGGCGGACGGATCACCGCGACATGGGCGCGGCCACCGTCGGCCGACGAGGTCAGCCAGCGTGACGACGAGCGCCTGCTTGCCGACACCAGCTTTGCCGAGCCGATCCGCGAGGACGAGGAGGCGATCGTCGCAGCGCTCATCGAACGCCACGGTGCTGAACAGATGGCCGCTGCCTTTGTGCGCCAGTTCCGCTCGGGACGCTCAGCCCCGGAAGACCTGATCGAAGTTACTGTCGGCGCCAAGCCGCGCCGCGACGAACGCGCACCGCGCGATGACCGTGCACCGCGCGAGGACTTCGGCGCCGAACGGGCGGACTTCAGCGACGGCAGCTGGTTCTCGCTTTCGGTCGGCCGCAAGCAGAGCGCCGAGCCGCGCTGGCTGATCCCGATGCTCTGCCGCCACGGCAAGCTGACGAAGCGCGACATCGGCGCGATCCGCATGCAGCAGGAGGAAACCTTCGTCGAGATGACCTCCGAGGGTGCCGAACGGTTCCTGTCGGCCATCGGCAAGGACAAGATGCTGGAGAAAGGCATTCGGGTGAAGCCGCTCGCTGGCGCGCCTGACCTTTCGCAGCAGCGTCAGGAAAAGCCGAGTTACTCCAAGGACAAACCAAACTTCTCCAAGGACAAGCCGGGCTTTGCCAAGAAGCGCCCCTATTCCGACGATGCTGTGCGGAGCGATGATCGCGGCGACTTCAAGCCGAAGCGGAAGTTCGAAAAGAAGGCCGCCTATTCCGATGGACCGGCCCATACCGAGGACCGGCCGCCGGCCAAGGGTGCCGACAAGCCCTGGAACAACAAGAAGAAGGGCAAGCCGGACGCCAGCAAGGACGGCGGCTTCAAGCCCAAAACCAAGCCCAAGGGCAACGCCAAGAACCGCCAGGGCTAAGCCGACACCGGCAGAGTTCTCAGTCAATTAAAAAGCGCCGCGATCGGATCGCGGCGCTTTTTTCGTGAGCAGGGTTGCGAACGATGTGGTCTCAGGCTTCCAGGAAGCGAAGGCCGGCGACGGCGACGATGATCATCGCGATGCAGGTGATGCGCATCCAGGAGATCGGGTCGCCGAAGAGCACGATGCCGAGCACAGTGATGCCGACCGAGCCGATGCCGGTCCAGGCGGCGTAGGCTGTGCCTGCCGGCAGGTCTCGCATGGCGATCGTCAGGAGATAGACGCTGCCGAGCGCTGCCGCGATGCCGATCGCGCTAGGCACCAGTTTCGTCCAGCCCTCGGCGTATTTCAGCGCCAGCCCCATGACGATCTCGACGAGGCTCGCCGCTATCAGAATGATCCATGCCATGTTCGTCTCCATCGGAATTCTCACATGGTTCACAATCTGGTAGAGTAGGCACCAAATAACAATTACGCACCTTTTGGTAACTATGGAAAATCCGGAAAGCCCGGCGAAAGCGCCCGCAGCCTCGATCCCTGACGTGTTCGATCCAACCTGCTCGTCACGCCACGCGCTGGAGCTGATCGCCGGCAAATGGCCGATGCTCATTATCTCGGCGCTCGAAGGTGGGCCGATGCGCAATGCCGCGCTGATGCGCCGGCTCGGCGACATCTCGCAGAAGATGCTGACGCAGACGCTGAAGGAGCTGGAGCGCAACGGCCTGGTTGTCCGCGAGGACAAGAAGACCGTGCCGCCGCATGTGGAATACAGCTTGAGCCCGATCGGCCGCTCACTCAGCGAAACCTTGCTGGTGCTCGATCGTTGGGCCGAGACGCATTTCGGCGCGCTGGATGTGGCCCGCGAGCGCTACGACGCCGAACGAGACAAGTGAGGCTCACTCCGCGTCGAGTTGCGACTGGGCGACCACCTTCACCACCCAGTCGGCAAAGACGCGCAGGCGACTGCTCAAGTGGCGGTTCGGCGGATAGACAAGATAGACCGGCTCCGGATCGATCTGCCAGTCGCTGAGCACCGGAACCATGGTGCCGGCCCGCAGATCGTCGCGGACCATGAAGAGCGGCACCTGGATGACACCCAATCCGGCGCGCGCGGCAGCAAGATAGGTCGTCGCCTCGTTTGCCGCGACGCTGTAACGACCCTGGACCTCCATCTCTTCGTTGCCGCGGCGGAACTGGTAGGGCATCGGCTGGCCGGTCTTCGGCATGAAATAGCCGACAACGGAGCAATTCTTCGCGAGATCGGAAGGATGCTGCGGCATTGCGTGCCGCTTGAGATATTCCGGCGAGGCGCAGGTGACGAATTTCATCTCTGTAATGCGTCGGGCGATCAGCGACTGATCCGTCAGTGCGCCGCCACGGATGGCGCAATCGACGTTCTCCGCGAGATAGTCGACGGTGCGATCGGAAACGCCGAGGTCGATCTGGATGTCCGGATACTTCCGATTGAACTCAGGAAGCGCTGGAACGATGATCAGATTGGCAAAGGCGCCCGCCGTCTCGACACGCAATCGCCCCTTCGGCAAACTCTGGGCGCTCGACAGGCTGCCGTCGAGTTCATCGAGATCGGTCAGCAACCGAGCGGCCCGCTCGTAGTAGAGCGCGCCATCCGGCGTCACCAGCACCCGGCGGGTGGTGCGGTTCAAAAGTTTTGTGCGCAGATGCGCTTCCAACCCCTGAATGAGATTGGTGAGGGTCGCCTTGGGCATATTCAGCGAAGCGGAGGCGCGGGTAAAGTTTCCGGTTTCGACGACCCGGAGGAACGCACGCATGGCCGTGAGCTGGTCCATTTTCAAGAGCCATAATTGTTCGAGAATACGAATAGTGTAGTCAGTTTGAAAAGACTATTCCAGACAGAAGACAATGTTATTCTCCTACCGTGGCGTGTTGTCGCCACATGTGGGTTGAGCTCGGGCCGAAGGCAAGAGAGATGGGCGAACTGTTCAAGGTGGAGACGATGCAGACCGGCCAAGGCTGCTGCGCGGCACGCGTCTACCGCGGCGAAGCTTTGCTCAATCCGCCGCCGATCGTGCTGCACCTGCATGGCGGCTCCTTCATGGGCGGAACGATCGCCGCCGGTGAGCGCGTCGCCGAGGCGCTTGCGGCGGCTGGAGCGGTGGTGATCTCGCCGGAATATTCCACAGCTTGCCTCAATCCGTTTCCCGCGGCGCTCGATGTCGCCTACGCCATGCTGTCGTCGATGCGCTCGCGCTGCCCACAGTTCGCGCACAAGAAATCGTCGCTGTTCGTGGCCGGCGAAGAGGCGGGCGGCAATGTTGCCGCCGGCGCCGCGCTGATGGCGCGTGACCAGTATCTGACCGACCTCAAGGGTCAGATTCTTTTGTCGCCGATGCTCGACCCTTGCCTGGCGACGGAATCGTTCCGGCAATACTGTCCGCAGTCCTCGGCGCAATCGATCGCCGACGGCTGGCAGCGCTACCTCGGGCAAAGCGGCGGCTTCACGCATCCTTACGCCGCGCCGGCCCACTGCACGCGGCTCGCCGGCCTCGTGCCTTCGCTGATCCTGACCAGCGAGGAGTGTCCGATGCGCGACGAAACCGAAGCCTACGCCAAACGCCTGCGTCAGGCCGGCGTGTCGGTTGAATCTCACGTCCTGCCGGGACGAGCCGGATGGCTGCCGCAGAATACGGTCGCCAAGGAAAACTGGGCGGCACAGCAGGAAGAAATTACCGGCATCTTCTCCCGATTCTTCCAGAAGACGGGGGCGAAGCCGGCGGAAATGACGGTGCGTTAGACGAGAGCGGCGGTCACCCAGCCCCTTCACCTTGTCTGACATCGAAAGCAACGCGCCGGCTCCCAACCGGCAAGGAGAGAAAAGATGACATCGATAGTGACCCGTCGGGCCCTCTGGGGCGCCGGCCTGAGTATCCTTTTGTCTGTCGCCGGCGGTGGTGCCGTCATGCTCGGCCTGCCGCAGCATTTCGAGGCCGACGCTGCAACCGAGACCGCCGCGGCGCCACCTCCGGCCGTGCCGGTCTCGGTGTCGCGGGCGCAGTCCAAGCGTATCACCACCTGGGAGGAATTCTCCGGCCGGCTCGAAGCGATCGAGCGCGTCGAGGTTCGCCCGCGCGTCGGCGGCGCCATTCTCAAGGGGCATTTCCGCGAAGGCGCGCTCGTCAAGCAGGGCGATCTCTTGGTAACGATCGATCCCGAGCCCTATGCCGCGGCCGTCGAACGGGCGAAGGCCCAGGTCGAGGCAGCCGAAGCGCGCGTCGCGCTTGCCAAGATCGAACTCGAGCGCGGCCGCAAGCTGGTGACCACCAGCGCCGTGCCGCAGAGCAGCGTCGACCAGCGCTCCAGCGCCTATGACGAAGCTCAAGCCGAAGTGCGCTCGGCCAAGGCGGCGCTGCGCACCGCCGAACTCGACCTGCAATATACGGAGGTGCGGGCGCCGATTTCCGGCCGCGTCGGCCGGCTCGACGTCACCGCCGGCAACCTGGTCGCCGCAGGCTCTGCCTCGCCGGTGCTGACGACACTCGTCTCGGTCGATCCGATCTATGCGAGCTTCAACGCCAGCGAAGAGGTGGTCACGACCGCACTCGCCAAACTTGCCTCCTCGGCAGGCGGCGACGCGATCGAGCGCCTTCCGGTCCAGGTCGGCACCGCCGCGGACGAGGGCACGCCGATCACGGGCCATATCCAGCTCATCAACAACGAGGTGGATGCGGCAACCGGCACGATCCGGGTGCGTGCAGCGCTCGAAAACGCCGACGGCAAGCTGATCTCTGGCCAGTTCGTCCGCATCCGCATCGGCGAGCCGGATCCCGAGGAAAAGCTCGTTATCAGCGACCGCGCCATCGGCTCCGACCAGGACAAGAAGTTCGTCTTCGTCGTCGGCACCGACAACAAGGTCGAGTATCGCCAGGTGAAACTCGGGCCGAATTCCGATGGTCTGCGGATCGTCGAAAGCGGCCTGAAGTCTGGCGAGAACATCGTCGTCAACGGCCTGCAGCGGGTTCGCCCCGGCGTTGTCGTGGCGCCGCAGCAGGTCGAGGAAACGACTGCCTCGATCGCCAAGTAATCCAGGTGCCTCTTCGCCTGGTGTGAAGAGGCGGCCGGCCTAGGCATCACTCAGCAGACAGCGCCGCGCGGCGACACCTTTCGCCGCGGGACACCCGCCGTCTGCGCGAACTCGTCCCAAGGGGGATACCATGAATTTCTCACGCTTCTTCGTCGACCGCCCGGTCTTCGCGGGCGTTCTTTCGGTCCTGATCTTCGTGGCCGGCCTGATCGGCATGACCGGTCTGCCGATCTCCGAATATCCCGAAGTCGTGCCGCCGCAGATCGTCGTGCGCGCGCAGTATCCGGGCGCCAACCCAGCCGTTATCGCCGAGACGGTGGCGACACCGCTCGAAGAACAGATCAACGGCGTCGAAGGCATGCTCTACATGCAGAGCCAGGCGACCGCCGACGGCCTGATGACTCTGACGGTCACCTTCGAACTCGGCACCGATCCCGATCAGGCCCAGCAGCTCGTGCAGAACCGCGTCTCGCAGGCCGAGCCGCGGTTGCCTGAGGAAGTGCGCCGCCTCGGCGTCACCACCGTCAAGAGCTCGCCAGACCTGACGCTGGTCGTGCACCTGATCTCGCCGAACGGGCAATATGACATCAACTATCTGCGCAACTACGGTGTGCTGAACGTCAAGGATCGGCTGGCCCGCATCGACGGCGTCGGCCAGGTGCAGATCTTCGGCGGCGGCGACTATTCGATGCGCGTCTGGATCGACCCGCAGAAGGCCGCCGAGCGCGGTCTTGCCGCAAGCGACATCGCCAATGCGGTGCGCGGTCAGAACGTCCAGGCGGCCGCCGGCGTCATCGGCGCCTCGCCCTCCGTGCCCGGCCTCGACCTGCAGCTTTCCGTCAACGCTCAAGGCCGTCTGCAGACGCCTGAGGATTTCGCCAACATCGTCGTCAAATCCGGCGCCGAGGGCGAAGTGACCCGCCTTGGCGACGTCGCCCGCGTCGAGATGGGCGCTGCCGACTACTCGCTGCGCTCGCTGCTCGACAAC
Organism: Ensifer sp. GW101-20A05; assembly: GCF_059424735.1. Taxonomy (NCBI): domain Bacteria; kingdom Pseudomonadati; phylum Pseudomonadota; class Alphaproteobacteria; order Hyphomicrobiales; family Rhizobiaceae; genus Ensifer; species Ensifer sp. GW101-20A05. The sequence goes on along the minus strand of NZ_JBWKZT010000003.1, from coordinate 375,615 downwards.
AAGCCAGCGGTCGGCATGGGCATTTTCCAGGCCCCGGGCTCGAACGCGATCCAGATCTCCGAAAACGTGCACAAGGCCATGGCCGAGCTGAAGCTCACCATGCCCGAAGGCGTCGACTACGAGATCGTCTACGATACGACCCAATTCGTGCGCGCCTCGATCGAGTCGGTTATCCATACCCTGCTCGAAGCGATCGCGCTCGTGGTACTTGTCGTCATCATCTTCCTGCAGACCTGGCGCGCCTCGATCATCCCGCTCGTCGCCGTGCCGGTCTCGATCGTCGGCACCTTCGCGGTGATGTATGTCTTCGGCTTCTCGATCAACGCGCTCAGCCTCTTCGGCCTGGTGCTTGCAATCGGCATCGTCGTCGACGACGCGATCGTGGTGGTGGAAAACGTCGAACGCAACATCGAGCAGGGCCTGTCGCCGGTTCAGGCGACCTATCGCGCCATGCAGGAGGTCTCCGGCCCGATCATCGCGATTGCGCTGGTGCTCGTCGCCGTCTTCGTGCCGCTTGCCTTCATCACCGGCCTCACCGGCCAGTTCTATCGCCAGTTCGCGCTGACGATCGCGATCTCGACTGTCATCTCTGCTCTCAACTCGCTGACGCTGTCTCCGGCGCTGGCCGCCCTTCTCTTGAAGGACCATCACGCGCCGAAGGATTGGCTGACGCGGGCGATGGACAAGGCCTTCGGGTGGTTCTTCCGCGGCTTCAACCGCTTCTTCGGGGCAAGCTCGGGGGCCTATGGCCGCGGCGTCGGCCGGATCCTGACGCGCAAGTCGCTGATCATGGTCGTCTATGTCCTGTTGCTCGGCGTCACCTTCACGCTGTTCCGCGCCATCCCCGGCGGCTTCGTGCCGGCCCAGGACAAGCAGTATCTGATCGGCTTCGCCCAGCTTCCGGATGGGGCAACGCTCGACCGCTCGGAAGACGTGATCAAGCGCATGAGCGAGATTGCGCTCAAGCATCCGGGCGTCAAGAACGCCATCGCCTTCCCGGGCCTGTCGATCAACGGCTTCACCAACTCGTCGAACTCCGGCATCGTCTTCGTCGCCCTGAAACCCTTCGAGGAACGCAAGACGCCCGAACTGTCCGGCGGTGCGATCGCCATGCAGCTCAACCAGGAATTCGGCGCGATCCAGGATGCCTTCATCGCCATGTTCCCGCCGCCGCCCGTGCAGGGCCTCGGCACAACAGGCGGTTTCAAGCTGCAGCTCGAGGACAAGAATGGCCTCGGCTACCAGGCGCTCGACGAGGCGACCAAGGCGTTCCTTGCTAAGGCCTATCAGACGCCTGAGCTGGCCGGGCTCTATTCGAGCTTCCAGATCAACGTGCCGCAGCTCTATGCCGACCTCGACCGTGTCAAGGCGCGCCAGCTCGGCGTGGCGGTCACCGACGTCTTCGAGACGCTGCAGATCTACCTGGGCTCGCTCTATGTCAACGACTTCAACGCCTTCGGCCGCACCTACAGCGTGCGCATCCAGGCGGATGCCAACTACCGCAGCCATGCCGACGACATCGGCAAGCTGAAGGTGCGTTCGCAGACCGGCGAGATGATCCCGCTGTCGGCACTGTTGAAGGTCGAGCAGACCGTCGGCGCCGAACGGGCGATCCGCTATAACGGCTTCCTGTCGGCCGACATCAACGGCGGCCCGGCTCCGGGGTTCTCGTCCGGCCAGGCGCAGGCAGCCATCGAGAAGATCGCCGCCGAAACCCTGCCGCCCGGCATCGGCTACGAGTGGACCGATCTCACCTACCAGCAGATCCTGGCCGGCAATTCCGGTATCCTGGTCTTCCCGCTGGCACTGCTGCTGGTCTATCTCGTGCTTGCGGCCCAGTATGAAAGCTTGACGCTACCGATCTCGATCATCCTGATCGTACCAATGGGCATCATGGCGGCGCTGGTGGGCGTCTGGCTGACGGGAGGCGACAACAACGTCTTCACCCAGATCGGCCTGATCGTGCTGGTCGGCCTTTCGGCGAAGAACGCCATCCTGATCGTCGAGTTCGCCCGCGAACTCGAACTGTCGGGCAGCACCCCGGTCAAGGCCGCGATCGAGGCGAGCCGGCTGCGTCTTCGTCCGATCCTGATGACCTCGATGGCCTTCATCATGGGCGTCGTGCCGCTGGTCACGTCCACGGGGGCCGGTGCGGAAATGCGCTCGGCCATGGGTGTCGCGGTCTTTGCCGGCATGATCGGCGTCACCGCCTTCGGCATCTTCATGACGCCGGTCTTCTACGTGCTGATCCGCAAGCTTACCGGCGAGCGGCCTCTGAAGCACGCCGGAGCCCATATCGAAGCGCCGCATCTCGCACCCGGAGAATAGGGCCCTTCTACCCGTTACACTCTTCACGCGGGCCGGATCCATCCCGGCCCGCTGACGCTGCGGCGTCGCGCCTCCGCCCAGGCGCGGCGCCGCATTGCATCCCCGCGTGACAGTTCCCCATCCCGCGTGACAGTTCGCTGGCGATCGGATAAACCAGCAGCCTCCATTCCATTGGCCCCAGCGGCCAAGCAGACGGCATAGCGTTAGATGACCCCCACCGATCCGATCGCCAATCTCGCCACCCTCATTCGCTGCCCCTCTGTCACCCCAGCCGAAGGCGGAGCGCTTTCCGCCCTTGAGGCGATGCTGAAGCCGCTCGGCTTTGCGGTCGATCGCGTGGTGGCGAAGGACGTCGGCACGCCCGATATCGAGAACCTCTATGCCCGGCTCGGAACGGAAGGCCCGCACCTGATGTTCGCCGGCCACACCGACGTCGTGCCCGTCGGCGACGAAGCCGCATGGAGCCACGGCCCGTTCTCGGCCGACATCGCCGGTGATGAGATGTACGGCCGCGGCGCCGTCGACATGAAGGGCGGCATCGCCTGCTTCGTGGCGGCGATCGCCCGCCACATCGAAAAACATGGGCTCCCGAAAGGCTCGGTTTCCTTCCTCATCACCGGTGACGAAGAGGGGCTGGCAATCAATGGCACCACCAAGCTCTTGCAATGGGCGGCCGACAAGGGCGAGCGCTGGGACGCCTGCCTCGTCGGCGAACCGACCAATCCGGACCATCTCGGCGACATGATCAAGATCGGCCGGCGCGGCTCGCTCTCCGGCCGCATCACCGTCAATGGCGTGCAGGGCCATGCCGCCTATCCGCACCTTGCCGACAATCCGGTGCGCGGCATCCTGCAACTGACCCAGGCGCTGATGGATCCGCCCTTCGACAACGGCACCGAGAGTTTCCAGGCATCGAACCTTGAGGTGACGACGATCGATGTCGGCAATGGCGCCGTCAACGTCATTCCGGCCAAGGCGAGTGCCGCCTTCAACATCCGCTTCAACGACACCTGGACGGCGGAAAGCCTGATGGCGGAGATCGTCGCGCGGCTCGACCGTGCCGCAGCCGCCGGCAGCCTGCGCCCGGACCGCGCGCCCGTCCGCTACGAGATCACCTGGGCCGAGCGCCCGAGCCACGTGTTCCTGACGCGCAACAATGCGCTGATCGATTCTCTTTCGGGCGCGGTCGAGGCTGTCACCGGCCGGCAGCCGAAGCTGTCGACCACGGGTGGCACTTCGGATGCGCGCTTCATCAAGGACTATTGCCCGGTGGTCGAATTCGGTCTGGTCGGCCAGACCATGCATATGGTCGACGAGCGCGTCGCCGTCGCCGACCTCGAGACGCTGACGAATATCTATGAAACCTTCATTTTCAGCTGGTTCGGCCATGCCGCTGCTTGATGAGGTGCTTGCCTATATCAAGGGCCTCTGGCTCTTGGCGCAGGGCAAAGAGGAGGGATTCCGCTGGCTGGATTTCAGTGAGAGCGGCCTCTGGCGCTCCTTCACCTCCATGCTCTGGTGCCTGCCGGCGATCGCCGTCACATGGGCGTCCTGGCGGTTCTATTATCTCTCGGCGATGCCTGCCGGAACGACCATCGGCATCGGTTTCATCTTCAAGCTTCTGGTCGTCGATCTCGTCAGTTGGCTGCTGCCGCTGGTGCTGATCGCCACTCTGTCGCGCCCGCTCGGCTTTGCCGGGGCCGTGGTGCCCATCGTCGTCACCACCAACTGGCTCTCCGTCCCGCTTTCCTATGCGATGGCCATTCCCGCCGCCATCCGCCTGATCATTCCGGGAAGCCAGGGCCTGACGAGCCTGATCTGGCTGGCGCTGCTCGTCGTCAGCGTCGCGGTGCTTTTCCGGCTCCTGCGCATGATTACCGGCAGCCAGACCCTGCTTGCCTCGGCGCTGACGGCGCTCTTCCTGCTGCCGTCGATGATGATCGGTGATCTCCTGCAGCGCTTCTTCGGCCTGATCCCGGGCTAGCGCATGTCGCGCAAAAGTGCGCAGCGGTTTTGCGATAACGACATGCGGAATTTCAAGGACTCAAAGCGCGAGCGAATCTGAAGATCGAGACACGCTTGGAGCCCGGGATCAGCCGGCGATCAATAATCCACTTGCAGGAAATAGAGCCCGTCGGGCGGGGCCACGGGGCCACAGGCCTTGCGATCGTGCGCTTCGAGTGCGGCCTGCAGGTCGTCCGGCGTCCACTTCCCCTCGCCCACCAGCTTCAACGAACCGGCAAAGGAGCGGATCTGGTTGTGCAGGAAGCTCTGCGCCGTGGCGCGGATTTCGATGACACCGGCGACGAGCGCGACATCCAGCCGATCGAGGGTGCGCACCGGGCTCGTTGCCTGGCAATGGGCGGAGCGGAACGTGGTGAAGTCATGGTGGCCGACTAGACGTTGCGCGCCTTCGTGCATCGCCGCGTGGTCGAGCGGCTTTGGCACCCACCAGGCGCGCCTGGCTTCTAGCGCCAGCGGCGCCGGCCGGGAAATGATGCGGTAGAGATAGTGCCGGCGCAGCGCCGAGAAACGCGCGTCGAACTCCGGCGACGTTTCCTCGGCTTCGAGGATCGCCACACGCTCACCCGCAAGCCCCAGATGCGCGTTCAGCGCGTTGCGCAGCGTATAGGGCTTCCACGGGCGCGTCAGATCGACATGCATGACCTGGCCACTGGCATGCACGCCGGAATCGGTGCGGCCGGCGCCGCGGATCGAAACGGTCTCGCCGGTCAAGGACAGCACCGCCTTTTCGATCGCCCCTTGCACGGATTGGCCGTTGTCCTGCCGCTGCCAGCCGACATAGTCGGAGCCGTCATATTCGACGGTCAGCTTGAACCGCGGCATCAGCCGACCCTCGTGCCGGACGCGACCGGCGTTCCGCGCAGGAAGTCGGCGGCGCCGAGCGCCTTGCCGCCGGCGCGCTGCAGGCGCGTGAGCCGAACCGCACCCTCGGCGCAGGCAATCGTGAGATTGTCGTCAAGCGCCGTGCCGGGCTCGCCGGCACCCGATGCCGGCTCGGAATTCAGAACCTTGATACGTTCCGGCTTGCCGGCGATTTCGAGCTCGAACCACGCACCCGGGAATGGCGACAGGCCGCGAATATGATCATGCACCTCGCGAGCGCTGCGGGCAAAGTCGATGCGGGTTTCCGCCTTGCTGATCTTCGCCGCATAGACGACGCCCTCGTCGGGCTGCGCGGTCAGCGGCAGATCGCCGGCCGCAAGCTTGGCCATCGCCTCTTTCATCAGCGTCGCACCGACCTGCATCAGCCGGTCGTGCAATTCGCCCGCCGTCATCGTCTCGCCGATCTGGACGGCCTTGGTGAGGGCGACGGGGCCGGTATCGAGCCCCTTGTCCATCTTCATCACCATCATGCCGGTCTCATGATCGCCGGCCATGATGGCGCGCTGGATGGGGGCAGCACCCCGCCAGCGCGGCAGCAGCGAAGCATGGCCGTTGTAGCAGCCGTATTTGGTGCCGGTGAGGATCGCCTCGGGCAGAAGCAGGCCATAGGCGACGACGACGGCGACATCGGCGTCGAAGTCGCGGAAGGTCTGGCGATCCGGCTCGTCCTTGAAGTTGACCGGCGTCAGCACGGGGATGCCGAGCAGCTCGGCCGCCTGGTGCACCGGCGACTTCTGCAGATCGAGCCCGCGTCGGCCGCCCGGCCGCGGCGGCTGCGTATAGGCGGCAACAATCTGGTGGCCAGCCTCGGCAAGCGCCGCCAGCGTCGGCACCGAAAACTCCGGCGTACCCATGAAGATGATGCGAAGTGACAAGGCGGTAACTCCGTCCTTTCAGATCACTTCATGCGGGGAAACAGCGAAATGATCTCATTCTCTGAAACAGGACAACCCCGGGCGGAAAACCGTTTCACGCTTTCCTGGGATTGCTCAGTGGATCCCCGCCCTCAAATCGTGCCATCGCGCGATCTGTTCGCGACCGCTTGCGTGGTCGGCGTCAGATCGCCTTCGCACCGCGCGTCTTGGCGGCCTTGGTGAACTTGCGGATCACCATGTCGCGCTTGAGCTTGGAGATGTGATCGATGAACAGCACGCCGTTCAGGTGATCGATCTCATGCTGCAGGCAGGTGGCGAGCAGGCCATCGGCCTCGATCATCTGTTCCTTGCCGTCACGGTCGAGATGCTTGACGGTGATCGCCGCGGGGCGCTCGACCTCGGCGTAATAGTCCGGGATCGACAGGCAGCCTTCCTCGTAGATCGAACGCTCATCGGACGAAGCAACGATCTCGGGATTGATGAAGACGAGCGGGGTCTTGTCGTCGCCTTCTTTCGAAACGTCGAGCACCAGCATGCGTTTGGCAACGCCGATCTGGATCGCGGCAAGGCCGATGCCGGGCGCGTCATACATGGTTTCGAGCATATCGTCGGCCAGACGGCGGATGTCCGCGTCGATGGTTTCGATCGGCGTGGAAACCTGGCGAAGCACAGGATCGGGAAGGATGATAAGCGGCTTGATCGTCATGCTGCTCCCATAGCCGATCTTTCCACCGGCGTGCAAGAAAATTGCCTTGCCACCCTCAGCGGCCGTTTCCCATGGCCTCGCGTTAACCGCACGGTACAGATGTTCATGTTTTGATCTATAAAACATCCGCGAATCTGTTAGGCTTACACCATGGAACCAGCGCCCATCGACCTTTCCCAGCCATTGTTTTTCATCGGCACTCTGCCGGTCACGCTGGGCCATCTCGCCATCGCCGGCGGCCTGATAGTGGTAGTCGCGCTGCTGATGGCGCTCTCGCGGCGGCGGGATACCCGCGACGAGGAGCGGCAGGAACAGATGGCGATGCTGCTTGCCGCCCAGACGGAGATGCAGGGGCGGGTTGCCGCCATGGCCGAGGTGTTCGGCGCCCGGCAGGCCGAACTCAACCAGTCCCTCAGCCAGCGCATCGACGGCATGACCCATCGGATCGGCACTTCGATCACCGAACAGACCAAGGCGACGCACGAAAACCTCAGGCGGCTGCAGGAGCGCCTGGCGGTCATCGACAATGCCCAGAACAACATCCAGTCGCTGGCCAAGGACATGGCCGGGTTGCAGGCGATCCTTTCAAACAAGCAGACGCGCGGCGCCTTCGGCCAGTCACGCATGGAGGCGATCATCGCCGATGGGCTGCCGATGGGCGCCTTTGAATTTCAGACGACGCTGTCGAACGGCGCACGACCCGACTGCACCATCCGCATGCCGAACGGCCAGCCGGCGCTCGTCATCGACGCGAAATTTCCGCTGGAAGCCTGGAACGCGATGCGGGATGCCCCGAATGCGGAACGCCGCCAACAGATCGCGCAACTCTTCCGCCGCGACATGGAAACCCATGTGCGCGATATCGCCAGCAAATACCTGATCCCCGGAGAGACACAGGACACCGCCTTCCTCTTCGTGCCATCGGAATCGATCTTCGCCGAAATCCACGAGCATTTCGAAGCGATCGTGCAGAAGGCGCATCGCCAGCGGATCGTCATCGTCTCGCCGTCGCTGCTGCTCTTGTCGATCCAGGTGATCCAGGCGATCCTCAAGGATGCGCGCATGCGCGAGCAGGCGCATCTGATCCAGGGTGAAGTAGCCAGGCTGATGGAGGACCTCAGCCGTCTCGACGAGCGCGTGCGCAAGCTTCAGGGCCATTTCGCCATGAGCCAGAAGGACGTCGAGGATATTCTGATTTCGTCCAGCAAGCTCACGCGGCGCGGCGCCAAGATCGAGGCGCTCGAACTTCAAGCCGAAGGCGGGACGCAAGAAGCAAGCGATCCGCGTGCCGCCGTCGACAACCGCGTCGGGCAATTGCGCCTGCGGGTGGTTGACGAGGACTGAGGCTGTCGGGCACTCTCCGGCCCACTTTGCAATCCGACGGGAAATTTTCACATGATCACTGTTTTTGGGTCCATCAACATGGACCTGATCGCCACGACCGCACGCCTTCCGAAGCCGGGCGAGACCGTTGCCGGAACTGGTTTTTCGACCGCCGCCGGCGGCAAGGGCGCAAACCAGGCGCTTGCCGCGCGACGTGCGGGAGCGACAGTTAAGATGGCTGGTGCTGTGGGCAAGGACAGTTTTGCCGATGGCGCGCTGGAACTGCTGAAGGGTGCTGGCACCGACCTCTCCCTGACCAAGACGGTGGAAGAGCCAACCGGCACCGCGCATATCTTGGTCGGCGGTGACGGCGAAAACGTCATCGTCGTCGTCGCCAGTGCCAATGCGACTGTCAATGAGGCCGATGCGGTGAAAGCCGTCGACGGCATGAAGCCCGGCGACACGCTGATGCTGCAGCTCGAAATTCCGGCAGCCTCCGTCGAGAAGGCGCTCAATGTAGCCAAGCAGAAGGGCGTCCGGTCTGTCATCAACATCGCGCCGTTGACCGCGGATGCGGCTCGCCTCGGGCGCATGGCCGATATCGTCATTGCCAATGAGACCGAATTCGAGCTGCTTGCCGGCAGGAGCGGCATCAGCAGCGCGGAACGCGAAGACGCGATGAAGGCGCTTCACGCCGAGACCGGCCAGACGGTCATCGTCACGCTCGGCGCCGAAGGCGTCGTCGCCGTGCACGAAGGCGAGATCCAGCGTGCCAAGGGCCTGAAGATCGAACCGGTCGATACCGTCGGCGCCGGCGACACCTTCTGCGGCTATCTTGCCGCCAGCCTCGACGCCGGCATTGCCTTTCCCGATGCGCTGCGCCGTGCAGCCGTCGCCGGCTCGCTCGCCTGCCTGAAGAGCGGCGCCCAGCCCTCGATCCCGCTTTCCTCGGAAGTGGCGTCGCGTATCTAGATCGCGACAACCTTGGGTCGGACCGACCCGTGATAGGCCAAAGGGCATCTGGTGCGGGCGGAGATCGCCCGCATTTTTCTTGCCGGCTCTCTGCCGCCGCGCGTTTCCAACCGTCTCAAAATCTCCGCTTGCGCAATCCGGACAGCCGATGTCGCGGAGATAAAACTCCGCGCGCAATTTTATCAAAGCAACAGGTAAAACAGCGTCCGCGTTGGGCCTATTTTAAGAATCTCCAGTCTATTCAGGAGCCTGAGAAGGCCGGTCGAAGCGATCTGGTTGCCTCCAACATGCCGGTCGGCATCTGACGCTCCATGATGGAGTTCACCCCCATTGCGAAATGCGTCCACCGCAGGCGAGAGCCGGCGGACCTCCCAGCACGTGAGGATTTCATGTTCAAGTTCCAAGCCAAATCGCTGGCGACCAAACTGATCGCGGTGACAGGCGGCACGATTGCACTTGTCCTGCTCGCCTCGAATTTCGTTCTCATCTCCCAGACCCAGGATCGCGTCGAAACGCTGGTCCTTGAACAGGCAAACGGTGAAGCCCGCGCGATCGCCTCCGACATCGCCGGCGACGTCGGCGAGCTTGCGAGCGCTGCCCGCTCGATGGCCGGCGTTCTCGGCCGGGCACATGCGGAAAAGTCGATGGAGCGCACCGGGGTGATCAATATCCTGAGGGCGAACCTCGAGCAGAACCCCTTCGCCTTCGGCAGCTGGTTCGCGGAAGAGCCCAAGGCCTTCGACGGCCGCCAGGAAGATGTCGTCAACAATAAGGAACTGGGCGGCAACGAGCTCGGCATCTTCACGCCCTACTGGTCGAAGACCCGGAACAACGAAATCCAGTACTCCACCTTCAAGGCCGATTATCCGGCGGAGTGGTATGCGCTCGCGGCAAAGAGCGGCAAGGGCGCGATCACCCAGCCCTATACTGCCGAGGGTACCGACATTCCGACCGCGATGAGCTCGATCGCCTATCCCGTTATGTCAGGCGGCAAGCTGATCGGCGTCTCCGGCGTCGACATTTCACTCGCCTCGCTGGCCGAGGGTCTGGCGAAGTTGAAGCCGTTCGAAACCGGCCGCGTCTACCTGCTGTCGCAGAGCGGCAAGTGGCTCGTCGCGCCGATCCCGGAACTGCTGCTCAAAGCCTATGACGGCGAAGGCAACGACATCGTCAAGAATGCGCTTGATTCCGGCAAGCCTGGCGTCATTTCCAACCTTTCCTATGACGGCAACGAACCCTTCGACCGCCTCGTCTATCCCTTCGCGCTTTCAGGCGTGAACACCAGCTGGGTCGTGCTCGTCGACGTGCCGCGCGCCGCGATCAATGCCCCGGTCAAGGACCAGACCTACATGATGATCGTCGGCGGCCTGGTCGTGCTCGGCGCCGTTCTGCTCGGTCTCTATCTCGCCGTCCGCGGCTTCGTGCAGAAGCCTCTCGCCGCCCTCGTGAACGACGTCAAAGGACTCAGCCACGGCGACTATACCAAGGCGATCGCCGGCCAGGATCGCTCCGACGAAACCGGCGAAGTCGCCAAGGCACTCGAGGGCTTCCGCCACCAGCTTGCCGACACCAAGCGCCTGGAAGGCGAAGCCCGCCATGAGCGCGAACAGGCCGAGCGCGAACGCGGCCGGTCGGAAACCGAGCGTGCCGAGAGCAGCGCCTTGCAGCGCGACATCGTCGCCCGCCTCGGCAAGGGCCTGTCCCATCTCTCGTCCGGCGATCTCGCGTTCCGCATCACCGACGAGTTCCCGGGCGAATATGCCCAGCTCAAGCGCGACTTCAACGCGACGATGGAAAGCCTCGAAGCGACGATCCGCACCGTCAACCATTCGGTCGTCAACATCGGCAACGGCACGAGCGAAATCAGCAGCGCCGCCAACGACCTGTCGCACCGCACCGAACAGCAGGCGGCGAGCCTCGAAGAAACGGCAGCAGCCCTCGACGAGCTGACCTCGCAGGTCAACGCCAGCGCCGAAAACGCCAAGGTCGCCGCGAAGTCGGTGGAAGTGGCCAGCAGCGATGCCGGACAGTCGGGCGAAGTGGTACAGAAGGCCATCGCCGCGATGAAGGGCATCGAGCAGTCGTCGCACGAGGTCAGCCGCATCATCGGCGTCATCGACGAAATCGCCTTCCAGACCAACCTTCTGGCGCTCAACGCCGGCGTCGAAGCGGCCCGCGCGGGCGAAGCCGGCAAGGGTTTTGCCGTCGTCGCCCAGGAAGTACGCGAGCTTGCCCAGCGCTCCGCCAATGCCGCCAAGGAGATCAAGACGCTGATCAACACTTCGGCCGGCCAGGTGCGCGAAGGTGTCGACCTCGTCGGCAAGGCGGGCGGCGCGCTCGAAAAGATCGCCGAGCAGGTGGTGCAGATCAACGGCCTCATCCGCCAGATCTCGAGCTCGGCCTCCGAGCAGGCCGTCGGCCTCAAGGAGATCAACTCGGCCGTCAACCAGATGGACCAGGTGACCCAGCAGAACGCCGCCATGGTCGAGGAGACGACGGCCGCCGGCATGGCGCTCAACGAAGAGGCCCGCACGCTCAACGCCCTGGTTGCCCGCTTCCGCGTCGCCCAGTCCTCGACGTCGGCCCAGCCTACCTCGTCGGAGATGCTGCGTGGCACCGCCGAACGCATGCGTGCGGCCGAACGCCCGGCACCGGCACCTGCCCGCGAGGCGCGGCCGGCTCCGGCAGCAAGCCCGGCACGAAGCAGCTACTCGGCTTCAACGCAGCGGGTGCTCACCCAGACCTCGGGCGCCAACGCGCTTGCCCAGGACAATTGGGAAGAGTTCTGATCAACAGATCGAGAAAAGAAACGGCGCCTCTCGGGGCGCCGTTTTTGTTTGAAGCATGATGATCGAGCGTAGGCTCAGATGCGCGACAGGCGCTCGGTCAACAAATCGAAAAAGCCCTGGTCGTCGACGAAGCGCATGACCTTGGCATTGTGCGGCCGGCCGGTGACCTGCCACCAGTCGACAACCGTCATGCCCGCCGTCAGCGGCGACTTGGTTTCGATCTCGACGTTGCAATCCCGACCGGTGAAAAGCTCGGGGCGCAGCAGATAGGCGATGACCGTCGGGTCGTGCAGCGGGCCGCCATCGGTGCCGTATTTCTCGATGTCGAAGCGTTCGAAGAATTCGAGCATCTCGGCCATGGCGATCGCCGGGCGGCTGCCGATGTCGCGGATCTTCTGCACCCGCGCCTTGTGGGTGAGCACGCGATGGGTGACGTCGAGCGGCATCATCACGATCGGAATGCCCGAGCGGAAGACGAAATCGGCGGCTTCCGGATCGACATAGATGTTGAACTCGGCCGCCGGCGTGATGTTGCCGCCTTCGAAGAAGCCGCCGCCCATCATCACCAGTTCCTTCACCCGCGGCGCAATCTCAGGCGCCTTCTGGAGCGCGAGCGCGATGTTGGTGAGCGGTCCCAGCGTGCAGAGCGTCACCGAGCCCTCTGCCTCGTTGCGCAGCGTTTCGACGATGAAGTCGACCGCGTGCTGCTCCTCGAGTTTCATCCTGGGCTCATCGAGCGTCGGGCCGTCGAGGCCGGTCTTGCCGTGCACGTGCTCGGCGGTGACCAGCGGACGGGCGATCGGCTTGTCGGCGCCGGAAAAAACCCGAACCTTCGGCCGGTCGCAGAGCTCGCAGAGAATGCGCGCATTGCGGGCCGTCAAGGTCAGCGGCACGTTGCCGGCGACCGTGGTGATGCCGAGCAAGTCGATCTCTTCCGGACTGCCGAAAGCGAGCATGATGGCGGCGGCATCGTCCTGCCCGGGATCGGTGTCTATGATTATCTTTCTGGGCACGGGCACTCTCTCGTCCTCCCTGGATCACGTTTGGCTGGGTCGACCCGACCCAAAGCCAGGCGCGATCGATTTCAATGCACCGGAGCGGATACGGGTAGCGTCGCATGCGCCCTCCTCGTCCCACTCTTGGATTCTGCGAGAGCGGACTATGATTTGCGTGCACGTCCGAGGCAAGCGGCTTGCACTCATTGCGCACAGCTACCATATTGCGGCAAGGATGCTGCTGGGCAGGTCCGAACATCGGTCGCTTGATCTCGCAAGGACTTGAAGAATGAGCCGAATTACGCCCTTTACGAGCCCGCTTCTGCTGGGTTTCGACACAATGGAAAAGACCCTTGAGCGCATCGCCAAGGGCAATGACGGATACCCGCCCTACAACATCGAGCGGATCCGCGGCGATGCCGCCGTTGACGCACCCGAGCGGCTCAGAATCACGCTTGCCGTGGCCGGGTTTTCCGAAGAAGACCTCGAAGTGACCACCGAAGAGAATCAGCTCGTCATCCGTGGCCGCCAGGTCGACAACGGCGATCGCGAGTACCTGCACCGCGGTATCGCAGCGCGCCAGTTTCAACGCACCTTCGTTCTCGCCGATGGCATGAAAGTTCTCGGCGCCGAGCTGCGCAACGGCTTGCTCTCCGTCGACCTCGTCCGTCCCGAACCGGTGCGTATGGTAAAGAAAATTAACATTTCAGTCCCAGAGTAGGATAACCGGCGGGATTTTCCCCTGGCCGGCGACCACGGAGTATCACCATGGGACTGAAAGCTGTCAGCTCGTCACTGTCGAAGAACGACCTCGCACATCTCGGCGAAGGCGAAATCGGCTACATCCGGAAAATGCGTTCGGAAGAAGTCTCGCGCTGCTTCCCGGAAGCACCCGAGATGGGACCGGGCATCGATCTCTGGGCCCTGTTCGGCGCCGACGGCACGCCGATCCTCCTGACCGACAATCGTTCCAGCACCTTCTTCAAGGCCGCCGAGGATGACCTGAAGACGGTCACCCTGCATTGATCAGGCTGCCGTCGCTGACGGTAGATCTATGGGGCTGAATTGAAGCCGCCGCTCTGCATTGAACGACGCAATTCCAGACGGAAAACCGCTTCGCACTTTTCCTGGAATTGACTGTGAAGCGACACAATTCCGGACGGAAAACCGCTTCGCACTTTTCCTGGAATTGATTTTGGAGTGCCGCAATTCCGGGCGGAAAACCGCTTCGCACTTTTTCTGGAATTGCTAGGCTCGGCGGAAAGTGAGATAGGCGGAGCTCCGGCCTTCCCGGCGTGCCTTGGCCTCGTAGCGTGTGCTCGGCCACCCCTCGTACGGCGTCAGCCAGTCGGCTGCCTTCTCCGCCGTCCATTCGAAGGCCGCGTGATCGCGGCAATGCAACAGCGTCCAATTGACATAGGTGTCGATATCCGAGGCGAAGCAGAAAAGCCCGCCCGGCTTCAGCACGCGCGCAAAGCGGTCGAGATTGACCTTGGAGACGAAGCGGCGCTTCCAGTGTTTGCGCTTCGGCCACGGGTCCGGATAGAGCAGGTCGATCTGGTCGACGGAAGCGGCCGGCAGCCAGTCGAGAACCTGGGTGGCGTCGTCGTCATAAAGGCGGATGTTGCTGACACCGCGAGCCTCGATGTGGCCGACGAGCTTGGCCATGGAATTGACGAAGGGTTCGACGCCGATAAAGCCTGTCGAAGGCGTCTCGGCGGCGCGGTGGATCAGATGTTCGCCGCCGCCGAAGCCGATTTCCAGCCGGATGCGATCGACGCCCTGAGGAAACAACGTCTTCAGTTCCGCCGGAGCCGGGCTCGACAGATCGAGCTTCAGCGTCGGCAGCACGGTTTCCAGATGCGCCGCCTGCCGCTCGCGCAGCGGCTTGCCCTTGCGGCGGCCGAAAAAGGCCTCGGTTGCTCTGGCACGGCGCGGTTCGGTCATGTCGTTTGTCCCTTGGTCACGCTGATCCCCGATCAAGCCGACCCAAAATCAAAATGAACGAAGCGGGCGCTCCTTGCCGGAGCGCCCGCCCTGAATTTCGCAAGCGCCTGATAGCAGGCCGCTGCGCTATCTTCAATGCGCGGCGTTACACGCCACGCCAATCGCAGGATTACGCGGCTGCCCGGCCGTTGACGGCACCGCTCTGCTCGATCGCCGCCTTCAGCGGCTTCACCAGATCGAGCTTCTCCCAGGAGAAGGAACCGTCGCGGCCAGCCTTGCGGCCGAAGTGGCCGTAGGCAGACGTCTTGGCGTAGATCGGCTTGTTGAGGTCGAGGTGACGGCGAATGCCAGACGGCGACAGGTCCATCGTCTTGCGGATGGCCTGCTCGACCTGGTCTTCCGAGACCTTGCCGGTACCGTGCAGGTCGACATAGATCGACAGCGGCTGGGCAACGCCGATGGCGTAGGAGAGCTGGATCGTGCAACGATCGGCAAGACCGGCGGCTACGACGTTCTTTGCCAGGTAGCGCGCGGCATAGGCAGCCGAACGGTCGACCTTGGTCGTGTCCTTGCCCGAGAAGGCGCCGCCGCCATGGGGCGCAGCACCACCATAGGTGTCGACGATGATCTTGCGGCCGGTGAGGCCGGCGTCGCCGTCCGGGCCACCGATGACGAACTTGCCAGTCGGGTTGATGTACCAGGTGCAATCGTCGGCGATCTTCAGATCATCGAGCGCTTCGCGGATATAGGGCTCGACAACCGAGCGAACCTTGGCCGAATCCCAGGTGTCATCGAGATGCTGCGTCGACAGAACGATCGAGGTGACTTCCGCCGGCTTGCCATCGACGTAGCGCACGGTGACCTGGCTCTTGGCGTCCGGACCGAGCTTGGCGACTTCGCCTTCGCCCTTCTTGCGGGCGGCGGCGAGCAGATTGAGGATGCGGTGCGAGTAGTAGATCGGCGCCGGCATAAGTTCGGCGGTCTCGCGGCAGGCGTAGCCGAACATGATGCCCTGGTCGCCGGCACCCTCTTCGCCCTGCATGTCGGCAGCGCTGTCGACGCCCTGAGCGATGTGGGCGGACTGGAAGTGCAGAAGCACGTCGATCTTGGCCGTCTTCCAGTGGAAGCCGTCCTGCTCATAGCCGATCTCGCGGATCGCCTTGCGGGCGGCGGACTTGAACTTCGAGGGGTTGATGACGTCGTTGCCGTCCTTGTCCTTCTTCAGAAGGCTCGGCGGCAGGCGCACTTCGCCGGCGATGACGACGCGGTTGGTGGTCGCCAGGGTTTCGCAGGCGATGCGAACGCCCCACGGGTCGACACCGGTCTTGGCCGCTTCGCGGTAGACCAGATCCACGATCTCGTCGGAGATACGGTCACACACCTTGTCCGGATGACCTTCGGCTACAGATTCACTCGTGAACAGGTAGTTTGCACGCATGCGGGAAGTCCCCTCAATGAAGAAAAAGCGCTGGCATGGTGTTAGTGGTTTTGCGCCCGAAAAACAAGCGCACAACGACATAAATATATCTTTATATCACCGTCAGGGCCAATCACTTTGGCGCGCCCGGAGAAAAGCGCGCATGAAAAAAGCGGCACAAAGGCCGCTTTGTTTTCAAGTCCCGACGGGGAACGTTGGAACTATTCGCTTTCTGCTTCCGCAGCGAGAGCCTTGACCAGATCGACAAGCCGGCGGCGAACCTTCGGATCGGTGATCTTGACGAAAGCGCGGTTGAGTTGCAGCCCCTCGGAGGACGACAGGAAATCGACAACGTAGTTGGAACTGGACGCTTCTGCCATGCCGGGCTGACCGGTACCGCTATCACCCGGGGCATCTTCGAAGAAGAAGGAAACCGGAACATTCAGGATGCCCGAAATGTTCTGCAACCGGCTCGCGCCGACGCGATTCGTGCCCTTCTCATACTTCTGGATCTGCTGAAAAGTGATCCCCAGACTTTCGCCGAGCTTCTCCTGGCTCATGCCAAGCATCGTGCGGCGAAGACGAATCCGACTACCGACATGAATGTCGATCGGGTTCGGCTTCTTTTTGTTTTCGATCATATCTGCGTTCCCAAACACGCTGTTTCGTTTGATCCACCGCCCGGCATGAAGCACCGCTCACCGAGGCGACCGCCACGGTGATACGACAAAGCCGCCGCAACAAGGACGATGGTGCGGACCACTATGCAATTTTAGGGGTTTTAGGTCAATTCTTCCTAATATTAAAACCAACACGCGAAAACACTGCAACCAGAAGGAGCAAGAGTGCACTCAGCCAGAAGATTCGGCTTCGCATAGCGTCGTCCAAAGGCGTAGGCATCTTTCCCGGCAGAAGTGTGTCGACCACTCCCCTATAATTGTAGGACAATCCTACCATTAAAACCCCACGTGCATCAACAATTGCTGATATACCGCTGTTGGCTGCGCGGATCAGGGGGGTTCCGGTCTCGATGGCGCGCAGTTGTGCCTGATGGAAATGCTGGCGCGGACCGGGCGTGTCGCCGAACCAGGCATCATTGGTGATGTTGAGAAGCGCATCCGTTCCGCGCGCGGCCCCGTCGATCTCGTCGGGGAAGATCGCCTCGTAGCAGACCAGCGGATAGAACTTCCTGCCGCCGGGCAAGGTCAGCAGCGAGCGGCTCTTTGCCGCCGAAAACCCGCCCGGCATGGAGGCGGCGATGGAACTCAAGCCCCAGGACGACAGCACCTCCTCGAACGGCAGATACTCGCCAAACGGGACGAGATGCACCTTGTCGGCGGCACCAATGATCTGACCGCGGCCATCGATGACATAGATCGAGTTGTAGTAGCGCGGCGGCAGGCCGGCGCCCGCGTCCTCGGCGCGTACCGCACCGGCGATGAGGATCTGATCGTCGTCGAGCACCTCGGCGATGCGCGCCAGGGCGTCCGGGTTGTCGGTGAGGATGAAGGGGATCGAGGTCTCGGGCCAGACGACGATGTCCGGGCGCTTGCCGCCGTTTTCGGGCGCGGCGGTGGTGAGCGAAAGATGCTCCTCGAAGACCGCCGCACGCTCGCGGTCGTCGAGCTTTTTCGCCTGATCGATCACCGGCTGGACGAGACGGACCGTCAACGGCGGCTCGGCCGCAGCGGGGGCTGGCTGTGCCAGGCGATAGAAGCCGAAGCCGATATGCGCCGTGAGGAGGACGAGTGCGGCCGCGAGACCAATCCGACTTCCCCTGCCGGTGGCAATGAGTGCGGGTGCCGCGAAGACGAAGACCGCCAGCACGTTGATGGTCGCAAGATTGACGACGCTTGCAGACTGCATCATCAGCGGCATCGGCATCGCCGCATAGCCGATGGCATTCCAGGGAAATCCGCTGAAGAGGAAGCTGCGCAGCCATTCGCAAAGGCCAAAGGCCAGAGCAAGCGCCGCGATCCGCCCGACACCATCGGACCAGAACAGGCGCGCGATCAGCGTCGCGAGCGCATAAAAGAGCGCCAGGAAGGCCGGGAGACCGACCACAGCGAGCGGCAACGCCCAGGCGAAGTCGTCGGCCTCCACCAGGAGCGCGTTGCCGAGCCACCAGAGACCGCCGAGGAAGTAGCCGAAGCCGAACCACCAGCCGATCGCCGCCGCCGGCCAGAGCCGCCTGACGATGCCGCCATCCGGATTTCCGGTCGCGCCGTCGAGCAGCCAGACGAGGATCGGGAAAGCGACGAAAGCAAAGGCGAAGATGCCGAAGGGCGGTTGCGCCAGAACCGCGAGAAGCCCCGCAAGGAACGCGAGCAATGCCCTCGGGAAACCGGAGAGAAGCATCACCCTGCCAGCCAGTCTTACCATGCAGCCTCCAGTCGATCCCGGCCGCTAGCCGCGGCGCCGGAGCGAAACAACAACCGAATCAATCGGCGCCAGTGTTCCAAAAAACCGGCTGCTTGTCCCCTTCAGGGGCGGATTTGGATATGGAAGGCATGTGCTCCGGCTTGGGTCGAGCCGCCGGTCCTTGAGAACCGCGTTCAAGCCGGGAGACGTCAAGTGGATGGGTGAGAGGCATCTGCCCCGCGCACCCTGCCCCGCGCACATGGAAACGTGCGCGGGAGCCGAACGATTATTGCTCGTCGGCCGCTGCTTCGGAAGATGCTGCACCGTTGGCACGATTGACCATAACCGTCTCCGGAACGGTTTCACCCTCCGGCCGCAACGGGCGACGGCGAGCCGGCGGACGCTTGCGCATGATGCGAACGCGTTTCACACGACGCGGGTCGGCGTCGAGGATCTGGAACTCGAAGCCCGGAATGGCCTGAACGACCTCGCCGCGCACCGGAATGCGGCCAAGCGAGGCGAAGATCAGGCCGCCGAGCGTGTCGACGTCTTCGAGTTGCTCACGCACGTCAAAATCGGGGCCGATCGCCGCGGCGATCTCTTCCAGCTCGACGCGAGCGTCGGCGAGGAAAACATCGTCCGAGGTACGGGCGAACATCACTTCGTCATCGTCGTGCTCGTCCTCGATATCGCCAACGACCATCTCGACGATGTCTTCGAGCGAAACGAGACCGTCGGTGCCGCCGTATTCGTCGATGACGAGCGCCATCTGGATACGGGCGGCCTGCATGCGCTGCATCAGGTCCGAGGCCAGCATCGAAGGCGGCACGAACAGGAGCTGGCGGACGATGCCCGCCTCTTCCAGCGACTTGCCGAGATCGACGCGGGAGAGGTCGAAGCTCGCCTTCGGCGATCGGGGCGTCTTCTCGGTCTTTTCGCCCGTGACCGTCACGGCAGCCGGCGCCTTGCCGTTGCGGCGCCGGTTGCGGGCCTGCTTGGTGACATAGGAAAGCAGGTCGCGAATATGCACCATGCCGCGGGGATCATCGAGCCCTTCGTTATAGACCGGCATGCGCGAGCGGCCGGACTCCTCGAAGATCACCATCAGCTCGCCGATGGTGATGCTCTGGTCGACTGCTTCGATGTCGGCACGCGGGACCATGACGTCCTCGACCCTGATCTCGCGGAAACGCAGGATGTTGTTGAGCATCGCCCGTTCGCCGGGCGAGAAGGCCGTGTTGCTGTCGGCATCGGTCTGAAGCGCGTCGGCAAGATCCTCGCGCAGGCTCGATGGACTTGCGCCGCGCAACAGGCGCGCGGCCCGGCTCCAGAAGGTAGAAGTGGATTTCGTGCCCTCGTGTCGAGTGGCGGTGCTACTACTGCCCGCCTCCGCCTCTCCGGAGGCGTCTGCCTCCTCGGTCGCCAGCGCGACGGGCTGTGTTTTGTAATCGCTCATCGGTCCAAACTGTTAATCCGGGGTACGATCCCCGTAGGGGTCAGATAAGCCAAGACGCGCCAAAATGCGAGTCTCCAGGCTTTCCATTCTTTCGGCTTCGTCATCTTCCATATGATCATAACCGAAAAGATGCAGGAATCCATGCACGAGAAGATGCGTCAGATGCGCATCGAAGGATTTCTCGAGTTCCACGGCTTCGCGCTCGAGCGTCTCGCGGGCGACGATGATGTCACCCAGCATCGGTCCCGGCATCGCACCCGGTTTCACCGGGAAAGCGGGGAAGGACAGCACATTGGTCGGCTTGTCCTGGTTGCGCCATTCGGCGTTGATCGCCCGCATGGAAGCGTCGTCGGTGAAGACAAGGGAAAGTTCCGGCGGCATCTGCGGCAGCGGCTGCTTCTCTTCGGCCGCGAGATAGGCTGCAGCCGCTTCGAGCACGGGCGTTGAGAAGGCAAGCAAGGCCTCTTCCTCGGGCCAATTGCCTTCTTCCACGCTGATCTGGATGTCCAATGCCGTCATGATCGCAACGACCGCCGATCAGCGGTCGCTCTGCTCGCTTTCGTCGTGAACGGCCGTGTGGGACTCGTAAGCCCTGACGATACGCGCCACCATCGGATGACGGACGACGTCGACGTCCTTGAAGCGCACCACCGAAACGCCCTCGACGCCCCTCAGGATCTGCAGGGCCTCGACCAGGCCGGACTTGACGCCGCGCGGCAGGTCGACCTGGCTCGGATCGCCGGTGACGATCATGCGGCCGTTTTCGCCGAGACGGGTCAGGAACATCTTCATCTGCATCGATGTCGTGTTCTGCGCCTCGTCGAGGATGACGGCGGCATTGGCGAGGGTACGGCCGCGCATGAAGGCGAGCGGCGCGATTTCGATGACGCCGGCGGTAATCGCCCGTTCGACCTTGTCACCCGGCATCATGTCATAGAGCGCGTCGTAGAGGGGCCGGAGATAGGGGTCGACCTTCTCCTTCATGTCGCCGGGCAGGAAGCCCAGGCGCTCGCCTGCCTCGACGGCAGGACGCGAAAGCACGATACGGTCGACGGCGCCGCGCTCCAGCAGCTGTGCTGCATGGGCAACCGCGAGATAGGTCTTGCCGGTACCAGCCGGACCGACACCGAAGACGAGCTCGGAACGCTCGAGCGCGCGGATATAGGCATCCTGCGTCGGCGTGCGGGCGACGATCGTCTTCTTGCGCGTCGAAATCTGCGCCATCGTCAATTTGGCTTTTTTCTCCATGGTCGGCAATTGTAGCTGATCGTCGGCAGCGACCGCCATCCGGATCGCGCCTTCCACATCCGACGTATCGATCGATCCGCCGCTCTGCAACCGTCCATAGAGAAAATCGAGAGCGCGCCGCGCCTGATTGGTGGCGACGACATCACCTGAGATCGCAACGGAATTACCGCGCGGGTGCGCTTCGATCCGGAGCCGCTCTTCGAGGAGCTTCAGATTCTGGTCGAACTGCCCGAAGAGTTCGCTGGCGAACCGGTTGTTCTCGAACGTGAGCACGAAGTGATTGGCGTCTGTCGCAGTTGTTTTCGACTGGCGCGATGATGAAGAGATCAGTTCGTGTCCGTTCAAGCGGTTCAGGCTCCTTGTGTTCGGTCCTTACCCGATCATCTCCGCAAACAGGCTGTTCGGCCCGGCCTTGATGATTCGCACCTTGATAATGTCACCGATTTGCGATGCTTTTGCATCAACATTCACGGGCTGCAGCCAAGGGGAACGCCCGACGAGCTGGCCCGGCATGCGTCCTGCCTTCTCCAAAAGCAGGTCGATTTCGCGGCCGACGCAGGATTCGGCGAAGGCGCGCTGCTGCGAAAACAGCAAAGCCTGCAATTTTTCCAAGCGCTTGGCCTTTACGTCCTCGGGAACCTGGTCGCCGAGCTCGGCGCCGGGCGTGCCGGGGCGTGTCGAATATTTGAATGAAAATGCCTGTGCATAACCCACGGCCTCGACCAGGCGCATGGTGTCTTCGAAGTCCTCGTCGGTCTCGCCCGGGAAGCCGACGATGAAATCGCCCGACAGTGCGAGGTCCGGCTGGACCGCGCGGATACGCTCGATCAGCGCCAGATATTCGGCCGCGGTGTGCCTCCGGTTCATCGCCTTCAGGATGCGGTCGGAGCCGGACTGCACGGGCAGGTGCAGGTAAGGCATCAGCTTGCCCATCGAGCGATGCGCTTCGATCAGGCTGTCGTCCATGTCGCGCGGGTGGCTCGTCGTGTAGCGGAGCCGCGCAAGCCCCTCGATCTCGCCGAGACGCGTGAGCAGGTCGCCAAGCCCCCATTCGCGGCCATCGGGTCCGACGCCATGCCAGGCGTTGACGTTCTGGCCGAGCAGGGTGATTTCACGGACGCCGCCATCGACCAGCTTTTCCGCTTCAAAGACGATCTGCGCAACCGGGCGGGAAACTTCCGAGCCGCGCGTATAGGGCACGACACAGAAGGTGCAGAACTTGTCGCAACCCTCCTGCACCGTCAGGAAGGCGGTGACGCCGCGGGCGCGGGTCTTCGCCCTGTCGGGCGCCGGCAGGTGTTCGAACTTGTCCTCGACGGCATAGTCCGTCTGGACGACGCGCTCGCCGCTGCGGGCACGTTTCAGTGCTTCCGGCAGGCGGTGATAGGTCGTCGGGCCGATCACCAGATCGACCGCCGGCGCGCGCCTGAGGATCTCGTCGCCTTCGGCCTGTGCGACGCAGCCGGCAACGCCGATCACCATCTCGCGGCCTTCCTTGGCCTTCGCCTTCTTCAGGTCACGCAGGCGGCCAAGCTCGGAATAGACCTTTTCCGCCGCCTTCTCACGGATATGACAGGTGTTGAGGAGCACGAAGTCGGCATCTTCCAGCACGTCGGTCGAGACATAACCATCACGCGACAAGGCATCCGACATGCGGTCGGAATCATAGACGTTCATCTGGCAGCCATAGGTCTTGACGAAGACCTTGCGGGCCGGCACGCGCTCGTCGCCCGTTACGGGCGTTGTCGACAGAAGGGCTGTATCCTGGGTCATGGCGGCTTACTTAGTGCAAAGCGGCCCGAAGTTGAAGTATTTTCGGCACGGCTGCCTTTGCCGGCAGGCGTCAGGTCCGTCCGCGCAACCGGTCCGACAGCATGCTACGGATGCGCTGTTCGACTTTGCGGCTCACTTCCTTGCGATTGGTGTGCCGATCGTAGTCGATGGCTTCACCGAAATCGACGTCAACCTCGATCGCCCCTTCGCGCAGGATGCCGAGCAGATGCGGCACCAGTTCGGTGTCGCCCGGCCATGCGGCAATCGGCCGATTGAAGCGACCCATCGGCATGCCGTGGATGCCGGTATAGGAGATCGCGACTGGCTGGACATGCACGAGCCCGGTCGGCGAATGCGGCACGGCGGAAGCAGCAGCGCCGAAGAGCGAGGTCTTGATCTCCAACAGGCGGTTGCCATCCGAGGTCGTTCCCTCCGGAAAGAGCACGACGATTTCGCCCGACGCCATGCGCTGACCGATTTCGCTCACCTGCTTGCCGGTCGAGCGCTTCTGCTCGCGCTCGACGAAGATCGACGCCTGCAATCGTGCGAGGTGGCCGAAGACCGGCCAGCTTTTCACTTCGGACTTTGCGACGAAGACGACGTCGGTGACCGAGGACAGTACCAGAATGTCCTTCCAGGAGGCGTGATTGGCGCAGATGAGCAGCGGCCGCCGCCGCTCGACCTCGCCGTGAACCCGCACCTTAATGCCGAGAAGATAACAGGCGAGCCGGTGCCAGTATCGCGGTAAGCGACGGCGGGGTTTCAGGTCGAGCCAGAGGCAGACGATCTGGATCGGCATCAGAACGACCGAAACCAGCGCCAGAAGCGCTGCGAAGATCGCAATCCGTAGCCAATTGATCATCCGGAAAGAGTTCCCGCGCGCATCCTTGAAAAGTTAGAGCGGGATGCGGGCGGAAAACCGCATACACTTTTCCTCATCCCACGCTAATCCGCGCTTGGGACTAGCGAAGATCAAGCCTCATGACAAGCGCGGCAGTCCGCTGGCCGGCCTTGTCCTGGTAATAGGCGCGGCGTTCGCCGACCTTGTTGAAGCCGAGCTTACGGTAAAGCCCCATCGCCGCTTGATTGGTCTCGTCCACTTCGAGGAACAGCGCTTCGGAACCCTTGACCAGGGCCTCGCGCATCGCCGCCTGCATCAGCCGCCAGCCGAGACCGGAGCGCGCATAACGCGGCTCGACGCCGATCGTCAGGATTTCGGCCTCGCCGGCGACGGCGCGCGACAGGACGAAACCGCCAAAGGCCGGACGGAACGAGCCGTTCGTCTGGCGGGCGACAAAACCGAATACCGTGTCCTGCACCAGCAGCGCGTGAATTTCGCCGTCGGTCCAGGGGCTTGCAAAACGCTGGCGGTGCAGCGCTGCCGCCGCAAGAAGGTCGGCTTCCTCCAGCGGAAAAATGTCGAACTCGGTACGGCGAGTGAAGTAATCGGTGAAGCTCATCTCGGTCTACGCTCGGGCAATCGCGAAGCCCACCTGCGGCTTGGCGTCGGGGCCTCGGAGATATAGCGGTCGCGGCTTGGCCGAGGCTGGATCAGCAGCGGCGCCGAGCGCGGCGACAAAGGCAACATCGATGAGTTCGGAGGGTTTGGCAGGGGCGTTCGGGGCAACGAGAGCCGCGCCGGAGCCGCCGATGACGCCATCAAAGCCGGAGAAGCGTTCGCGCGCCACCTCGACAGCGAGCGCTTCGGGCTCACTTATGGCATCACCGGTCGCGCCGAAAGCCTGGACATAGACTTCGTCCCGCTTGGCATCTATGGCCACGAGGATGTCCCTGCCGGGCGCTGCAGCACGTATGCCTTCAGCCAGGACTGCGAGCGTCGAGACGCCGACCGCAGACTTGCCGAGCGCCAGCGCCAGGCCACGAGCGGCCGCCACGCCGACGCGAATGCCGGTGAACGAGCCCGGACCGACGGTGACCGCGATGCGGTCGATATCGGCAAGCGATCGGCCAGCCGCGGCCAGCGCCTCGTCAACGAATTCCATCAGCCGCTCGGCATGACCTTTGCCGAGATCGGCGCCCGAGCGCCCGAGCACGACAGCCGCTTCGCCGTCGTAGACGGCAACGGAGCAGCCGGAGCCGGACGTGTCGATCGCAAGTACAATCATTTCAACGCTGGATCTTTCAGACGCCACAAGCCGCAAGGCCGACCAGGCTTTGCGGCAAAATCGATACTACTCGGTCAGGTCAGGATGCGGGCGGAAAACCGCGCACATTTTTCTTCATCCCGCCCTTTTTCGCGAGACGCCGGACGGCGTCCGGTGTCAGACGGCCTCGACGGCTTGCACCTCGGGAACGAAATGGCGCAGCAGGTTCTGCACGCCATGCTTCAGCGTCGCCGTGGACGACGGGCAGCCCGAGCAGGCACCCTTCATGTTGAGGAAAACGGTGCCGTCCTTGAAGCCTCGGAAGGTGATGTCGCCACCGTCCTGTGCAACGGCCGGGCGCACGCGGGTTTCCAGAAGCTCCTTGATCGTGGCAACGATCGTCTCGTCACCTTCGTCGAAGAACTCGTCTTCCTGATCCGACTGCTCGGCGCGGCCGCTGCCAGCCATGATCGCCTGGCCCGACATGAAATGCTCCATGATCGAACCGAGGATCGCTGGCTTCAGGTGCTGCCACTCCTGGCTTTCCTTGCTGACGGTGATGAAATCGTAGCCGAAATAGACGCCGGTGACGCCCGGAATCGAAAACAGCCGTGCCGCCAGCGGCGAGCCGGCGCGGGCTTCTTCCTCGTCGCGGAATTCGGCGGTGCCGTTTTCCATAACAACCTTGCCCGGCAAAAACTTCAGCGTTGCCGGATTCGGCGTGGCTTCGGTCTGAATGAACATGTCTGTCTCCGTTTCGCCGGGAGCGACAGTCGCCCAGCTCTTTAGAATTATTCAAAAGAATATAGGGGCATGGCCCTCTGGTCGCAAGAGTACATAAAGCGGGATGAGGAAAAGTGTGAGCGGTTTTCCGCCCGCATCCCGCTTGACCCATGAAAAGCGACGCAGGTCAGCTGAGCGCGTCGATCTCCTCGTCCGTCAGGGCATCGGGGATGACCGTGACGGGGATCGGGAAGGCGGCTGCCTTGCCCGCGATCGACGACACCAGCGGGCCTGGGCCCTCTTTTGCCGATCCGGCGGCGAGCACCAGAATGGCGATGTCGCGGTCCTCCTCGATCGCCGCATGAATCTGCTCCGTGGCAGTTCCCTCGCGGATGACGATCTCCGGCTCGATACCGATCCGTTCGCGGACCGACTGGGCCACCTTGGCGAGCGTCGCCTCGGCTTCCTCGCGCGCTTCCGCACGCATGATTTCCTCGACCCCCAGCCATTGCTGGAAGTCGCCATCGGCGATCACATAGAGCAGGACGAGACCGCCATTGGAGTTCTTGGCGCGCATGCCCGCATAGTGCACGGCGCGCCCGCATTCCGGGGTATCGTCTATCACCGCCATGAATTTGCGGCGGTGACCTTCAAGTCGAGAGAGTCGGGTCGAGACCATAGGGTGAACAATACATCCCGGGTTGGCCGCCGCAAGGTCTGATTTTCGCGTTTCGGAGCGGGACACGGAAAAGTGCCCGTGGCCTTCCGCTCTTGGTCCGCTCCGACTCCTGAACCGAAGTGAATCCGGGTCCGAGGACCCGGATTCAGTCAACTACTGCAGAAAACCGATGATCTCGCGCACTTCGCTCATCGTCTTTTCCGCCCGCGCCCGCGCTCGCTCGCCGCCATCGCGGAGAATGGCGTCAATGTGAGCGGTGTCGCCCATCAGGCGGCGCATTTCGGCGGTGATCGGCGACAGGACCTCGACCGCGAGGTCGACGAGCGCCGGCTTGAAGACCGAGAACTGCTGCCCGCCAAACTCGGCCAGCACCTGCTCCTTGGTCTTGTCCGACAGCGCCGCATAGATGCCGACGAGGTTTTCCGCTTCCGGACGACCCTTGAGCCCTTCGACCTCGCTTGGTAGCGCATCCGGATCGGTCTTGGCCTTGCGGATCTTCTTCGAGATCGTCTCGGCGTCGTCCATCAGGTTGACGCGCGAAAGGTCGGACGGGTCGGATTTCGACATCTTCTTCGTGCCATCACGCAGCGACATGACGCGCGGCGTCGCGCCGCCGATCAGCGGCTCGACCGGCGGGAAATAGGCGTGGATCGGCTCTTCGCCGACAACCATATCGACACCGTAGCCGGCGCTGCGGATATGCTCCATGAAGTCGATATTGAACTTCTGGGCAATGTCGCGCGTCAGCTCCAGGTGCTGCTTCTGGTCGTCACCGACAGGAACGTGGGTGGCACGATAGACGAGAATGTCGGCCGCCATCAGGCTCGGATAGGCTAGCAGACCGAGCGAGGCGTTCTCGCGGTCCTTGCCGGCCTTGTCCTTGAACTGCGTCATGCGGCTCATCCAGCCGATGCGGGCGACGCAATTGAAGATCCAGGCGAGTTCGGCATGCTGGGGCACGGCCGACTGATTGAAGACGATATGTTTCTTCGGATCGATGCCCGAAGCGATGAAGGCGGCGGCGATCGAGCGGATCTGCCCCTTCAGGTCCTCGTGCACGAGCTGGGCCGTGATCGAATGCAGGTCGACGACGCAGTAGATGCAGTCGTTGTTTTCCTGCAGTGCCACGAACTTGCGGATCGCACCGAGATAATTGCCGAGATGGAGATTGCCCGTCGGCTGTACGCCGGAGAATACGAGCGGCTTGAATTCGTTCATGTCGTCCTCAATAGGCTGGTGGAGGGCCCCAGGGCTTTGTCGCCCATGTAGCTAACGGCATGGCTTATGCACGGGTGGCGGTAGGCAATCAAGAGGTCGCCGCAGCCTCGTCTATTCCGCCGGTTGCAGCAGATCCCAATGGTTGCCGAACGGATCGCTGAAGACCGCCACCGTGCCATAGGGCTCGTGGCGCGGCGCTTCCAGAAAGGCGACGCCGTCGGCCAGCATCGCCGCATGGTCGCGCGCGAAATCGTCGGTGAAGAGGAAGAAGCCGACACGGCCGCCGGTCTGGTTGCCGATCGCCGCCTCCTGGCGTTCGCCGTCGGCCTTGGCAAGCAGCAGCGAAGTCTCAACCGCGCCCTTGGGGCGAACGACGACCCAGCGCTTGCTGTCGTCGAGCCTCGTGTCTTCCACGAGGTCGAAGCCGAGCTTGCCGCAATAGAAGGCGATGCCGGCATCGTAGTCCGGCACGACCAGGGCAATGCGTGCGATCGTCTGGCGCATCAGTCGCTCGCCTCCGGTGCTGCAGCGGGTTCTGCCGGTGCTTTGGCCTTGCGCTTGATGCTCCGGCGGATCATGCCGAGGCTGGCGCCGCCGAGACCGAAGGCGAGCGCGAAGTAGATCACCATCGCCACCGAGACCAGACCGAGCAGGGTTACTGCCCGTGTCACGAGCGGCGCGGCGGAAGAGAGCTCGAAGGCGAACCAGTCGATCGCGAAATACAGCGCCGCAGCCATGCCCGCCGCCGCGATGGCGAGGCGCGGAATGCGGGTCAGCAACGGGATGTCCCTGCCCCAATGGCCGCGCCAGACGAGTGTTGCGAAGAGCAGGACGGCGTTCACCCAGCCGGCGACGATCTCGGCTGTAGCGATGCCGCTTGCGCCGAGCCGCGGAAACAGGGTCAGCGCCAGCGAGACGTTCACGACGACGGAGATGGCGGCGAAGATCATCGGCGTGCGCGTATCCTCGCGCGCGAAGAAGCCGGGAATGAAGGCCTTGATCAAGACGAAAGCCGGCAGGCCGAGACCGTAAATTGCCAGGATGTGACCGACGATGACGGTCGATTCCGGCGAGAACTTGCCGCGCTCGAAGAGCAGCCGGACGATCGGCTCGGACATCACGAGCAACGCAGCTGCCGCCGGCAGCGTCAGGAACAACGTGAACTCGACCGAGCGGTTCTGCAGGTTCGACGCTTCGTTGACATTGCCGGAACGCAGCGCCCGGGCAAGTTCCGGCAGCAGCACGGTTGCCACCGCGATGCCGACGACGCCAAGCGGAAGCTGGTAGATCCGGTCCGCATAGACCAGCGACGAGACCGCGCCTTCGCTCGCCGAGGCGATATTGGTATTGATCAAGAGGTTGATCTGGGTGATGCCGCCGGTGATCGCCGCCGGCAGGGCTAGCACCAGCAGGCGCCTGACACTGGCGGTCATCTTCGGCCGGCGGAGGCCGATCTTGATGCCGGCGTCGCGCACGGCGATCCAGACGATCGCAAGCTGCACCAGACCGGCCGCCATGACCCCCCAGGACAGCGCATAGCCGACGGCCACCGGATCTTGGCCCTCATACCAGGCGTAGGCCAGCACCGCGATCAGGATGACATTGAGGAACACCGGCGCAATCGCTGCCGCAAAGAAGCGATGCAGCGAGTTCAGCATGCCGCCCATCATCGCCGCCAGCGACATGCAGGCGAGATAGGGGAACATGATGCCTGCAAAGACGATGGTGTTGCCGAGCTTTTCCGGATCGTCGGCAAAACCGGGGGCGATCAGCTTGCTGACGATGAAGGGCATCGTCAGTTCCATCGCGATCGTCAGGAACAGAAGCACGGTGAAGAGAACGCCGAAGACTTCCTCGGAAAAGCGCCGCGCGCCCTCCATGCTGTTCGCCTCGATCTCCTTGGCAAAGAGCGGCACGAAGGCGGAGTTGAAGGCCCCTTCGGCAAACAGCCGGCGGAAGGTGTTCGGCAGGCGGAAGGCCGTGTTGAAGGCATCGGCGACCGGGCCGGTGCCGAGGGCGGCCGCCATGAAGGTTTCGCGGATGAAGCCGAACAGGCGGCTTCCAAGCGTCGCGCCGCCGACGGTTGCAAATTTCTTGACCAGACTCATGTTTCGGCTTTTGTCGTTCTTTGAGCGGAGGAGACACCCGGTGGCGGCGCGATGATGCCGGAGGGCATGCGGTCGCGGGCTTCGTCACCCTCACCGGCCATGACGGCCTTGAGGCGGGCGGCAATGTTCATCTGACGGTTCTCGCTCGTCACCTTCTGACCGACGAGGTCGGTGACATAGAAGGTGTCGATCACCTTCTCACCGAAGGTGGTGATGTGCGCCGAGGCGATATCGAGCGAGAGATCGGAAAGCACTGCGGTGATCTCGGACAAGAGGCCCGGACGGTCGAGGCCCTCGACCTCGATCACCGTAAACTTGTTCGACAATGTGTTGCTGATCGTCACCTCGGGCGTCACGGTAAACGCCTTGGTGCGCTTCTTCACCTTCGTCCGGCTGGCAATCACTTCGGGCAGGCGTTTGCGGCCGGCAAGTACGTCCTCGATCAGCTTGCCGATGCTGCCCGCTCGCCGCATCTCATCCCCGTCGACGGCGAACTCGCGGTTCACCAGGATCGTGTCCAGTGCCCGTCCGTCAGAGGTCGTGAAGATCTGGGCATCGACGATGTTGGCGCCGGCGGCAGCGCAGGCGCCGGCGATCACGGTCAGGAGACGCGGATGGTCGGGCGAAAGCACGGTGATTTCGGTGATCGCATGGAACTGGTGCGTGCGCACCATCGTCGCCAGCGCCTTGTCGGCGGCGTCCGCTTCGCGGATGAAGCGTGCATGGCGCACCTGATCTTCGAGCGCGACGGTCAGCAGATAGGGCTGATAATGCAGGCGCACATAGTCGTCGCGCTCCTTCTCGGACCAGTCCGTCAACGCCTCGCCGAGCATCATCGCGGCATGCGCGGCGCGCTCCTTGCGCGACAGTTCCGAGAAGCCGCCCGACAGCAACAGTTCGGTCTCGTAATAGAGCGTGCGCAACAGTTGCCCCTTCCAGCCGTTCCAGACGCCTGGACCGACGGCGCGGATATCGCAAACGGTCAGAACCAAGAGCATCTTCAGCCGGTCGAGCGACTGCACCCGCTCGGCGAAGTCGACGATCGTCTTGCGGTCGTTGAGGTCGCGCGTCTGGGCGACCATCGACATCAACAGATGCTCCTCGATCAGCCAGGCGACGAGTTCGGTCTGCTTTGGCGACAGCCCGAAGCGCGGGCAGAGCTTGCGCGCCACCTTTGCGCCGGCGGTCGAGTGATTCTCGGGCCTGCCCTTGGCGATGTCGTGCAGCAGCACGGCGACGTAGAGCGCCTCGCGCTCCTCGATCCCCGGCATCAGCTGGGCGACCAGCGGATGCGCCTCCTCCTCGATGCCGCCTTCGATGCGCGAGAGCACGTCGACGGTGCGCAGCAGGTGCTCGTCGACCGTATAGTGATGATACATGTTGAACTGCATCATCGAGACGATCTTGCCGAAATCCGGAATAAAGCGGCCGAGCACGCCCGCTTCGTTCATGCGCCTGAGGATGAGTTCCGGCTTGCGGCGCGAGGTGAGGATCGACAGGAAGAGGCGGTTCGCCTCCTCGTTTTCGCGCAGCGCCGGCTTGATCAAACTCAGCGACCGCGTCACCTGGCGCAGTGCCGCCGGATGGAACTCAAGCCCGTTGATGTCGGCGATGTGGAAGAAGCGCAGCAGGTTGACCGGATCGCGCTTGAAGACGTCGGGGCTCGCGAGCGCGATGCGGCCGCCGTCGTCGACAAAATCGAGCGTGCCGGGGATCTTGCGACTGCGATGGGTGAAGCGGCCGATGATGCCGGAGATGCCGGGGGCATCCTTGGCCTGCTGGTCTTCGAGTGCGGCGCAGAAAATGCGGGTCAGGTCGCCGACGTCCTTCGCCACCAGGAAGAAGTGCTTCATGAAGCGCTCGACGGCGGAAAGGCCCGGATGGTCGTGGTAGCCCAGCGCTTCGGCGATCTCCCGTTGGATGTCGAAGGAGAGCCGCTCTTCCGCCTTGCCGGTCAGGAAATGCATATGGCAGCGCACAGCCCAGAGGAAATCCTCGGCCTTCTGGAAAAGCTGGTACTCCTGCCGCGACAATACCCCGACCTTCACGAGGTCGGCGGTGTCCTTGAGGCGGTAGAAATATTTGGCGATCCAGAACAGCGTGTGCAGGTCGCGAAGACCGCCCTTGCCTTCCTTGACGTTCGGCTCGACGAGATAGCGCGTATCACCGGCCTTGCGGTGGCGCTCATCACGCTCGGCAAGCTTGGCGGCGATAAAATCCGGGCCTGTGTTGCGCACGATTTCATGATCGAAGCGCGTTTCGAGCTCGGCGCTCAGCGTCTCGGAGCCGCAGATGTAACGCGTCTCGAGAATGGCCGTGCGAATGGTCATGTCGGCGCGCGACAGGCGGATGCATTCGTCAATGGTGCGGGTGGCGTGGCCGACCTTGAAGCCCAGATCCCAGAGGATATAGAGCATGAACTCGATCGCCGGTTCCGCCCACACGGCCTTCTTGACCGGCAGCAGGAACAGAAGGTCGATGTCCGAGCCCGGCGCCAGCGTGCCGCGGCCATAACCGCCGACCGCAGCCACCGCGATGCGCGAGGCCGGCGGCGCATTGGCAGCGTCGAAGATCTCGTTCAGCACGAAATCATGCAGTACGGTGATCAGCTGATCCTGCAGCCAGGAAATGCGCTCGGCGCACAGAATGCCGGCTCCGTCGGCATAAAACAGTTCGCGCGCCTTGGCCCGGCCGGCGACGTTTGCCTGCTTGAAGGCGGCCAGCAGCGCCTGGCGCATCGGCTCGCGCTGCTCGGCATGGGCCGAGGCGATGAAGTCGCATTTTGCCCGGAGCGCTGCGACATCGAGGATTTCGGGAAAGAAAGTTTCGTGTCTGCCCATGTAGTGCCGAGGGGCGTCCTGTCCGACTGGTTGCGTGGTTCGCTCGCGATCGAGCGCTCCTGCATGATCCTTACGACCGAGGCCGAACAAAGACCACACAGCATTTCAATCGCCGCGCCGGCAAAGGCGCGCGGCGCTGTATAGCCTTTTTACGGAAGGCTGCACAGGAAAAAGGCGCGCGCCGCTTTAGCCAGCGGTTGGCGGGATGCGGGCGGAAAACCGCACACACTTTTCCTCATCCCGCCTTGGCGACGCTCAGTTCCTTCTTCAGCGCATAGAGCGCGTCGAGCGCTTCGCGCGGCGTCATGTCGTCTGGGTTCAGCGTCTTCAACGCCTCCTCGACCTTGGACGGACCTGCGGCCTTCACCTCTTCGCGGCGGATCGCCACCTGGAAGAGCGGCAGATCGTCGATCAGCTGGCTCGCCGGGTTCTTGCGGTCGGCATCCTCGAGCTTGGCGAGCACGTCCTTGGCACGCGCCACCACCGAGGCCGGCAGGCCGGCAAGGCGGGCGACCTGGATGCCATAGGACCGGTCGGCAGCGCCCGGGCCTACCTCGTGCAGGAAGATCACGTCGCCGTGCCATTCCTTGACGCGCATCGTCGCGTTCGAGAGACGGCCGAGCTTTTCCGAAAGCACCGTCAGCTCATGGAAGTGGGTGGCAAACAGGCCGCGGCAGCGGTTTGCCTCATGCAGGTGCTCGACCGCCGCCCAGGCGATCGACAGGCCGTCGAAGGTGGCGGTGCCACGACCGATCTCGTCGAGGATCACCAGCGAGCGGTCGGTCGCCTGGTTGAGGATTGCCGCCGTCTCGACCATCTCGACCATGAAGGTCGAGCGGCCGCGCGCCAGATCGTCGGAGGCGCCGACGCGGGAGAAGAGCCGGTCGACGATGCCGATATGGGCGCTTGCGGCGGGAACGAAAGTGCCCATCTGCGCCATGATCGCGATCAGCGCATTCTGGCGCAGGAAGGTCGATTTACCGCCCATGTTGGGACCGGTGAGCAGCCAGATCGCACCGCCTTCTTCGCCCTCAGGAGGTGAGAGATCGCAGCCATTGGCGACGAAGGCATTGCTTGCCTGGCGCTTCAGCGCCTGCTCGACGACAGGATGGCGGCCGCCGTCGATCGCGAACTTGCGCGAGCGGTCGACGTTAGGCCGTGCATAGGCCTGCTCCTCAGCAAGCACGGCAAGGCCGACGGAGACGTCCACGGTCGCCAGCGCCAATGCCGCCGCCTTGAGCGTCTCGGCAGCCGCAACGACCTCGGCCGTCATCGCCTCGAAGGCTTCAAGCTCGATCGACAGGGCGCGGTCGGCGGCGTTGGCGATCTTGCTTTCAAGTTCCGCCAGCTCCGTCGTGGTGAAGCGCATGGCATTGGCCATGGTCTGGCGATGGATGAAGCGGGCGCGGCCGGCATCCGTATCGGTCATCGAGCCGGCATTGCCGGCGGTCACCTCGATGAAATAACCAAGCACGTTGTTGTGCTTGATCTTCAGCGACTTGATGCCGGTTTCTTCGGAATATTGCAGCTGCAGCCCGGCGATCACCCGCCGCGACTGGTCGCGCAGCGCCCGGACTTCGTCGAGCTCGGCATTGGCACCTGAGCGCAGGAAGCCGCCGTCGCGCTTCAGCAGTGGCAGTTCCTCGCCAAGGGTGGCGTCGAGCAGGCCGAGCAGACCCGCAGGCAGCGCATCGATCGCGGCGCGTGCTTCCTTCAGCTCATCCGATAGCGTGCCGGCCGCCATCCGGCGCGAAATCGACGCCGACGCATGCAAGCCGGCCTGGATGGCGCCGAGATCACGGGGACCGCCGCGGCCGAGCGCCAGTCGCGACAGGGCGCGCGGCATATCCGGCGCACGGCGCAGCGCGTCGCGCAGGTCGCCTGCGAAGGAAGGCTGATCCGCAAGGATCTCGATCGAGTCGAGGCGCTGGTTGATACGGTCCGGATCGGTCAGCGGCGACATCAGCCGCTCGGCGAGAAGCCGGGCGCCGCCGCTCGTCACCGTGCGGTCGAGCGCCTTCAGCAGCGTGCCCTCGCGCGCGCCGGAGAGTGTCTTGACCAGTTCAAGGTTGGCGCGGGTCGCCGGATCGATGAACAGCGTCGAGGCGGCACTTTCGCGCTCGGGGGTGCCGAGCGCCGGACGTTCGGCAAGCTGGGTCTTCTCGACATAGGAGATCGCAGCCGAAGCGGCGGCCAATTCGGCGCGCGAGAATGTGCCGAAGCCGTCGAGCGTCTTGACGCCGAAATAGCGGCTAATGCGGCCCTCGGCCGTCGCGCTGTCGAACAGCACCGCCGGCTGCGGCACGGCCACGCGGCCGAGCACGTCGAAGACGGGCCTCAATTCCGGATCGTGAAACACCGTATCGGCAAGGATCAGTTCGCGCGGCTCGATGCGCAGGATATCGGCGAGCAGCCGGCTTTCGGCGGTCTCGGCCAGCCGGAAGATGCCGGTGGAGATATCGATCCAGGCAAGCGCGTAAGCGGGTTCGGACCCGCTCTTGATGCGCGCCAGCGCCATCAGGTAGTTGGTCTCCGACGGCGACAGCAGCTTCTCTTCGGTGATCGTGCCCGGTGTCACCAGGCGCACGACGTCGCGGCGCACCACCGACTTGCCGCCGCGCTTCTTGGCCTCCGCCGGGTCTTCGACCTGCTCGCAGACGGCGACGCGGAAGCCGAGGCCGATCAGCTTCTGCAGATAATCGTCGGCGGCATGCACCGGTACGCCGCACATCGGGATTTCCTGTCCCATGTGCTGGCCGCGCTTCGTCAGCGTGATGCCGAGCGCGCGCGACGCTTCGACCGCGTCCTGGAAGAACAGCTCGTAGAAGTCGCCCATGCGGTAGAACAGCAGCGAATCCGGGTTGTTCGCCTTGATCTCGATGAACTGTTCCATCATCGGCGTGGCCGTGGAACGGCTTTCCTCGCTCGCCAGTTCGGCTGCGGACAACACCTCCCCGGCGCGGTTCGATTGGTCTGTCACGAAATTCATGATTGTTCCGAAAAAAGAGATGGCACACTATCCCCAAGCAATTGTAGACGACAACCATAAAGAGGCGCGCCGCAAGGCTCGCCCACAGGAGGATAGAGGAAACATGCCGGCCACCGACAAGACCGATCGCACAATGACGAGCGTCACCGCGCAAGAAGCGCTCGATTTTCACTCGCAGGGTCGTCCCGGAAAGCTGGAGATTTCCCCCACCAAGGCCATGGCGACCCAGCGCGACCTGTCGCTTGCCTATTCGCCGGGTGTCGCGGTGCCGGTGAAGGCGATCGCCGAGGACCCCAGCACCGCCTATGACTACACGACGCGCGGCAACATGGTCGCCGTCATCTCGAACGGCACCGCCATCCTCGGCCTCGGCAACCTCGGGGCGCTTGCCTCCAAGCCGGTCATGGAAGGCAAGGCGGTGCTGTTCAAGCGCTTCGCCGACGTCGATTCCATCGACCTCGAAGTCGATACCGAGAACGTCGACGAGTTCATCAACTGCGTGCGCTTCCTGGGGCCGTCCTTCGGTGGCATCAACCTCGAAGACATCAAGGCCCCGGACTGTTTCATCATCGAGCAGAAGCTGCGCGAGGTCATGGACATCCCGGTGTTCCACGACGACCAGCACGGCACCGCGATCATTGCCGCTGCCGGCCTGATCAATGCGCTGGCTTTGACCGGCCGCGACTTCAAGACGACGAAGCTCGTCTGCAACGGCGCGGGTGCTGCTGCCATCGCCTGCATCGAGCTCATCAAGTCGATGGGCTTCAATTCGGAAAACATCATCCTTTGCGACACCAAGGGCGTGATCTTCGAGGGTCGCACCGAAGGCATGAACCAGTGGAAGTCGGCGCACGCGGTCAAGACCGACCGCCGCACCCTCGCAGAAGCGCTCGAGGGCGCAGACGTGGTCTTCGGCCTTTCGGCCAAGGGTGCGCTTTCGGAAGACATGGTCCGCTCGATGGCACCGCGGCCGATCATCTTCGCCATGGCCAACCCGGATCCGGAAATCACGCCGGAGGAAGTCGCCCGCATCCGTGACGACGCGATCGTCGCGACCGGCCGTTCGGACTATCCGAACCAGGTCAACAACGTGCTTGGTTTCCCCTATATCTTCCGCGGCGCGCTCGACGTGCGCGCCTCGACGATCAACGACGCGATGAAGATCGCGGCGGCTGAAGCGCTGGCAAGCCTTGCCAAGGAAGATGTGCCTGATGATGTTGCGGCCGCCTACCAGGGCAACCGTCCACGCTTCGGCGCGCAATACATCATCCCGGTCCCCTTCGATCCGCGGCTGATCTCGTCGATCCCGATGGCGGTCGCCAAGGCTGCGATGGAAAGCGGCGTCGCGCAGAAGCCGATCACCGATCTCGAAGCCTATGGCCGTCAGCTTTCCGCCCGCCGCGACCCGATCGCCTCGACGCTGCAGCGTATCTACGAACGCGTCCGGCGCCAGCCGAAGCGCATTGTCTTTGCCGAAGGCGAAGAGGTGCAGGTCATGCGCTCGGCGATCGCCTATGCCAACCAGCAGCTCGGCACCGCCATCCTGCTCGGCCGCGAGGAGCGCATGCGCGAGACGGCGGAGCGCGAGGGCATCGACCTAGACCGCCCCGGCATCCAGATCGTCAATGCACGCCTTTCCAAGCGCGTCGGCGCCTATACGGACTATCTCTATGCCCGCCTGCAGCGGAAGGGCTTCCTCTTCCGCGACGCCCAGCGCCTGATCAACAACGACCGCAACCACTTCGCCGCCTGCATGGTGGCACTCGGTGACGCCGACGGGATGGTGACGGGCCTCACCCGCAACTATTCGACCGCCCTCGAGGACGTGCGCCGCTGCATCGATCCGAAGCCGGGCCATCGCGTCATCGGCGTCTCGATCGCGCTCTGCCGCGGCCGCACCGTGCTCGTCGCCGACACGGCAGTGCACGACATGCCCTCTTCGGAGGAGCTTGCCGATATCGCCGAGGAGGCAGCCGGCCTCGCCAAACGGCTCGGTTACGTGCCGCGCGTGGCGATGCTCGCCTATTCCACCTTCGGCCACCCCTCGGGCGAACGCTCCGAGCGGGTGCGCGAGGCGGTCAACATCCTCGACAAGCGCCGCGTCGACTTCGAATATGACGGGGAAATGGCGGCGGACGTGGCGCTCAACGCCCGCGTCATGGAGCAATATCCGTTCTGCCGCCTCTCCGGCACCGCCAACGTGCTCGTCATGCCGGCGTTCCACTCGGCGTCGATCTCGACCAAGATGCTGCAGGAACTCGGCGGCTCGACGGTGATTGGTCCCCTGCTCGTCGGCTTCGACAAGTCGATCCAGATCGTCTCGATGTCGGCCAAGGATTCCGACATCGTCAACATGGCGGCGATTGCCGCCTACAACGCCGGCATGTGACACCGACGGATGTACTATTTTGGCGCAGGCCTGGCACTCAAAGTCGCCAGGTCTGCCGAAATAGTAACAAATCGCTACAAGTTATAAAAAGAAGAGCCCGCATCCCCTGGAGAGAAGAAGCGAGCTCATAATCAGGCAACCGAACTACGTTTCAGGTAATGAAAGACGGAGGATTTGGGATTTCATGCCGGCCAACCTCCGGAAATGATCGGCCATTCCTCCGTTATTTTCTCTATTCTCTCGTGATGAAATTAGAGAATAACTTGACAATACAAGTCTCTCTTTCAGTCTCGAAAGTCAAACTCGTCATTAAGACTTGGTTAATCCAGTCGCGCGCCCGTCAGGAGACGGAGGTCGCGAACCGCCCTGCGTCTGCGCCGTAATAATTGAGATAACGGCCGGAGATATTGCTGATCGGCAGCACGATCAAAACATCCGTCGTGCGGAATGCATGATCGACCACCGCGCCGTCGCCGACCATTGCGCCCAGACGCATATAGCCCTTGATCAGCGGCGGCAGGGCGCCGAGCGCCTTTTTCGCATTGATCGCCTCGGCCGGCATCAAATCCATGGTCCGATGCAGTTCCGGACGTGCGCTCACGGCCCATTCGTCACGGGCGCGGATGTTGTGATGCAGGAAGGAAAGCGCCAGCGCATGCTCGGCCGGCACCACGCCGGGGAACGAACCGCAGCCGAACATGGCGTCCATGCCGTATTTGAGGGCGTAGGCCCAGTTTCCCTGCCAAAGCAGTTCCACCGTCCGCTTGGTACGGTAGTCCGGCAACACGCAGGAACGGCCAAGCTCCATGAAGCGCTTGGTCGGATGGCGAGCGAGAAGCTGGTCGATGGCAAATTCGGAAGCCGAGTAGAAACCGCCCGAGCGCTCGGCCACGTCCTGGCGGAGCAAGCGATAGGTGCCGACGATCTGATCCTCGGCATCGCCCTCGATCGAGGTATCGAGAACCAGAAGGTGATCGCAGATCGCGTCCCAGCTGTCGATGTCGCGCTTGCGGCGGTCGGCTTCGGCGCCAACCTGCGCATTCATCTCTTCGACGAAAACCTTGTAGCGTACGGCCTGGGCGGCATCGATCTCCGATGCCGTCCGTGCCAGGCGCGTCTCGAGATTGGCGATCCTGCCAAGAACGTCAGTCGTCGGGGCGGCAGCCTTCTTGCCGATGCAAGCCTGAGAAGTGTCAACCACGTTCGCTGAATCCAGTAGCTCGATGGCCATCCGCGTCATCCCGAATCAATTCTATCTGCCGGGCTTAGACCACGTTTCTGCAACAACATAGTGACATGAAAGCGGCATACAACCCCCACGCCCCGATGGTTACGGTTACCACTGCCGAAGTTACCGTTCGCGCAGCAGGCGGGCGATCTCCGATGTCAGCAGCTGCGGATCGGCGGGCTTCGACAACACGAAGTCGGCGCCGGCGCCCATCAGCCTTTCGCGCATGTCGGCACGAACATCCGACGTCAGGACGATGACGGGCAGCCGGGGCGCGGATCGCGCGGCCTCATCGGCGCGCAGGTGCTGCAGCAGCGAAAGGCCGTCGCCACCCGGCATGTTGAGATCGGTCACCAGCAGCTCCGGAAGCGAGCGCTGGCCGGGCGCATGCAGGGCCTCAGCAACGGCGCCGAAGTCGCTGACAAGGCGGACCGAATACCCCGAGCGCTGGAGCACGGTGCGAACGATCAGCGCGTTGACCGGATCGTCTTCGGCCAGCAGGATCCCATTCGCCCTGTTGTAAACAGGCGTGGTCGCAGGCTCCTCTCGCAGAACGGGCCGGTTGTCGTTGATCGCGTCGCGTTTCTCGATACCCTTCAGGCGACCGAGCAGCACCTCGACCAGGGACTTTTCGCGCAGCGGCCGGATCAGCCATGCCTCGTAGCCGTCCATCTGGTTGACGGGGTGGCTGTTGCGCTCCTCCGGATTGATCAGATAGGTGCGCCGCACCTCCAGCCGTGCAACGGACGGCTGCAGGGAAAGAAGCTGCTTGTATTGCTGGGCATGGCGGTGGTCGACGATCACGTCCGTCAGCGGCGCGCCGCCGGCGAGCACGTCCGCAAGGACATGCTGGGCCGCGGCAAGCGTGGTGGCACGATGGCACCGCCCGCCGAGTGTCGCGATCGTCGCGGCGAGCGCCGCCGAGGCCGGACCATCGGGCGCCATCACCAGGACATGCGAGCCCGCAAGGCACGACCGGCGCTCCGGTGCGACCGCCTCGATCTCGGCAAATGGCAGACGAATTTCGAAACGGCTGCCGCGTCCCGGCGCGCTTGCGGCCGTAAGGCTGCCACCGCAGGCCTGCATGATCCTGCGGGAGATGGCGAGGCCAAGGCCGGTGCCCTTCGCCCGCTGTTCGTCGTTTCCGGCCTGCTCGAACTCCTCGAAAATGCGCTTCAGGTCGTCAGGCGACATGCCCGGACCGGTGTCGTCGATCCGGATCCGCACGCATTCGTCGACCGTATCGGCGCCGACAAAGACGCCGCCGACCTCGGTGAACTTCACCGCATTGCCGATCACGTTGAAGAGCACCTGGCGCAGGCGCGCCGCATCGAAGGCCATCTCAGCGGGCACATCGACGGCGACCGTGGCACCGATCTCGATGCCTTTCTCATGCGCCCGGTTGGAGAGCATTTCCACCACGCTCTCGATGACGCCACGCGGATCCTGTCGGGTCGGGCGAAACTGGAAGCGACCGGCCGACAGCGACGAGAAATCGATCAGGTCCTCGACGAGCTGGACCAGCGCATGGCCGGACTGCTGCATGCCGGCGAGGTAGTTCTTCTGCTCGCTCGACAGCCGGGTCTGGCCGAGCAGGTGGCTCACGCCGAGGATGCCGGAAAGCGGCGTACGGATCTCATGGCTGACTGTGGCGAGAAGCCTCGACTTCGCCTTGCTCGCCTCCTCTGCCCGCCGGCGCGCCGCTTCGCGCTCACGCGCCGCCGCGGCCTCCTCGGTGACGTCGCGCGCGATGCTGTGGCGCATGAGCCTGCCACTTGCCGGATCGCGGGCGATCACGTCGTGCCAGTCGTAAAGGCGCACGCCGTCCGATGCGGCAATCCGGACCAGATAGTGATTGGGCGCAGCCTTTGGCTCGAAGCTCAGGCCAAGCGCCGCGCAATCGAGGCCGTGGACATCGGAGTGGCCGCAGACCTGATGGAAGACCGCGTTGGCATGAACGATCTTTCCGTCCATGCCGCGCATGATCGCGAGGTCACCCAGCGCATCGTGAATGGTCGAGAGCAACGCCGACGTCTCGGAGCGATGCCAATCGCGATCCCGGTCCGCTTCGTCGCCTGCCTGCCTGCCATCGAACGACCGTATGGCTTCGACGACGAGCAGGAACACGCCGACAGAGCCTGCCGCCGCAATCGCTGCGGAAAACAGGTAAAAGCCGGCGCTCATGCCGATGACGAGAATGAGACCGGAGGCGACAAGGCCGAGCAATGCCAGCGACGCCTGATTGACCGCATGGCGCTTGCCCTTGACGGGTGCTTCCTGCTCGTGAGCCGGAGGCGATACCTCGACAGGGAGCGGAGCCACCGGCGGCGCGTCACCCGTCCGGCTTCCTGTCCGGAAGCCGGATTCGATCCGCTCCAGCAATCGTGACGGTTCGCTCATGCAATCCGGCTAACACGACAAGCGTTCCGAATGGCTTCAATGCACCGGTAAAATCTTAACGATCGGCCTTTTTCGCGTGCAGCAGTTCGTCAAGGATGATGGCTCCGGCGCCGATGGTGATGAAGGTATCGGCCAGATTGAAGACGGCGAAGGACCATGTTTCGGTATAGAAAAGGATGTAGTCGATCACGTAGCCGAAGATCAGCCGGTCGACGAGGTTGCCGAGTGCGCCGGCGATGATCAGCGCGTAGCCGAAATGCGCAAAGAACCGGTCCTTCGGCGTGCGCTTCCAGAGCCAGAGCACGAAAGCGACGACGGCAAGCCGCATGCCGACGATGAACCAGCCTTCCATGCCCGACAGCATCGAGAAGGCGACGCCATAGTTGTAGGTACGGTAAAGCGCCAGCATCGGCACGACGTGGACCGCCTGATTAAAGGGCAGGTAGATCTCGACCAGATACTTGATCAACTGATCGGCGATGAGCGCGAGAAGGATGAAGACCGCGATCGGCAGCGGCCGCGAAAACAGAACCTGCCTCTCGCTCATGCGCGGGCGTCCAGCGTCAGCAGATGACGGCGCGCCTCGAACAGCATGATGCCGGTAGCGATCGCAAGGTTGAGTGAATCGGCGCGTCCGGCCTGCGGGATGCGTGCGAGCGCACCTGCCTCACGGGCAAGCTCCTCCGGCAGACCCGCCTGTTCGTTGCCCATAAGGATCACCACGGGCTTCGACTTGTAATCGATGGTGCGGTAATCGACGGCGCCGGCGAGATGGGTGGCAACCACCTTCACGCCGGCGGATTTCTGCCAGCGGATGAAGTCGTCCACGCTGGCGCGTGCCACCGGCATCGCGAAGACCGAGCCCATGGTGGCGCGCACGGTTTCAAGCGAAAACGGGTCGGTGGTCTCGCCGACGAGAATGATGCCGGAGGCACCGGCGGCATCGGCCGTGCGGATGATCGTGCCGAGGTTGCCGGGATCGCGCACCCGGTCCAGCGCCACATAGGTTTCTCCCAGTTGCGGCTTCAGATCCTTTAGCGCCTGGTAGCGCTGCTCGAAGATACCGACGACCATCTGAGGATTGTCGCGCCGGGTGATCGTCGTCAGCACCTTCTCGCTGACCTCGAGCACCAGACCACCCTTGGCGAAGGTCTTCGCCGCCACCTGCTCCACATGCGGCTTGCCCTTGGCCGCCTTGGCATAGATCAGCGTCTTGATCTTCCAGCCGAGATCGAGCGCGTCGATCACCAGCTTCAGGCCTTCGGCCATGAAGGACCGCGTCTCGTCGCGATGCTTCTTCTGTGCCAGCGCGCGGATATCCTTGATGATCGGGTTGGTGAGGCTCGTGACCTCCTTTACCTGACCCACACGACCGGCGCCGTGTTCGCTTCTGTCGTTCGTCATTGCGGTACCCAGCGGCTGAAGAGAGAGGTCGAAAGCGCCCTGCCCGGCTCGCGTCCGTCAAGCCCGCCCTCGCGGATGATGAGCTCGCCCGATTCCACCCGGCCGCCGCGGCCGCGCATCGTCTCGCGCATCAGTTCATGGATCGAATAGAAGCTCGCCCGGATGGAATAGGCGGTCAGCACCAGGCCGCGCGCCTCCGGCGAGAGGATCTCGCGGCAGATGTCGAGCATCGCCGCCAGGTGATCAAAAAGCTGCCAGACCTCGCCATTCGGACCACGGCCGAACTTCGGCGGGTCGGTCAGAATGATGTCGTAGCGGCTGCCGCGGCGCTCTTCGCGCTGGATGAACTTCATTGCGTCGTCGCAGATCCAGCGGATCGGCAGCTTGTCGGCCCGCGCCAGCAGCTGGTTCTCGCGTGCCCAGCCGATCGCCTTCTTCGAGGCGTCGACATGGGTGACCTCGGCGCCGGCCTTGGCGGCGATCAGCGAGGCGACCCCGGTATAGCCGAACAGGTTCAGAACCTTGAGCGGTCGCCCTGCAGCTTCCACCTGGTCCTTGACCCAGCTCCAGTGCGCGAGCTGTTCGGGGAAGACGCCGACATGGCGGAACGAGGTGAAGCGGCCGTGGAAATCGGTTCCGAGAAGCTGCATCGGCCAGGTTTCGCCGAGCACGGCGCCCGGAAAGCGCCAGCGGCCCATGCCGTCCTCGTCGGTGTCGCCGGTGAAAATCGCGTCGGCCTTTTCCCAGACGCCGTCCGC
Organism: Ensifer sp. GW101-20A05; assembly: GCF_059424735.1. Lineage (NCBI taxonomy): Bacteria > Pseudomonadati > Pseudomonadota > Alphaproteobacteria > Hyphomicrobiales > Rhizobiaceae > Ensifer > Ensifer sp. GW101-20A05. Next base: position 331,677 of record NZ_JBWKZT010000003.1, on the reverse strand, counting down.
CAGGCTGCGCGGCCAGAGCGCCTGCGCCTCGGGACGCACGATGCGATAGGGACCGTATTGTTCGAGCTTCTCGCCGGCGCCGCTGTCGATCAGATGGTAGCCGGAAGCGCCCACGGTCTCGAGAATGAGCGGCACGCGCTCGGCCGGCTTTTCGCCGGTTCGCCGAGCAATCGCCCGTACAGGTGCTTCCTGCACGGCTGCCTGTTTGGCGGGCCTGTCGCGTGTCTCCGCGGCCTGCGCTGCCACCGGGCGCGCCGGCCGTTCCTTGAAGCCGCCGCCCTTCGGCGGTACCGGACGCTTCTGATCGTGGCGACCGCCGCCACGCGCCTCGGCGCCGCGGCCTTTGGCCATCGTCACGGAGGCATTCTTCGACCGCCGGTCCTTTTCCTTCACGCTGAGATCCCTGGGCTTGTTAGTGCATGTGCCGCCTGCCCGCTGCAGTATCGAGTGCGCGCGGGCGGACGCCATGAGGTTTGTCGCCGCAGCCTTCAGCCGCAGCATCTATTGAAGCTGCAAATAGCATCGCTGATGCACTTGGCAAAGTCGTTTCCGTTTTGCGAAGATCGGCGCGGGAGAACCCGCTGCAAATTTCCTCGGGTCGGAAACGGCGTGAGGACAAAATTCTGCAGCAGACCTAAAGTGTTACAACGACTTTGGCGCGTCGATGCCGATGCGCGGCACTGCAATGGGAGGAAAGCGCATGGACATGACCGGCGAAGAACGGATTTCGGCTGGGCGCGACGCCGTGTGGCGCGGCCTCAACGATCCGGAAATCCTCAAACGGTGCATCCCCGGCTGTCAGTCGCTGGAGATGACTTCGCCGACCGAACTTGCAGCGGTTGTGAAGATCAAGATCGGACCGGTCTCTGCCTCCTTCACCGGCAATGTCGTGCTCTCCAATCTCAATCCGCCAGAGGGCTACACGATCTCGGGCGAAGGAAAGGGCGGGATCGCCGGTTTTGCCAAGGGGGGCGCCGACGTCACGTTGACGGAGGATGGCGCAGACACAGTGCTGCGTTACGACGTCAAGGCAGAGATCGGCGGCAAGCTCGCCCAACTCGGCTCGCGCCTCATCGATTCGACCGCAAAGAAGTTGGCCCAGCAGTTCTTTACCGACTTCGGCGCCGCCGTCAGCGGTACCGCGGAAGCGGCGAGCTGACGGCTCGCCACTCCGCAGCGTCAAGTCAAACGTTCAGTTCTGAGGGGCAGCCAACGTCGCCTGAGTGGCGAGCTTTTCTGCCTGGCTGCGATGCTTCTCGGCTTCGCGATGCCACTTCACCGCCTCATTCGCCTCGGTGCGTGCACGGCGACGGTACGTGCCCTGGCTGAACCAGGTCGCTGCTGCGCCGAGGATCATGCCGACGATGACGGCAAGGAACAGGAAGACGAAGAAGGGCGCGCTGACCGAAAGCACGCTGTCTTCCGGGCGGAAAGGGTTCAGTGCCAGCGTTACGCTCTGGCGATTGGCGACGCTGAGAACGATCAGGATCACGCCAACCGGAATGAGAACAACGATATTGATCAGTTTCTTGAACATTCAAGCGCTCCAGCTTGCGAGCGGCCGCGTGGTTTCCGTTGGCCACGCGGGACGACGGGCGTCCATTGCGCCAGGCCGCTGAGACCGAGAAAGACGATCAGTCTTCGTCGTCACCATTCATGCCGGGATTAAGGCGCTCGCGCAATTCCTTGCCGGTTTTGAAGAACGGCACCCACTTTTCCTCGACGAAGACGGAATCGCCGGTGCGCGGGTTGCGCCCGGAACGCGACGGCCGGTTCTTGACGGAGAAGGCACCGAAGCCGCGCAGTTCGACCCGGTTGCCTGACGCGAGCGCGTCCGTGATCTCATCGAGAACCGCATTGACGATGTTTTCGACATCGCGGTGATAGAGATGCGGATTGCGAGCTGCAACAATCTGCACCAGTTCTGACTTGATCACTGTCGCCCCCTCAAATTCTTGTTTGTTTTGCTTTTTCGGTCTGCATTGTGATTGCTGCAAGAATATCGACGACGCTTGCAAAAACGCCGCCAACTCCTCACGGCTCAGGCTGGGTATATGTCGCCTTCCTCATTGGCCATCAACCTGCCAAACGGAAACAAGACCGTCAAGAAACAACTTGTCGCCCGCAATTTTTTCGAGGCCGCTCATTGCCGGAAAAGCGTCATATCCCAACATCTTGATCCAGTTGCCGACCAGCGCGCCGAGGCCAAAAGGCAGGGTCTTGCGCGGTGCTTCCCAATCGACGATCGGCAGGTCCTTCGATACCTTTTTCTCCGTCAGAAAGGCGCGAATTTCGTCCTCGCCGCCAAGCGTGTCGACGAGCTTCGCCTTCAGCGCCTGGCGGCCGGTGAAAATGCGGCCGTCGGCGAGCAGCAGCGCCTCGGGGCGCTGAAGCTTGCGGCGCTCGGCAACCAGGTCGACAAACCAGGCATAGCTGTCATCGATCATCGACTGGATCATCGCCTTCGCCTCGTCGCTCGCCGGATGGAAGGGCGACGGCTCCGCCTTCAGCGGCCGCGACTTGATCGATTCCAGCGACACGCCGAGCTTGTCCATCAGGTCCTTGATCTGCGGATACTGGAAGATGACACCGATGGAGCCGGTGATCGAGCTTTCGCCCGCGACGATCGTGTCGCCTGCGAGCGCAATCATGTAACCCGCAGAAGCGGCGAGCGTGCGCACATCGGAGACAACGGGCTTCTTGGCGGCAACCTTGCGGATCGCCTTGTAGATCACTTCGCCGCCATAGGTGGTGCCGCCCGGGGACGAAATGGTGACGACCAGTGCTTTGACGCTGTCGTTGTCGGCGATCTTCTGGAGGCGATCGAGAAGCTCCCGGTCGTCCTGGATCAGACCACTAATGGTGACGCGAGCCACGTGCTGACGAGTGCGGCCGACATCGTCCGCAGCGCCCGACCAGACAAAGATCGCGAGCGCTGCCACAAGAAGCAGCCCCGCCACCACAAAGCGCCAGAAACTGAGTTTCCGGCGCAGGCTGCGGCGATCGGCGATGGCGAGTTCGTCCATGTGGGTTTCTCCCGAATTGTTGGCGCAGCTTCTGTCAGTTTCCGCGGGAACGTGCTATCTGCGCGCGCAGAGGCATATTCCATAAACGCGCTTGGCCACGGTTGAAAGCCGCGGCTGGCGTTTTCGTGCTTCACCCGAGTTTTTTTGCAGCGCCATTGTGCAGCAGCAAAAAATATCCATATTTGCGACGACTTACACCATTGTATGTATATGATCCCTTGATGGGTTCAGCGATAAAAGCAGTAGAACCGACAGGCCCTTTCATGTTGAACCACGCGCCAGCCCCGGGCATTTTTGCCGATACGGGTGAGAGCTCCGCCGACGCCTATGCGCTCGCCGCGAGACACTCCGTGCGCGTCCGCCGGCTGAAAGTCATCCTGCCCGTGGTCGCCGGCGTCATCGCGGTGATCTTTGCCGCCGTTTCCTTCGTCCGGGCCTTCATGCCCGTCGATCTGCAACTCGAAACGGCGACGATCGAGGACGGCAAGATCGTGATGCAGAATCCGGCCATCTCCGGCCGCAACAAGCAGGGGATCAGCTATTCGATGAAGGCCCAGCGAGCGCTCCAGGACATCGCCAATCCTGACATCATCACGCTGCAGACGATCCATGCGGAAATGCCGATGAAGGATTCGATGGTCGCGACGGTGGACGCCACCAACGGCATCTACGACCGCGGCGCCAATACGCTCGATATGAACGCCCCGTTCACCATTTCCGTCAATAATGGCATCAACGCCGACTTCCAGTCGGCCTATCTGGACATCAATGCCGGCGAGATGGAAACGAAACAGCCCGTTGCGATCAGCATGAAGGGCGGTTCGATCATTGCGCAGACGCTGCGAATGACGGATAAGGGACGTATTGTAATATTTGAGGGCATGGTGAGGGTGAACGTCGAGCCCACCGCCATCCGCAAGAACGCGAAATAGGACCCGGTGCACTCCATGTCGGTCACAACCGCCTCTTTTTTCAAGATTTCCGCCAGCCTGGCGATTGCCGGTGTCGGCGCTTTGATCATTGCCTCCGGCGCTTCGGCGCAGGCCACATCCAGCAAGATGAAGGGCCTTGAACTCTCCAACGACAAGCCGATCCAGATCGAGAGCGACAAGCTCGAAATCAAGGATCCGGAGAGCAAGGCGATCTTCACCGGCAACGTCAAGGTCGTGCAGGGCACGACGACGCTGCAGGCCGGCAACATGGTGGTGTACTACAAGTCCGGCGGCGGCTCGGTTTCGAGCGGCGACGCCGACATCGACCGCATCGAGGTCAGCCAGAAGGTTTTCCTGAGCTCGGGCACGCAGCAGGCAACGGCAGACACCGGTTCCTTCGACATGACGAAACAGGTCTTCGTGCTGAAGGGCGAAAAGGTGGTGTTGTCGGAAGGCAAAAACGTCTTCGTCGGCTGCCAGCTCAACGTCCAAATGGAAACCGGGGAGGCTCAGCTCGAAGCCTGCGGCGGCCGCGTGCAGATCCAGCTCGACCCGAAGTCCCGCAAGCAGAACTGACGTAGATCGCTCGTGCACTTTCCCTTCCTTCACAAGCGCAAACGGGTCCGCAAGCCGTCGGCGACAGCTGCGGTTGTTTCCGGACACGCGGTCGACAAGGCGCGTTACGACGGCACGCTGATCGCGCGCGGCCTGACGAAGGCCTATCGCGAGCGCCGCGTCGTCAACGGCGTTTCACTGGTGGTGCGGCGCGGCGAAGCCGTGGGCCTGCTCGGACCGAACGGCGCCGGCAAAACCACCTGCTTCTATATGATCACCGGCCTCGTACCGGTCGACGAAGGCTCGATCGAGATCAATGGCAACGACGTCACGACCATGCCGATGTACCGGCGTGCCCGTCTTGGCGTCGGTTACCTGCCGCAGGAAGCATCGATCTTTCGCGGGCTGACGGTCGAGGAAAACATCCGCGCCGTGCTCGAGGTCCATGACAAGAACCTGGAGCGGCGCGAGAGCAAGCTCAACGACCTGCTCGGCGAGTTCAACATCACGCACCTGCGCAAGTCCCCCGCGATTGCGCTTTCGGGCGGCGAGCGGCGGCGTCTCGAAATCGCCCGTGCGCTTGCGACAGATCCGACCTTCATGTTGCTCGACGAGCCCTTTGCCGGTGTCGATCCGATCTCGGTCGCCGATATCCAGGCGCTTGTCCGTCACCTGACCTCGCGCGGCATCGGCGTGCTGATCACCGACCACAACGTCCGCGAGACGCTCGGCCTCATCGACCGCGCCTATATCATCCATGCCGGCGAAGTGCTGACTCATGGTCGCGCCAACGATATCGTCACCAATCCTGACGTGCGCCGGCTCTATCTCGGCGACAATTTCAGCCTTTGAGACCGCTTCGCGGGCGATTCCGCCCGCGACCACGCTTGACCAAACCTTCTCGATAAGCAATTTTTGGGCCAATTGATAAGGGCCACCCCGGCGACCGGAGAAACACCGCGGCCCAGGAGATTTCTCGGGAGTTTCGCGTCAGCATGGCACTGTCCGCCAGCCTTCATCTGCGCCAGTCCCAGTCCCTGGTGATGACGCCACAGCTGATGCAGTCGATCCAGCTGCTGCAGATGACGCATCTCGAACTCAATCAGTTCATCGCCCAGGAAGTCGAAAAGAACCCGCTGCTCGAATTTCAGGCGAATGACGATCTGCCAGGCACGCCGGAGCGCGGCGAGAGCACAGCCGGGGACGAGCCTGCCGGCGACGACTTCGGCGCGCAGGACGATCTCTACGACAGCGCGACATCGCCGACCAGCGAGCGGCTTGGCGAGCAACTCGACGCCGACTTCGCCAATGTCTTTCAGGACGACACGACACCGCAGCGCGCCGATGCCCCGGAACTGCTCGGCCAGTGGAAATCGATGCCCGGCAGCAGTGAAGGCGAAGACTATGACCTCGACGACTTCGTTGCCGGCCGCAAGAGCCTGCGCGAGACGCTCACGGAGCAATTGCCATTTGCGCTGCCCGCCCCCTCGGATCGGCTGATCGCGCAGCACCTTATCGATCAGCTCGACGACGCCGGCTATCTCCAGGCGGACCTTGGCGAAGTCGCCGAACGGCTGGGCGCCGCGCATACGGATGTCGTGCGGGTATTGCTGACGCTGCAGCAGTTCGATCCGCCCGGTGTCTTCGCGCGTTCGCTTGGCGAATGTCTTGCAATCCAGTTGCGCGCCCGCGACCGCCTCGATCCGGCGATGGAGGCACTGCTCGCCAATCTCGAACTGCTGGCGCGGCGCGATTTCGCGACGCTCAAGAAGATCTGCGGCGTCGATGAAGAGGACCTGATCGACATGCTGGCGGAAATCCGCAAGCTCGATCCGAAGCCCGGAACCAGTTTCGAGACCAGCGTCAGCGAGGCGATCGTGCCCGACATCGTCGTGCGGGCCGCGCCCGACGGCTCCTGGATGATCGAACTCAATCCGGACGCGCTGCCGCGCGTGCTGGTCAACCAGGACTATTTCGCCAAGGTCTCGCGCGGGACGCAGAAAAACAGTGCCGACCAAGCCTTCCTCAACGAATGCCTGCAGAACGCCAACTGGCTGACACGCAGCCTCGACCAGCGCGCCCGAACGATCATGAAGGTCGCCACGGAGATCGTTCGCCAGCAGGACGCGTTCCTGGCCAACGGCATCGGTCACCTACGGCCGCTGAACCTCAAGACCGTCGCTGACGCGATCAAGATGCATGAATCGACCGTCAGCCGCGTCACCTCGAACAAATACATGCTGACGCCGCGCGGGCTGTTCGAACTCAAATATTTCTTCACCGTCTCGATCGGCTCGGCCGAGGGCGGCGACAGCCATTCGGCGGAAGCCGTGCGCCACCGGATCCGCGCGATGATCCAGGAGGAAAGCGCCGAAGCGGTGCTTTCCGACGACGATATCGTCGATGTCCTCAAGAAGGCTGGTATCGACCTTGCCCGTCGCACTGTCGCCAAATATCGCGAAGCGATGAGCATCCCCTCCTCCGTACAGCGGCGACGGGAAAAGCGGGCGCTGGCCAAAGCCGCCGGTTTCTGAGCACCGGAAGTTAAGCCGCATTAACTTTTTTGCGACCTTCGATTGACTCTCTCCGACACAGGCGATATGAGCCCGCCGCAATTGCCGGGGACAAGCTCGCCCCGGAAGCGGACCGGTACGACCGGTAGCTGCGACAGAGGCGCGCCCGCAAGCCTGAAAGGCTTGGATGACGGGACCGCTTGGAATAGACTGGCTGCGCAAATCACGAACGAGAGAGGAAACTCCATGAGTGTGCGTGTATCCGGTAAACAGATGGAAATCGGCGATTCGTTTCGAGCTCGCATCGGCGAGCAGATCGAGCAGGCCGTTACCAAATATTTCGACGGAGGATATTCAAGCCAGGTCACTGTGGAAAAATCCGGGCCGCGCTTCAGCGCCGACTGCAAGCTTCATCTCGATACGGGCGTGGTTATGCAGGCGAACGGTCAGGCGAACGACCCACAGGCTGCGTTTGACGCGGCGTCGGATCGCATCGAAAAGCGTCTGCGCCGCTACAAGCGGAAGCTGAAGGATCACCATAACGGCAACGGTACGAATGCTGCCGAAGTGGCTTACACAGTGATGGATTCGGTGCCGTTCGAGGACGATGAGGTCCCCGAGGATTATGCACCGACGATCGTCGCCGAAAGCACGAAACAATTGAGGACGATGTCTGTCGCCAGCGCCGTGATGGCACTCGACATGACCGATGAACCCGTCCTGATGTTCCGTAGCCCCGGCAAGGACGATCTGAATATCGTCTACAGACGCAACGATGGAAATATTGGCTGGATTGACGCTGCCAATATCAAAGCATGAGCGGATAGGGGAGTGCCGGCACGCCGGCACTCCCCGCGCCCAGAATCAGCGGGCAGGCCGGAAAATGTGACTTTTCTGTGCATGGAACCCGCCATGACAAAGATGGTTAGAGCCATTGCGACGCATTTATGATGATGTTGTCCGGCTCTAACCGGCGAATGAGGACAAAAGAATGGCATTGGCAGGTCTACTGCATCAAAATGCGATCATCCCGGCCATGAGGGCCAACTCGAAAAAGCAGCTCCTCCAGGAATTGGCGGCAAAAGCATCAAAGATCACCGGGCTTCCCGAGCGTGAAATCTTCGACGTGATCCTGCAGCGGGAGCGTCTTGGCTCCACCGGTGTCGGCAATGGCATCGCCATCCCGCACGGCAAGCTCAACAATCTTCCCTCGATCATCGGCATCTTCGCGCGACTGGAAACATCTGTCGATTTCGAAGCGCTCGACGACCAGCCCGTCGACCTCGTCTTCCTGCTGCTCGCCCCGGAAGGTGCCGGCGCCGATCACCTCAAGGCCCTGTCGCGCATTGCCCGCGTCCTGCGTGATCAGGACATGGTCGCCAAGATCCGCTCGAGCGATTCCGCCAGCGCGATCTACACGCTGCTCGACGACGACGCGACCTCGCACGCCGCCTGAAAATAGCAACGGCGCGCGTCCGCCGGACGCGCAGTGCCTGCGTCAGTAAAGCTGACGACCGTTCAAATGATCTATGAAAATCCGGAACAAAGCGCCCTGGCTCGAAATGCCGAGCCGGCGATAGATGTTCTTGCGATGGATCCGGACCGTTCCCTCGGCAATGTTCATCACCTTGCCGATCGAAAGGTTGCTGTGTCCCCGAAGGATCAGCCGCACGATGTTGCGCTGCTGCTTCGTCAGCCGGTCTGAACAAAGGCTGTCGAACGCCGCTTCCATTACATTGTCGCCCTCTTCGGAGGGCGGCGGCGCAAAGCTCCGGCCGTGCTGGCGCCAGTTCGAGCGGACCGCCTCGCGCACGATCGGCTCATAGACGCGCAGTCGCTCGAGTTCGGCCTCGCTGAAAGGCTGGCCGCCGCGGCCGCGCATCAGCGAGTAGGTCGCCTGCAGGCCACCGTCGAGCGGAATGACGAAGCCGACCTCCTCCACCAGCACACCCGATTCCATCGATACGCAGGGGTGAACCTCGGCGGACGACGAGAAGTCGGACTGGAAGAATCGGTCCGGCGCGAGTTCTCGCATGCGCCAGAGGCCGGCCGGCTGGCCGGCAGAGCAGGCGACGTAGAAGGGATCGAGCAGATAGGCGCCGCCGAGATAGGCGGAAAGCGCGCTCGCCGATACCTTTGCCGTGTAGCCGTCGTGCAGCACGATCGGCCTGGCATCGTACGGATAGGCAAAGGCGACGGAGAGGTCGAAACTGGTGAACGACCGCAGCATCCGGTCGAGCGCCTGGCCGAAATCCTGCGTGCCGATCAGATCATCGCCGAAATATCAGCGGACTCCCTTGCCAGCATTCCGGTTTCATCCCCCCGCTCCTCGTATCCCCCATGGGATATCGACAGCCCCTGCTTCGTCAACAATAATTCCCCCCGGGAGAGCAACAGGTCGTCGCGAAACGGGTCGCCCTTGGCGAACACTGCGGCGAACGCCGATGAGGAGGGCGCAATGGCAGGCAGGCTTTCAGGCAAGGTGGCGCTGATCAGCGGTGGCGCGGGAGGCTGCGGCCTGGCGGCGTCGGAGCTTTTCGCGCGCGAAGGCGCCAAGGTCGGTATCGTCGACCTGCCGCGCAGCAAGGGCGAAGAGGTCGCGGCATCGATCCGCGCCAATGGCGGCGAGGCGATTTTTGCCCCGGCCGACGTCTCGGTATCCGCAGAAGTGACATCGGCCGTCAAGGCGGTGGAGGCGGCGTTCGGCGCCATCACGGTGCTCTTCAATCACGCCGGCATTCTTGCCGTCGGCCCCTTCCTCGAGGTCGAGGAAGACGAATGGGACCGACTGATGGCGGTCAATGTGCGCAGCATGTTTCTGATGACCAAGGCTGTTTTGCCCGGCATGCTTTCCGCCGGCGGCGGCAGCATCGTCTGCACCTCGTCGATCTCGGCCGTGGCGGCAACGCCGATGGAGGTGCTCTACGACACGACCAAGGGCGCCTGCCACATGTTCGCCCGCGCCATCGCCGTCGAGTTCCGCGACCGCGGCATCCGCTGCAATGCCGTCTGCCCGGGCTTTATCGCCACCGATCATGGCAAGCGCGAGCTCGTCGGCCTCAGCAAATACGGGGTCGACGTTTCGGAGGCGGCCATCGCCGTGCAGCAGGGCCGCATGTGCGACCCGAAAGAGGTGGCGAACGCGGCGCTGTTTCTTTCGAGCGATGAGGCGAGCTTCATCAACGGCACGCATCTGTTCGTCGACAATTGCTTCACCGCGGTTTGAGGGAGGGGAAAATGCTTCAGGCAGGTGGCCACTGGCGCAACTGGGTCGGAAACCAATCATGCATCGTGCGTCATCGCGGCGCGCCGGAGAGCGAGGCAGCTCTTGCCGAAATGGTGCGCGAGGCGACGTCGCAAGGGCTGAACGTGCGCTGCGCCGGCTCCGGCCATTCCTTCACGCCGGTGGCGCTGACCAGCGGGCTGCAGCTGACGCTCTCCAACATGCAGGGTGTCGTCGGCATCGACTACGCGCGCAAGCGCGTCGCGGTGAAGGCGGGTACCACCATCAATCAGCTCGGCAAGGTGCTGAAATCCAACGGCCTGTCGCTGATCAATCAGGGCGACATCGACAGCCAGGCGTTGGCTGGCGCGCTGACGACCGGGACGCATGGGACCGGCGCCAAGCTCGGCAACATGGCCTCGCAGATCGTCGGCATGCGCCTGGTGCAGCCGGATGGGAGCATTCTCGTTGTCGACGAGACGACACCGGATCTGCTCGAGGCGGCGCGGGTATCGGTCGGCATGCTTGGTGTGATCTCGGAGATCACGCTGCAGGCGATGGACAGCTACAATCTGCATGAAAGGCTCTGGCGCTGCACCTTCGACGAAATGATCGAACAGCACGACGAACTGGCCGCCAAACACCGCCACTTCGGCTTTTTCTGGTGCCCAGTGCCCGAGAGCCGGCATTGCTATTGCCTGCCGGACACCGCATCGGTCTCGACCACAGACAGCACCTCCGACGTCTGCGAGATGAAGGTGATCGACATCACCGAGGAAGCACCGACGGAGCGCCGCTTCGAGAAGATCGCATATTCCTCCGAGATCTATCCGATCGAATACGTGCCGAATTTCCACGAACTCGAATATGCGGTGCCCGTCGCCCACGGCAAGGATGCGGTGAAGGCGGTGCGCAAGCTGATGCTGGAAAAGCACCCGACCTGCATCTATCCGATCGAGTACCGTTTCACCGCCGGAGACACCGGCTGGATCAGCCCCTTCTTCGAGCAGGACTCGATCACGCTCTCGGTCTCGGGCGAGCCGGGAACCGATTATTGGGACTACCTGAGGGATGTCGATACGATCCTGCGGCAGTACGGCTCACGGCCGCATTGGGGCAAGCTGCATTTCCTCGGCGCCGAGGATGTGACGGCGCTCTATCCCCGTGCAGGCGATTTCCGGGCGCTGAGGGCCAAGGTCGATCCGGAGGGCCGCTTCCTCAACGATCACCTGCACCAGCTTTTCGGATAGCGTTTGCGGCTGACGCCGCTCAAAACAAAAACGCCGCGCGAACTTCGCGCGGCGTTTCTTTAAACTCTGATCAGTTGGATCAGGCAGTCGGTGCGTCACCGTTTTCGCCGGCCACGACCTTCGGTCCGCCCTTGGAGACGCCGACCATGGCCGGACGCAGAACACGGTCACCGATCACGTAGCCGGCTTGAACGACCTGCAACACCGTGTTGTTGGGCACGTCCGCATTGGGAATCTCGAACATTGCCTGATGGAAGTTCGGGTCGAACTTCTGGCCTTCCGGCTCAAGCTTCTTGACGCCGTGGCGCTCAAGCGCTGAAAGCATCGAGCGCTCCGTCATTTCCACGCCCTCGATCAGGGCGGTGAGGCCAGCCTCGCCTGCTTCCCTGGCCTCTGCCGGAATGGCATCGAGGGCGCGGCGCAGGTTATCCGAAACGGCGAGCATGTCGCGGGCGAAGCCGGCGACGGAATAGGACTTCGCATCCTTCACGTCGCGTTCGGTGCGGCGGCGCAGGTTGTCCATCTCGGCGGCAAGTCGAAGGTACTTGTCACGCAGCTCGGCGCTCTCCGCCCTGGCGAGCTCCAACGGATCGGGCTCGGCAACCGGCGCAGCTTCAGCGGCGTCGGCCGCATCGGGCGCGGCATCGAATACCTCGTCGGTGGCCTCGGGTCCGTGCTTGTTCGTATCGTCGGTCATGACGTTCTCCGCAGTGTCGTCTCTATCGTCCTTCGCATTTCCACGCCGCAAGCGCGAGCCTGCGTGTCAGCAAAAATGCCCTGTGACTGGATTTGAAGCCGATATCGAGGTTTGGGGCCGAAAAATCAAGGGTTCAATCGCGCTCCTACAGCGCCGCGCGACTGATCAGACGCGCAAAGGTTGCTGTAACACTTTGATTTGCTGCATGTCTTTGTCCTTGATCGAGGTCGATTTAAGGAGACATGCAGCGACTAAAAGCCCGCCTTTAGCGGGAAAGCCGCGACATCAGCTGCGCGGTATAATCGACCATCGGCACGATGCGGGAGTAGTTGAGCCGCGTCGGTCCGATGACGCCGACCGCGCCGACAATGCGATCCTCGCCATCGCGATAGGGCGCGACGATCAGCGAGGAGCCGGAGAGCGAGAAGAGCTTGTTTTCCGAGCCGATGAAGATCCGGACGCCCGGACCGCTCTCGGCAAGATCGAGCAGCTCGATCAGGCTGTCCTTCTTTTCGAGGTCGTCGAAGAGCATGCGCAGCCGATCGATATCCTCGGCCCCCTCCAGCCCTTCGAGCAGGTTGGCACGGCCGCGCACGATCAACCGCGCCGGCTTCTCGTCGCCTTCATTGCCCGACCAGATGGCGAGACCGCGCTCGACGAGGTCTTGCGACAGCGCGTCGAGTTCGCCGCGCACCGTCTGCTTCACCGTTTCAAGCTGGGTGCGCACCTCTCCGATCGTCTGGCCGGCAAGATGGGCGTTAAGGAAATTCGCGGCTTCGGTGAGCTGCGAGCTGGTGACCCCGGCGGGTAGTTCGATGATGCGGTTTTCCACCTGGTCGTGCTCGCCGACGAGAACGGCCAGCGCCTTGGTCGGCGCCAGGCGAATGAACTCGACATGCTTCAGTACGGGATCGGCCTTGGCGGTGATGACGAGGCCGGCCCCGCGTGACATGCCTGACAGCATCTGGCTGGCTTCGGTCAGCAGCGCATCGACCGGCTGCATATGATCATCGCGCCGCACCTGACGGTCGATCGACGCCCGGTCCTCGACCGAGAGATTGCCGACCTGCATGAAGGCATCGACGAAGAAGCGCAGCCCCGTCTGGGTGGGCAGACGGCCAGCGCTGACATGCGGCGAGTAGATGAGACCGAGATCTTCGAGATCGCTCATCACATTGCGAACGGAAGCGGGAGAGAGCGACATCGGCAGGAGCCGCGACAGATTGCGCGAGCCGAGCGGCTCGCCGCTCGTCAGATAGGTTTCCACGATGCGACGGAAAATTTCGCCCGAGCGCTCATCCAGCGCGGCTGCGATTTCCTTTGCTCCGGGATTGCGCAGTACCATGTCACTCCACACTCGCAGGCACATCCTGCCGTGCCCGGAATATAATGATCCTGCCGCCCGATGGCAAAAGGGAAAAATCGACTGGTCCCCCGGCTATCCACCGGTTCCCTTTGCCTGCGCCATGCTCTAGAAGGCTGACGAGATACGATAGGAGTTGACGATGCGGCCATCCGGCAGAAAAACCGACCAAATGCGCAAGGTTTCTTTCGAGCGCAATTTTTCCAAGCACGCGGAAGGCTCCTGTCTGGTGCGGTTCGGCGACACGCACGTGCTGTGCACCGCCAGCCTTGAGGAAAAGGTTCCGGCCTGGCTGCGCAACGGCGGCAAGGGTTGGGTGACGGCGGAATACGGCATGCTGCCGCGCGCCACCGGCGAGCGCATGAAGCGTGAGGCGGCAAACGGCAAGCAGAGCGGCCGCACCCAGGAAATCCAGCGCCTGATCGGCCGGTCGCTGCGCGCCGTCGTCGACCTTCCGGCGCTCGGCGAGCGCCAGATCTCGATCGACTGCGACGTCATTCAGGCCGATGGCGGCACGCGCACGGCCTCGATCACCGGTGCCTGGATCGCTCTCTACGATTGCCTGAAGTGGATGGAAGCGCGCAACATGGTCAAGGTCGAGAAGGTCCTGAAGGACCATGTCGCCGCCATCTCCTGCGGCATCTTCGCCAACCAGTCCGTGATCGACCTCGATTACCTCGAAGATTCCGCCGCCGAGACCGACGCCAACTTCGTCATGACCGGCTCCGGCGGCATCGTTGAAATCCAGGGCACGGCCGAAGGCAAGCCGTTCTCGGAAGAGGAATTCGCAAGCCTGATGGGCTTGGCAAAGAACGGCATTGCCGAACTGGTCGCGCTGCAGAAGCAGGCGATTGCAGGCTGACCACAGGAGAAAAGATGGCCCCGGCACTGGAAGGCATACTCGAGACTGCGCTCTACGCGACCGATCTCGATGCCGCCGAGGCCTTCTACGGCGGCGTTCTCGGCCTTGAGAAGATCACCCGCGCTGGAAACCGGCACGTGTTCTTCCGCTGCGGCCAAGGCGTGCTTTTGATCTTCAATCCGGCCGAGACGGTGAAACCGCCAGCGCCGGACGCCGCCCTGCCGGTGCCACCGCATGGCACGACCGGCCGGGGACACATGTGCTTTCGCGTGCGCGCCGAGACGCTCGACGCCTGGAAAGCGAAACTGGAAGCGGCCGGTATCAAGATCGAAAGCGATCTGCGCTGGCCGAACGGCGCGCGGTCGTTCTACTTCCGCGATCCGGCCGGCAACAGCCTTGAATGTGCGGAGCCGGGCCTCTGGTCCATCGAATGAATATGAAACGAGATACCATGCGCAAACTCGACAACAAGACGCTGATCGTCGCCAGCCACAATGCCGGCAAGATCCGCGAAATCCGCGATCTCATCGGCCCGCTCGGCTTCGAGGCGAAGTCGGCGGCGGACCTCAATTTCATCGAGCCCGACGAAACCGGCACCACCTTCGAGGAGAACGCCACCATCAAGGCGCTCGCCTCCGCCAAGGCCTCGGGTCTGCCGGCGCTTTCGGACGATTCCGGTCTTTCAATCGACGCACTCGACGGCGCGCCCGGCGTCTATACCGCCAACTGGGCCGAGCGCGAGGACGGCAGCCGTGATTTCGCCATGGCGATGGAGAAGGTCGAAAACGCACTGCAGGAAAAGGGCGCAACGACGCCCTCCGAGCGCGCCGCCCGCTTCGTCTCGGTGCTCTGCCTTGCCTGGCCGGACGGCCATGTCGAGCTCTTCCGTGGCGAGGTCGAAGGCTTCGTGGTCTGGCCGCCGCGCGGCAGCCAGGGTTTTGGCTACGATCCGGTCTTCCAGCCGAAGGGCTACGAGACCACTTTCGGCGAAATGAGCGCCGACGAGAAACACGGTTGGAAGCCGGGCGATGCGCAGGCCCTGTCGCACCGCGCCCGCGCCTTCAAGATTTTTGCCGAGACCTGCCTCGGAGCCTGATCTGAGCGGGATGAGGAAAAGTGTGTGCGGTTTCCCGCCCGCATCCCGCTCCCTACTGAAAGTGACCATGAGAGACGCAACGATGCAGACGGCCACGCTATCGGCGATTGGTGACGGCATGGACCCCGGTTTCGGGGTCTATGTACACTGGCCGTTCTGCGCGGCCAAATGCCCCTATTGCGACTTCAACAGCCATGTGCGCCACCAGCCCGTGGACCAGCCGCGTTTCGTTGCCGCTTTCCTGAAGGAGATGGAAG
Source organism: Ensifer sp. GW101-20A05 (assembly GCF_059424735.1). NCBI lineage: Bacteria > Pseudomonadati > Pseudomonadota > Alphaproteobacteria > Hyphomicrobiales > Rhizobiaceae > Ensifer > Ensifer sp. GW101-20A05. The sequence continues at coordinate 315,903 of NZ_JBWKZT010000003.1, read as the reverse complement.
AGGTGCGTGAGCTCTCAGGTCCGCGCACCGTCACCAGCATCTTCATGGGCGGCGGCACGCCGTCGCTGATGGAGCCCTCGACGGTGGACGCGATCCTCCAGGGTATCGCTCGCCATTGGCACGTGCCCGACGGCATCGAGATCACCATGGAAGCCAACCCTTCGAGTGTCGAGGCGACGCGCTTCCACGGCTATCGTGCTGCTGGCGTCAACCGCGTCTCGCTCGGCGTCCAGGCGCTGAACGACCGCGACCTCAAATTCCTGGGGCGGCTGCACAATGTCGAAGACGCGCTGAAGGCGATCCGGCTGGCGCGCGAGATCTTCCCGCGCATGTCCTTCGACCTGATCTATGCCCGCCCGAACCAGACGGTCGAAGAGTGGGAGCGCGAGTTGAAGGAGGCCGTCTCCTACGCGGTCGATCACCTGTCGCTCTACCAGCTGACAATCGAAGAGGGCACGCCCTTCTACGGCCTGCACAAGGCCGGAAAGCTCATCGTTCCGGACGGCGAACAATCGGCCGTGCTCTACGAGGCAACGCAGGCGATCACGGCATCGATCGGCATGCCGGCCTACGAGGTCTCCAACCACGCCCGTCCGGGTGCTGAAAGCCGGCACAACCTGACCTACTGGCGCTATGGCGACTATGCGGGTATTGGCCCCGGCGCACACGGGCGCCTCGGCATCGGCGGCGGCAAGGTCGCGACGGCCACCGAACGCAAGCCCGAGGAATGGCTGCGCCTCGTCGAGACCTACGGCCACGGCATGGTCGAACGCGAGGCGCTCGACCTCGAAGCGCAGTCGGATGAACTGCTGCTAATGGGCCTGCGCCTCAAGGAAGGTGTCGACCTTGCCCGCTGGCAGACCCTTTCCGGCCGCGATCCGGACCCGGAGCGCGAACAGTTCCTGATCGACAACGGCTTCATCGAGCGGCTCGGCAATTCGCGCCTGCGCTGCACGCCGGCCGGAATGCTGATCCTCGACGCCGTGGTGGCCGACCTCGCTTGCCCCTGAGGCAGCAGGCGGTCTTCGCCGGCTACAGACTCAATCGAACGTTTCACCGGAGAGCGGTGTCGCCCGCATCGAGGCGCGCTCCTCGAACACGTCAAACCAGCGTGTCAGCGTCGGGCGGTTACGGAACGATGGCAGGTTGCGAAATGCCATCCAGGAGAGCGCCGTCGCCAGCGCGATCTGGCCGATATCAACGGCCGCCTCGGGCTCCAGCGTGCGCTCCAGCCAATCGTAGGTCTCCTCGATCTTCTCTTCATACCCCTTGGCGAGTTCCGGAAAACGCAAGTGCTCCGGCCGACGCTCCCATTCCCAGCGAAGACCGATGCCGGTCTGGGCGAGGACCTGCGCCACAGACTGCATGCGCAGCGCCCGCCAGCGCGGTTCGCCGCTTTCCGGGATCAGCTTGCGTCCATCCTGCAGCGTGTCGAGATAGGCGCAGATGACGTCGCTGTCGAAGATCGGTTCCTGCCCCTCGCGCAACAGCACCGGCACCTTGCCAAGCGGGTTTTCGGCATAGACTTCGTCGTTGCGCCGAGTCGGGCTGGTCTCGTGGTGGATGACCTTCAGCCGTTCGGCGAGACCGGCCTCGTGGGCGAAGACGAGCGCCTTGCGGGCGAAGGGGGAGTGGGTCTGATAGTAGAGGATCATGTTTGCCTCGCGGGATCTGGCGTGAATGCCTGTTCCCGTGAAGAGATATTGCATCGCAGCCGATAAAGGCGCTCTGTTTTACCGGCAGCGCTGCAAGTTTGTTTCGCGAACCGCTACTTCATCGGATCGCCTTTCAGCCGGTTGAGTTCAATGCCCTTTGCGACCAAGCGGGCCACATGGGCGTCGTCGACGTCGTCCGTGGCGCGCAGGCGGATATAGGCCATGTCACCCTTGCCGCCGCCCTTTTCCAGGCGCGGATCGAGATCGAGCATCTCCGCCCCACGCCAGAAGCCGAAGGTCACGTGATCCTTTGCTCCCTTCAGGAGGCAGACTGCGCCGCCGGCCTCGTAGATGGGGTGGCCCCACTTCACGATATCGGTGAGCCCGCCTGCGGCAATGAGCGCTGCGTGCAGACGTTTTGCCACGTCTCCCGGAACCCCGGAAAGGCCGGCAATGTAATCTTCGACAGTCCTGGTCATGATCGACTTTCACTTGTTCGGTTGGAAGGCAGTTTTCAGTTCTTGAATGGGATCAGGCTGCGCAGGCGCGAATCTCGGAGCCACAGGCCGCCCCAGGCGATGACGCCCAGGTAGAAACCGAAGAACAGATGGCTGAAGAGTGGACTGCCGGCCCGAAGATGCGTCGCCATGGCGCCGCCGAGATAACCGGTCAGCAGAATGGCGCCGAGGATCGAGGTCCGCGGGATCACGTAGAGCACGGTGCAGAGCAGCGTGAGCACCCCGAGCAGACGCGCCAGGTTTTGATCTGCCGAGTAACCAAGCGCCAAGATGGTTTCGGTAACGACCTGAAGCGGCACGAGCTTGATGACGGCATCGAAGACCAGGAAGGCGACGAGCACGCCACTGAGGACGCGGCCGAGGATGACGGATTTGGCAGTCGGGGCGGAAATGGCAAGGCTGGTATTCACTGGGATTTCTCCTTGGATCTCGTTTTCAGTCCAAGGACGAAGCAAGGCGGCCCGCCCCGACAGCCGCCTCGTGGCTTTTTCATCTTTTTTTGACGACGGCGTCTTCGACGCCCGGCTCCTCGTCGAGCTTGTCGAGTTGCATGCGGATATAGGCGCATTCGGCGGCGTTGGTCGCAAGCGCGATGGCATGATCAAAAGCGACGCGTGCCTCGCGGACCTTGCCGAGCTGCTTCAGGAGGTGGCCGCTGAGGCCGTGGAAATAGAAGTAGCCAGACAGTTTGCCGGCCAGCGGCTCGATCATGGCGAGTGCCGCCTCCGGACCGTCACGCTTCGAGACGGCAACGGCCCGGTTGAGGGTAATCACCGGCGAGGGCTGCAGCCGTTCGAGCGCTTGGTACAGCAGGTCGATCTGCGCCCAGTCGGTGTCTTCAGGGCGTTCCGCCCGCGCATGCAGGGCAGCGATCGCGGCCTGGATCTGATAGGCGCCGGGCTGGCGGTGGCGCATCGCCCTGTCGATCAGCGCCAGCGCCTCATCAATCAGTGGGCGGTTCCACAATCCGCGATCCTGGTCTTCGAGCAGGATGACGGCGCCATCGGCATCGAAACGGGCGCGCGCGCGGGAATGCTGTATCATCATCAGCGCCGTCAGCCCCATGATCTCCGGTTCCGCGGGAAAAAGCTCCAGCAGCAGACGCCCGAGCCGGATCGCCTCCTCGCAGAGATCGGCCGAGACGCTTTCCGGGCCGTTCATCGCCGAATAGCCTTCGTTGAAGACGAGATAGATCATCGTTGCGACGGCGGCGAGCCGGTCGGCACGATCGGCAACATCGGGCGTTTCGAAAGCAAGGCCGGCCGCCGCGACGCGGGACTTGGCGCGGGTGATGCGCTGCTCCATCGCCGCTTCGCTGACGAGAAAGGCGCGGGCAATCTGCTTGACCGAAAGGCCCGAGACGATGCGCAGAGCCAGCGCGATCTGCTGGGTTGCCGGCAGAGCCGGGTTGCTGCAGACGAACAGCAGCCGAAGAATGTCGTCGCGATATTGCGAGCCATCCAGCCGGTCGGCGAGATTGCTCTCCTGATCCTCGAGATCGGAGAGCATTTCCTCCGGTGGCAGCGCCGTCTCGCGGGACTGGCGCCGGACCTTGTCGATGCCGCTGTTGCGGCCGACGAAGATCAGCCACGCCGCAGGATCGCGCGGCGGGCCACTCTTCGGCCAGGTCTTCAAAGCCCGGATGCAAGCCTCCTGGAACGCTTCCTCGGCCGTATCGAGATTACGGAAATAGCGCAGCAATGCGCCCACTGCCTGCGGCCGGGCTGAAACGAGTGCGAGGTCTATCCAGGCTGTGTCTGTCATGAAGCAAGCTCACTGGGTTTGTAGATGGCAAGGGGTCGGATTTCGTAGGAGCCGGCCGCCGGGTTGGCAGAACTCAGATCACGAGCAAATTCGAGTGCTTCGTCCATAGACGCGCAGTCGACGACATAGAAGCCGAGCAACTGTTCCTTGGTTTCGGCGAAAGGGCCGTCGGTGACGATCGTCTCGCTGTGAGTGTGCCGAAGCGTCGTCGCCGTTGTCGTTGGCATCAGGCGGGCCACCGGCCCAAGTTTTCCGGCTTCAGCATATTTGCTCTGTACGGCCGCCAAGTCACGCATGACCTTATCATCCTGCTCCTTGCTCCACTCACTGGTGACATTTTCGTTGTTGTAGCAAAACACGGCGTAAAGCATCGGAACTCCTGCTCCTGAAACAAAGACGGTGGCGGCAAGGAATAGCCGACAACCCAGCTGAAAAAAACAGGGCCGGTGGTGCTTTCGCCCACCGGCCCGCAATGCGTGTAAGAAGGGAACGCTCAGACGTTCTCGCGGCACTCTAACTTGGGGTCGACGGCCGGCCGAGAAAAGAGGCGAAGAAGTCGCCCGTCGATTGCTGCCAGACCCGCTGCAATCAGCGCCATGCCGAGAAAGTGCTTGGGCTCCAGCGTCTCGCCCAGGAACGTCGCGCCAAGCAGAATGGCGCTGACCGGGATCAGGAAGGTGACGAGCATCAGGTTGGTGACTCCAGCCGTTTCCAGGATGCGGAAGAACAGGACATAAGCGAGCGCCGTGGAGACCAGAGCAATGCCGACGATTGCGGCCCAGACGTCGAGGCCGGGCATCGTAAGCGTCCAGGGATGATCGACGAGCAGCGACAGCGGCACCAGCATGATGCTGGCAGCAGAGACCTGGCCGGTGGCCGTCACGATCGGTGCCACGCCCATGCGCTTGAAGCGGCGGGCAAAGACACCGGCGAGCGAATAGGAGAGCGCCGCACCGAGAACGGCAAGCTGAGCAACAAGGTTCGAGCCGAGCCCGCCGAGTGCCGCCGGACCAATCATCATGGCAACGCCCAGGAAACCGACGACCACGCCGGCGAAGCGGTTGACGGTCAGCTTCTCGTCATCGGTCAGCAGATGCGCGACGATCACGCCGAAAAGCGGCGTGGTGGCGTTGAGGATCGAGGCGAGGCCGCTGGCGATATGCGTCTGCCCCCAGACGATGAGCGAAAAGGGGATGAGATTGTTGAGCAGCCCCATGCCGAAGAACGCCAGCCACACACGCGGGTCCCGCGGCATCGACAGTCCCGCAAGGCGCAGGAAAACGAGCAGTGCGACCGCCGCGAGGCTGACCCTCAGCGCCACGATCGTAAATGGCGGCAGCGCCTTGACGGCGATACCGATGAAGAAGAAGGAGCCGCCCCAGAGGAGAGAGAGCATGATCAACATGCCCCATTCCCGCGCTCCCATGACCTTGGCCTGAACCGGCTGCACCATCGCGAAAACCCTCATTTGTTTATCTGACTAAATCGAAACGGTGTTGACCGTCGTGAATTTATGCCATTATTCTCAGCATATTACGCTTCGGACAAACGATCATTTCTCGCTGGATGATTGAGTTTGGTTAAACCATGACCACATCCCTTCCCTCCCTTGCATCGCTTCGCGCCTTCGAGGCGACGGCGCGTCATTCAAGCGTCACCAAGGCCGCGCACGAACTCAACGTCACGCCGGGCGCCGTCAGCCTGCAGGTGCGGGAGCTGGAGCAGACGCTGGGTGTAACGCTCTTCGAACGAAGGCCCAGGCAACTGGTTCTGACGGAAGACGGCAGCCTCTATTTCGCAACGCTCCGACGTGCCTTCCGCATGATGCGGGAGGCAACCGAGGAGCTGACGGCGCGCAAACGTGCGCCGGTGCTGACGGTGAGCTGCACGCCGACCTTCGCCGCGCAATGGCTGGTGCCGCGCATCGGCGCCTTCGAACAGAAGGTGCCTGGCATCGACGTCCGCATCAGCACCACGAACCGGCTGACGGATTTTAACAGTGACGGCGTCGACGTCGCCATCCGGCATGGGCTCGGCCGGTATGACGGTCTGGTCAGCGAACGGCTGATCGACGACGACCCGGTTCCGGTCATCCATCCGGCGCTTCGGGCCAAACTGCCGCTCGACACGCCCAGCGACCTCGCCCGCCATGCGCTGTTGCACGACGTGCACCGCCAGGACTGGCGGCTGTGGCTGGATGCGGCAGGGGCCGAAGGGGTGGATCCCGGGCGCGGGCCGGTCTTCGTCAACAGCAACGGCGCCATCGAGGCGGCCAAGGCCGGCGACGGGGTCGCCCTGGTGCGCCTGTCGCTCGTGGCGCGGGAGCTTGCGGAAGGCCTGCTGGTTGCCCCCTTCCCGGAGGGAGTGATGACCGGCCTTGCCTATCACCTCGTCTATCCGCCGGCCGCTCTCGACCGACCGCCTGTCGTCGCCTTTCGCAGCTGGATCATCGCGGAGGCCCGCACATCGCAGGTCGTCGAGGACCAGCCGATCAGGCCGTCTCAGCGACCGACGTTGAAGGCGGTGCGTTAGCCCAAACGAAAAAAGGCCCGGAAAACCGGGCCTTTTCTTTGAAACAGTCAGCTGCGACTATTCGTTGATCAGACGCTTCAGAAGCTCGATCTCGTGGCTGAGTTTGGTATCGCCCGAAATCAGCTCTTCGATCTTGCGCACGGCATGCAGCACCGTCGTGTGGTCACGTCCGCCGAAGCGACGGCCGATCTCCGGGAAGGAGCGCGGCGTCAGCGTCTTCGACAGATACATGGCGATCTGGCGCGGCTTGACGATGACGCGGGTGCGACGGTTGGAGACGAGCTCCTGGCGCGAGACGTTATAATGCTTGGCGACGACGCGCTGGATGTCCTCGATCCTCACGCGGCGTGGTTCGCCGGCATTGACGAGGTGGCCGAGCAGTTCATCGACGCGCTCGATCGAAAGCTGCGGCTCGAAGGAACGACGGAACAGAAGCTGGTTGAACGCGCCTTCCAGCTCGCGGCCGCTCGCCGTCACATTGCGGGCGACATGGCTCAGGATATCGCCGGGAATGTCGAGCGATCCATCGTCCTGGCGGGCGACGTCCAGCCGACGCTTCAGCATTTCGAGGCGCATGTCGTAGTCGGGGCCGTCCATCTCGATGGCGACACCGCCCTGGAGACGCGAGCGAACGCGGCTGTCGAGCGATTCCAGTTCCCACGGAGCGCGGTCGGCGGCGACGACGACCTGCTTGGCGGAGTCGAGCAGCATGTTCAAGAGATGGCAGAACTCGTGCTGGATCGACTTACCCTGCAGGAACTGCATGTCGTCGATGATCAGCAGATCGATGTTGCGCAGCGACTCCTTGAGCGACAGCGCATCGTTGTCGCGAATGGCGGTGGCGAAACGCCACATGAAATATTCGGCCGTCAGATAAACGACACGCGGTGCACGCGCGCTCTGCAGCGCCTGGATGGCGATGGCCTGCAGGAGGTGCGTCTTGCCGAGACCGACGCTCGAATGGATGAAGAGCGGGTTGAACCGCACGGCACCGGCGCCGGCTTCCGCGATCGTCCGGGCAGCGGCAAGCGCCACGCGGTTCGAGGAACCCTCGACGAAGCTTTCGAAATTATAGCGCTGGTCGAGCGGCGAGCCGAAAAGCGGCGCCTGGACAGGCCTCTGTACGCTCGCAATCGCCGCTGCGGCAACGGTTGCGACCGGCTGGGCTGCTGCCGGACGGCGCGCCGGTGCGGTTGGAGCCGCTTCGGTCGCCTGCGGCAACACGTCTTCCTGTGTCGTCGGCCGGGCGCCACGGGTCGCGGTGCGCACCAGGATTTCGACCTTCAGAATCTCGCCGTCTTCCTGCTGGAAGAGCGACGTGATGAGATCGAGATAACGATTGTTGATCCAGGACTTCAGGAACGTGGTCGGCACCGAGAGGCGCACGACGCTCTTGGATACGGAATGGAGCTTCAGACGCCCAAACCAGCTCGCAAAGACATCCGGACCGACCTGAGCCTTGAGACGCGCACTTACTCGCTCGAACAGTGCGTCGTGCCTCATGTCGACTTTTTCCCCCGCCGCCTGAGATAGATTGCTTCCGGCTTGGAATGCGTCTCCTTCTTTCTGAAGTGCGCCCGCCGTCACCAAATTCATCTGCATTTTGCCGCCTTCCAGTTCATGTTCAGATGCCGTCATCACTGCCGGCGTCATCTCGTATGTCCGTCGCCCGCGGCGCCCCGAAAGGCCATGCCGCACTCGCCGAACGTCACAGTCGCAGTCGACGCCGGGCTCCTCATCTCCCGCCTCGCTGCGCGCTACGCGCATCCACCAGCCCACCTGTGGCCGGAGATGTCCCCTCGCGCCTCTTGTCAACAATCCTCCGGTGCGCTTCCGCACCGCCTCGGATCCTCCTCCTCGTCAACAGCTCTTCGCACCCTCGTACGAAGCGATGAGCCGCGCGTTGGACCTTTGTCTGCCGGCAGGCGCCGCTTGCACCCGCCGTCACGAGCCAAGCCCCGCCACACAACCATAGGACGAAAACTCCTCACCCGGAGTGGAACGAACCATCCGGTTTTTTCACCTTCGACTTGTCTGATTGAACGACGCGGAGCCGCCCTGATACAAAGGACAGAAACATCGAAACCATTTCTTCGAAATGGCGTCTTCTGCTTCCTTTACAGATGTGGTCCGTGTCCCCTGTGGAGGGCATTTAGGCAGGATCGATGGGCAAGATCAATCGCGATTTTTAAGCAACCTTAGGCACTGACCGTTGACTCTCAGCCTGCCTTTTGCTTGCCGCATTCCGAGTCCGTGAAGAATCGCTTTTGAATCAAGGGTTTTGATTTTTCGCCCTTTGCTTAGCTGGCGAAAAAGAAAAAAAATAAAAAATCGCTTGACTCATTACGGGGTCAGGAGAGCCCCGGCCAGAGACATCCTTTTGATAAGGACCTCCCGTATGTCATTGAATTTATTTCATAAATTTTGTCATCGCATTGACACAACGTAATACCGTCGGATTAACCATCGCGATGACAGAAGTATGAATCCGAAAAGCCCGGCGCAAGGGCCGGGCTTTTCGTCAACAGATTTTTCTTAGCCGGATTAGGCCGAAAGCGACTTCACGCGCTGCGCGAGGCGCGAAACCTTGCGCGATGCAGTGTTGGCGTGCAGGACGCCCTTGGTGGCTGCGCGCATCAGCTCGGGCTGAGCTGCCTTGAGCGCTGCGGCTGCAACTGCCTGATCGCCGGTAGCGATCGCTTCTTCGACCTTGCGGATGAAGTTGCGAACGCGCGAACGACGGGCCTTGTTCACTGCGGTGCGGCGTGCGATCTTGCGGGTCGCCTTTTTCGCCGAAGTTGTATTGGCCATTGGTGCCTCTCTTCGAAAACTGACATGAACTCCGCCCTCGCCGTGCCGGGTCACTGCGACCTGTCATCAAAGCAATTCGGGAATATTTCCGGAAAGCCCAAAATGGCGTTCCAAACTGAGGGCGGCGTATAGCGGGAAACAGCCGCCCCGTCAACGCGCATTTTCTAGAATCTGCGCCGTGCTCTGGCTTAGATCACGATGGTCTTGGGTCTGATCGACCCAAAACCATAAACGTGATCGTTTCTAACAGGCTTGAGCGGGATGCGGGCGGAAAACCGTAAACACTATTCCTCATCCCGCTCTAGCGATGTTTGAACTCCGGCTTACGCTTGGCGACGAAGGCGGCCATGCCTTCTTTCTGGTCTTCGGTCGCAAACAGCGAATGGAAGAGACGCCGCTCGAAACGAAGGCCTTCGGCGAGCGTCAGCTCGAGAGAGCGGTTCACCGCCTCCTTCGCCATCATGACCGCCGGCAGCGAGAAGGATGCGATCTTCTCTGCGGCAGCCAGCGCTTCCTCCATCAATTTCTCCGGCGCCACCACACGCGAAACGAGTCCTGCGCGTTCCGCCTCCGCCGCGTCCATCATGCGGCCGGTCAGAACCAGGTCCATCGCCTTCGCCTTGCCGACGGCGCGCGTTATGCGCTGCGAGCCACCCATGCCGGGAATGACGCCGAGGGTGATTTCGGGCTGGCCGAACTTCGCGGTCTCGGAGGCGATGATGAAGTCACACATCATCGCCAGCTCGCAGCCTCCGCCGAGCGCATAGCCAGAGACAGCGGCGATCACCGGCTTGCGGGCCGCAGCCACCTGGTCCCAGCCGCCAATGAAATCGCCAAGATAGCTGTCGACGAAATCGAGCGCCTGCATCTCCTTGATGTCGGCGCCGGCTGCAAATGCCTTCTCCGAGCCGGTGACGACGACGGCGCCGATCTCCTTGTCGGCATCGAAGGCCTTCAGCGCTGCGGCAAGCTCGCGCATGACGGTCGAATTCAGCGCATTCAGCGCCTGCGGACGGTTGAGCGTCACGAGGCCGACGCGGCCGCGCGTTTCGACCAGCAGCGTTTCGTAGGTCATTCCTGTTTCCTCCGGTTCATCTCCGACGCCAGGCCGCGGACAGCCCGACGTTCATTTCTGGCAATGCGGGCAATAGAAGGTCGACCGGCCCGCCTGCACGATACGGGCGACCGTACCGTTGCAGCCCTGCGTGCGGCAAGCCTCTCCTTCGCGGTCGTAGACGGAGAAGGAGTGCTGGAAGTAACCGAGCGAGCCGTCGGCCTGGATGTGGTCCTTCAGCGACGAGCCGCCAGCCGCAATGGCATCGGTAATCACCTCGCGGATCGCGTCCGTCAGGCGCACCAGGCCATCTTTGGGCTTGCCACGCTTGTCGACGAGTTCGCCCGCGGGCTTCACCGGCGACAGGCTCGAGCGCCAGAGCGCCTCGCAGACATAGATATTGCCGAGACCGGCGATGTTCTTCTGATCGAGCAAGGCCGCCTTCAGCGGCTGCGCCTTGCCGGAAAAGCGTACAGCGAGATAGGCGGCATCGAGCGCGTTTCCGGTCGGCTCCTCGCCAAGCGCGCGAAAATAGGCGTGGCTTGACACCGTGTCGCGGCGGGCAAGATCCATGAAACCGAAACGACGCGGGTCGTTGTAGATCACCCGCACCGGGCCTTCGGCGCCGTCGAGATGAAAGATGACGTGATCGTGCTTCTCGTCCTTGCCGCGCGGATGGTGAAACTCGCCCGGCGTCGCTGCAGCCGGCCCTGCCTCGATGCGGAAGGAACCGGACATACCGAGATGGGCGATGATCACGTCGCCGGCTTCCAGATCGATCATCAGGTACTTCGCCCGCCGTGACAGCGAGACAATGCGCTGGCCGGCAACGGTCGAAGAAAAATTCTCCGGAAACGGGAAGCGCAGGTCCGGACGGCGCAATTCCGCATTGACGATCCGCGCGCCCTCCATGGTCGGCGCCAGGCCGCGCTTGACGGTTTCGACCTCGGGCAACTCCGGCATAAATGCACTCCTACGATCTCAGCCACCGGATGCGGTGGTTGGCATTTCCTTGGCGGCCTTCTTATCCTATAGGGAGTGCGCTATGCCGCAGGCGCGGTCCCGTCCACGAGATAGCGCGGATGGGGCCTTTTCGCTATGGTGCCGGAAAAATTGGTTCAGGTGGAGTTCTTCGTATGACGGATCAGCGCGTATCGGCCGATGGCGGCATGGAAACATCCTTCGGTTTCCGCAATGTCGACGCCGGCGAAAAGCAGCCGCTCGTCAACGACGTCTTCCATAAGGTGGCGAAGCGCTACGACATCATGAACGACGTGATGTCGGCCGGCCTACACCGCGCCTGGAAGGACGCGATGATCGCCGCCCTCAACCCGCCGCGCCGCGAAGACTACAAGGTTCTGGACGTTGCCGGCGGCACCGGCGATATCGCCTTCCGCATCATCGAGGCCTCCGACCGCAAGGCGCATGCGACCGTGCTCGACATCAACGGCTCGATGCTCGCCGTCGGCGCCGAACGGGCGGAGAAGAGGAAGCTTTCCGCCAATCTCGAATTCGTCGAGGCCAATGCCGAGGAACTGCCCTTCGAGGCCAATTCCTTCGACGCCTATACGATCGCCTTCGGCATTCGCAACGTGCCGCGCATCGACGTGGCGCTGAAAGAGGCGCACCGGGTGCTGAAGCGCGGCGGTCGCCTGCTGGTACTGGAATTCTCCGAAGTGGAGATGCCGCTGCTCGATCGCTTCTATGATGCCTGGTCGTTCAACGCGATCCCGAAATTCGGCAAGCTGATCACCGGCGACGAGGCGCCCTACCAGTATCTGGTGGAATCGATCCGCAAGTTCCCGAACCAGCGCAACTTCGCGACGATGATCAAGGAGGCCGGCTTCTCACGCGTCTCCTTCACCAATTACACCGGCGGCATCGCAGCGCTGCATTCCGGCTGGAAAATCTGAACCCGATGAGCACGCCTGGAACATATGTCCGCCTTGCGCGGATCGGGTGGGTTCTCGTGCGCGAAGGCGTCGTCTCAGCCGTCCCAACCGAGCATCTGCCGTCGTTTGCCCGTTTCGCCCAGAAGGCGGCAGGACTTCTGGCGCGCCGCAGGGTGCCGGGCGAGGAACGCAGCGACCGCTTGTCACGCGCGGTCGCCCGCCTCGGGCCCTCCTATGTCAAGATCGGTCAGTTCCTGGCGACGCGCCCGGATGTCGTCGGCGCAGAGTTCGCGGCCGACCTGTCGCTCTTGCAGGACAGCATGGCGACCTTCCCGCAGAGCGAGGCGAAGGCCGCAATCGAAGGTTCGCTCGGCCGCAAGGTCGAGGACCTCTACGCCGAGCTCTCCGAACCGATGGCGGCCGCCTCGATCGCGCAGGTGCATCCGGCCATCGTGCTTCGCGACGGCAAGCCCGAAAAGGTCGCCGTCAAGGTCATCCGCCCCGGCGTGCGCCAGCGTTTCGCCTCCGATATCGAGGCGATGTATCTCGTCAGCCATATGCAGGAACGGTTCCTGCCCTATACGCGCCGGCTGAAGCCGGTCGAGGTCACCAAGACTCTGGAGCAGACGACGAAGATCGAAATGGACCTTCGTCTGGAGGCCGCCGCCCTTTCCGAGCTTGGCGAAAACACCAAGGACGATTCCGGCTTCCGCGTGCCGAAAGTCGATTGGGAACGGACCGGGCGCGACGTCGTCACGATGGAATGGATCGACGGCGTCAAGATGTCGGATATCGAGGGGTTGCAGGCCGCCGGACACGACCTCAACGAGCTTGCCGAGACGCTTATTCAGTCCTTCCTGCGCCACACGCTGCGCGACGGCTTCTTCCATGCCGACATGCACCAGGGCAATCTCTTCGTCGACGATGCCGGCCATATCGTCGCCGTCGACATGGGCATCGTCGGCCGTCTCGGCAAGAAAGAGCGCCGGTTCCTGGCGGAAATCCTCTTCGGCTTCATTACCCGTGACTACCAGCGCGTCGCCGACGTGCACTTCGAGGCGGGCTATGTGCCTTCGCATCACGACGCCGCGAGCTTCGCCCAGGCGATCCGCGCGATCGGCGAGCCGATCCACGGCCAGCCGGCCGAAACCATTTCGATGGCGAAGCTCTTGACGCTGCTCTTCGAGGTCACTGAACTCTTCGACATGCAGACGCGCCCCGAGCTCGTCATGCTGCAGAAGACCATGGTGGTCGTCGAAGGTGTGGCCCGCACGCTCAATCCGCGCTTCAACATGTGGAAGGCTTCGGAACCGGTCGTCGGCAAATGGATTCGCGACAATCTCGGACCGAAGCGCATCGTCACGGATCTGCGCGACGGCCTGCACGCGGCGCTCCGGCTCGCCGAGGCCGCCCCCGAGATCGCCGCCCGCACGGAAAAATTCTCCAGCGAGATCATGGCGATGAGCGAGAACGGCCTGCGCTTCGACGCCGAGACGGCGCACGCGATCGGCAAGGCGGAGGCCCGGCATACCCGTTCAGGCCGCGTCGCCCTCTGGCTGATCGCCGCCACGCTCGTCTATATCGCCTGGCAGGTCACCTGATCGCGGCGCGCAGAGCGTTCTGCGCGTTCTGCGGACTTGCCTTTCCACTTGCGCTTGTTATTCTTCCGCCATGGACAATCGCTCGACAATCGCAATGGTGCTTTGCACGCATACCCCAGGGGTGTGCGGGAGACCTGTTGCGCTGATTTAAGCGAAATGTCCCCCACCAACCCTGCCGAGGCGAGCAGGGTCGGGTCCTGTTTCCTCGGCGCAAAGAGAGGAAACAATGACCGAAACACACGCTCCTCCTGAAACCAAGATCCGCGCGGCGCGCATCGTCGACTGGGAGGCGGTCGCCGCCTTGATGAGCCAGCCAGGCATCCGATCTGGAACACTCCGACTGCCCTTTTCCACCCCGGAACAAACGCGCAAGTGGATCGAGACAAGATCGGACGACGACACGGTCATCGTTGCCGAACGCGACGGGCATATAGTCGGCATGGCCGGCCTGCACCGCAGCAAGGGACGTCGTCAGCATTCGGCTGCCCTTGGCATCAGCGTCGATGACAATCACCGTGGCGAAGGCATCGGTAAGGCACTGCTTACGGCTTTGATCGATGCCGCCGACAACTGGCTGGGCATCAGCCGCATCGAGCTCACGGTCTTCACCGACAACGAGTCTGCGATCGCACTCTACCGCAAGGCGGGTTTCGAGATGGAGGGCACACACAGGGCCTATGCGCTCAGGAACGGCGCATTGGCCGACGTCTTCGCGATGGCGCGCATCCGCACTCCTAGCGGATCGCGCGCTGCCTGACGGGCGGCAATGCGCCGATCGGCACCGGTCATGGCCGGGTTCGCAGCCCCCTTGGCAGCAGCCGGCCATGACCATGTTCCATCCGGAACTGCGCGCTTATCCGCGATGTGAGACCTTCTTCTCATGGATGACGAAGCGATCATCCCAACCAATCCAGAGGAGAGACCATCATGCGCAAGATCATCATCGCAGCCGTTGTTGCCGTTACCGCCGCCGTCTCCTTTGCCGCCCCGTCGCAGGCCGGCGGTTTCTCGATCGGCTTCAGCAATGGCCACTACGGTCATGGCTGGGGTGGGCATGTCGGCTATGTCGGCGACTACTACGGCGGCCCCTATTATTACGAAGACGAACCGTACTGCTTCCTCAAGAAGGTCAAGCGCTACGACCACTACGGCAACGTCTACTTCAAGAAAATTCGCATCTGCCGCTGATGCACTCAAGAAGGGCGAGGGGCAAAAGCCCGGTCGGTTTTCCGGTCGGGCTTTTCCGTTCGGCCTGCCTTCGCCATTCGCCGACGGTCAATTCGATTCCGCTTCGAGTAAAACTGTAGTAGCTCCAGTTCCTGGTCATTCTGAATTCCACATCGAGGAGAACCGGTCATGGATCTTGGTATTGCTGGAAAGCGCGCGCTGGTGCTCGGCGGCAGCAAGGGATTGGGCCGCGGCATTGCCGAGGCGCTGGCAAGCGAAGGCGTCATCGTTGCGCTGACCGGTCGCGATGCCGCATCGGCGGCCAAGGTCGCAAGCGACATCGGCCCGTCGGCGCGGGGCTACGCGCTCGACCTCTCGAAACCCGATATGCTCGACCGCCTGCTGGATCGGCTCGAAGCCGATTTCGGCGCGATCGACATTCTGGTGCTGAATGGCGGCGGACCGCCGCCCTCGCCGGCCTCGGCGATCGAGCCCGATTTCTGGCGGGCGCAATTCGAAACCATGGTGCTGGCCGGCATGCGCATCACCGGACGGCTGCTGCCCGGCATGCGGGAACGCCGGTTCGGACGCATCATCGCCGTCGCCTCCACCAGCATCCGCGAGCCGATCGTCGGGCTCACCGCCTCGAATGCGCTCAGAAGCGCTGTTGCAGGCTGGCTGAAGACACTTGCCGGCGAGGTCGCAGCCGAGGGCGTGACCGTCAACCTGCTTCTTCCAGGGCGGCTTGCCACCGACCGCACGCTCAGCTTCGACCGGATGGATGCCGAAAGCGAGGGCGTCGATATCGCCACGGTCGCGGCGCGCAGCCAGCAGGAGATCCCGCTTGGGCGCTACGGCACGCCGGCGGAATTCGGCGCGGCCGCGGCCTTCCTCGCCAGCCGCCAAGCAAGCTACATCACCGGCGTCGCGTTGCCCGTCGACGGCGGTCTCAGCCGCTCGATGCTCTAGGGCCGTTCAGGACAGCGTCCGTCCACGGATGGTGTGATTATCCGTCAGATCACACCTCGCTTCTGGTACCCATCACCTCCGGGCTGATGACCAGGTGGAATGCAATCGGCTCGCCGTGGCCCTGAAGCCTCAGCAATCGACCACGGTCGCGAATGCTATGAGCAGATCCAGGTCGAACGGCAACGCATTCATATTTCCCCTTTTCATCATTCATACATTTAATTTCCAAATGGATGGCCCGCCACCTACGGTCGGCGTCCAGGGCGCCATGCCGGGCGCGGGACAGGTTCGGCAAGACGCGCATCTTGCGCCCTTGAAAAGGTCACGGGCCGGCTCAAGTAAGCACGAGATTGCAAAGAGCGAGAGCGGCACGAAAGCGCGGCCAATTCCGGGCTTCCACGTCTCGCCCTTAACCGGAACCACTGCGATCGGTCGGCCTGTTCGACCGGTCGGCATGATCGGAAAGACCAAATGCGACCAAGACTATTCGGCTCGCTGGTCGGCGCATCGATCGCCGCCTTCAGCCTTTCACCCGCAGCCGTGGGGGCCTCCATGCTCGAAACCCAACTGATTTCTGCTGCCGAGGCCGGTGATACGGACAAGGTCAAATCGCTGCTGCAACAGGGCGCAAGCATCGAGACCCGTGATGCCAGCGGCGCCACGGCCCTTCTCGTCGCCACCCACGAAAACCGCGTCGATGCGGCACGCGCGCTGATCGAGGCCGGCGCCGACGTCAACGCCAAGGACAAGATCCAGGACAGTCCTTACCTCTACGCCGGCGCACGTGGCCATCTCGAAATCATGAAGCTGACGCTGGCCCATGGCGCCGACCTCAAGAGCACGAACCGCTATGGCGGCACGGCGCTCATTCCGGCCGCCGAGCGCGGCCATGTCGAGACCGTCAAGGCGCTGATCGAAGCCGGCGTCGATATCAACCACGTCAATCGCCTCGGCTGGACAGCGCTGCTTGAGGCGATCATCCTTGGCACCGGCGGCGAAAAGCACACCGAGATCGTGCGGCTGCTGATCAAGGCCGGCGCCGACGTCAACCTCGCCGATGGCGAAGGCGTCAGCCCGCTGAGCCACGCGCGCCAGCGCGGCTACGGCAGCATTGAAACGCTGCTGGTCGACGCCGGCGCGCGTTAGAAAGAACTCCCATGAACCAGGAACAGACCTATCTGGCCGAGGCGGTAACGCTTGCCCGCCGCAACATCGAGGATGGCGGACGGCCCTTCGGCGCTGTCGTCGTCAAGGACGGCGAGATCGTCGGCCGCGGCGTCAACGAGATGCTGTCGACCGGGGACCCGACTTCGCATGCGGAACTCAACGCATTGCGTGCCGCCGCCCGGACGCTCCGCTCCCCGCGGCTCGAAGGTGCTGCCGTCTATGCCAGTGGACAGCCCTGCCCGATGTGCCTTGCGGCCATGCGCATGGCCGGGATCACCGAGATCGCCTATGCGAACTCGAACGCCGATGCCGAATCTTTCGGCCTGTCGACAGCGGCGATCTACGCGGAACTGGCAAAACCGCTTGCCGAGCAGGCCATGCGCTTCCGCCATGTACCGGTCGACGATTCCGACACAACACCGCTCTACGTGACCTGGCAGGAGCGGCAGGGGAACGAATAGCCGGCAGGTGAAACAGCCCTGAGGCGGCCACGGCCGGTGGCCGCCTTGCATTTTCGTTCAGACCACGGCCGAGTGGGAAACCGACGCCCTCAGCCGACAGGGACAGATTGCCGCTGGATAGCTGCCCACTTGCCGAGTACACGCGACGGATGTAATCGCAAAGGGAGTCTTCTTCCTTACTCCCGTCGCTCGACATTCCCACGGAAACCGAGCGCTCCCAGCCTGCAGGTGCCCGTGATGAATGCCTATTCCGAAAAAGCGGGTCGCCGTGTTGCGCTGCTTCTCATCGCGGGTTCCGGCGTGGTGACGATCGCGAAGGGCATGAGCCTGACCTTCCTCGCGATCCGCCTGCAGCGTGATTTTGGCCTCAGCCCCGCAGGCATCGGCGCTCTCATCGGCGCCGGCCCGCTGCTCGGCGCAATCGTCAGCCCCTTTGCCGGCACGCTGTCCGATCGCATCGGCCGAAAAGGGGTGCTGACCGCAGCGCTTTTCATGGCCGGGCTGGCGCTGGCGGGGCTCGGACTGGCGCAATCGATCGCCGCCTTCGCGCTGGCGCACATCGTGTCTGCCGTCGCAGCCGCCGTCTACGAACCGGTTGCGCGTGCCTTGATGAGCGATGCAGCGCCTGAGCATCTGCGCCTTAAAGTCTTCTCCTGGCGTTATCTCGCCATCAATGCCGGCTGGGCCATCGGGCCGCTGATCGGCGTCTGGGTCGGTGCTGCCTATTCGACGCTGTTCGTCAGCGCCGGCGTCATGCACGCAGCCTTCGGCCTGGTGCTCTTCTTGAACGTGCCCGAAGCCGGCAACAGGCAGATGATCCAAACCAAAGGGGCAACACAGGCTGCCGGTGGCTGGCGCGGGCTTGTTGCCGCCCTGCGCGACCGAAGGCTGGTATTCTTCGTCATCGGCGGCACGCTGCTCTTGGCCGTTCATGGTCAATGGTCGGTGACCTTGTCGCAGTATCTCAACACCGGCTTTGCGGATGGCGTCACCCTCTTCGCGCTCCTGGTTTCGACCAATGCCGCAACGGTGCTGATCGCCAGCACGCCTGCCCGCTTCGTCATCGAACGGATCGGCGCGCTGCCGGCACTGTCACTCGGCTGCCTCTTGTTTCTGCTTGGCGAAGTCGGTTTTGCGGCCTCGTCCGGAATGGAAATGCTCGTCGCCTCGATGATCCTCTTCACCATCGGCGAGGTGCTCGTCGTGCCCTCGGAATATGTGCTGGTCGATGGTATCTCCGATGCCGGCAATCGCGGCACCTATTTCGGCGCCCATTCGCTCTCGACGGTCGGGAACTTCCTTGGGCCACTGATCGGCGGCCTGGCACTCGGCACCATCGGCGGCGCCGGCATGTTCCTGCTGTTTGCATTTCTTTCGGCGGCAAGCGCGCTTCTGTTTGCGATCGGCCACTCCATGCCGCCGCCGCGCCCTGAGACCGCGCGCGCCGATGCGTCCGACGGTGGCGCCATTAGCGGCGATCTCCTGCGGCTGGGTCAATTCGCCTAGCGCCGTTATCCTCCCGTCGCAGGCGCCGACGAGGCGTTGATCTGCTGTTGCACCCGTTCGAGCGGCCCCGGCGCCAACGCCGCTGGCGGCTGATACGGATTGGAGAAGGCATAGATCAGAAACAGAATGATGCCCGTGTACGCGCCGAAGAGGCAGAGCAGCAGCAGATTGCGCCGCATTGGCGGGAAGGAATAATAGGCGAGCGCGATGAAGATGACGCCGGAGAGTGCCGCGAACCAGAAGATACTGTCGATCGAGTCCGCGACATTGCTTTCCCGCTTGGTCCGGCTTTGCGAGATGTCGTGCAGCCGCTCCAGCATCTGGCTGCGCAGGCTCTCCTGGCGCTTGTCGGCCGGGACCAGGTTCAGCACGTGCTGATAGGCGCGATCCCAGTGCACCCAAGCCTGTGGTGAAAGACGTCCCTTGTCCGCCAGTGACTGCCATTCACCATCGATCACCTCGGCCGCATAGGCGGAGATCGCCTGCTGGATCGGCGCCTTGACGGCTTCACCGTAACGTTCGGCGTCGTAGAAGATGTCAGCGGTCGCCCCGGCTTCGGTAGCCATCTCGTATTTGAGCTGCTGGTACTCGACCATCTCCTGCGCAAAGACCAGCGCGAGGATCAAGCCATGCAGCGCCGAAATGCGAAAGATGACCAAACTGGCAAGTTCCTTTTCGTGCCCTTCCGCCTCGCCGCCCATGATCAGCCGCATTGCAAAGTAGGACGCGAGCGTCAGGGCGACCGTGCCGAAGACGAATAAGGCACCGAGCAACATCTCGACGATCATTTTCCCCTCCGCCGGCCGCCGATAACATCGGCAATTCTGAGCGTCGAGGCCTGGAAACACAACGCCTCGCTTTATTAGCAAATGCACGCAACAGCTGTCTTGCCTGCAGGCAAACCGCTATGTTTGCAGCCGCCGCCACCATTTCGACATTGCCAACCCGTAAGCGCCGCGCCGAAACAGGAGTAAAAACAACATCATGACCGCCCCAAGCGAACAGACAGTCCTCAAGCAATCGATCGCGGCCACCGTCGTCGTCGGGGTGACGGGCGTGATCTTCGGTCTGCTTTCGGGCTCGGTTTCCATCGTCTTCGACGGCGTGTTCTCGGCCGTCGATGCCTCCATGACCGTGCTTGCGCTCGGCGTGACGCAACTGATCCCGAAGCAGAGCAAGCGGTTCCAGATGGGTTTCTGGCATATCGAGCCCATGGTGCTGCTCTTCAATGCCGGGCTGCTGACGCTGCTTTCCTTCTACGCGATGGTCAACGCCGTCGGATCGCTCCTGTCGGGTGGCAACCATCTCGCCTTCGACTGGGCGATTGCCTATGCCGCCGTCGTCGTGGTGATCTGCCTCGTCATGTTTTTCTACATTCGCCGGGCAAACCGGCCGATCGGCTCGGAGTTCCTGGCGCTCGACGTGCGTGCCTGGGCGATGTCCGGTGCGATCACCTCGGCCCTGCTCGTCGCCTTCGTGATCGCCGCGGCGTTGAAGGGTACGGCTTACGAACACTGGACGCCCTATGTCGACCCGGCGATCCTGATCGTGCTGACGCTCTGCCTTATTCCGCTGCCGATCCGCACGGTCTTCCAGGCATTGAAGGAGATCTTCCTGGTCGCGCCTGCCGAACTCGACGAGCGCGTGCGTCAGGCGGCGGCAAATGCGGTCGCGCGCCACGGCTTTGCCGACTATCGCACCTATGTCGCCAAGGTCGGGCGCTCCAAGACGATCGAGGTCTATCTTATCGGAACGCCGGAAACCAAGGTCGGCACCCTCGCCGAACTCGACCGGATCCGCGCCGAGGTCGGCGAGGAGATCGGCGATCCCGGCCACGACCGCTGGCTGACGATCGCCTTTACCGGCGAAGCGCGCTGGGCTGAGTAATCTTCCCCCGTCAGGAAAGCTCGATCCGCCTGTTGATGCCGATCGCCTCCAGGAAGGCGTGGTCGTGGCTGACGACGAGCAGCGCGCCGTCATAGGCTCTGAGACCCGCCTCGACCGCCTCGACGGATTCGATATCCAGATGGTTGGTCGGCTCGTCGAGGATCAAGAGCTGCGGTGGGCTGCTGCCGCCGAGCACGCAGGCAAGCCCTGCACGCAGCATCTGGCCGCCGCTGAGGCTCGAAACGACCTGCAAGGCCGCGTCTGCCCGGAACATGAAACGGGCGAGCGCCGCGCGGCAGTCGTTCTCGCTGGCGTCAGGATTAAGTTGCCGGAAATTGTCACGGATCGAAAGACGGGGATCGATCAGGCTCACCTGCTGGTCGAGCATGGCGTATTCGACCAGGACACGCACATTGCCGGACCATGGCTTGAGATCACCGGTCAACAGCGACAGCAGCGTCGTCTTGCCCGAGCCGTTGCGGCCGGTGAGTGCTACGCGCTCGGGGCCGACGATCGAGAGCGACAGCCGGTCGATCACTGGCGTTCGCGGCTGATAACCCGCAGTGACGGCATCGACCTGCAGCACGCCCCGGCCGGCGGGCAGGCCGGTCGCAGGCAGGCGGACGGTCAGCGGCTGCAGGATTTCGATGCGTTCGCGTGCCTCGGCCACATCGCCGATCGCAGAATCGCGGCGGCGCTCGGCAAGACGGGCATTGTCGCCGCCCGTCTTCTCGCTGCGCTCCTTCCTCGCATCGAGCAGCAGCAGCGGCTCATCCCCCTTGGCCCGCTTACGGCGGCCTGACGCGTCCTTGCGCGCCTTGCGCTCGGCTATCTCTTGCGTTTTTCGTTGGACCTCGGCCAGACGGCGCTCCGCGTCGGCGAGATCGTGACGGGCCGACGCGAGCTCGATCGCCTTGCGCTCGCGGTAGTGGCTCCAGTTGCCGCCATAGGTCGTGGCGCCGAGCGATGTCAGCTCGACGATCGCATCCATCGTCTCCAGGAGTTCGCGGTCATGGCTGACGACGATGGCGCCGCCGCGCCAGCCCGCCATCAACGCGGCAACGGCAGCCCGCCCCTCGCGGTCGAGATTGTTGGTGGGTTCGTCGAGCAGGATGAAATCCGGTTCCTGGAAGACGAGGGCGGCAAGCTTCACGCGGGTCATCTGCCCGCCGGAAAGTGCTGCAAGGCGCGTCCCCGCCGACGCCTCCAGACCGACGCGCGCAAGTGCTGCCTCCAGCCGGGATTCGAGCGTCCAGTCGGCCGCGGCAAGCTCGTCCATGCTGGCCAGCCCTTCTTCCGCACGCTTGAGGACGCCAAGCGCATCGCGGATGCCAAACAGGTCGGCGACGGTTTCATTGTCCGCGACCTGGACGGTCTGGCTGAGCATGCCGAGGCTGCCCGTGACCGTAACCTTGCCGGCCTGCGGCGCGAGTGAACCTTCGATCAGCCGCAGGAGCGTCGACTTGCCGACGCCGTTGCGGCCGACGAGACCGGTGCGCAAAGCACCAAAGCTCAGGTCGAGATTGGAAAAGAGGCTTCGGCCCTCAGGCGTGGACCACGAAAGTTGGGAGAGTGAAATCGAAGCAGGCATGGATACGGTTTTCCCTGATGGCAAGACGGTTCGGCTTGGCGGTCAGGGTGAAATCCATCGATGCGTGTATCCTGTTCAAATTTCTATCGCGGCAATAGATAGCATCGAATGCGCCCGTTTCAAGGCGGGACATTCGATTGCCGCGCGGCGATAAGCGGAGGATCAGGCGAGGCTGCGCCGCGCCTCGTCATGGCCGAAAGTCAGCCCGGAGGCGCGCACGCTTCGGTTTCGGCCGTGGTTCTTGGCGTCGAGAAGAGCGGCGTCAGCCCGCGTCAGCAGGGTAGCGACGGGCCCGTCGTCCGGAGCCGAGGCAATGCCGACCGAGACTGAAACCGTGCCCAGAATCCGGCCGCGATGCGACAGAGGGGTGGTGCCGATCCGGGTCCTCAGCCGCTCGGCAAGCTCGAAACCTGCCGCCTCGTCTGCTTCCGGCAGCAACACCGTAAATTCCTCGCCGCCGAAACGATAGGCGCTGCCGGCGTCGGCCACCGTATCGACGATGATCTGCGCGACATATTGCATGACGACGTCGCCGGCATCGTGGCCGAACTCATCGTTGAAGCGCTTGAAATGGTCGATATCGATCATCAGGCAGGTGAGTGGCTTGCCGCCCTGCCCGCGCGGCTCACGGTTCAGCGCCTCGTCGAGGCAGCGCCGGTTGAGCAGGCCCGTCAGCGCGTCGCGCACCGCCAGATTGGTGAGCTTCTCGCGCAGCTGAAGATTGGCGACGGCCAGCCCGATGTTTTCGGCGATCAATTCGAGATAGAGGCGCGATGCTTCGACTGCGAATGTTTCGTCAGAGCGCTCCTCGAAATAGAGGAGACCAATGGTATCGCCCTGGGCTGTCAGCGGCACGCAGAGACCGACCGCGCCATCGTCGTCGAGATGCTGGCAGGCGATGTCGCTGTGACCGCGATTGCTGACATGCGGCCGGCCGCGGCGAAGTCCCCAGCAGGCGCTGGACGGGAAGGATGGCGCAGAATGCTGCGGATCGAACCAACTGCCGACGCGGGTCAAGAGCGTCCGGCTGTCGCTCAGCACGTAGAGATGGCCAGCAAGATTGGGAAAGACCTGCGGCGCGAAGCGGGCCACGACCTCGGCCAGTTCGTCCTGGCTCTGGCAGGCCTGCAGCCGGTGCATCATCTGCAGGATCAGGTCCTTGGTCTGCTGGTCCAGGCGCCGCTCCGCATCGAGCCGATCACGTTCGATACCGTTTTCCCGAAAGATATGGATCGCCTTGTTCATCTCGCCGATTTCATCGCGGCGCCGATCGAGCGGCACTTCCACAGCGTAGTCCTGCTCGGCGAGACGCGTGACGATGCCGCTCATGCGGGTGAGCGGCATGGCGACGCGGCGCTTGAGAATGAAATAGAGCACGCTCAGGAACAGGGCGGCGGTGATGCCAAGCATCGTCTTGGCGGCGATGGCGAACCAGTCGCTGCGCGCCTGTGCCTCGTTGAGCGCCCCGCCTGTGCGAGCATTGGTCAAGTCTCGAAACCGTGCGACCGTGTCGAGAAGCGCTGTCTGCAGGCGCTCGTGCTCCGGGCCGAATAGCTTCTCCAGGGCGGTCGTGCGATCGCCCTTCTGATAGGCCTCGATGGCGGCAACCTCGATCTTGTCGAGTGCCTCTGCCTCGCGCATCGTCTCCTGAAGGGCTGCGATCTCGCCCTGGGACGCGCCGAAACTCGTGGCCGTCTTGATCGCCTCTTCGCGCTTGCGCTCCTCTTCCTCCGCGCGATGGAAGGTTTCGAGGTGACGCTCGTCGCCGCGCATGACGTAAAGGCGCGCCTCGTCGGTCCGTACTTCCGCTCCGAGCGCAAGTTCTTCGCCAAGCGTATCGAGGGCAAGATGCTGTTCGACCGCGCGCCTCTCCTCGAGAGCGCTATTCGTCGACAGGATGAAGGCGGCGCCCGAAAGCCCCGTCAGAAGCACGGTAACGCCGTAGGCCCAGTTGGTGATCGCATTTATTCGCATGAGAAGAGCTTACCCTGCGCGGATTGAAAGCGGATTAATCGCATTCCCTGGCTTCGGCAACAGGCCCGGAGCATGTTGACGCGGGCGGCACGGCTTTTGTTCCATTGCGCGCTACGGGCGGGAACAACCGGTGGTGATGCCCGGGGGGCCAGCATAGCGAAACGCCATATCGCACGGATGTCAGCGCAGGCTACCTCCTCCGGTGGGACACGTTGCGCGCAGCGGATCGCTCAAGTAGGTTCGATCTCGAAGGCGCTGGTGAGGCCAGCCGCTGGAATATTCTGGTATCGCGTAGAACCCGGCAGCCCATGCCGGGCAAGAGGACGGCCGAAAGGCCGGGTGCAAATGACACTGTCGGGCAAGCGTATTCTCCTGATCATCTCCGGCGGCATCGCGGCCTATAAGAGCCTCGATCTCATCCGACGTTTGCGGGAACGCGGGGCGAGCGTGCGGCCGGTGATGACGGCCGGCGCGCAGCAGTTCGTGACCCCGCTTGCCGTCGGCGCGCTGTCCGCCTCGCACGTCTATATCGATCTCTTTTCGCGCGAGGACGAGCAGGATGTCGGCCATATCCGACTGGCGCGCGAGTGCGACCTGATCGTCGTTGCGCCGGCGACCGCCGACCTGATGGCCAAGATGGCGAACGGCCATGCGGACGACCTCGCCTCCACCATCCTGCTCGCGACCGACCGGCCGGTGCTGATCGCTCCCGCGATGAACCCGAAGATGTGGGCGCATCCGGCAACGCGCCGCAACCGGGCGACGCTCGCCAAAGACGGCATCCGCTTCATTGGCCCCGAAGCCGGCGAGATGGCGGAAAGCGGCGAGGCCGGGGAAGGCCGCATGAGCGAGCCGCTTTCGATCGTGGCCGCCGTCGAGGATCTTCTCGGCGGCGCCGCGAAGCCGCTTGCCGGGCGCAGCGTGATCGTAACCTCAGGGCCGACGCATGAGCCGATCGACCCAGTGCGTTACATCGCCAACCGTTCCTCCGGCAAGCAAGGCCACGCGATCGCCGCCGCGCTGGCAAAGCTCGGCGCTAATGTCACACTCGTCTCCGGCCCGGTGACGATCCCGGATCCCGCCGGCGTCAAGGTCGTGCACGTGGAGCGGGCCGAGGAAATGCGCGACGCGGTGCTAACCGCCCTGCCCGCCGATGTCGCCGTGATGGTTGCCGCCGTTGCCGACTGGCGGGTAGCCAGCGCTGCCGGCAACAAGATCAAGAAGAAGCCGGGCGAGGCCCCGCCGCCGCTGCAGCTTGCCGAAAACCCCGATATCCTGAAGACGGTCGGCCATCATACCAAGCGGCCGAAGCTCGTGATCGGCTTTGCCGCCGAGACCGAAAACGTCGCCGACAACGGCCGCGCCAAGCTCGAGCGCAAGGGCGCCGACTTCATCCTCGCCAACGACGTTTCGCCGGCAACCGGCATCATGGGCGGCGACCGCAACAAGGTGAAGCTGATCTCCCCTGCCGGCAACGACGACTGGCCGGAGATGGACAAGGACGCGGTTGCGGAAAAGCTGGCCGTGATGATTGCCGAGCAACTGGCGCGGATCGACAAGGGCTAGCTCCGAATTACCGATGCCCCTCACCCTAGCCCTCTCCCCGCAAGCGGGGCGAGGGGGGACGTGCCCTGAGTGAACGAAGCGTTCGCAGCAAGCAGATAGATTCGGGAGAGTGCGGCATGTCCCTTCTCCCCGCCTGCGGGGAAAAGGTGGCGGCAGCCGGATGAGGGGCCATCGACCATCAAGATACTGCGCCTCAAGCCATCTGACGTGTCTTCACCGGCGTCCCCTGCGTCGAGAACAGCCGGACATCGACACCATTCTCACCGACAATGACCGCCGTGCCGTCCGGGATTTCCACCCAGGCGCTATCGTCGTCGTTGAGCGGCTCGGAAACGAGGCAATAGCCGCCGCTCGGGCCCATGGGTGCCGCGTAGAGCGTCGGCGCCTTCCAGTCGGAGGCATAGCGCACGGCGTAGAGATCCTGGCCGTCGGAGAAGGCGGCGGTGAAGCGGACCAGCACCTGGCGTTCGAGATGTTCGGCAAGCTGCTCGACGAAGGCGAGTGCCTCGGCGATCGCGCCGAGCGGATCGCGGTCGAGCCCGAACTGCATGGCAAGCAGGAACAGAAGCTCGGAATCGGTCGTGCCGGTGCGCGCCGAATAGAGATCGTTGTCGAGCATGCTCTCCATCGGCCGGCGCAGATGCTCGAAGTCGCCGATCTGGCCGTTGTGCATGAACGACCAGCGGCCGAAGACGAAAGGATGACAGTTGTCGCGCCTTGTGCCACCGCCGGTCGCGGCGCGCACATGGGCAAGAAAGAGCGGCGAGCGGATCTGGCGGGCAATGCTCTTGAGATTGCAGTCCGACCAGGCGGGCAGGATATCGCGGTAGCGCCCCGGCTCCGGGTGATCGCCATACCAGGCGATGCCGAAGCCGTCGCCATTGGTGGCCGTCTTCGCCCGCGTCGCGCAATGGGACTGTTCGATCAGCGAGTGCGCGGGAGAGGTTACCAGTTCCTCGAGATAGAGCGGGTCCCCGCGATAGGCTGCCCAGCGGCACATGCTGATTTCACTCCAGCTCCGCCCCGTAGACTCCGGAGCGATTCGTTAACCATGACGAAGTGCGATGTTCCAACGGAACATGGTAAAAATGCGTTAACACATTCCCCCTTGGTCAAGATGAGCCTGGCCGGAACGCACAGATTTGGCCGTTTCGATGGACACCGTTCCCCTATTACCGTCGCATTTCGAATAAATATTCCATATTGACAAAACTTGCACAATTCATTTCATTTTGGACCGATTGCAGCGGCGCCGACCGGGAGGACTTCAACATGGCCAGCAAGCGCAAACTCGGGATCGGCCTGATCGGCACGGGCTTCATGGGCAAGGCCCATGCGCTCGGCTTCACCATTGCCGCGCGGGTCTTCGACCTGCCCTTCGAGCTCGATCTCGTTTCGGTCGCCGACGTGACCACCGAGAGCGCTGAACGGGCTCGCGGCCAACTCGGCTTCCGCAAGGCGACTGCCGACTGGCGCGAACTTTTGACCGATCCGGATATCGACATCATCGACATCACCACGCCGAACCTCCTGCACAAGGAAATGGCGCTGGCGGCAATCGCCCATGGCAAGCATGTCTATTGCGAAAAGCCGCTGGCGCCGACCGTCGCCGAATGCAGCGAGATGGTCGAGGCCGCCGAGAAGGCCGGCGTCGTCACCCAGGTTGGCTTCAACTATCTCAAGAACCCGCTGATCTTCCTTGCCAAAGACATCATCGAAAGCGGCGAGATCGGCGAGATCCGCTCGATGCGCGGCATCCATGCGGAAGATTTCATGGCCGATGCCAACGTGCCGTGGGGCTGGCGCCTGAACCCGGCCAGCGGCGGCGGCGCGCTTGCCGATATCGGCAGCCACATCATCGCCTCCATGCGCCACCTCGTCGGCCCGATCAAAGCGGTGTTGGCCGAAACCATCATCCAGATTCCGGAACGCCCCGTTGCCGCCGGCTCCAGCGAAACACGCGCCGTCGAGGTCGACGACATCACGCGCGCCTTCGTGCGGTTCGAGAACGGCGCCACCGGCAGCTTCGAGGCCAGCTGGATCGCAACGGGGCGCAAGATGCAGCACGATTTCGAAATCTACGGCTCCAAGGGCAGCATCGTCTTCACCCAGGAGCGGCTGAACGAAATCCGCCTCTACAAGACCGGCGACGACATCCGCACCCGCGGCTTCCGCACCATCTGGGCGGGACCGGAGCATCCGCCCTATGGCGCCTTCTGCGTGGCTCCCGGCCACCAGATCGGCTTCAACGACCTGAAGGCGATCGAGGTCAAGGAATTCCTCGACGCCATCGCCGGGGGCAAATCACCCTCGACCGATTTCCGCGAAGGCTTTGAGGTACAGAAGGTGCTGTCGGCGACCTATCAGTCTGCCAGGACCAATGAATGGGTGCATATCTAGAAAATGGAACGTCTGTTCTATGCCGTTCCCGGCTAATCGATTAGAGTGAGGATGCAAACGACACCGAAGACCGAGGAGACGAATAAGACATGGCCATGCCGGAAACGACGACGGAGGTCCCGCAGGATTTCGAGGCGCTGAAGGCCGCCATTCTGGAACGCAAGGCGCAGCTACCGAAACGGCTGCGCCAGGTCGCCGCCTATTCGCTCGACAATCCTGACGAAATCGCCTTCGGCACGGCGGCGAGCATCGCCACCTCCGCCGAAGTGCAGCCGTCGACGCTGGTGCGCTTCGCTCAGCATTTCGGCTTCGAGGGCTTCTCCAGCCTGCAGCAGATCTTTCGCGCGCGGCTGCGCGAGCGCACGCCCGGCTACGAGGATCGGCTGAAGGCGCTGAGCAACAACGACCATAGCAGGCTCGAAAGCGGCTCGATCTTCAACGGCTTCGTCGCCGCCGCCCACCGCTCGCTCGACAACATCGCCTCTTCGGTCGATCCGGGAGCCTTCGAGCGGGCCGTCGACATTTTGGCCAAAGCTGACACGATCTACCTGATCGCCAAGCGCCGCTCCTACCCGATCTCCAGCTACATGGCCTATGCCTTTGGCAAGCTGAAGGTGAAGTACCAGCTCGTCGGCACGGCCGCCGGCATCGACGAGGATGTGCTGGCCATGGCGACGAAGAACGATGCGGCCTTTGCCGTCAGTTTCTCACCCTATGCCTCCGAAAGCGCCGCCCAGGCGAGGCTTCTCGCGGAACGCAAGGTGCCGGTCGTGTCGCTGACGGATTCGGCCTTCTCGCCGCTCGCGGAATCCTCGAAGGTCTGGTTCGAACTGGTCGAGGCCGACCATGCCGGGTTCCGTTCGCTCTCCGCCAGCATGGCCTTCGCCATGGCGCTGACCGTCGCCATCGCCGAGAAGCGTCAGCGCCTTGCCGAAGGTGGCTAGGTCAAACGGAACAGATAGAATGAAAATTCCATATTGACGAAACGTCGGAATTTATGTTTCATACCGCCATCACCCACAGTACGAAAATGGTCGGGCCCGCCAAGGTGTCCGCGGGGAGGAAGCAGTGAGCCAGAACGTTTCGGCACAGGGAGCAAAGTCGCTCGACCTGATCACCATCGGCCGAGCCTCGGTCGATCTCTACGGCCAGCAGATCGGCACGCGGCTTGAAGACGTTTCGAGCTTTGCCAAGTCGGTCGGCGGGTGCCCGTGCAACATCTCGGTCGGCACGGCCCGCCTGGGCCTCAAGTCGGCGTTGCTGACCCGCGTCGGCGACGAACAGATGGGCCGCTTCATCCGTGAGCAGCTCATCCGTGAAGGCGTCGAGACGCGCGGCATCGTCACCGATCCGGAGCGGCTGACGGCGCTCGCCATCCTCGCGGTCGAAAACGACAAGTCCTTCCCGCTGCTCTTCTACCGCGACAACTGCGCCGACAACGCGCTCTGCGAAGACGACGTTTCGGAAGACTTCATCCGCTCGGCCCGCGCCATCCTCGTCTCCGGCACGCATTTCTCCAAGCCGAACACCGACGCCGCCCAACGCAAGGCCATGCGCCTTGCCAAGGAAAGCGGCGCCAAGATCGTCTTCGACATCGACTACCGTCCGAACCTCTGGGGTCTTGCCGGCCATGATGCCGGCGAGAGCCGCTACATCGCCTCCGACCGGGTTTCGGCGCACCTGAAGACCGTTCTTGCCGATTGCGACCTGATCGTCGGCACGGAAGAGGAAGTGCTGATCGCGTCCGGCGAAAGCGACCTCTTGCAAGCGCTGAAGACAATCCGCTCGCTTTCCAAGGCGACGATCGTTCTGAAGCGCGGACCGATGGGTTGCATCGTCTATGACGGCCCTATCTCCGACAATCTCGAAGACGGCATCGTCGGCAAGGGCTTCCCGATCGAGGTCTACAACGTGCTCGGCGCCGGCGACGCCTTCATGTCCGGCTTCCTGCGCGGCTGGCTGAAGAACGAACCGCATGCAACATCTGCCACCTGGGCCAATGCTTGCGGCGCCTTTGCCGTATCGCGGCTGCTTTGTGCGCCTGAAATTCCGACCTGGACCGAGCTGCAGTTCTTCCTGGAAAACGGCAGCAAGGAACGGGCGCTGCGCAAGGACGAGGCGATCAACCACGTTCACTGGGCGACCACCCGTCGCCGCGACATTCCGCTTCTGATGGCGCTTGCGATCGACCATCGCAGCCAGCTCGAAGATATGGCCGCCGGCGACCAGGCTCTGCTTGCGCGTATTCCCGCCTTCAAGGTGCTGGCGGTCAAGGCCGCCGCCCAGGTCGCGGCCGGTCGCTCCGGCTTCGGCATGCTGATCGACGATAAATACGGCCGCGATGCGCTTTATGCCGCCGGCGCACACCACGATTTCTGGATCGGCAAGCCGATCGAGCTCCCGGGCTCGCGGCCGCTGCAGTTCGAATTCAGCCAGGACCTCGGCAGCCGCCTGATCGATTGGCCGGTCGATCATTGCATCAAGGTGCTCTCCTTCTACCACCCGGATGATCCCGCAGACCTCAAGGCGCAGCAGGTGGCGAAGCTCCGCTCGGCCTTCGAAGCGGCCCGCAAGGTCGGTCGCGAGATCCTGATCGAGATCATCGCCGGCAAGCATGGCAAGCTCGACGACCAGACGATCCCGCGGGCGCTGACCGAACTCTACGACGCCGGCCTCAAGCCCGACTGGTGGAAGCTCGAGCCGCAGGCAAGCCGCGGCGCCTGGGCGGCGATCGACGCCGTGATCGAGGCCCGCGATCCGCTCTGCCGCGGCGTGGTGCTCCTGGGCCTCGAGGCGCCCTATGAGCAGTTGAAGGATGGCTTTGCAGCCGCCCGCACCTCGAAGACGGTCAAAGGCTTCGCCGTCGGCCGCACGATCTTCGCCGATGCCGGCAAGGCCTGGCTCGGCGGTACGATGACAGACGAGCAGGCGATCGCCGACATGGCCGGAAAATTTGGGGCGTTGGTGGATCTCTGGCTGCAACTGGGTGAAACAAAGGCGGCATAGGATCGACGGATAACCATCGATAATGCTGCGGACAGGGTGGAACGGGACGATTCCGCCACGAGGAGGAAACAGACAATGAGCCAGAAGACCGTGCGCCTGACCATGGCCCAGGCCGTGGCGCGGTTCCTGACCCGCCAGATGACCGTGATCGACTGCAAGAAGGTACCGATCTTCGGCGGCGTCTTCGCCATCTTCGGCCACGGCAACGTTGCCGGCGTCGGCGAAGCGCTGCATGCAATCAAGGACACGCTGCCGACCTACCGCGCTCAGAACGAACAGGGCATGGCCAATGCAGCGATCGCCTTTGCCAAGGCGAGCTTCCGCCGCCGCTTCATGGCCTGCACAACCTCGATCGGCCCCGGCGCACTCAACATGGTGACCTCGGCGGCACTCGCCCATGTCAACCGCCTGCCTGTCCTGTTCCTGCCCGGCGACGTCTTCGCCAATCGCCGCCCCGATCCGGTGCTGCAGCAGGTGGAAAGCTTCGGCGACGGCACGATCTCGGCCAATGACTGCTTCCGTCCGGTGTCGCGTTACTTCGACCGCATCACACGGCCCGAACAGATCGTGCCGGCGCTCCGCCGCGCCATGCAGGTTCTCACCGATCCGGCTGATTGCGGCCCCGTCACGCTGTCGCTCTGCCAGGACGTGCAGGCTGAAGCCTATGACTATCCGGAAAACTTCTTCGACGAGAAGGTCTGGGTGCCGCGCCGCATCGAGCCCGATCTCGACGAACTGGCAACGGCAATCGCAGCGCTGAAGCAAGCGAAGAAGCCGATCATCATCGCCGGTGGCGGCGTGCTCTATTCGGAAGCGACCAAGGAGCTCGGCGACTTTGCCGAACGGCACGGCATTCCCGTCGTCGAAACGCAGGCCGGCAAGTCGGCGCTGCCGCATTCGCATTCCCTTAACATGGGCTCGGTCGGCGTCACCGGCACTTCCGCCTCCAACGCGCTCGCCGAGGACGCCGATGTGGTTCTCGCCGTCGGTTCGCGGTTGCAGGATTTCACCACCGGTTCCTGGGCGCTCTTCAAGAATGAGGGCCTCAAGATCATCGGCCTCAACGTCCAGCCGTTCGATGCCGGCAAGCACAACGGCCTGCCTCTGATTGCCGACGCCCGCGCCGGTCTCAACCGGATCTCTGGCGGTCTCGGCAGCTACAAGGCCGACCCGAGCTGGACCGCCAAGGCCAAGGCCGGCAAGGCCGAATGGCTGACGGCTGCCGACAAGGCGACCGCCACGACCAATGCGGCGCTTCCCTCCGATGCCCAGGTGATCGGCGCCGTCCAGCGCGCCCGCGGCGGCAAGAACACGACCCTCGTCTGCGCCGCCGGCGGTCTGCCGGGCGAGTTGCATAAGCTCTGGCAGGCGGAAGAGCCTGGCGGCTACCACATGGAATACGGCTTCTCGACCATGGGCTACGAGGTCGCCGGCGGCCTCGGCGTCAAGCTTGCCAAGCCCGAGAGCGATGTCATCGTCATGGTCGGCGACGGCAGCTATATGATGCTGAACTCGGAGATCGCCTCCTCGATCATGCTCGGCGCCAAGTTCACCATCGTGCTGCTCGACAATGCCGGCTACGGCTGCATCAACCGGCTGCAGATGGGCACCGGCGGCGCCAACTTCAACAATCTCTTGAAGGACACCCATCACGTCGAGCTGCCGCAGATCGACTTCGCGGCCCACGCTGCCGCGATGGGCGCCGTCACCCGCAAGGTCGGCTCGATCTCCGAGCTCGAAGCGGCCCTCAAGGAGACGGCGGGCGAGGCGCGCACGACCGTCATCGTCATCGACACCGACCCGCTGATCACCACCGAGGCCGGCGGCCACTGGTGGGATGTGGCAGTGCCCGAAGTCTCGGGCCGCAAGCAAGTCAACGAGGCGCGCGAGGGCTACGTAAAGGCGCTCACCTCCCAGCGCTTCGGCTAAGATTGCCCTTTCGGCGCCCGCGTCTTTGCCTGTCGGGCAACGTCCGGAAGGATGAGACATCGAGAGCGGCCCCTCACCCTAACCCTCTCCCCGCGAGCGGGGAGAGGGAACACGGAGGGCGCGGCATTTCCCTTCTCCCCGCCTGCGGGGAGAAGGTGGCGGCAGCCGGATGAGGGGGCAATCGCCCCGTCCCCGCTGCGCACCCATGAGGCACCACGAACGATCCGCCTGCGCGGACAATGCTATAGGAAACGACTAACATGATCCGCTACGGAACCAACCCGATCGCCTGGAGCAACGACGACGATCATACGATCGGCGCGCATCTGACGCTCGAGGATTGCCTCTCCGATTGCCAGAAGATCGGCTTCGACGGCATCGAGAAGGGGCACAAGATGCCAAGCGATCCGGAGGCACTGAAGCAGAAGCTCGCCTCCTACGATCTCGTCTTCGTTTCCGGCTGGCATTCGACCAACTTGCTCACCCACGACGTCGAGGCCGAGAAGAAGGCGATCCAGCCACATCTCGACCTCCTGAAGCACAATGGTTGCAAGGTGGCGATCGTCTGCGAAACCTCGAACGCCATTCATGGCGACGACACGAAGTCGGTTGCCAACGATAAGCCGGTGCTGCCGGCCGACCAGTGGAAGAAGTTCGGTGCCGACCTCGAAGCGATCGCTGAGTATTGCGCCGGCCAGGGCATCGACCTCGTCTACCACCACCACATGGGCACGATCGTCCAGACCGGCGAGGAAATCGACCTCCTGATGCAGAACACCGGGCCGGCGACCAAGCTGCTGCTCGATACCGGCCACGCCTGGTTCGGCGGCTCCGATCCGGCGGAAGTCGCAAGCAAGTACATGCACCGTGTACGCCACATCCATTGCAAGAACGTGCGGCCGGCCATCCGCAAAGTCGTCGAAGGTGAAGACCTCTCCTTCCTCGAAGGCGTGCGCCGCGGCGTCTTCACCGTGCCCGGCGACAGCGAGGGCGGCGTCGACTTCCTGCCCGTGCTGAAGATCGCGGCCGAGCACGACTATTCCGGCTGGCTGGTGATCGAGGCCGAACAGGATTCGGCCGTGCGCAACCCGTTCGAATACCAGTCACTCGGGCTGAAGTCGCTGAAGGCCCTTGCCAAGGAAGCCGGGCTCGACAAGTAAGCTCACGGTTTCGGTCGCCGGACTTCACGGGGATTGCCCCTCATCCGGCTGCCGCCACCTTCTCCCCGCTTGCGGGGAGAAGGGATATGCCGCTGGCTCCCCAATTCCTCGCGACGTAAGGTGGAGAGCATGCGGCAAACTCCAGATTCCCTCTCCCCGCCTGCGGGGAGAGGGTTAGGGTGAGGGGCAAGCCACACGTTCAGAGCGCCCCGGGAAAGGAATCAGGGAGACCGTCACATGTCCAAGCTGCTCGTCAAACCGAAGGCCAAATCGGGCCTGATGCAAAACGTGACGCCGGAGAGCGCCGGGTGGACCTATGTCGGCTTCGCGCTTGAACGGCTGAAGGCCGGCGAAACGACCGAAGGCGAGACCGGTGACAAGGAAGTCTGCCTCGTGCTGGTCTCCGGTAAGGCGAAGGTATCCGTTGACGGCGAAAGCTTCGGCGAACTCGGCGGGCGCATGACGCCGTTCGAGGGCCAGCCCTATGCCGTCTATGTGCCGAAGGGCAGCCGCTGGCAGGCAACGGCGACTTCGGATCTGGATCTTGCCATCTGCTCGGCACCGGGCGGCGAGGGCTTCAAGGCGAAGGTCATCGCGCCGGGCACGCATCCGCAGATGACGCGCGGCAAGGGCACCAACACCCGCTACGTCACCAACATCATGCCGGAAGATGACGGTTCGGCGCAGTCTCTGCTCGTCGTAGAAGTGATTACGCCCGGCGGCCACACCTCCTCCTACCCGCCGCACAAGCACGACCAGGACGACCTGCCGGCCGAAAGCTATCTGGAAGAGACCTACTATCACCGGCTGAACCCGCCGCAGGGTTTCGCCATGCAGCGCGTCTATACCGACGACCGCTCGCTGGACGAGACCATGGCGGTCGAGGACGGCGACGTGACGCTGGTGCCGAAGGGATATCACCCCGTTGCCGCAGTACACGGCTACGACGTCTACTATCTCAACGTCATGGCCGGGCCGAAGCGTATCTGGAAGTTCCACAACGCCCGCGAACACGAGTGGCTGTTCACCGGCGTGTAAGTTTCTACTTACGCAATCGTGGCCCCATGCCTCCAGCCGCTGCAGCCAGTGGCGATTGTCGTCGATAGTCAGGCGTGAGCTATCCAAGCTCAAACCCGGAAAGCGGCATACACTTTTTGCTGCTCCGCTCTAGCTTCTGTGCTTTCAGGGAGGCCTCCATGCGCATCGACGGGCAATGCCACTGCGGCTACGTGACCTATGAGGCCGAGATCGATCCGGGCGACGTCGCGATCTGCCATTGCACCGATTGCCAGCAACTGACGGGATCCGCCTATCGCGTGACCGCAGGTACTGCCCGCGAGAACTTCCGGCTGACCGGCGGCGAACCGAAGCTCTATACGAAGGTCGCTGAAAACGGTCGCCAGCGGCTGCAGTTCTTCTGCCCGAACTGCGGCTCGCCGATCTATACGACCGGCACGGACGAGGATGCGTTGGAAGTCGGCATCCGGGTCGGCACGATCAACCAGCGCCGGGAGCTCAAGCCACGGTCGCAGATCTGGTGCTCCTCGGCGCTGCCCTGGATCGGCGATGTCAGGAAATTGCCCGGACGCGACCGCGATGAGGCGCCCTACTCTTAGATCACGATGGTTTAGAGCGGGATGCGGGCGGAAAACCGCACACACTTTTCCTCATCCCGCTCTGGCCGCTCAAGCGGCGGCCAGCAGGCCTTGCTTCAACGGCGCCCAGGCTTCGCCGATGACGACGGAAGCAGGTGTCGCCGTCATCTGCGACGGGTGTGCATCGGGGTTCGCTGCGAGATAAGTTTTCACAAGGTGATAGCCGATCGTATAGCCGGCCCAGCGCGGCAGCGCACGATCGCAGCCAAAGAACCAGCCGGCATGATCATAGCCCTCCGCCCAGAGTTCCCGCTCGGCGCGCTCCAGCAAATCTGCCCAATCGCCCGCTGCAATCGCGTGGTTCCAAGGATGGCCGTCGCCGCCATTGATCTCGACATCGAAGGCATCCGCAAGGCCCTCGGTGACCAGAGCTTCGCCGAGCTTGGAGCCGTAGCCGCAGGTCGCGTGGCGGAAGGAATGATGCAGCTCATGCGTCAACATTCTCCGCAACTCGCCGGCGGCAAGGCTGGCATGGAAGTTCTCGTTGTCGGGGTCGAGCGTCAGGTAGACCAATCCTCTGCGATAGCAGCTACCGGCCACACCCAGTTCGGGAATGGTCTCTCCCGGCCTGTTTTCGACGACGATATCGATGGGAGCGGCACTGTCGGCGGCAGGAACACGCGCGCCGACCCGCTCGGCCGTCTCGTCCACCTGGCGCAAAATCTGTTCGCGCCAAGCGGCAAGCGATCCATAGGCCTCAAGGAAGTGAACACGCAGGTCCAGCATCTGGCGAATCTCCCGTCATCGACATCACTCTACCGCGCGGCAAGGTAAGCATGCGGCCGGTGATTGCAACGCCGAGCGAGAGAAGGTTTCAACCTGCAAGCGAACCTGCGGCAAAAGGCGCAGGTCGGATGGCCGCCCTCGGCACCCGCCTGACGCCAAAAGCGGCACCTATGCCGATCAGGACCGGATCGTCGTAGCCGATCACGGCGATGCCTGTGGCAAGGTCGCGCAAGGCGCCTTGCCAGCGCCGCTCGTTGTCGCGACTGACATTGGCCGAGATGACGACCGGGGTCTCGCCGGATAATCCCTCCGCCTGGAGGCGCGCGGCGATAGCAGGTGCAGTGCGACCGCCCATGTAGAAGATCGTCGTGGTCTTCGGATCGGCCAAAGCGCGCCAGTCCATGTCCGACGGCAAACCGCCATGACGGGAGTGGCCGGTGACGAAGCGCACCGCCTGGGCATGGTCGCGATGGGTGAGCGACAGGCCGAGACGCGCCGCCATGGCGCTTGCGGCGGTGATGCCGGGCACGACATCGACCGGGATCCCTTCCTGCTCCAGACGGGCGATCTCTTCGCCGGCACGGCCGAAGATCATGGGATCGCCGGCCTTCAGGCGAACGACACGTTTGCCGGCGCGCGCCAGCGCCACCATCATGTCGTTGATGTCCTCCTGCCGGCAGCTCTCGCGCCCGCCGCGCTTGCCGACCAGCATGCGCTTGGCCTCGCGCCGGGCGAGCTCCAGAACCTCGTTCGAAACGAGATCGTCGAACAGGATGACGTCGGCGGCTTGTAGGGCCCGTACCGCCTTCAGCGTCAGATACTCGCTGTCGCCGGGGCCAGCGCCGACAAGCGTCACGCGACCGGTGGCGGCATGGTTCGCCGACAAGCGCTCCATCTCCGCCACCAGCCGCGTCTCGACACCCTCCTCCGGTGTCGCTTGAAAAGCGAGATCGACGAACCGCTCCCAGAAGGCGCGGCGCGGCGCGCCGGGCTTGAGCCGGGCATTGACCTTGTCTCGCAAAGCCTGCGCCAGCGCTGCCCAATCCTTCAGCACCGGCGGCAGCAGCGTCTCGATGCGCCGGCGGATCGCCTGGGCGAGGATGGGTGCCGCACCATCGGTCGAGATCGACACCACGACCGGCGAGCGGTTGACGATGGAACCGAACTGAAACTGGCAGAAAGCGGGCTTGTCGATGACATTGACCGGTACGCCGGCCTGTTGCGCCGCCGCAAAAAAGGCTTGCGCTTCGTCGTCGCTCTCGCAATCGGCGACCGCAAGCGCGGCACCGGCAAGCACATTCGCCTGCCAGCTCTCGCGGTGATGGACGAGACGACCAGTGGGATGAGCGGCGCCCTGGCTGATCAAAGCCGCGCAGACCTCGCCGAGCTCTTCCTCCGGCGCATAGATATGAACCTCGGCGCCGCAGGCGGCCAGCAGTTCCGCCTTCCAGGCCGCGGCATCGCTGCCGCCCGCCACCACGACACGCTTGGCTTCGAGCGACCAGAAGACCGGCAGCTTGGCAAGCGCGGCCATGCTCACCGGCTCGCGGCGCGATTGAATTTCATTCCGCAGCGGCAGCAAGGCATCCATCGACGATCCCCCTGATCTCGGCGCGGCAGGAGCCGCAATTGGTTCCGGCGCTCAGCGCCCGCCCGACAGCTTCAACCGAACGGCAGCCGCCGCGGACAGCCGCGACGATCTGATTGACGCCGACATTGAAACAGGAGCAGACGGTCGCGCCGGGGTCCGGCCGGTCGGCGCCCGGCCGGCCGGCAACGAGCGCAAAGCGCGTGCGCAGGTCCGTATGCGAGGCGCTCAGCTGTTCGACCGCCCAGTTGCGGGCTACGGCGACGGGTTCAGGTGCGAGAAACAGCGCCAGCAGCAAGCGATCGCCGTCGAAGAAGGCGAGCCGTCTTTGGCCGGAGGGCCCATCCGCATAGCCGATCGGCTCGATGTCCCCAGTAAGGCCAAAGGTCTTCCGGCACCAGGCGACCCAATCCTCCGGCGTCGTCTCTGCAGCAAGTTCCAGACGCCAACCGCCCCTCGCCTTGGCGACGGCCCAGTAGCCGAGATCGAGACCCGAGGGGTTCGACGCGCTGACCGCAAAGCCGTAGGTCGAAGCGGAAAAACGGCGGATCGCAACGGCGGCATTTTTCGAGGCCGGCTGGCCCGAGACCGGATCGGTAACCGGCGGGACCAGCGCATCGATGCGCGCCTTGGCGGCAAACTGGTCGTTCCAGTGCATGGGCACGAAGAGATTGCCACGCGCCTGGCGCTCAGTGATGAGTGCGCGGACGATCGCCGAGCCGTAAGGGCTCTCAAGGGAAACGAGATCGGCGGGGGCGATGCCAAGATCCATCGCGTCACGCGGGTGGATCTCGACGAAAGGTTCGGCGAGGTGGGCGGAGAGGCGCGCGCTCTTACCGGTGCGGGTCATCGTGTGCCAGTGGTCGCGCACGCGGCCGGTGTTCAAGGTCAAAGGGAAGCCGCCACTGACGCGGGCCGGCACGGCGCTCGCAACCGCGACGAAGCGGGCACGCCCATCCGCGTGGAAGAAGCCACCATCGGCAAAGAAGCGGGTCTCGCCCTCTGGCTTCCCCAGCGATTGCGGCCATTGGAACGGCGCGAGCGCGTCGTAGGCCGCAGCATCGATCTCCGCATGGGCGCCGATGTCGAAATCGCGCCGCCCGTCATTCTCGAACGCCGAAAGACCAGCATGCTCGGCGAAGATTTCTGAGGGTGAGGTATAGGCGAAGGCACCCTGGAACCCCATACGGCGCGCCACTTCGTTCAGCTGCCACCAGTCGGCGCGGGCCTCCCCCGGGGCCGCGAGAAAGCCGCGCTGACGGGAAATGCGGCGCTCGGAATTGGTGACCGTCCCGTCCTTCTCGCCCCAGCCGAGCGAGGGCAGGAGCACATGGGCGTGACGGGTGGTGTCGGTCTCCTGGAGCACATCGGAGACGACGACGAAGGGACAGGCCTTGAGTGCGGCCTCGACGGCGTCGGCATCCGGCATGGAGACCACGGGATTGGTCGCCATGATCCAGATCGCCTTGATCCGGCCGTCTGCAACCGCACGAAACATGTCGACCGCCTTCAGCCCCGGCCTGGTCGCGATCGATGGCGCGCCCCAGAAGCGGCGCACCTGATCGCGGTGCCCGGCCTTTTCGATGTCCATATGGGCGGCAAGCATGTTGGCGAGGCCGCCGACCTCGCGGCCGCCCATGGCATTGGGCTGACCGGTCAGCGAAAACGGCCCCATGCCCGGCCGGCCAATGCGGCCGGTGACGAGATGACAGTTGATGATGGCGTTGACCTTGTCGGTGCCCGAGGAGGACTGGTTGACGCCCTGGCTGTAGCAGGTGACGACGTTTTCCGTCGTTTCGAACAGGCGGAAGAAGGCGGTGATTTCCGACGGTTCGAGCCCGGTCGATTGTGCCAAGGCGGACTCGTCAAGCGCGCTCGCCGCTGCGAAGGCTTCGGCGAAGCCGCTGGTATGGGCAGCGATAAAGGACCGGTCGTTAGTGGGGCTGGCGGCCAGATGGGCGAAAAGGCCGTTGAACAGCGCCGCGTCGCCATCCGGCCGGATGGCAAGATGCATGTCGGCGATATCGGCGGTCATCGTGCGGCGCGGATCGATCACCACCACCCGCATCTCGGGCCGCGCCGCCTTTGCCGCGGCAAGGCGCTGGTAGAGCACCGGGTGGCACCAGGCGAGATTGGAGCCCGTCAGCACCACGAGATCGGCAAGCTCCAGATCCTCGTAGCAGCCCGGCACCGTGTCCGAGCCGAAGGCGCGGCGATGACCGGCGACCGAGGAGGACATGCAGAGCCGCGAATTGGTGTCGATGTTGCCCGAGCCGATGAAGCCCTTCATCAGCTTGTTGGCGACGTAATAGTCTTCGGTCAGCAACTGCCCGGAGACATAGAAGGCAACCGAATCCGGCCCATGTTCTGCGATCGTCTGAGCGAAACGTGTGGCGACGATATCGAGCGCCTCGTCCCAGCCGGCCTGCTTGCCGTCGACCTCGGGGTAAAGAAGCCTGCCGTCTAGATCGAGGGTCTCGGCCAACGCCGAGCCCTTGGAGCACAGCCTGCCGAAATTGGCAGGATGCTCGACGTCGCCGCGAACGGAGACGGCGCCGTCCTCGGCCACCGTCGCGATAACACCACAGCCGACACCGCAATAGGGACAGGTGGTTCTCGTCTCAG
The DNA here is from genome assembly GCF_059424735.1 of Ensifer sp. GW101-20A05. Classification (NCBI taxonomy): domain Bacteria; kingdom Pseudomonadati; phylum Pseudomonadota; class Alphaproteobacteria; order Hyphomicrobiales; family Rhizobiaceae; genus Ensifer; species Ensifer sp. GW101-20A05. The sequence goes on along the minus strand of NZ_JBWKZT010000003.1, from coordinate 274,699 downwards.
AGGGCATTGCCTGTCCTCCTCCGGCATCGAGGCGCTGTTGAACCGGCGCCCTGAAGCCCTTCCTCCGTCATTCCTGTGCTTGTGACAGGAATCCAATCACGCGAAATCTTTCGCGTGATGGGTCCCCTTCGCGCCGTGGACGCGGCGCTGCTGGATCCCTGTGACAAGCACAAGGATGAGGAAGAGCGTGAGGTAGCGCGCAAGAGAACAGAACGGGGAACGCAATCATCCATGCGATTACTCCGCCGCGATCAGCAGGCTTTCGAGTGCGATGAACAGCGCGCCGCCGTCGTTGCGCACCGGGATCGTGCGCACTGCGCCGTCGTCGGCGCCGAGCGCCTTGCCGGTTTCGAGCGAGATCACCCAATTGTGCAAGGGGCAGGTCACCGCCGTGCCGTGCACGATGCCTTGCGACAGCGGTCCACCCTTGTGCGGGCAATGATCCTCGATGGCGAACACCTCGTTTTCGCCCGTGCGGAACACGGCGATCTTGCCCTGGGGTGTCTTCACGCAACGCGCGCCCCTCAGCGGAATGTCGGAGATGTCGCCGATTGAGATCCAGTTCATATCCATCCCCTCACTCCGCGGCTTCTGAAAAACCGACCGTCGCCATCGGCCGGAACTCGTGCTTGTCCTTGCCGGAGACGCGCTCCGACCAGGGATCGACCTGGGCGAATTTCTGGCTGAAGACGAAGCGGTCGAAATAGGCCTTGCGCTTGTCGGCATCGCCCATGATCTGGCGGCGGATTTCGTCTAGGCCGACGCGTTTCGCCCATTTGTAGATGCGCTCGAGATAGCGGGCCTGTTCGCGGTACATCTGCGTCAGCGCCACGATATGCTCCAGCGCCTCGTCTTCGGTCTTCACCAGCCCGAGCACCTCCGTACCCTTGATGTCGAGCCCGGCAGCACCGGCGAAATGGATCTCGAAGCCGCTGTCGACGCAGACGACGCCGATGTCCTTGCAGGTGGCTTCCGCGCAATTGCGCGGACAGCCGGAGACCGCCATCTTCAGCTTGGCCGGCGTCCACGAGCCCCACATGAACTTTTCGATGCGGATGCCGAGCCCCGTCGAATCCTGGGTACCGAAGCGGCACCAGTCGGAGCCGACGCAGGTCTTCACCGTGCGCAGCCCCTTGGCATAGGCCTGGCCGGAGACGAAGCCGGCCTTGCCGAGATCCGCCCAGACCGCCGGCAGGTCTTCCTTCTCGATGCCGAGCAGGTCGATGCGCTGGCCTCCCGTCACCTTGACCAGGGGGATATCGAACTTGTCGACCACGTCGGCGATCGCCCGCAATTCCCCGGAATTGGTGACGCCGCCCCACATGCGCGGCACCACCGAATAGGTGCCGTCCTTCTGGATATTGGCGTGGACGCGCTCGTTGATGAAGCGCGACTGGTAATCGTCGGCATATTCGTCCGGCCAGTCGCAGACGAGATAGTAGTTGAGCGCCGGGCGGCACTTGGCGCAGCCGCAGGAGGTCTTCCACTCCAGCTCCTGCATCACGGCGGGAATGGTCTTCAGCCCCTTGGCCTTGATCAGCCGGCGCACGTCGTCATGGCCGAGCTCGGTGCAGGTGCACATCGGCTGGACGGCAGCGGGATTGTAGGTGTCTCCGAGCGTCAGCGACATCAGTTGCTCGACGAGGCCGGTACAGGAGCCGCATGAGGCGGACGCCTTGGTATGGGCGCGCACGTCGTCGAGCGAGGTCAGGCTCTTGGTCGCGATCGTCGAGACAATCTTGCCCTTGCAGACGCCGTTGCAGCCGCAGATTTCCGCATCATCCGGCAAGGCTGCAACGGCCGCCATAGGGTCCAGCGGCGACCCTCCCTGATAGGCCTGGCCAAAGATCAGCGTGTCGCGCATTTCGGTAATGTCGGTGCCACGCTTCATCAGATCGTTGAACCAGGCGCCGTCGCCGGTCTCGCCGTAGAGCACCGTGCCGATGATGCGGTTCTCCTTGAGCACCAGCCGCTTGTAGATGCCGGCGGTAGCATCGCGAAGGACGATCTCCTCGCGTCCGTCGCCGTCGGCGAAATCGCCGACCGAATAGAGGTTGATGCCGGTCACCTTCAGTTTTGTCGGCGTATCGGAATGGACAAAGGCGGCGCTGCGATCGCCGGCCAGGTGACGCGCGGCAACCCGCGCCATCTCATACAGCGGCGCCACCAGGCCATAGACCATGCCGCCGACCTCGGCGCATTCGCCGAGCGCCATGATGTGGCCGTCGGACGTCTGCATACCGGCGTCGACGACGATGCCGCGGTTGGTGGCAAGCCCCGCCTCCTTGGCAAGGCCGACATTCGGTCGGATGCCGACCGCCATCACGACCAGTGTCGCCGGGATGATCCGGCCGTCGTCGAGTTCAATGCCCTCGACCTTCTCGTCGCCGACGATCCGCTTGGTATTCGCTTTGGTGATGACCTTGATGCCACGCTCTTCGACCGCCCTCTGCAGCAGGTAGCCGGCGGACGGGTCGAGCTGCCGCTCCATCAGCGTCGGCATGACGTGCAGGACGGTGACGTCCATGCCGCGTGCATTGAGACCGGCTGCCGCTTCGAGGCCGAGAAGACCGCCACCGATGACGACAGCCTTTTCGCGCGACTGGGCCGCAAGCAGCATCGCCTGCACATCGTCGAGATCGCGATAGGTGATGACACCGCGCAGGTCCTTGCCCGGTACCGGAATGATGAATGGCACCGAACCGGTCGCGATCACGAGCTTGTCGTAACTCTCGGTGACGCCATGGTCGGAGGTGACGGTCTTGGCGTCACGGTCGATGGCGATGATCTTGTGGCCCTTGTAGAGCGTGATCTCGTGCTTGATGTACCATCCGTCGCCGTGGATGATGATCTGCTCGTAGTCCTTCTCGCCCGAAAGCACCGGCGACAGCATGATGCGGTCGTAGTTGACGCGCGGCTCGGCGTTGAAGATCGTCACCGCGTATCGGCCCGAGGCCTTCTCGAAGAGTTCTTCCAGCATGCGGCCCGGCGCCATGCCGTTGCCGATGATCACGAGCTTTTCAGTGGTGTGTTCAGCCATGGGATCACTCCGCAGCTTCGACGAAGCGGTGGCGCTCGTAGAGGAACTTGAGCACGGCTTCGCGGCATTTGAGGTAGGTTCGGTCACCGGCAAGCTCGATGCGGCGGCGCGGGCGGGCGAGCGGCACGTCGAGGATCTCGCCGATGCGGGCCGATGGGCCGTTGGTCATCATGACGATGCGATCGGAAAGCAGCACCGCCTCATCCACGTCATGGGTGATCATCAGCACCGTGTTGCCGAGCTCGGCATGGATCTGCATCACCTGGTCCTGCAGATGCGCGCGGGTCAGCGCGTCCAGCGCACCGAAAGGCTCGTCGAGCAGCAGCACCTTCGGCTCCATGGCAAGCGCGCGGGCGATGCCGACGCGCTGCTTCATGCCGCCGGAGATTTCGGACGGGCGCTTGTCCGTCGCATGCGCCATCTGCACGAGTTCAAGATTGCGCATCGTCCAGTCGTGGCGCTCGGCCTTGCTCTTGGTGCGCGAGAAGACCTTGTCGACGCCGAGGCGGACGTTCTCGTAGACGGTCAGCCAGGGCAGCAACGAGTGGTTCTGGAAGACGACGGCGCGGTCCGGCCCCGGCTCGTCAGCGACCCGGCCGTCGAGCAGCACGACGCCGGTCGTCGCCAGCGTCAGGCCGGCAACGATGTTGAGCAAGGTCGACTTGCCGCAACCGGAATGGCCGATGATCGAGATGAACTCGCCCCTGTCCACAGAGAGCGACACCTGTTTCAGCACTTCTGTGCGCACGCCGCCGCGTTCAAAACTCTTGTCGATCAGTTCCAGCGAAAGATAGCTCTTGGTCATGGCTTTCCCCTCTCTCAAGCGGTTGCGGTGCCGCGGGTGACAACGCGGCCGACGAGGGCGATGAGGCGATCGAGCAGGAAACCGACGATGCCGACATAGATCAGCGCGACGATGATGTCGCTGATCAGCGAGGAGTTCCAAGCGTCCCAGATGAAGAAACCGATGCCGACGCCGCCGATCAGCATTTCAGCCGCGACGATCGCCAGCCAGGAGAGGCCGATGCCGATGCGCAGCCCCGTGAAGATGTAGGGGGCGGCGGCCGGCAACATGATCTTCGAAAAGTACTCAAAGGCGTTGAGGCGCAGCACCCTGGCGACGTTCTGATAATCCTGCGGGATGTTGCGGATGCCCACAGCGGTATTGATGATGATCGGCCAGATGGCGGTGATGAAGATCACGAAGATCGCCGAGGGGTTGCCGTCTTGGAAAGCAGCCAGTGACAAAGGCAGCCATGCAAGCGGCGGCACAGTGCGCAGCACCTGGAAGATCGGATCGAGCCCGCGCATGGCAAGCTGGCTCTGGCCAACCAGCGCGCCGAGCGCGATGCCGACGACCGCTGCGAGCGCATAGCCGACCGCGACGCGCTGAAGGCTCGCCGCGATATGCCAGAAGAGACCCTGGTCGACGCCCTGGCCGATATAGAAGGGATGGGCGATGAGCTCCCAGCTTTCCTCCAGCACCCGCGCCGGCGACGGCAGGCTGGAATCGGGCGCCGAACAGACAACCTGCCAGGTGATGAGGATCAGCGACAGCGTGACGATGAGCGGCGCGATGTTCGCGGCACCGGCGGCGAGCCTTTCGAGCAGCGGACGGCTGCTTCCGGGTTTCGCCGAGCGGGTAAAGGCGATCACGCGCGCGGCAGGTCGCGGCGCCGACTGGCCCTTGAGTTTGAGGTTGGTGACGGTCATGCCGTTCTCCTTGGTATTCGAAAGCGGATGCTGGCGGGCCATGCCGGCCAGCATCGGCGATGGCTCAGGCGACGCGCGAGATCGAAAGGCTCTTGAGGTAGGCTTGCGGATCCGCGGGATCGAAGATCTTGCCGTCAAAGAATTTTTCGACGCCACGCGAGGTGGAAGCCGGCACGTCGGTGACGCCCAGATCCTTGGCGGCCTCACGCCAGATATCCTCGCGGTTGACCTTGGCGACGAGCGCCTTGACGTCGGTATCGGGCGCAAACTTGCCCCAGCGGATATTCTCGGTGAGGAACCAGGTATCGTGGCTCTGGAAGGGATAGGAGGCGTGATCGCGCCAGAACTTCATGAAGTGCGGGCTCTGTTCGACGACCTTGCCATTGCCGTAGTCGTACTCGCCCTTGAGGCGATCAACGATGTCCTTCGGCGGCACGTTGAACCAGCTACGCTTGCCGACGATCTTCGCCAGTTCGTCCTTGTTCGCCATGTCGTCGCACCATTGCGCCGCCTCCTGGATCGCCATGGTAAGCGCCCTGGCAGCACGCGGATTCTTCTCCACCCAGTCGGCGCGCATGGCGAAGGACTTTTCCGGATGCTCGTTCCAGATTTCGGCGGTGTTGACGGCGGTGTAGCCGATCTTCTGGTTGACGAGCTGCTCGTTCCAGGGCTCGCCGACGCAGAAACAGTCCATGGTGCCGACCTTCATGTTGGCGACCATCTGCGGCGGCGGCACGACGATGGTTTCGACATCGCTATCGGGATCAATGCCACTGGCGGCGAGCCAGTAGCGGATCCAGAGATCGTGGGTGCCGCCGGGGAAGGTCATAGCCACCTTGGCGGCGGCACCTTCGGCCTTCTTTTTGGCGAAAGCTTCCTTGAGCGCGGATGCATCGAGGCCGACCTTGAGGTCGGCATAGGCCTGGCCGACCGAGATTGCCTGGGCATCGAGGTTGAGGCGCGCAAGGATCGCCATCGGCAGCGGCTGGTTGTTCTGAGTGACCTTGCCGGTCGAGATCAGATAGGGCATCGGCGTCAGGATATGGGCGCCGTCGATGCCGGCGCCGGCGGAGCCGAGCACCAGGTTGTCGCGGGTCGTGCCCCAGGAGGCCTGCTTGACCACCTCGACTTCGGTCATGCCGTATTTGTCGAAGAGGCCCTTCTCCTTGGCGATGATCAGCGGTGCCGAGTCGGTGAGCGCGATGAAGCCGAGCACGGCCTTGGTGGTTTCCGGCCCGGAGCCTTGCGCAAAGGCACCGGATGGGAAGGCCGACTTGACCGCGCCGAAGAGCGCAACGGTCGCGGTGGTCTTCAGCAGGCTTCGGCGGGTCAGACCGCCGGTCGAAAACTTGGTCATGCGCAGGTTCCTCTGCTGGCCGGATAACGGACATAAAAAAACGCCGCTCGGTGCTTGCGTCCGGGATCGGGAGGAACCCTCGGAAAACAAAAACCTTGCGACGTCGGTGTCGTTGGCAAACGCGATCTGGCGTTTGAGATAGCTTCAATCGCCGTTGACCGAAGCATTTCTAGAAAAGCAAGGGCCGTGCCAGTTCGCCGCCACGCCCCTTAGTGGTTTGAATTCAAATCGTAATTTCCGGATGCAGATGCGGCGCCCATAAATGCGCCTATTGTAGACTCTGCTGAATTATTGTGCGGTGCACACATTCCGCATCGGGATTCTGCACAAACATGGTGCGCCATCCTCAACCCTCCTGCTCGACCGAAACGCTCTCCGCCAAAGCGCGAACGGGGAAAGTGCGAACATAGGCCCCGATATCTGCGGGATCGAAAACGTGCCCATCCATGAAGCGTTCGCCCGGCCTCTCGCCTTCGACACGAATAGCGGGAGCGGCGGGAGCGGCGGCCTCGCCGAGCGCGTGGCGATAGAGGTCGGGGCGATAGGCGGCAGCCGCCAGCGCCTGCATCTCGGGCGATAGCCGCACCTGTCCCCAGCGCGCCATCTGGCTATAGATCCAGAGCGCCTGGCCGGGACGGGGGTAGTTGGCGTGGTCGCGATGAAAGACGAAGTAATCATCGATCACACGCCTGTTGCCGGCCGCGTCGATGGCGAACTCTCCGGCGAGAACCCGGCGGATGATTTCGATCGGGGCACCGATGTAACGGGGGGCGGCAAGCAGTTCGGCAAGCGTGCCGCGATTGTCCGGCTCATCACACCAGCGCGCCGCCTGGTCGAGCGCCAGAAGCAGGCGCGATACGGTCTCGGCGTTGCTCTCCGCCCATTCGGGCCGCATGCCGATCACCTTTTCCGGCGCCAATGGCCAAATGTCCTGCTTGGCGGCGACGATGCGCCCGAGTCCACGCTCGGAGGCCACCATGTTCCAGGGCGCGCCGACGCAGAAACCATCGATGGCGCCGGCGGCAAGGGCATCCGAGGTCAACGGCGGCGGTACCACCACAAGCTTGACGTCGCGGTCCGGATCGATGCCGCCTGCGGCAAGCCAGTAGCGGACCTCGTAATTGTGTGAGGAGAAGGGATAGGTGACGCCGAGCCTTGGCGCCGCCTCGCCGCTTTGGCGCATGCGGGCAAGCACCGCGGCGAGCGCACGCGCATGGGCGAGCGCATCCTCTACTTCGCCAAGGGCGCCTTCCTCCTGCATGCGGGCGAAGAGCCGGTTGGAAAGCGTGATCGCATTGCCGCCGCGCCCGAGCGAGAAAGGGGCGATCGTCGGCGAAGGATTGGAGCCGAGGCCGAGCATGGCGGCGACCGGCATCGGCGAGAGCATATGGGCGATATCGAACTGACGAAAGGCGAGGCGGTCGCGTACATTGGCCCAGGAGACATCCTTGACGAGATCAAGCGTCAGCCCCTCCTTGCGCGCGAAGCCAAGTTCCGCCGCCACGATCAGCACGGCGGCATCGACCAGCGGAATGAAGCCGGCGCGGATCGTCCGTGCCCCCTCGCCGCCCAGTCTCACCGGCGCCGGCAGCCCGTCACCCATCGCCGCTCCGGGTCGCGAATTGTCGATGGTCGTCATGATGTTCACTCCGGTGTCTCCTTCCGACAGCATCGGAAACCGCGCTCTCACATCAGCAGGCCCGCGGCCGTCACCACGCTCTGCGCGATCTCCGACATCTTCTTCTTTTCGTTCATCGCCGTCTGGCGCAGCAGTGCGAAGGCCTCGTCCTCTGAAAGCCCGCGCATCTTCATCAGGATGCCCTTGGCGCGCTCGATCACCTTTCGCTCTTCCAGCGCCGATTTCGCATCGGCGAGCTCGCGCTGCAGCCGGCTGAAGGCATTAAAGCGGCTGACGGCCATGTCGAGGATCGGTTTGACGCGTTCCTTCTTCAGCCCGTCGACCACATAGGCGGAGACGCCCGCCTCCACCGCCGCCTCTATCGACGCCGTATCGGAGCGGTCGACGAACATGGCGATCGGCCGCCCGACGGTGCGGGTGAGCTGGAACAGATGCTCCATCATGTCGCGGTTGGGGTTTTCGATATCGATGACGATGACATCGGGCCTGAGCGTGTCGATGGTGCGCGCGACGCCCTGGACCTCGTGAATGACTGTGACCTTGCGATGACCGGCCTCATGCAAGCCTTCCTCGATGATCGAGGCGCGGATGGCGTTCTCGTCAATCACGAGAATGGTGAGGTCCCGGTGCGTCATCGCTCGATCATGATGCAGCGCAGCATTTTTCGCAACAGGATTTGCCTAATGTTTTGACATTTGTATTAGATGCATAAAATTTAGGCGAAACGCCAATCGATTGGGCGAGGTTGAGGACGATAGCGGGATGCGGTCGGACGATGTAAAAGACGTCGTAGTAAAAGGAGCGGCGCGCGGATGGCAAAGGGTCAGTTCAGGATGCTGCGCAGCGCTACCGCGGGCATTGACGCGGTGGAGGCGGAAACGCGCCATTCCTTCGCCCGCCATACCCACGACCAGTTCGGCATCGGCCTCATCTACCAGGGCGCACAGAAATCGCTCAGCGGCCGCGGCATGGTCGAGGCCGGCGCCGGCGACATGATCACCGTCAACCCCGGCGAGGTGCACGACGGCGCACCGATCGGTGACGCCGGCCGTTCCTGGCGCATACTCTATTTCGATCCTTCCGTCATTGCCACCGCCGCCGCGGATATCAGCCAGGGCCGCTCGGACGCTGGAGAATTTGCCTCACCGGCTTTTAAGGACGCCGAAGCGGCAAACCAGTTCCGGGCACTGTTCACGGCGATCACCGGTCCCGAAGCAGAGGATGAGACGATCCGGCGCGAGGAGCAGCTTCTGCTGCTGCTTGCGAACGTTCTTGGCACCGGGAAACCCCAGCATCACGAAAGGCCGGCAACCGTCACCGCTGCAAAAACGATGATCGACGACGATCCGACGGCGACGATCACGCTTACCGACCTCGCCGCCGAGGCGAGGCTCAGCCGCTTCCAGCTGGTGCGCAACTTCGCGAAAGCGGTCGGCCTGACGCCGCATGCCTATATCGTCCAGCGCCGCATCGATCTCGCCCGCCGACTGATCGGCGCAGGCACACCGCTGGCAGAGGCCGCATTCGCGGCCGGCTTTGCCGACCAGAGCCACATGACGCGCGTCTTCGTCAGCAAATACGGCCTCTCGCCCGGCACCTATGCCGAGGCCAGGAAGTAACACCCGCAATTCCGTTCAAGACCCGTCTCCCCCTCCGGCGCATTGCTCAACCTGCGCATCGACAGCGCGGCACTGCAACGGAGAACGGACATGTCGGAAAAATTTCAGGGCTATCTCTATCTGTCGCTGGCGATGATCCTCGTCGGCAGCACGGTGATCGTCAGCAAGATCATTGCCGCCGGGCTTGCGCCCTTCACCGCGACAGCTCTGCGCTTCGCCATCGCCTTCCCGCTGTTCCTGCTCTTGATGCGACTGACCAAGACGCCCTGGCCGAAACTCGGGTGGCGCGACTGGCTGATCCTCATCGCCCAGGCGGGTGCCGGTAGCGTCGGCTACACCACCCTGCTGATCGCCGGCCTGAGCCTGACGTCCGCAACCGACGCAGGCGTGGTGATCGGGACCCTGCCGATCGTTTCCGCCGCAATCGCCATCCTGCTTCTCGGCGAGCGCCCCGACCGCCGGATGCTTGCGGCGATCGTGCTCGCCGCTGCCGGCGTGCTTACCATCGTCTTCAAGCCCGGCGAAGGCGCCGCGCACTCCCCGTTCGGCATCGCCCTCATCTTCGGCGCCGTCATCTGCGAGGGCCTGTTCATCCTCATCAACAAGCGCGTCAGGGCCGAGATCTCTCCGCTTGCCCTTTCGACGCTGATGGCAGGTCTCGGCCTCGCCGTCGCCCTCATCCCCGCGCTCTTCGAGGCACCTTCGGCCGCACGGATCGACAAGGGCGCGATCGTTGCGGTTCTCTACTATGCGCTCATTCCGACGGTGGTGGGCTTCGTGCTCTGGTATGCCGGCTCCGCAAGGGTGAGCGGCACCGAGGCTTCCGTCTTCACGGCGCTGGCGCCTGTCTCTGCCGTGCTCTTTGCCTTTCTTCTGCTCGGCGAACCGGTCGGCACCCATCAGTTGCTTGGGATCGGCTGCGTGCTCGCCGCCGTACTTGGCCTGACCGTGCCCCAGATCCGCGCCAGCCGAAGGACAGCGCGCGCCTTTCAGGCAGGGAAGGCTTGAGCCAGAATGAACGCATCTAATCCGAGGGCCTCCATGCACTTCCAACACGCAGACGATATCTGGCGCGACTTCCCGGAGCTCAACGTCGGCGCACTCTTCATCGACAACGTACGCAGCGAAGTTTCGGTCGAGGACCATGTTCGCCGCTTCCAGGCGATCGCAGAGGACCGCCTCGGCGCCGGATCGGAAAGCGATCTGCCGGAAATCCAGGCATGGCGCCGAACCTTTGCCAGGATGGGGCTGAAGCCGACACAGTATCGCTCCGCCTCCGAGGCGCTGCTCCGGCGCTTCCGGAAAGAAGGCAGCCTGCCGGCGATCCATCCGCTGATCGATCTGTGCAACGCCGCCTCGCTCGCCTCCGCGATTCCCATCGCGGTCTTCGACCTTTCGAACGTCAGCGATTTTCTGCACGTCCGCCGCGCGGTCGGCAACGAGACCTATCTGACCTTCGCAGACGAAACGGAAAACCCGGAACCCGGCGAAGTGATCTTCGCGGATGCCGAAGGACGGGCCCATGCCCGGCGCTGGACCAACCGGCAGAGCGGCCATTCGGCGATCCGGCCGCAGACGGCGCATGCGCTGATCGTTGCCGAAGCCATGCACGAAACGGCGCGAGAGGACGTCGCGCGTTTGATGACTGCGCTTTCGGAAGCGATCTCTGCAGCTTGGAGCACTCGCCCGAGCATGGCCATGCTGGATCGCTCGTCACCGCGTTTCGATTTTTCGATTTAGGGAAGTCGTTCCGACACGGCGCGGCAGGCGCCGGAAAACCGGCCGATGCCTCAGGCACCGGCCGGACGAGAAATCGATCACGCCGCCTTGGCGACGTGATACTCCTTGATCGCGACCATCTTAATCGCCGGATAGCGTTCCGCCTCGTAGCGCAGCGAGAAGCTGTCCTGCGCCAGGAACACCGGGTCGCCATCGAGGTCGCGGGCGATGTCGCCGCGACGGGCCGTGACGAACTTGTCGAGTTCGGCAGGCTGATCAGCCGAGATCCAGCGGCAGACCGAGAAGCGCGACATTTCGAAGGAAACCGGCAGGCCGTATTCGGCGCTGAGGCGCTCCTTCAACACGTCGAGCTGCAGCGCGCCGACGACGCCGACGATTGCCGGCGAGCCGTCTTCGGGCGAGAAGAGCTGCACGACGCCCTCTTCCGCCATCTGCTGCAGCGCTTCCTTCAGCTTCTTGGCCTTCATTGCATCTTCCAGACGCACGCGGCGCAGGATTTCCGGCGAAAAATTCGGCACGCCCTGGAACACCAGCGACTCGCCCTCGGTCAGCGTGTCGCCGATCCGGAGCGTGCCGTGGTTGGGGATACCGACGACGTCGCCGGCATAGGCGGTGTCGGCGAGCTGGCGCTGCGACGCGAAGAAGAACTGCGGGGCACTGAGGCCCAACTGCTTGCCGGTGCGCGACAGCCGCGCCTTCATGCCGCGCTCCAGCTTGCCGGAGCAGACGCGGGCAAAGGCGATACGGTCGCGATGGTTCGGGTCCATGTTGGCCTGGATCTTGAAGACGAAGGCCGTCATCTTGTCGTCGGTGGCGTGCACGGTGCGGATATCGGCCACCTGGTCACGCGGCGGCGGTGCGATGTCGCCGAGCGCGTTGATGAGATCGCGCACACCGAAGTTGCGCAGCGCCGAACCGAAGAACACCGGCGTCAGGTGACCTTCGAGGAAAGCCTTCTTGTCGAAGGGCTTGCAGGCCTCGATCGCCAGCGTCAGCTCGTCGGTGAAGACGTCGCGCTCGTTTTCCGGCAGGCGATGGGAGGCCATCTCCGGACCGTTGACTTTGGTCGGGATTTCCTGCGTGTCGGAGCCGCGCACGGTGTCGTGGGCGAGATTGTAGGAGCCGCAGAAGGTCTTCGAGCGGCCGATCGGCCAGGTGACGGGCGCGCAGTCGAGCGCCAGCTTTTCCTCGACCTCGTCCAGGATCTCGAAGGGATCGCGGCTTTCGCGGTCCATCTTGTTGACGAAGGTGATGATCGGAATATCGCGCATGCGGCAGACTTCGAAAAGCTTCAGCGTGCGCGGCTCGATACCCTTGGCGGCGTCGATGACCATGACCGCGGCATCCACCGCCGTCAGCGTGCGGTAGGTGTCGTCGGCGAAGTCTTCGTGACCGGGCGTATCGAGAATGTTGAAGACGTTGCCGCCATATTCGAAGGTCATCACCGAGGTGACGACCGAGATGCCGCGCTCGCGCTCGATCTTCATCCAGTCCGAACGGGTCTGGATCCGATCCTTCTTGGCCTTGACCTCGCCGGCGAGCTGGATGGCGCCGCCGAACAGCAGCAATTTTTCGGTGAGCGTGGTCTTACCGGCGTCCGGGTGGGCGATAATCGCAAATGTGCGGCGGCGGGAGACCGCCTCGGCGAGAGTTTCAGCCATGTCGTAGAATCCTGTGAGTTGCCGCGTCCTTTACAGGCTCGGCCCCGATTATGCAATTGACCGAGGCGCCCGCCGCCCGGCTTATGCGGTCATGAGCACGCACCCATCCGAATCCCGCCCGACCCTCAACCTTGTTCGCCTGCCGCATGGCGAAGGCCTCGAGTTGCCCGCCTATGAGACGGCAGGCGCCGCCGGCATGGATCTGCGCGCAGCCGTTCCCGGCGATCGGCCGCTCATGCTCACCCCGGGCAAACGCGCCCTCGTTCCGACCGGCTTCATCTTCGAGGTTCCCGTGGGCTATGAAGCGCAGATCCGCCCGCGCTCGGGCCTCGCCTTCAAGCACGGCATCACCTGCCTCAACACACCCGGCACCATCGACAGCGACTATCGCGGCGAGGTGAAGGTGCTGCTCATCAATCTCGCTGACGAAGACTTCATCATCGAGCGCGGCATGCGCATTGCCCAGATGGTGATCGCGCCGGTCACGCAGGTGACTGTCCGCGAGAGCGACAATGCCAGCGAGACGACGCGCGGCGCCGGCGGCTTCGGCTCGACCGGGGTTTAATCTACGCAATTCCGGACGGAAAACCGCCTCACACTTTTCCTGGAATTGCTCTCGTCTACGCAATTCCGGACGGAAAACCGCTTCACACTTTTCCTGGAATTGCTCTCTTAAATTAACGGCGGCAAGCGGCGCTTGACCGGCGACGACTTGACGATCGAAGTGTTGGTCTGCGCCTTCTCGGCGATCCGGTCGAGGATCGTGTCGAGCTGCGCCATGTCGCGCACGAAGAGCTTGGCGATGAAGCAATCGTCGCCGGTGACCTTGTCGCATTCTACGATTTCGGGCGTGTCCTGGATCAGCCGCTCAACGATGTGCAGCATGCCCGGCATCGGCCGCACGCGGATGACCGCCTGCAGGGGATAGCCGACCTTCTGGGGATTGAGGGCGATGGTGAAGCCATCGAGAACGCCGCGCTCTTCCAGCTTGCGCAGACGATCCGCAGCACTCGGCGAGGAAAGGCCTGCCTCCTGCGCCAGCTCCTTCAGCGATACCCGGGCATTGGCTGCCAGAATGTCTAGGATCCGTCGGTCAATCTCGTCCAGCATCACGGCACCATAAGTCATAGTAACGAACAGAACTTCGATAATTAGGCAATATAACACAATTGCCTTCGTTCATCCATGGGAAAGGCTGCAAGCACCGGCTATTCTCCGATCACCAACATGGAGCGGCGAACATGAATACCGAACTCAAACGCGGCAGCATCGAGATGACAGCCGCGATGCTGATTTCCGGAACCATCGGCTGGTTCGTGCTGAAGTCGGGGCAGCCGGTGACGAGCGTCGTCTTCTGGCGCTGTGTCTTCGGCGCCGTGACACTCGTCGGCATTGCCTGGTTTCTCGGTCTGTTCGATCGCCGCCACTTCAGCCGACGGATGCTGCTGCTTTCGATCGTCGGCGGCGTCGCGATCGTCGTCAACTGGCTGCTGCTCTTCGCCGCCTATTCCCACGCCTCGATCTCGATCGCGACGATGGTCTACAACACCCAGCCCTTCATGCTCTTGGGGCTCGGTGCGCTCTTCCTCGGCGAGAAGATCACGGCCACCAAGATCTTCTGGCTGTCGGTCTCGTTTGCCGGCATGCTGGCGATCATTTCGGCCAAACCCGGCCACGGCTTCGCGCCGGAAAGCTATCTGACGGGTGTTGCGCTGGCGATCGGCGCGGCCTTCTTCTACGCGATCGCAGCGATCGCGACGAAGCTGCTCAAGGGTACGCCGCCGCATCTGATCGCGCTGATCCAGGTGATCACAGGCACCTTGATGCTGGCGCCGATGGCGCTCGCGGCGCCCGCCCCGTCTGGTGCCGCGCAATGGTCGATCCTGGTCACGGTCGGCATCGTCCACACGGGGCTGATGTATGTGCTGCTCTATGGCGCGATCCAGCGACTGCCGACGCATATGACCGGCGCGCTCTCCTTCGTCTACCCGATCGCCGCCATCGTCGTCGATCGCATCGCCTTCGGCCATCAGTTGCAACCGATCCAGATCCTCGGCTCGATCGCCATCCTCATTGCCGCCGCCGGCATGAATCTCGGCTGGAAACTTCGCCTGCCCTCTTCTATCAAGCGGGAGCGCGAAGGGAGAACCGCATGATCACCTGCTACCTGAAATACGTCATCGACCCCTACAAGGCCGCCGAGTTCGAGCACTATGCCAAGCTCTGGATTCCGCTCGTCAACCGTCTCGGCGGCACGCATCACGGCTATTTCATGCCGCATGAAGGGGCAAACAACATCGCGCTCGCGCTCTTCAGCTTTCCGAGCCTTGCGGCCTATGAAAGCTACCGCCAGGAAATGGCCGCGGATCCGGAATGCCAGGAAGCCTTCGCCTATGCCGAGAAGACGCGCTGCATCGTCAGCTATGAGCGCAGCTTCATGCGGCCGGTCTTCGAATAGTCCCTGGTCGATAAAGCGCGGATTAACGCCGCGCCTCCGATGCCATGCTCAGCGCGAAGCCGAAAAGCGCCGTACCCATGGCCCAGCGCTGCACCACCATGAACAGCGGTCGCCCGGCGAGGAAGGCCGCGATGCCGCTGGCGGCAAGCGCGATCATCGCGTTGACGGTAACGCTGGTCATGATCTGAATCGACCCGAAGACCAGCGACTGGCCGAGCACATTGCCGAGTTCCGGCCGGATGAACTGCGGCAGCAACGAGAGATAGAGCACCGCCACCTTGGGATTGAGCAGGCTCGTCAGAAACCCCATGACGAACAGCTTCTTCGGCCCATCCTTCGGCAGATGGCGGACCTGAAACGGCGAACGCCCGCCAGGCCGCACAGCCTGCCAGGCGAGATAGAGAAGGTAGCCGGCGCCGGCAATTCTCAGCGCATCATAGGCAAAGGGAACGGCGAGAAGCAGCGCGGTGATGCCGAGTGCGGCCGAAATCATGTAGACGACGAAACCGAGCGCAACGCCGCCGAGCGAGATCAATCCGGCGCCCGGCCCCTGGCTGATCGAACGCGAGATCAGGTAGATCATGTTCGGCCCCGGCGTCAGCACCATGCCGAGAGCAAGGAGGGCAAAGCCGATCATATCTTTCAACTCGGGCATGGAGAGGCGCCTTTCGCTCGTTTTCTGCAAGCTCTACCGATCCCGCGTCGGCGGACAACGCCAGACTTGTCACCCGATCAATTTTGTCGTCAGGCGCCTATCGGTCGTCGTTCCTTGATTTCCCTTTTTTGTCCGTCTGCGCTAGAAATCGGCATCACCATCGGAAGGAATGTCCATGACGCTCGCGGCTCTCGTTGCCTATAGCGGCGCACTCTTCATCGCTGCGGCCATACCGGGTCCCGGCGTGACGGCGCTCGTCGCCCGTGCGCTCGGCTCCGGTTTCCGCGAAACCTTCTTCATGGGTCTTGGCATCGTACTCGGCGACATTATCTACCTGACGGCTGTCGTGCTCGGGCTGGCGCTGATCGCCCAGACCTTCACCACGGTCTTCCTGGTCGTGAAATTTGCAGGCGTCCTCTATCTCGGCTACATCGCCTGGAAACTCTGGACCGCGGGGCTGCTGCCCGAGGATATCAAAGCGAAGCCGTCGACGAGTCCGGTGATGTCCTTCCTGTCCGGCCTGCTCGTCACCCTCGGCAACCCGAAGACGATGCTGTTCTATGTGGCGCTGGTGCCGACGCTGATCGACATCGCAGACATCGGCCCCCGCGACTACGGCCTTTTGCTGACGGCAACCTTCCTGGTGCTGTTGGCCGTGCTGGTTCCCTATATGCTGCTCGCGGCGCGCGCACGTCTGCTGCTCAAGCAGCCAAAGGCGCTCCGAACACTGAACCGGGTCGCAGCCAGCGTGTTGGCGGGAACGGCCGCCTATATCGCCGTCCGCGCGAGCTGAAAAAACTTTTCCTGAACAACAACTTCGCCGGTGCTTTTTCCTCCGGCGAATCGTCGCTGCGTGTTTGTCGTTCTGGAATTGAGCAGTCATTGTTCCTATTCTCATAGCTGACAGTTCACGCCCAAGGGAGAAACCCATGTCCGACACACGCAAGCCCGGCCGCGGCCGCGTCTATTCCTCGATCACGGAGACGATCGGCGATACACCCATCGTGCGGCTGGACAAGCTTGCCAAGGAGAAGGGCGTCAAGGCGAACCTGCTCGCCAAGCTCGAATTCTTCAACCCGATCGCCTCGGTCAAGGACCGCATCGGCGTGGCGATGATCGAGAGCCTGGAAGCCCAGGGCAAGATTACTCCCGGCCGCACGACCCTGATCGAGCCAACCTCGGGCAACACCGGCATCGCGCTCGCCTTCGTCGCCGCCGCCAAGGGCTACAAGCTGATCCTCACCATGCCGGAAACGATGTCGGTCGAGCGCCGCAAGATGCTGGCCCTCTTTGGCGCCGAGCTGGTGCTGACGGAAGGTGCCAAGGGCATGAAGGGCGCGATCGCCAAGGCGCAGGAACTGGTCGAGACGCTGCCCGACGCCATCATTCCGCAGCAGTTCGAGAACCCGGCCAACCCGGAAATCCACCGCAAGACGACCGCCGAGGAAATCTGGAACGACACCGAAGGTGCTGTCGACATCTTCGTGTCCGGCATCGGCACCGGCGGCACGATTACCGGTGCCGGCCAGGTGCTGAAGGCGCGCAAACCCTCGATCAAGGTGATCGCGGTCGAGCCGGAAGAGTCCCCTGTGCTTTCCGGCGGCAACCCGGGCCCGCACAAGATCCAGGGCATCGGCGCGGGCTTTGCGCCGGCGATCCTCGACACCTCCGTTTATGACGAGATCGTCACCGTCAACAGCGGCGAAGCGATCGAGGCTGCTCGCCTCGTCGCCAGGCTCGAAGGCGTGCCGGTCGGCATCTCCGCCGGCGCAGCACTGACGGCGGCGATCGAGGTTGGCCAGCGCGAAGAAAACGCCGGCAAGACCATCGTCGTCATCATCCCGTCGTTTGCCGAACGCTATCTCTCGACCGCGCTGTTTGAAGGCCTCGGCGGCTGATCGACAAGCCTTCTCCCACGAAAGGAAAGGGCGCCTCGCGGCGCCCTTTTGTTTCGAACCGACCTCTACGCCGCCGCCTGCAGCCTCTCGCCGGCAATGCGGTAGGAAATCGCTTCGGCCAGATGGATGCGGCCGACCGTCTGCGCGCCATCGAGATCGGCGAGCGTGCGTGCGACCTTCAGCACACGATGATAGCCGCGCGCAGAAAATTTCATCTTCTCGGCGGCATCCCGGAGGAGTTGCAGGCCGGCCGCGTCGGGCTCGGCGATCTTCTCGATCATCGATGTCGAACACCGGGCGTTGCTCGTTAACTCCGGATGACCGAGGGCAGCGAAGCGGTCGGTCTGCAGGGCACGGGCGCGGGCAACCCGACGGGCGACGACCTCACTGCTTTCGGCTGCAGCCGGCTTCAACAGATCGGCGGCACTGACGGCAGGCACGTCGATGCGGATATCGATGCGGTCCATCAGCGGGCCGGAGATGCGCGCCTGGTAATCGGTCATGCAGCGCGGGCCGCGGGCGCAGCTGCGTCCGGGCTCGCCGGCCATGCCACAGCGACAGGGGTTCATGGCGGCGACGAGCTGGATGGCGGCGGGATAGCTCACCCGGTGATTGGCGCGGGCGATGATGCATTCCGCGGTTTCGAGCGGCTGGCGCAGTGCGTCGAGCACCTGCGGCGTGAACTCCGGAAACTCGTCCAGGAACAAGACGCCATGATGGGCGAGCGAGGCCTCGCCGGGCTTGGCGCGCAAGCCGCCACCGACCATGGCGGCCATGGTTGCGGAATGGTGCGGCGTGCGGAACGGCCGCCGGTCCGAGAGTTTGCCGCCCGGCAACTGCCCGGCGATCGAGTGGATCATCGACACTTCGAGCAGCTCGGCCGGATTGAGCGGCGGCAGGATCGACGGCAGCCGTGCGGCGAGCATCGATTTCCCCGATCCCGGCGGTCCCACCATCAACAGATTGTGGTTGCCAGCAGCAGCCACCTCCAGCGCCCGCTTGGCGCTTTCCTGTCCCTTGATGTCGGCGAGATCGGGCAGGTTGGCAGCGCCCGAGCGGATCGCGGCCTGGGGCCGCGACAGCACCTGCGTGCCGCGGAAATGATTGGCGATCGCGATCAGGCTGCGCGGCGCGAGAATGTCGATCTCCGCACCTGCCCAGGCCGCCTCCGCCCCGCTTTCGGCCGGGCAGATCAGCCCCTTGCCGAGCGCATTGGCGCCGATGGCGGCGGGAAGCGCGCCGGCAACGGCGGCAATGGTGCCGTCGAGATTGAGCTCGCCGATCACGACATAGGGCGCCAGCGCATCGCCGGGGATGGCCCCGAGCGCCGCCATCAGGCCGAGCGCGATCGCAAGATCGAAGTGGCTGCCCTCCTTCGGCAGATCGGCGGGGGCGAGATTGACGGTGACGCGCTTGGCCGGCAGCGCCAGACCCGAAGCATGAAGCGCTGCCTGCACCCGCTCGCGGCTTTCGGCCACCGCCTTGTCCGGCAGGCCGACGATCTGCATGCCGACTTTGCCCGGCGCGATCATCACCTGAACGTCGACCGGCAGACCCTCGATACCCTGAAATGCGACCGTGCTGACGCGCGCGACCATGGTTGCTCCCTCGCCCCGGGCGTCCCGTCATTACGGGCGCCGCAACCGCCTTGGGTTGCAAGACGGAGCCTTGCACGGTTCACGCACAAAAACAAGAACAATTACGGAACATCTGAGGCAAGACCTACGCGCTGCCGTTGGCAAGGGCGCACCCCCGCAGCCGCGGGCGGAAGCCGCGGCAATCTCCGTCATCCGGAGACAGGTTCTACCGGAAGCGCCGGATCAGGCGCGTTTGCGCTCGATCGCGTCCCAGAGCAGGCTCGCAACATCGGCGCCGCCAAACTTCTTGACTTCGCGGATGCCGGTCGGCGACGTGACGTTGATCTCGGTCATGTAGTCGCCGATGACGTCGATGCCGACGAAGAGGAAGCCGCGGGCTTTCAGCGCCGGAGCGATGCGGGCGCAGATTTCCCTTTCGCGCGCCGTAAGCTCGGTCGCCTCCGGCCGACCGCCGGCATGCATGTTGGAGCGCGCATCATGTTCGGCCGGAACGCGGTTGATGGCGCCGACCGGCTCACCGTCGACGAGCAGGATGCGCTTGTCGCCCTTGCGTACCGCCGGCAGGTATTCCTGGGCGATGAAGGGCTCACGGAACATCTGGCCGAACATTTCCAGAAGGGAAGACAGGTTGCGGTCGTCACGGGTCGAATGGAAGACACCGGCGCCGCCATTGCCGTAGAGCGGCTTCAGGATGATGTCGCCCATCTCCTGGCGGAAGCTGGCGATCTCCTGGGGGTCGCGGGTGATCAGCGTCTTCGGCATCAGGTCGGCGAATTCGGTGACGAAGATCTTCTCCGGCGAATTGCGCACCCAGGCCGGATCGTTGACAACCAGCGTCTTCGGATGCAGGCGTTCCAGAAGATGCGTCGAGGTGATGTAGCCCATGTCAAAGGGCGGATCTTGGCGGAGCAGGATGACGTCCATGGTCGACAGATCGACGCGTTCGGCTTCGCCAAGCGTGAAGTGATCGCCCTTGACGTCGCGCAGCGTCATCTGCTGCACGCTCGCATAGACCTTGCCGTCGCGCAGCGACAGTTTTTCGGGCGTGTAGTGGAAAAGGCGGTAGCCGCGCGACTGTGCCTCGAGGCTCATGGCGAAGGTAGAATCACCCGCAATATTGATGCCCGACACATGGTCCATCTGGACCCCGACATTGACGATTTTCGCCATCTTCCCGTCCCCTGTGGATCACGCCAAGCGTGATCGATTTCAAATCGTCAGAACGGAAGAGGACGAGAAAACCGCTGCCCTCTCCCGCACTGGAAAAGCCCTCGACATGTAGAATGCGGGCGTGCCTTAGGCAAGGAGAGCTGAGCCTATTCGAAGCCTTCGACCACGCAGGTGATGAGATCGTGATCCGAAAGCGGCCGGCCGGTTTCATCGAGCGAGGGAATGATCCTGGTTTCGCCGATCTTCAGGCCGCGCGCGAGGAACCAGTCGAGCTTCATCGCGCGCTCCGGCCAACGGGTGATCAGGCTCGGCCGGGTGGTCATCACCTCAAGTGGTCCACCGTGACGGGTGAAGCCGCGGGCAGCGCTCATCGCAAAGAGCCCTTCGGCTTCGAAGTCGCCGCCAGCATGGTTGCCGGTGTTGAGATCGCCGCCGATCAGCACCGGCAGACCGGGAAAGGCTTCGTCGAGCGCATCGATCAATTCCCTGACCTGGCGTTCGCGGTAGGCCGCGGTCGTCGCGCTTTCAAGATGGGTGGAGACGGCGACGAAGGGGCCTGACTCGGTCTCGATAACGGCACCGATCGCGAAACGCTCGCCGAGACGCGGCTGTTCGCCATCGGTGAACCAGAGACGCTCGCCCCAGAGGCGCAGCATGAAGGGCCGGCCGAGCGGCACCGAAGCCATCAGCGCATTGCCGTGAAAGCCCCTGGCGTTGAAATCATCCTCGCAGAACGCGCGCTCGGTATCGGAGCCGAGGCCCATCTCAATGAATTCGATGCCATAGGCATATTGCATGCCGAGTATAGCAGCGACTTCGGCGGTCGGATGGCGCTGGCCGGTGCGGGCCATGCCGTTGTCCATTTCCGATAGCAGCACGACTGGGGCCTTGGTTGCTGCGAGATGTCCAGCACTTTCCGGTGCGAACAGGCAGCGCTCCAGGTTCCAGGCAGCGACGGTGAAGGGAAAGGCGAGCGGCGCGGTCGAGGACGGCGCGGCGCCGACCTCGATGCTGTTCATTTCCGGTCGCGCGGCCATGGCGGCGTCATGGGCCGCAATGGTGCGCAGCATCGAAGCAAATCCTGCACGCAGTTCGAGCGATGGAACGGCAAGCTGCTCAACGGCTTCATGGATCACGATGCCGTCTCCAGCCGAAGGTTCTGCGCCGGTGCATCACCGGCAAAAGACGTGCCCCGTTCCAGCCGCTTGCCGGTTTCGGGCGAGAAGAAGTGCAGGCGGTCGACGGCAATCGTCACGGCGAGATCACCGGAAAGCGGCATTTCCGGAGAGAGCGCTATCGTCAGAGGTTGGCCCTCGATGGTGCCGTGCACGAGCCGCTGAGCACCGAGCTCCTCGACATAGTCGACCTGGAACAGCATCGCATCCTCGCCGACACCGGCAAGCCGGAGGTCCTCGGCGCGCAGGCCGACGGTCACAGCGCCTTCGACCGGGGCGCGGCTGCCAAGCTCAATCCTGTAGAGGCCGATCTGCAGGCTGCCGCCCTCGATCTGGCCCTTGATCAGGTTCATCGCCGGCGAGCCGATGAAGCTCGCGACGAAGGTCGAGGCCGGACGGTGGTAGACGTCGAGCGGACGGCCGATCTGCTCGATCCGGCCGCCGTTCAGCACCACCAGCCGGTCGGCGAGCGTCATCGCTTCGAGCTGGTCGTGGGTGACGTAGAGCGAGGTCGTGCCGAGGCGCTTCTGCAGGCGCTTGATCTCGCCGCGCATCGAGACGCGCAGCTTGGCGTCGAGGTTGGAGAGCGGCTCGTCGAACAGGAAGGCCGCCGGCTTGCGCACGATCGCGCGGCCCATGGCGACGCGCTGACGCTGGCCACCGGAAAGGGCGCGCGGCTTGCGCGCGAGATAGGGCTCGATTTCCAGCATCCGCGCGGCTTCGGCGACGCGGGCATCGATCTCGGCCTTGGGCGTCTTGCGGTTCTTCAGGCCATAGGCGAGGTTGTCGTAGACGGTCATGTGCGGATAGAGCGCATAGTTCTGGAAGACCATGGCGATGTCGCGCTCGGCCGGATCGACGTCGTTGATGACGCGCGAACCGATGGTCACCGTGCCCTTCGAAATCGTCTCGAGCCCGGCGACCATGCGCAAAAGCGTGGACTTGCCGCAGCCGGACGGGCCGACCAGCACGATGAACTCGCCGTCCTCGATATCGATCGAGACGGATTTCACCGCCTCGACATTGCCGTGATAGATCTTCGAGACCTCGGCGATGGTAATGGCCGCCATGGCTGCCTCCGTTAAAATGGTACCGTTTCAGAAGCGGGCGGGACAGTTGTCCCGCCTCCACTCCGCTTACTTGTCGCTTTCGGTCAGGCCCTTGATGAACCAGCGCTGGAAGATCACGACGATCATCACAGGCGGCAGCATGGCGAGGATCGCCAGTGCAAAGGCCTCGTTGTAGTCGGGGATGTTCGAGCCGACCCAGACAAGCAGGATCTGCTTGATGCCGCGAACCAGGGTGAAGAAGCCTTCGTCGGTGGTCATCAATGTGGGCCAGAGGTACTGGTTCCAGCCGTAGACGAACATGATGATGAAGATCGCCGCCATCATGGTGCGCGACAGTGGCACGAGCACGTCGATGAAGAACTTGAACGGCCCGGCGCCATCGATGCGCGCCGCCTCAAGCAGCTCGTCCGGCACCGACTTGAAGAACTGCCGGAAGTAGAACGTACCCGTCGCCGAGGCGAGCAGCGGCACGATCAGGCCGGTGTAGGTGTTGGTCAGCTTCAGCGTGTTCATCACTTCGTAGGACGGAAGGATGCGCACTTCGAGCGGAAGCAACAGCGTGGTGAAGATTACCCAGAAGAAGAAGGTCGCCAGCGGAAAGCGGAAATAGACCAGCGCATAGGCCGCGAGCATCGAGAGCACGATCTTGCCGACGGCGAAACCTAAGCCGAGGATCATCGAGTTCAGCATCATGTTGAAGCCGGTGATCTTGCCGGTGAAGCCGCCTTGACGGGTCAAGACCGTCTGGTAGGTCTCGACGAAATGGCCGCCCCAGGTGAGGCTGAGGCCATTGCGGTGGATATCGGCTGCCTCGTGCGTCGAGGTCATGAAGGCGACGACGACCGGCGCCACCATGATGAAGACGCCGAAGAGCAGGATGACGTGGTCGAAAATCTTGGTGCGATACATCGGCGCCGCCTCAGTTGTAGTGCACGCGCCGCTCGATGAAGCGGAACTGGAAGATGGTGAGAACGAAGACGATCAGCATCAGGATCACCGACTGGGCCGAAGAGCCGCCGAGATCGTTGCCGCGGAAACCGTCCATGTAGACCTTGTAGACAAGGGTGATCGGGTTGTTGGCGGCCTTGTCCTTCACCATCACGTCGATGACGCCGAAGGTATCGAACAGCGCATAGGTGACATTGATGATCAACAGGAAGAAGGCGGTCGGCGCCAAGAGCGGCAGGATCACCGTCCAGAAGCGGCGGAAGCCGGAGCGGCAATCGATCGCCGCCGCCTCGCGCACCGAGACCGGGATGCCCTGCAGGCCCGAGAGGAAGAAGATGAAGTTATACGGGATCTGCTTCCAGACGGAGACGACCACCATGGAAAAGGCGGTGTCGAAGTAATTCAGACCGACCTTGATGTCCCAGCCGAACCAGCGGGCGAGTTCGACGATCGGGCCGATATGCTGGTCGAAGAACATCATGCCGATGAGGCCGGCGACCGGCGGCGCGATGGCATAGACCCATATGAGCAGCGTCTTGTAGGCGGCGTTGCCGCGGATGACGCCATCGGCCTTGACGGCGAGCAGCAAGCCGATCGACAGCGCGAAGAAGGTGACGAGCGCCGTGAAGACGGCAGTGAAGCGGGCGATTCCGAGATACTCGCCCGATTTCAGCACGTCGGTATAGTTCGTCATGCCGACGAAGGTCGAGCCGAAGCCGAAGGGGTCTTCCAGATAGAAGGACGACTGGATCGCCTGAACCGACGGCCAGTAGAAGAAGATGAAGATGATCGCGAGCTGTGGCGCGAGGAAGAGGTAGGGCAGGAACGGCGAGGAGAACTGAACGCGCTTGGCAACGCCTTCTCCTCCGCTCTTCGACTGGCCACCGAAAAACCGGAAGGCGCCGAAGCGACGCCCGCCGGTTTGGGTTCCGGTTCCTCCCCGCGAGGCGGGGAGGAGATCTGTCGCGGTCGACATGGAGATCAGCCGGCCGTCTTGGCGAAGCGAGCGAGCAGCTCGTTGCCTTCCTTTTCGATCGTGTCGAAAGCGTCCTTGACGGTCGTTTCGCCCGAGAAGATGCGGCCGTATTCGCGTTCCATGATTTCGCGGATCTGCGGGTAGAAGCCGAGGCGGTAGCCCTTCGACCAGTCACCGGCCGGCAGCAGCAGCTGCTTGATGCCGACTTCAGCAACCGGCTTTTCCTTGTAGTAGCCGTCCTTCTGGGCGAGCTCGTAGGCTGCCTTGGTGATGGCAACGTAACCGGTGGCCTTGTGGTAGAAGTACTGGATTTCCGGCGAGGTCAGGAACTGGAAGAAGTCGGCAACGCAGTTGTTCTCTTCATCCGACTTGCCGGACATGGCAAACAGTGCCGCGCCGCCGATGAAAGAATTGGTGCCGGCACCCTTGATCGAGCCCCAATAGGGCAGGAAGGTTGCCGAGAACGGCATCTGCGCCGTCTTCTGCAGGCCGCCGAAGGAGCCCGACGAACCGATCCAGAACGCAGCCTTGCCTTCTTCGAAGACCTTCTGGTTGTCGTTCCAGCCGGCGCCGTAGAAAGCGAAGTAGCCTTCGTCCTTCCAGGCCTTGAGCTTGTCGAACATCATGATGAGGTTCGGGTCGGTGACCTTCAGCTGCGTGTCGACGACGGCGTCATAGCCGTTGTTGTTGGTGGCGAACTGGATGTTGTTGCGGGAGAAGAAGTTCTCCGTGAACTGCCAGGTGAGCTGCGACTGGACGAGCGGGATGTAGCCGGCTTCCTTCAGCTTCGGGGCAACCGCTTCAAACTCTTCCCAGGTCTTCGGCGCTTCGACGCCGGCCTTCTTCAGGGCCTCGTCGTTGATGTACATGATCGGCGCGGAGGAATTGAACGGCATGCCGACGAACTTGCCCTCGCTGTCGGCGTAAAAGTAGCGCACGCCGTCAATGAAGGCGTTGCGGTCGAAGTTGTGGCCAGCCTTGATGATCAGGTCTTCGGCCGGAATGACCGCGCCCTTGGCGTTGATGATCGTGGCGGCGCCGGCGTCGAAGACCTGCAGGATGTTCGGCTGTTCGCCCGAACGGAATGCGGCGATGCCGGAAGCGAGCGCTTCCTCGTAAGTGCCCTTGGAAACCGGGGTCAGCGCGCAGGCGCTTTGGGCTTCGTTGAACTTCTTGGAAACTTCATTGATGACTTCGCCGTTGCGGCCGGCCATGCCGTGCCACCAGGTGATATTGGTCGCGGCAAATGATGACGTCGCGGAAAAAGCGAAGCTAAGGGCTGCGAATGAAAACTTCTTGAACATGACTTGGTCCCTCTCCACCGGGTTGCGGATGGCTTGGACTAGTGACGTTCAATGACAGGCCCGTAACGCTTTTATGTCGGAACGATTACAAATTCGCGATTTTGTTCCAAGGCGGGATGCGGGCGGAACACCGCAATCATTTTCCCTCATCCCGCGCCGGTTCAGAAGGCATCCGGCAGATGCCGCGGCCAGCCCCAAGGGGTCACCGTGATGATGTCGTAGCGCACGGAAAGCCTGTTGAAGTCCGGTTGCCTGGCCAGCCAGAGATCGCTCGCAGCGCGAATGCGTTTTTGCGCCGTGGCCGTCACCGCGAATACGCCGTCCTCGGCCGAGCGGCGCGCCTTGACCTCGACGCAGGCAATGAGATCGCCGCGCCGGGCGATGATGTCGATCTCGCCGAGCTTGGTGCGATGGCGCATGGCGACGATGCGGTAGCCCTTCAGCAGCAGGCAGAGCGCCGCGCGGTATTCGGCGAGTTGCCCCCGCCTCAGCGCTTTCAGCTTCCGCCGGTCGCTGCCGTCAGCCGTCATGGCGCTTCTTCAGCTGCAGCAGCCGGTCATAGAGCTCCTTGCGCGGCACGCCCGTCTGGCGGGCGGCTTCGGTCGCCGCCTTGCCGGCCGGCATGTCGGCGACAAGGCTCAGCAGCAGGGCGTCGACATCGGCCGCTTCCGGCTCG
Organism: Ensifer sp. GW101-20A05; assembly: GCF_059424735.1. Lineage (NCBI taxonomy): Bacteria > Pseudomonadati > Pseudomonadota > Alphaproteobacteria > Hyphomicrobiales > Rhizobiaceae > Ensifer > Ensifer sp. GW101-20A05. The sequence goes on along the minus strand of NZ_JBWKZT010000003.1, from coordinate 248,002 downwards.
GGTGCGGCATCCGGCGGCCCGATGACGAGCACGATCTCGCCTTTGACGGCGCCAGCTTCTCCATAATGTGCAGCAAGCTCGCCGAGCGTGCCGCGGCGGAACTCCTCGAAGGTCTTGGTGAGCTCGCGGCAGACGGCAGCCCGCCTACCCTCGCCCAGCACCTCGGCTGCGGCCGCCACTGTCGCGGCGATGCGGTGCGGCGATTCAAAGAACATGATTGTCGCCGGCACGGCCGCTAATTCCCTGAGGCGATCGCGTTTCGCCTTGTCCTTGGTCGGCAGGAAACCGGCAAAGAGGAAGGCATCGTTTGGCAGGCCGGAGCCGACGAGTGCTGCAAGCGGCGCCGAGGCGCCCGGGATCGGCACGACGCGATGACCGGCTTCGATCGCAAGCTGCCCCAGCCGGTAGCCCGGGTCGGAAACCAGCGGTGTTCCGGCGTCGGAAACGAGCGCCACCGATCGCCCTTCGGCGAGTGCTGCAAGCAGCCGGGGGCCGGCTTCGTCGGCATTGTGCTCGTGATAGGCGTAGGGCCGGTTCACGATGCCATAGCGGTCGAGCAGCACGCGCGTAACCCTCGTGTCCTCGCAGGCGAGCACATCGGCGCCGGCAAGCGTTTCCAGTGCGCGCAGCGTAATGTCGCCGAGATTGCCGATCGGGGTCGCCACCAGATAGAGCGCCGCATCGAGGGGCCGGGCCGGAACGCTGACATTGTGCAGGCGATAGCTACGCTCTCTCTGCCCGCCCGATGCTTCCGATGTCTTCTGCTTTTCCACCTGTAACGTCCTGATCGTGCTCACCGATGCGTCGGTCCGGTCTTTATGAGTGAGCCGGCAGGGCAGGGCAAGGGCAAGGCAATGGTCCAGCGCGCTGCATCTGGGGACAGAAGCCCTTAAACCCCTTGCGTTCCGGGCGCTGTTTCTGCCATTTTGCCGGTCCACATATTTCCGGTCGGTCGGCCGGGACACTCGCAGTTGACGCTCAGGCGGACGCCTCGTCTGCCGGGCAATGGTTGAAAGCGGCATCCCATGCGCATTACTCTCGAGCGGTCCAACCTCCTGAAATCGCTGAACCACGTGCACCGCGTGGTCGAGCGGCGAAACACGATCCCGATCCTCTCGAACGTGCTCTTGCGTTCCGACGGTGCGAGCCTCGAAATGAAGGCGACCGACCTCGACCTCGAAATCACCGAGGCGACACCGGCGCAGGTGGAACAGTCGGGCGCGACCACGGTGCCGGCGCATCTGCTCTACGACATCGTGCGCAAGCTGCCTGACGGTTCGGAAGTGCTGCTCGCCACCAATGCCGAGGGCACGGCGATGACCGTTGCCTCGGGCCGTTCGAAATTCTCGCTGCAGTGCCTGCCGCAGTCCGACTTCCCGGATCTCACCGCCGGCAGCTTCTCGCACTCCTTCCGCCTCAAGGCGACCGACCTCAAGATGTTGATCGATCGCACCCAGTTTGCGATCTCAACCGAGGAAACCCGCTACTATCTCAACGGCATTTTCGTGCACACCGTCGAGAGCAAGGGCGAACTGAAGCTGCGCGCCGTCGCCACGGACGGTCACCGCCTCGCCCGCGCTGACGTTGAAGCCCCGTCCGGCTCCGAAGGCATGCCGGGCATCATCATCCCGCGCAAGACCGTCAGCGAACTGCAGAAGCTGCTCGACAACCCGGACCTCGTCGTCACCGTCGAAGTCTCGGACGCCAAGATCCGACTGACGATGGGTTCGATCGTCATGACCTCGAAGCTGATCGACGGCACCTTCCCGGATTACCAGCGCGTGATCCCGGCCAACAACGACAAGGAACTGCGCGTCGATTGCCAGTCCTTCGCCCAGGCCGTCGACCGCGTTTCGACGATCTCGTCGGAGCGCGGCCGCGCCGTCAAGCTGGCGCTGAACGAAGGCCAGATGACGCTGACGGTCAACAATCCGGATTCGGGTAGCGCCACGGAAGAACTGCCCGTCGGCTACGACCACGACCCGCTCGAAATCGGCTTCAACGCCAAGTATCTGCTCGACATCACCTCGCAGCTGACCGGCACCGATGCGATTTTCATGCTGGCCGATCCGGGCTCGCCGACGCTCGTTCGCGATCTTGCTGCCGAGGATGCACTTTACGTGCTCATGCCGATGCGCGTGTAACCGGGCCTGACGCGGCGCGAAATGCCAACCCGTCACGCCCGCTCGTGACGGGTTTTTTGTTGATCGATCCATCCGGCGGCTGTTGATAAGCCGACGCTTTCAGGCGCAGACAGACTTGTTTTTGCCGCAGATGGGGACACATTATGATTGCCGCCGCCCGGACCGGCTCGAATCAGCGAGCCGGGATTACAGCGGGCGGCCCGTATGAGGAGAGGACGACGGTTTTGAGGGGTTCAATGAATTTGCGCGTGAAGGTGAAGGAACGGCTCGGACGGAAGTTCGATGAGGAAATTCGCTTTTTCAAGGGATGGATGAGCAATGCCAAGGCTGTCGGCGCAATCCTGCCGACCTCTTCCATAACCGCGCGCCGAATGGCGAGCGTCATCAATCCCGCTTCGGGCCTGCCGGTTCTTGAGCTGGGCCCGGGCACGGGTGTCATCACGAAGGCAATTCTGGAACGCGGCCTGCCCGCATCGAGCCTTGTCTCGGTCGAATATTCGACCGACTTCTATAACCAGCTCAGGGCCAACTTCGCCGGCGTCAATTTCGTCAATGGCGATGCTTTCGATCTGGAACATACGCTCGGCGAGCTGAAGGGACAGACCTTCGACAGTGTCGTCTCGGCAGTGCCGCTCTTGAACTTCCCGATGCATCGGCGCGTCGAGCTGATCGACGACCTGCTCTCGCGCATTCCGGCCGGCCGGCCGGTCGTGCAGATTTCCTATGGGCCGCTCTCGCCCGTCGTCGCCATGCCGGACCGCTACAGCATCCAGCATCTCGACTTCGTCGTGCGCAACATCCCGCCGGCACAGCTTTGGGTCTATCGTCGGGCGCACTGACGGGATGTTCGGCGTCTACGTCACCCATCCGCAGGTCTGGATCGATCCGGACGTGCCCGTCCCGCAATGGGGACTTTCCGCTGTTGGCCGCGATCGTGCGGCCCTGACGGCGGCGTTGCCGTGGGTGCGCTCGCTCGGGAGGATCGTCTCGAGCGACGAAACCAAGGCGATCGAAACGGCCCAGCTGCTTGCCGATGCCGCCGGCCTGACGGTCGAAATTCACCATGACATGGGCGAGAACGATCGCTCCGCCACCGGCTTCCTACCGCCGCCGGAATTCGAGAAGGCGGCCGACTGGTTCTTCGCCCATCCGGCGGAAAGTTTTAAGGGCTGGGAGCGCGCGATCGACGCCCAGACGCGGATCTCGGACGCAGTGTTCCGTGTCCTCGAAGGGCACGACACCAAGATCCCAATCGCCTTCGTCGGCCATGGCGGCGTCGGCACCCTTTTGAAGTGCCGGCTGCTCGGCGCGCCGATTGCCCGCAGTTCCGACCAGAAGGGCGGTGGCGGCGGCAACGTCTTCGCTTTCCGCCTTGCGGATCGCGCCGTCGCATGCGACTGGACCCCGATGGAAAACTGGCAGGGGATCTAGACGATGACCGAAACCGCGCGCGACAGATTGATCGTAGGCCTCGACCTTCCGACGATCGCCGATGCCGAGAGGATCGTGTCGACGCTCGGGAACGACGTCTCCTTCTACAAGATCGGCTATCAGCTGGTCTTTGCCGGCGGGCTCGAATTCGCGCGCGACCTTGCCGCCAGCGGCAAGAACGTCTTCCTCGACATGAAGCTGCTCGATATCGACAACACGGTTGCCAAGGGTGTCGAGAACATCGTCAAGATGGGCATGTCGATGTTGACCCTGCACGCCTATCCGAAGGCGATGAAGGCGGCCGTCGAAGCCGCTAGAGGTTCCGATCTCTGCCTCCTCGGCGTCACCGTGCTCACCTCGATGGACGAGCAGGACGTGATCGATGCCGGCTACGAATACGACCCGCACACGCTGGTGCTGCGCCGGGCCGAACAGGCGCGCGCCGCCGGCATGGGCGGCATCGTCTGCTCGGCGGAAGAATCCGCAGCGGTCCGCAAGATCATCGGACCGAACATGGCGCTGGTGACGCCGGGTATCCGCCCTGCCGGCGCCGACAAGGGCGACCAGAAGCGGGTGATGACGCCGGCCGAAGCCTTGAAGGCCGGATCCAGCCACCTCGTCGTCGCGCGCCCAATCGTCGCAGCCGCGGAGCCGCTTGCGGCCGCCCGCGCCATTCTCGCGGAAATGAACGGCGCGCTTGCCCGCTGATGCGGGCGGCGCCAGGAACCCATCGCGATCCGCTTGACCTCAATCAAAATTTGCCGGAAGTAAGTCTCGCGTCAGCCTTCAGCGGTGCAAGACGAGGAGCTCACTATGGCCAAGGGATACTGGATCGCACGGGTCGATGTCCGCGACACCGAGCGCTACAAGGATTATGTGACGGCAGCAAAGCCGGCCTTCGAGAAATACGGCGCGAATTTTCTCGCGCGCGGCGGCGAACATCATCGCCTTGAGGGCGGCGTGCGCGCGCGCAACGTCGTCATCGAATTTCCGTCGCTGCAGGCAGCGGTCGACTGTTACAACTCGCCCGAATACCAGATTGCCGCCGCGATCCGCCAGGAAGTCGCCGACGCGGAGATGGTCGTCGTCGAAGGCGTCTGACGACCCGGCATCCCCATCTTCCGACAGACCCGACAAGCCGCGTGGATTGGCCTTCACCTCTCGCGGCTGTTGGGCTATGTAGCAATCAATTCTTTCCTCTGCGATCAGGAGTGCGTTTCCCATGACCTTGTCCAACCTTCCGCCGCTGGTGACGATTTTCGGCGGATCCGGGTTCGTCGGCCGTCATGTCGTGCGCGCACTCGCCAAGCGCGGCTACCGCATTCGCGTTGCCGTTCGCCGGCCCGACCTTGCCGGCCACCTGCAGCCGCTCGGCAATGTCGGCCAGATCTCCTTTGTCCAGGCGAACTTGCGGTACCGGAAATCCGTCGATCGCGCCGTCGAAGGCTCCGACCACGTCATCAACTGCGTCGGCGTGCTGTTTGAAAAAGGCCGCAACACGTTTGACGCCGTCCAGGATTTCGGCGCGCGCGCGGTGGCAGAAGCGGCACGTAGCGTCGGCGCCACGCTGACGCACATTTCGGCGATCGGCGCGGACGCTTCCTCGCCGTCGCAATACGCCCGCAGCAAGGGCCGCGCCGAGGCGGCGATCCTGGAAACGAAGCCTGACGCGATCATCCTGCGTCCGTCGATCGTCTTCGGTCCCGAGGACGGCTTCTTCAACAAGTTCGCCAACATGGCCCGCTTCTCGCCGGTCCTGCCGCTGATCGGCGGCGGCCACACCAAGTTCCAGCCCGTCTACGTGACCGATGTCGCCGAGGCCGTGGCGCGCGCCGTCGACGGCAAGATCACCAAGGGCAAGATCTACGAACTCGGCGGCCCGGATGTCTTAAGCTTCCGCGACTGTCTCGAGATCATGCTGAACACGATCGACCGCAAGCGCACGCTCGTCTCGCTGCCCTTCGGCGTCGCAACCTTCATCGGCAGCATCGCGTCGATGGTCCCCTTCATCACGCCGCCGCTCACCCCCGACCAGGTGGTGTTGCTGAAATCCGACAATGTCGTCTCGGCAAAGGCGGTTTCCGAGGGACGTACGTTCGCCGGCATTGGCATCGATCCGACCATGTTGGAGTCGATCCTGCCGACCTATCTGGTGCGCTATCGCCCGCAGGGCCAGTACACGCGCAGCGGCCGCGGCGCCTGATCGCCGCAAAGCCCATCTTATTTTGAACGGCCGCCGGTACCCACGGGCGGCCGTTTGCTGTGGTATCCAGGCAACAGCGTTGCAGTTCTGCCGCAGTTAAGAAAGCGAATGGCATTTACCGCAAATTCAACATGTCCTGATATTGATCATGTCATATCCAGCGACTAAACACCGCCTCGCGCCCCGATCGCAAGGCATGACGGCGGGCGGCAGCAGCAATCTCGAAAGGCATAGCGTCCATGGGCAAGTCGATCGCAATCTTTTTTGCGTCTGCGGCACTGATCATTCTGGCTGGCTCATTCATCGCGCCGAACACGGTCGCGAGCAGCGGCAAGGGTTGCGCGCCGGCCTATGGCGTCGATCCGTGCACGACGGCATCGATCGATCTTTCCGGCAACTAAGGCCGGCGCCCTTTAGATCAGGCGTTTCCGGACGGAAAGCGGCTTCGCGCTTTTCCTGGAATTGCTTTGGAAGGGCATAGTTAGAGTTATTGGCGGGGGCCAGTGGCCGCGTGCGTTTCACCTTGAGACGCACGCGGCTTTGTTTTTGAGGCCTTATCCGAGTTCGAAGAAGACTGAGGTCAAAGAAAAAGGCGCGTCCAGAACGCGCCTTTTTCATTTGAGATCGTTGATCCCGAGATCAGCCGAGCAACCAGAGGCCGATCAGGCCGGCCGTGCCGACGACGATGCGCCAGATGGCGAAGGGCGTGAAACCGCGCCGCGAGACGAAATCGAGCAACGAACGCACGACGAAGATGCCGGCGACGAACGCCGCGATGAAGCCGACGGCGATCAGGGTGAAATCGTCGAAGGAGAGCGCGTCGCGGTTCTTATAGAGGTCCAGCGTGAAGGCGCCGAGCATGGTCGGCATCGCCAGGAAGAACGAGAACTCCGCGGCCGAGCGCTTGTCGGTCCCCATCAGCAGGGCGCCGGCGATCGTCGCGCCGGAACGCGAGGTGCCGGGGATCATCGCCAGGCACTGGAACAGGCCGATCTTCAGCGCCAGCGACGGCGGATAGTCCATGACGTCAGTGTAGCGCGGCTTCAGCGGCAGGTGGTCGATCGCGTAGAGGATGAAGCCGCCGACGATCAGCACGACACAGATGAGCATCGGCGTTTCGAACAGCACCGTCTTGATGAAATCATGGGCGATTGCGCCGATGACGGCCGCCGGCAGGAAGGCGATCAAAACGGACAGGACGAAGCGGCGCGCCTTGATGCTCGTCGGCAGCGCCAGCGCGATCGACAGAAGCTTCTGGAAATAGACGAGCAGGATGGCCAGAATGGCGCCGAGCTGGATGAGGACGGCGAAGGTGTTGCCCGGCGACCTGAAGCCGAGGAAGTGGCCGGCAAGGAGGACGTGCGCCGTCGACGAAACAGGGATAAACTCCGTCAAGCCCTCGATGAGTCCGAGGACAAGCGCGCTGATGATCGATTGATCCGCCATATATGAGATTTTCCTGACAAGTTTTGGAGTGGGAGGAAAAGGCTGATTCGCTTGTGTTTGCCACCACAAATTTCTATAGCTCTATCACAGGAGCCGTGGCCAGACGCTTGCGCCGCCACGCTGACGCCCCCAGCAAAAAGACTCTGAGAAGCCAGATCATCGATGCCGACACTGTATCATCACCCCATGTCCTCCGCTTCACGGTTCGTTCGCCTTATCCTCTCGGAATATGGCTATCAGACGGAATTGTCCGAGGAACAGCCCTGGGAGAACCGGCGCGACTTCCTGGCCTTGAACCCGGCCGGGACGCTACCGGTCTATGTTGACGACAGTATGAGAGCGCTCTGTGGCGCCACGATCATCTCGGAATATCTCGACGAAACGAACGGAATCATGAAGCGGGATCGCCGGCTTCTGGCCGAGGACCCGTTCCAGCGGGCGGAAATCCGCCGCCTGGTCGAGTGGTTCCTGCACAAGATGGAAGCGGACGTGACGCGGCCGCTGGTGCGCGAGCGGATCTTCAAGCTGCAAATGACACCGGACCAGGGCGGCGGCGCGCCCGACAGCAAGGTCCTGCGCACCTCGCGCGCCAATATCCGCCAGCATATGAAGTATCTCTCCTGGCTCGCCGGTTCGCGCACCTGGCTTGCCGGCGACCGCATCTCCTATGCGGATCTCGCCGCGGCCGCGACGGTGTCCGTGCTCGACTATCTCGGCGAGATCGACTGGTCGGATGCCCCGACCGCCAAGGAGTGGTACCAGCGGCTGAAGTCCCGCCCCTCCTTCCGCCCGCTGCTTGCCGAGCGTGTGCGCGGCGTGACTCCGGTTCCGCACTATGCGGACCTCGACTTCTGAGGATGAATCCGTGCCCGGCATCGCTGCCAAGGCTGACAATGGGGATCGACGGCGGCTGAAGCTGACCGAATTCCTGAAAGCCGAGGCGGCAGACAAGGGCTTCGATCTCTGTCGCATCACCCGCCCTGACGCCATTCCCGAGGCGCCGGCTCGGCTCCAGGACTTCCTCGACGACGGCTTCCACGGCACGATGGACTGGCTGGCCGAGACTGCCGAGCGACGCTCCGATCCGCGCACGCTCTGGAGCGACGTGCGCTCGGTGGTGATGTTCGCGATGAATTACGGGCCGGAAGACGATCCGCGCGGGATTCTCGAAAAGACCGATCGCGGCGCGATCTCGGTCTATGCCCAGAACCGCGACTATCATGACATCATCAAGGGCAAGCTCAAGGAAGTCGCGACCCGCTTCGCCGCGCGCGCCGGCGAGGACGTCAAGGTCTTTGTCGACACCGCCCCGGTGATGGAGAAACCACTCTCGGAGAAGGCCGGCCTCGGCTGGCAGGGCAAGCACACCAATCTCGTCAGTCGCGAATTCGGCTCCTGGCTGTTTCTCGGCAGCTTGTTCACCACGGCGGACCTCGTCATCGACGAGCCGGAGCGCGACCATTGCGGCTCCTGCCGCGCCTGCCTCGATGCCTGCCCGACCGGCGCTTTTCCTGCGCCCTATCAGATCGACGCGCGGCGCTGCATTTCCTACCTGACCATCGAGCACAAGGGTCCAATCGACCCGGAGCTGCGCCCGTTGATGGGCAACCGCATCTATGGCTGCGACGACTGTCTCGCCGCCTGCCCCTGGAACAAGTTCGCGCAGGCAGCCTCCGAAATGAAGCTGAAGGCGCGCGAGGACCTGAAGGCGCCATCGCTGGAAGCTTTGCTCGGCCTCGACGACCCGGCCTTCCGCAGCCTGTTCTCGGGCTCGCCGGTCAAGCGCATCGGCCGCGACCGTTTCGTGCGCAACGTGCTGATCGCCGCCGGAAACTCCGGCGACCAGGCGCTCGTGCCTGCGGTCAGGGCGCGCATCGGCGATACCTCGCCCGTGGTGCGGGCGATGGCGGTCTGGGCGCTGTCACGATTGGTCGCGCCGGCGGCGCTTGCGGAATTTGCCGAACAATGCGAGCCAGAGACCGACGAAGACGTCCTCAACGAATGGCAAATGGCGGGAGTGAGCCGATGCAAGTCCTGATCCTTGGCGCCGGTTACTCCGGTATGGCAATCGCGCGGACCATGGCCCCGACGGCGACAAGCGTTGTCGGCACCACCCGCACCGAGGAGAAGGCAACGAAGCTTGAAAAGGCCGGCATCCGCCCGATCCTCTTCGACGGCGAAACGGTCTCCGGCGAACTCGCTGCTGCGCTTGGCCAGGCGACGCACCTGATCCAGTCGATCGCGCCCGGCCGCGACGGCGATCCAATGTTTCGCCCTTCCAGCCCGGATCTCGCGCAACTGGCGCCGAACCTCAAGTGGATCGGTTATCTCTCGACCGTCGGCGTCTATGGCGACCACGGCGGCGAATGGGTCACCGAGGACATGCTGCGCAAACCGGTCTCGGCCCGCTCGGTCGAGCGGGTGGAGGCGGAGGATGCCTGGATCGCCTTCGGCGCGAAGCAGAGCATTCCGGTTGCCGTGTTGAGGCTTGCCGGCATCTACGGCCCCGGACGCAACGCCTTCTGCAATCTCGCAAACGGCACGGCCCGGCGCCTGATCAAGCCTGGGCAGGTGTTCAACCGCATCCGGGTCGAAGATATCGGCGCGGCCACCCTGTTCCTCGCCAACAACGGCACGAGCGGCGTCTTCAACATCACCGACAACGAGCCGGCGCCACCACAGGACGTGGTGCTTGAGGCCGCGCGGCTGATGGGCGTCGAACCGCCGCCGGAAATTCCCTTCGAGCAGGCGGAGCTGTCACCGATGGCCCGCTCCTTCTATGGCGAGAACAAGCGGGTATCGAACGCCCGCATGCGCGCCACCGGTTTCGAGTTCGCGTATCCGGATTATCGCGTTTCGCTTGCGCAGCTCTGGCAATCCGGCACATGGCGCAACGCCTGAAACGCAACTCGGCGCTCAATCAATAACATAACCCGAAATGCTTATAGAAAGCCGATAGTCAGTCCATCAGTAATGGCGGCGGCAGCGCCGCCAGAATTGTGACTTTCTCTGGATATTCATTCGATACTTGACGAATTGAATACAACCTGTGCGCTAGTAACGAGTTTTCGACCATCCGGATTCCGGAAATTTCGTCCAATTCGAAATTTTTAATAAAATTTTTCGTTTACCACTGAGTTGCGCCTGCGTGCGGAAGGCTGTGAGCGTTCAACCGCTGATTCCAAAGAACTTCCTGGCTCCATTTAAACTATTTCAAACAATCTTCGTTTTTGAATTTTCGTCATTTTTTAATAAATCCTAATAGATCGTAAATGGTTGAAGCACGTTTTCGCCATTTTTCGCCCCAATTAGCGGTTCCCAGAAGATTTTTATTCAACCATTTGACCGAGGGGATCGCCAGTTGACGCCAGCGAAGATCAAGGCTGCTGCCGCTGCAGCGCTGTTCACGACCGCTATCGGTCTCGTTTCCGTTTCCGATAGCCATGCAGCCGGCGCCGGCTGCGGCGGCGCGTCCTGGTACGCGCTGAGCTCCAAGACCGCCTCCGGCGAGCGCATGAATGCCGCCCGCCTGACCGCCGCCCACCGCAGCCTGAAGTTCGGAACCAAGGTTCAGGTCACCAACAAGCGCAACGGCAAGAGCGTGATCGTTCGGATCAACGACCGTGGGCCATTCATTCGTGGCCGCGTGATCGACCTTTCCAAGGCTGCAGCCTCGCAGATCGGCATGATCCGCTCCGGCCACGCCAGCATCTGTTATCGCGTCATCAATTCCTGATTTTTGAAATACTGCCATCCGACCGATCGTCGGGTGGGTTTACTTGAGAAAGACCATTCTCGGCGGTTAATCTTCTCCGCCGTCTTGCTCTTCGATGCCATCGCCGTTACCACGGCGAAAAAGGAGTTGATCGAAGATGCGTTTGGGCGGCAGGCTCGCTGGAGCCATTGAGGTTCTTGAGGATATCGAAAAGCGGAAGCGCCCGGTCGCCGACGCGCTCAAGGATTGGGGCCTCTCCCATCGCTTCGCCGGATCCGGCGATCGCTCGGCGATCGGCAACATCGTCTACGACGCCCTTCGCATGAAACTCTCGCACGCCTTCCTGATGGACAGCGACAGCGCGTCGGCGCTCGGCCATGCCGTGATGTACCGGCAATGGGGCTTCACCCCGGAAGCGCTCGCTGCCGAACTCGACGGCGACAAATTTGCGCCTGAGATGCCGTCAGCCGAGATGGCGCAAGCCTTCGCCACGCGCCGCCTCGAAGACGCCGCAGCCCACATCCAGGGCGACATTCCCGAATGGGTCCAGGCCTCCTTCGAGGAAAACTTCTCCGACGATTGGCTCGATGAAGCGAAGGCCCTCGCCGGCCGGCCGACGCTCGACCTGCGTGCCAATACGCTGAAGGCCTCGCGCGCCAAGGTGCTGAAGGCGCTGGAGCGCAGCGGCGCCGAACCGGCGACGATCGCCCGCAACGGCATTCGCATTCCGGCCGGCGAAGGCGCCTCGCGCCTGCCGAACGTGACGGCGGAGCTTTCCTTTCAGAAGGGCTGGTTCGAAGTCCAGGACGAAGGCTCGCAGATCGTTGCCGATCTCGCCTTTCCGCAGGAAGGCGAACAGGTGCTCGACTATTGCGCCGGCGGTGGCGGCAAGACGCTCGCCATGTCGGCGGCGATGAACAACAAGGGCCAGGTGCACGCCTACGACACCGACCGCAAACGCCTCGCGCCGATCATCGAACGGCTGAAGCGCGCCGGCACCCGCAATGTCCAGGTGCATGAATCCACCGACAGCCTCGCGCCGCTCGCCGGCCGCTTCGACCGGGTGCTGGTCGATGCGCCCTGCACCGGCACCGGCACCTGGCGCCGCCGGCCCGACACGAAATGGCGCCTCAACCAGAAGAATCTTGAAGAGCGCATCTCCCAGCAGGAGGAAGCGCTGGCGAGCGCTGCCCAGTTCGTCCGCCCGGGCGGCCACCTCATCTATGTCACCTGCTCGGTACTGCCTGAGGAAAACGAGGCCCAGGTCTACGGCTTCTGCGAAGACAACCCGGAATTCGAGATCCTGTCGGCAGCCGACATCTGGGCGACGCTCTTTGGAACCGACAAGCCGCAACCCTGGTCGGCCGACATGAAGACGGTGACGCTGACGCCCGCCTCGACCGGCACGGACGGCTTCTTCTTCTGCCTGATGCAACGCAAGGGCTGATGCCCTTCGCATGCCGCCGAGGACCCGGCATCAGATTGAAAACGTTCTAAACTATACACTTTGACACAAGTTTGCTTTTGGTTCATGAGAGGCAGGCCCGGCCGGGGCCTTTTCTCATGGCCCGACGCCTGAACGATGCCGCGTTTGCGGGCTCGATCGGCTGCGCCGAAGGAAGCAACAGGAGAGGGTCATGACCAAGAAATTCATCCGCGGCGCCGCGCTGGCGTTCATGACGGCAACGTCGGCGCTGGCCCTGCAGCCGGCCCACGCCGCAACCGATGCCGCCGCCGTGGTGAAGCACTACACCGCCGTCGCCCATGCCAAGTTCGAAGATGCGCTGACGACGGCCGAGGCACTCGACAAGGCGGTCGACGCGCTGATCGCGACGCCGAGCGAAGAAACGCTGAAGGCCGCGCGCGACGCCTGGCGGAAGGCCCGCAACCCCTACCAGGAAACCGAAGTCTACCGCTTCGGCAACGCGATCGTCGACGAGTGGGAAGGCAAGGTCAACGCCTGGCCGCTGGACGAAGGCCTGATCGACTATGTCGACCCGAGCTACGGCAGCGAAAGCGACGAGAACGCGCTGTTCACCGCCAACGTCATCGCCAACAAGACGATCAAGATCGACGGCAAGGACGTCGATGCCAGCAACATCACGCCGGAATTCCTGGCGGGCACGCTGCAGGAAGCCGGCGGCATCGAGGCGAACGTCGCCACCGGCTACCACGCGATCGAATTCCTGCTCTGGGGCCAGGACCTGAACGGCACCAAGGCTGGCGCCGGAAACCGCCCCTATACCGACTACGACACCAAGGCCTGCACCGGTGGCAATTGCGACCGCCGCGCCGCCTATCTGAAGGCCGCGACCGAGCTCCTGGTTTCCGACCTCAAGGAAATGGTCGCCAACTGGACACCGGACGGTGCCGCAACCAAGGCCGTCGAGGCCGATCCGAAGGCTGGTCTCGTCGCCATCCTCACCGGCATGGGTTCACTCTCCTATGGCGAACTTGCCGGCGAGCGCATGAAGCTCGGCCTGCTGCTGCACGATCCGGAAGAAGAGCATGATTGCTTCTCCGACAACACGCACAACTCGCATCTGCACGACGCGATCGGCATCCAGTCGGCCTATACGGGCGAGTACATCCGCGTCGACGGCACCAAGATGACCGGCCCGTCGCTTTCGGAACTCGTTGCCGCCAAGGACGCAGCGCTCGACAAGGAAATGACCGGCAACCTTTCGACTACAGTCGAGAAGATGCAGGCGATGGCCAAGCGCGCGGAGACCACCGAGGCCTACGACCAGATGATCGGCGAAGGCAATGCCGAGGGCAACGCCACGGTGCAGGCAGCGATCGACGGCCTGATCGCCCAGGCAAAGACCGTTCAGCGCGTCATTGCGTCGCTGGATCTCGGCACGATCGAGCTTGAAGGTTCCGACAGCCTGGACAATCCTAACGCCGTCTTCCAATAAGCTGAAAAGGCGGGCCGCCCGAAACCGGTGCGGCCCGATCCTCTACCGATGAAACTTGGCGCTCCTCGCCTTTTCGCGCTTCTTTTTGCGCAGGCGCTCTTTCTCGCCTTGCCCGCCGCCGCGGGCGACGATCTTCCGACCAAACGTATCGACCTGAGCAACACCGACCGCGATCGCGTCGCAACGGTGACGCGACCGACTGCGGATTTTTCCAAGGCGGAAAGCTTCGAGGCCATGTCCGGCGGTGCTGCGACCTCGATCGCGCCCGTCAATGCCGACAGCTTCTCGCAGTTTTCGGCCAATCTCAGCTTCCAGGAAGAGGAAGGCTTCAAGCTCGGCAACGCGCTGTTTCGCAAGCTCTGGGTCTCCTCGCCCTCCTCGACCCAGGCATCCGACGGGCTCGGCCCGCTCTACAACGCCCGCGCCTGCCAGAGCTGCCACCTGAAGGACGGACGCGGACGCCCGCCGGAGGGCTCCACCGATACGACTTCGATGTTCTTCCGTCTGGCGCGCCCGCCGCGCGACGACAAAGAGCGCCGGTCGATCGAGGCGCATCAGGCCGTGAATTTCCCCGATCCGGTCTATGGCGCCCAGCTTCAGGATAGCGCCGTGCCGGGCCTTGCTGCCGAAGGCCATCTGAAGGTCAGTTACACCGAGCAACCCTTCACCTTCCCCGACGGCGAGACCGTTTCACTGCGCCGGCCGCGCTACTCGGTGACCGACCTTGCCTACGGACCGCTCGATCCGGCAACGACGCTCTCACCGCGCGTGGCCCAGCCGATGATCGGGCTCGGCCTCATCGAGGCGATCCAAGAGGCGGACATCCTCGCGCTTGCCGATCCTGACGACGCCGACGGCGACGGGATCAGCGGCCGCCCGGCGCTCAGACGTGACGCGAAGTCCGGCAGGCTGACCATCGGACGTTTCGGCTGGAAGGCGCAGAATGCCACCGTGCGGCAGCAGAGCGCCGATGCCTTTGCCACCGATATCGGCATCTCCTCCCCCGACGCCGACCGGCCGCATGGCGACTGCACAGCCGCCCAAGCGAAATGCCTCACCATGGCGACCGGTGTGCAGGAACGGCTTGGTCCGACCGAAGCGCCCGATCCGGTGCTTAACCTCGTGACCTTCTATTCGGAGAACCTTGCCGTTCCGGCGCGTCGCAAGGCGAGCTTTGCCGAAACACTTCGTGGCAAGAAGGTCTTCTACGACCTCGGCTGCACGAGCTGCCACACGCCGAAATTCGTCACCCGCCGGGATGCCGCAAACAAGGCGCAGTCCTTCCAGCTCATCTGGCCCTATTCCGATTTCCTGCTGCACGACATGGGCGAAGGTCTCGCGGACGGCCAGGAAGTGGGCGTCGCCACCGGCCGAGAATGGCGCACCCCGCCGCTTTGGGGCATCGGCTTGACGAAGACCGTCAGTGGGCACACTTTCCTGCTGCACGACGGACGCGCCCGCAATTTCACCGAAGCGATCCTCTGGCATGGCGGCGAAGGGCAGAAGGCCCGCGATGCTTTCGCCGCCCTTGCCGCAAGCGATCGCCGCGATCTCCTTGCCTTCCTGGAGTCACTCTGATGCCCTCTACGCATACGCTCACCCTCGCGTTCTCCCTGGCGCTGACGACCGCATTGCCCGCAATAGCTCAGGAGGGGAGCGCGCTCTCGCCGCGCGTCGTCAACGAGGCCGCCGTGCCCGCCGTCATGGCCAAGGCCGTCGACGACTTCATCATTCCCGGCTACCGCAACCTGTCGGAAAAGACCGCCGCTGCAAGGCAAGCGACGGCGAAGCTCTGCGAGGCGCCGTCGCAGCCGGCACTCAAGAACGCGCAGAGTGCGTTCTCCGACCTGGTCGCCGCCTGGTCGGCGATCGAGGTCGTGAGGCTTGGTCCGGCTCTCGAACAGAACCGCTTCGAACGCTTCCTCTTCTACCCCGATCGCAAGAGCACCGGGCTCAAGCAGGTGCAGGCGATCCTTTCGAAGGCGGACGAAAGCGCAACGGACGAAGCCAAGCTCAAGGGCAAGAGCGTCGCGGCGCAAGGGCTGGGCGCACTCGAATATGTTCTCTATGGCACCGGCGCCGAGGCGCTTTCGGGCAAGGAGGGTGACTTCCGCTGCCGCTATGGCCTGGCGATCACTGGGAACCTCGACACGATCGCCAACGAATTTTTGGCCGCCTGGCAGAAGCCGGAGGGAATCCAGGCCGCTTGGAAACACCCAGGCCCCGACAATCCCGAATTCCGCGACAATCGCGAGGCGACGACCGAACTGCTCGGCATTCTCGTCCATGGCGTCGAGACGGTGAAGGACCAGCGGCTGAAGCCGTTCTACGAAGGCAAGGACGACAAGGGGCATCCGAAACTTGCGATCTACTGGCGCTCCGGCAACACCATGGCCTCGATCGCCGGCAACGTGCGCGGGCTCAAGACGCTGTTCGATGTCGCTGACATGCAAAGCCTGCTGCCGGAAGACAGCCGCTCCGTGGCGGGTTCGGCCGACTTCGTCTTCAAGTCGGTGATCGGCATGGCCGGCAACATCGACGGGCCGATCGATGCCGCGCTCACTGACGACGACAAGCGCGCCAAGCTCGCCTTCCTGTCGCTCAACACCAACGACCTCCTCAACCGTCTGAACAAGGATTTCGGAGGCGCGATCGGGCTTGGCGCCGGCTTCTCCTTCGCCGACGGTGACTAGAGCATCCCGCTCGCAGGTGTAGGCACTGGAGCGGAAAAGATGCTCTCGCATCAAAGTGCTGGAGCGTCCTTAGTGCGTTCAATTGAACGCACGCGCTCCAGAGCGGGATGAGGAAAAGTGTGCGCGGTTTCCGCCCGCATCCCGCTCAAACTCAGAGTGTTGACAATCAAGGCTTTTAGGCGCAAAGCGCTTCCCGTGTCCGCTCTCGCGGGCACGTTTCACCACAAGGACCAACTCACAATGAACCCCGACAGTCGAAGTCGAGCCTTCACGCTCACGGCCGTCCGGTCCTGATTTGATCAGGGCTCCGTGGCGGTCGGATGACTCGCCCTATGGAGCCCTATATGCTGCGCATCTACAAAAGCCAGAACAGCCACCTCGTGCTCGTCGACATGCTTGACGGCATCGCATCGCCGACGCCCGCCATCTGGTTCGACCTCTTCAATCCGTCCGTTGAGGAAACGCGCCTCGTCGAGGGCCAGCTCGGCATCGAGATCCCGACCCGTGACGAGATGCAGGAAATCGAGCTTTCCGACCGCCTCTACCAGGAGGACGGCGCCGAGTTCATGACGATGACGGCCACCGCCAAGCTCGACAGCGACTATCCGGTCAAGGTGCCGGTGACCTTCATCCTCAAGGGCGCGACGCTGGTCACGGTACGCCATGCCGACCCCAAGCCGTTTCAGACCTTTTCCAACCGCATCCAGAAGGCCAACGGCCAGATCTGCGAGACCGGCGAACTGGTGATGCTCGGCCTGCTGGAAGCGATCATCGATCGCACGGCGGACGCGCTGGAGCGCGCCGGCAGCGAGGTCGACGCGATTTCGCGCGAAGTGTTCCGCAAGACGAATGCCAGCGCCACCAAGAAGACGCGCGACCTGCAGTCGCTGATCGAGCAGATCGGCCAGAAGGGCGACCTCCTGACGGTCATCCGCGAAAGCCTCGTCAGCATCGGTCGGCTCGTTGCCTATCACGTGGCGCTCGAAGGCATGGGGCCACGCAAGGCAGGAAAGGAAAGCCGGCAGCGGATCAAGCTGATCCAACGGGATGCAACTTCGCTTGGCGACCACGCGCTGTTCCTGTCGAACAAGATCAACTTCCTGCTCGACGCGACGCTCGGCCTCATCAATCTCGAGCAGAACCAGATCATCAAGATCTTCTCGGTCGCCGCCGTCGTCTTCCTGCCGCCGACGCTGGTCGCCTCGATCTATGGCATGAACTTCGGCGTGATGCCGGAGCTGCAGTGGGAGTTCGGCTATCCTGCGGCACTGATGCTGATGGTGATATCGGCGATCGTGCCCTATTTCTACTTCAAGCGCCGGGGCTGGCTCTGACCCCGCAACCTGCTATATCGCAGCCCTGAGCGGCACCTCCGTTCAGGGCTGCAGATTTCCACGACGAGCGAGGATGGCATGACAGCCGCCACGGGTCTGATCGACCGGCGCAGTTTCCTGAAAATGGCAGGCGCAGCCTGGGTGGCAAGCCTGGCGCTTGACCGGGCTTTCGCCCTAGGCAGAGCCGATGCCGTCTTCGCCTCGGCCTTCATGGCGCCGGATGGAAGCTATGGCGTTGCAACGCTGACGGAAGCCGGCGAGATCATCGACCGTACGACGCTTCCGGCGCGCGCGCATGGCATGGCCTATTCGCCCGTCAGCCATCGAGCGGTCGCCTTCGCCCGCCGGCCCGGCACCTATGCGATGATCCTTTCGACCGACGGCTCGGCGGAACCAGTGGTCATCGCTGCAGCAGAGGGCCGGCACTTTTACGGTCACGGCTGTTTCTCGGCGGATGGCAAGCTGCTCTATGCTACCGAGAACGACTTTGCCGGCAATCGCGGCATGGTCGGCATCTATGACGGCACCGACAACTTCGCCCGCATCGGCGAATTCCCGACCTATGGCATCGGTCCGCACGACATGACGCTCGCTGCCGACGGACGCCTGCTCGCGATCGCCAATGGCGGCATCGAAACCCACCCGGACTTCGGCCGCACCAAGCTCAATCTCGACCATATGGAGCCGAGCCTGACGCTGGTGGACACGAAAACCGGCGCGCTCGTACAGAGGCACGGTCTGCCTGCTGAACTCAGCCGTCTTTCGACGCGCCACGTCGACATCGGCCCGAAGGGCGAGATCTGGTTTGCCTGCCAGTACGAAGGCGCGCGCAACGACCTGCCGCCGTTGGTCGGATCCTTCTCCAAGGGCGAGGACCTGAAATTCCTGTCGCTGCCCGAACGCACGACGGAAGCGCTGGCGAACTATGTCGGCGCGATCGCCGTCAACCGGCACGAAGGGCTGATCGGCCTGACCTCACCGAAGGGCAACGTGGCCGTGACGCTCGATGCCCGCACCGGCGCTGTTTTGAAGGAAGAGCGCGTCGTCGATGCAGCAGGGGTCGCCACAGCCGACCACGGTTTTGCCGTTTCGTCCTATGACGGCCACTTCAAGGAGCGCCAAAGCCGGGTCGCCTGGGATCAGCACATCGTTCGTTTGGCATAGGCCGGAGACATGCCTCAGGCCGAAAAGCGGCCCGCGCCGGAGAGCTTTGCCAAGTCGTCCCAGCGATAGGCCATCTGGTCGTGGTTTTCACCGCCGAGGCTTACCTGACCCTGGCCGACGGCAACCGCACCCAGATGCTCATAGAACGCCCTGTTCGGATTGCTGGAAAGCACCCAGGCAAACAGGGACTTGCCGCCCAGTTCCCGGCAATGGGCGGCAACGCTGCGCACCAGTGCCGAGCCGATGCCGGCGCCTTGGAATTCCTTGAGGATATAGAGCGCGTAGAGCTCGCGATCGAAACGCGGCGGCATCGAGCGGGCTTTTCCATAATTGGCAAAACCGATCACCTTGTTCGTGCTCATGTCGACCGCGACCAGATGAAAGACATCGGCGACGCGCATGCGCCTTGCGTGGCGCAGCGCCTGCTCTTCGACGCTCATCCCATCGAGGAAGGCGTCGGAAATCAGTCCGCGGAACGTCGATCGCCAGCTTTCGACGATGACGGAGGCGATCATCATGATGTCATCCGGACCGGCCGGCCGGATGTCGATGCGTCTGAAGCTCTTCATGGCACATGATATAGGTGGCAGATCACGGCTTCAAAACGGCAGCCCCCATGGAAAGCCAGAAAGTCTGTTTTATCTGTCGAGGCCATGAACAGAACGATCGTGTGCGCAGTCCTATTCGCCACTGGTCTCGGTCTCGCGCCGCCATGCGATTGTGGCTGGCGCAGATGTTCCTCAACTTCCTCTGGTCGCCGCTGTTCTTCGGGATTGAGGACATCTCCTCGGGCCTGATCATCGCGCTATTGATTGCAGTCGCCGGTTTCGTCGTCGCAAGCCGGCGGCGGGATCGCGTTTCGGCCCTGCTGTTCCTGGTCCTATCTCGCCTGGGTTGCGTTTGCGACGACGCTCAACAGCTCGATTTTGCTCATGAATTGAACTTGTCGGACCTTCACGAGCGTGCCACTGTCCCGCAGGCATAATGATGCCACCCGACAAAAAAAGGCCATGTGGACTGATGGACGACCGTGATCCCCCCGATTTCCGAAAGCGCATCCGTGAGAGTTTCGCGCGGCAGGCGGCAATGCGCACGGTCGGCGCCGAACTGACGCTCGTTGAACAGGGCACGGTCGAGATCGAACTGCCGTTCGACGACAAGCTGACGCAGCAGCATGGCTTCCTGCATGCGGGCGTGATCTCGGCGGCGCTGGATTCGGCCGGCACCTATGCCGCCTATTCGGTGATCGACCCGGATGCCTCGATCCTGACGATCGAGTTCAAGGTCAACCTGCTTTCGCCGGGGCGCGGCGAGCGTTTCCTGTTTCGCGGTGAAGTGACCAAACCCGGCTCGACGATCATCGTCTCCGACGGGCGCGGCTACGCGATCCGCGCCGATGGGCCGGCGAAGCTGATCGCCTCGATGACCGGGACGATGATGGTGGTACGCGGACGCCAGGGGATCGAAGGATGAGTTTTGCCGTCAAAACCGTTGCCGGACGCAGGGTTCTCTACGTCATGGCCGTGGATGCCGAATACGGGACGCACCTCAAGCAGCGGATCAAACCGCTGATGACCGGCGTCGGCCCGGTCGAGGCCGCCGTGGTGCTGACGCGAACGCTCGCGGAGCTCGCCGCGGAGCGAGCCCTGCCCGATCTGGTCGTTTCGCTCGGGTCCGCCGGTGCCGCCAGGCTGGAACAGACGGAGGTCTACCAGGCCGTTTCCGTCGGCTATCGCGACATGGATGCCTCGCCGCTCGGCTTCGAGAAGGGCGCAACGCCGTTTCTCGACCTGCCGGCCGCGGTGCCGCTGCCGCTCAGGATTCCCGGCGTGCCGGAGGCCCGGCTTTCGACCGGCGCCAACATCGTCTCGGGCGCGGCGTACGAGACGATCGACGCCGACATGGTGGAGATGGAGACCTTTGCGGTCCTGCGCGCCTGCCAGTCCTTCGGGGTTCCGCTAATTGCGCTTCGCGGCATTTCCGACGGCAAGGCCGAGCTCAAGCACGTCAGCGACTGGACGGAATATTTGCACGTCATCGACGAGAAGCTTGCAGCCGTGATCGACCGGTTGGAGAATGCGATCTCAAGCGGCGCGATCCGGCTCTAATGTGATCGTAAGTCAGAGCGGGATGCGGTCGGAAAACCGCACACACTTTTCCTCATCCCGCTCTGAAACCCCGGAATTGTCGGGGTGCAATTGAATCGTTGCGCTGATGACGGCCTTTCATTAAAGGCTCGCCATGATCAAGCTTGTTTGAAGGCCCCCAATGACCCAGACAGCCCATCCCGATACCGTCCTCATCGTCGATTTCGGCAGCCAGGTGACGCAGCTCATCGCCCGGCGCGTGCGCGAAACCGGTGTCTATTGCGAAATCGTGCCGTTCCAGTCGGCGGAGGAAGGCTTCCGCCAGCTGAAGCCGAAGGCCGTCATTCTCTCCGGCAGCCCCGCCTCGACGCTCGACATCGGCTCGCCGCGCGCGGCCTCGGTTATCTTCGATTCCGGCCTGCCGGTCTTCGGCATCTGCTATGGCCAGCAGACCATGTGCGCCCAGCTTGGCGGCAAGGTCGAGAGCGGACATCACCGCGAATTCGGCCGCGCCTTCCTGGAAGTCGAAAAGGACTGCCCGCTGTTTGAAGGCCTCTGGTCCGTCGGCTCGCGCCACCAGGTCTGGATGTCGCATGGCGACCGCGTCACCGCGATCCCCGAGGGCTTCGAGGTCGTCGCGACCTCGGCCAACGCGCCCTTCGCCTTCATCGCCGACGAGAAGCGCAAATATTACGCCGTGCAGTTCCACCCCGAAGTGGTGCACACCCCCGACGGGGCCAAGCTGATTGCCAACTTCGTGCACAAGATCGCCGGCATCAAGGGCGACTGGTCGATGTCGGCCTACCGCGCCAAGGCGGTCGAGGCGATCTGCAACCAGGTCGGTGACAAGAAGGTGATCTGCGCGCTTTCGGGCGGCGTCGACAGCTCGGTCGCGGCACTCCTCATCCATGAGGCTGTCGGCGACCAACTCACCTGCATCCTCGTCGACCACGGCCTGATGCGCAAGGACGAGGCGAAGAACGTCGTTGCGATGTTCGAGGAGCATTACAACCTGCACCTCCTGCACGTCGACGCGTCCGACCGCTTCATCGGCGAACTCGAAGGCGTCAGCGACCCCGAGACCAAGCGCAAGATCATCGGCCGCCTGTTCATCGAAGTGTTCGAGGAAGAGGCGAAGAAGCTCGGCGGCGCGGACTTCCTTGCCCAGGGCACGCTCTATCCCGATGTGATCGAAAGCGTCTCGTTTACCGGCGGCCCGTCGGTGACGATCAAGTCGCACCACAATGTCGGCGGCCTGCCGGAGCGCATGAATATGCAGCTCGTCGAGCCGCTGCGCGAACTGTTCAAGGACGAAGTCCGCGTGCTCGGCCGCGAGCTCGGCCTGCCCGACAGCTTCATCGGCCGCCACCCCTTCCCGGGCCCGGGCCTTGCCATCCGCTGCCCGGGCGGCATCAGCCGCGAGAAGCTCGAGATCCTGCGCGAGGCTGATGCGATCTATCTCGACGAGATCCGCAAGGCCGGCCTCTACGACGCCATCTGGCAAGCGTTTGCCGTGCTTCTGCCGGTGCAGACCGTCGGTGTCATGGGCGACGGCCGCACCTATGAGTTCGTCTGTGCGCTGCGTGCCGTCACCTCGGTCGACGGCATGACGGCCGACTTCTACCACTACGACATGGAATTCCTCGGCCGCGCGGCAACGCGCATCATCAACGAGGTCCGCGGCATCAACCGTGTCGTCTACGACGTCACCTCGAAGCCGCCGGGCACGATCGAGTGGGAATAAGCAGTCATCTCGATGCCGTCAGACAAGCTCTATAGCGATCCAAGCCTTGTAGAGTTCTACGACATCGAGAACGGCTGGACCGCTGATTCCGAATATCTGAAGACCATGGCCGCTGGGCGCACCTCGATCCTCGATCTGGGGTGCGGCACCGGCCTGTTGGCTGCTGCTCTTGCTGTGAGTGGCAAACGGGTCGTCGGCGTCGATCCGGCGGCCGCGATGCTCGATGTCGCGAGGTCACGACCCGGCGGCGACCGGGTGCGTTGGGTCGAGGGCGACGGGCGGACCATCCGCCTCGACGAGACCTTCGATATGGTGCTGCTCAGCGGCCATGCCTTCCAGGTCTTCCTGACCAGGGAGGATCAGCTCGCCGCACTCAAGACCATCGCAGCGCATCTGGCTCCCGACGGGCGCTTCATTTTCGACAGCCGCAATCCGCTGGTCGAAGAATGGCGGGAGTGGACCGCGGCCGAATCCGAACGGGACATCGTTCATCCGGTCCTAGGCCAGGTTCTCGCCTGGAACGACGTGCAGCATGATCCGGCGACGGGTATCGTGGAATACGGAACTTTCTATCGGATCGCAGCCGACGGACGCACTTACGCGGCCCAGTCGAAAATCGCCTTCCCTTCCCATGAAGACCTCGTCGCGATGATGGACGAGGCCGGGCTCGTCGTCGAACAGTGGCTCGGCGGCTGGGACGGCAGTTCGTTCGAAACTTCCGCGCCCGAGATCATTCCGATCGGCCGGCTGAGATAGCCGCTTGCCCGGTGCCCGGAAAGCGATCGCGATGCGTCTGATCTATGCAAGCGCATCAAAAAAGAGATAGACGGCGGCGATCTTGCCATCCCGGGCGATGATGAAATCGGTCCCGGCATAGGCCGCTGTTTTGCCGGGACTGCCTGACACCCACCGGACCCGGCCGCCATTGCCTATTTCCTCAGCTGGGGCGATCGGCTGGTATTGAAAGTCGGGATGTGTGGCCTTGATCACGCCCGCGATCCGATCAATCTCGTCGCGGCCGCGGAAGATACCGCCATTGGGGTCATAGAACACGGCGTCTTCATGGAAGATCTCGTCGATCGCGGCACGCCGGCGCTCAGCGTCAATCTCACCGAACACGTCGTGGAGGTTGCGAAGCAACAAGGTCGAAACGGGGAAAGACATCACATTTCTCCGGTTGGGGTCGGGCCGATTGCCGGAAGCGTGAGGACAGGGCACAGGGTCAGGTCTGGATCGCTCAGCCCGGTGGCAACATCCGCCGATCCGGCATTGGCTGACTAATGGGCGGCAACCGCCGCGCCTGTGCCCGGCTCGCCGGCCTGGTGCCGATTGTCGATGCTGAAAGCACCGGCGCCGAATGCAGCGATCTGAAGAAGCCCACCCGCCATCATGACGTTCTTGAGGAAATGGATCATCTGGTTCTGATCGGCGAAATTGCTATGAAACGAGAAGGCCGTTGCGAGGGAGAACAGCGCGAGAGCAGCCGCCACGGAGCGGGTGCGATAGCCGGCAATGAGAAGCAGACCTCCACCAAGCTCGACAAGCACTGCCACGGTGAAGGCCAGCGGTGGAAAAGGCAGCCCGACGGCATCGATCATGCCGGTCGTGGCGCTGTAGGCGCCGAGTTTGCTGAAACCACTCATGGCGAAGGGAAGGCCGATCAGCAGCCGGCCGACAAAGGGAAGATAACGGGTCGCAGACATTGAACGTCTCCTTGACGTGGACTTCGCAATTCGTTGCGGACCAGGCCATGATGTTGCAACTCCGCTCTTTTCGAAATAGAAGTGATTGAAAGTCATCATTGCAGAATTGTCGATGTCCAAGCTGCCCGATTTCGAAGCGCTGGCGATGTTTGCCAAGGTGGCGGAGGAGCGTTCCTTCGCTGCGGCGGCACGGACGATGGGGGTTTCGGTCGCAACCGTATCGCGCGCCGTCACCCGTCTCGAAGAGCGACTTGGCGGTCGTCTGCTCAATAGAACATCGCGCCGACTTGCCCTGACCGACTACGGCCACATGCTGGCCGAACGGGCGTCCAGGATCTTCGCGGATGCCGAAGAGGCGGAGGACCTGGCGCGCGAGGCCGCCAGCCGTCCGCGAGGGCTGGTGAAGCTAGCGGCGCCGCTGTCCTTCGGCACGCGCTGGGTCGCTCCCCTTCTGCCGGAATTCTTTCGGCGCTACCCCGAGATTGCAGTCGACCTTCACTTGACCGATGCGCAGACGGACCTCATCGGCGATGGCTTCGACGCTGCGCTGCGCATCGCCGTGCTGGAGGATTCATCGCTCGTCGCGCGGCTGATCGCACCTGTCCAACGGTTCGTCGTCGCTTCGCCGGCTTACCTTGAAACAAATGGCCGCCCGCAGCACCCGCACGACCTTATCGCCCACCAGTGTCTGAGCTACGCCAACCGGGCGAAACGGGACGTCTGGCGCTTCACCCATCACGAGACCGGCGAGGAAGTGGCGGTTGCGCCCAGGGGGTTGCTGCGAGGGACGAGCGCGGAGGCCTTGCTGCCGACAGTACTCGAAGGGCTGGCGATGACCGAGCTCCCCGAGTTCATCGCCACCCAGTATTTTCCGGACGGACGGTTGGAACCTGTTCTCACCGACTGGCGTCTACCGGAAGGCGGACTGTACTTCGTGACGCCGACGGCCCGCGCGCGACCCGCCAAGGTCTCTGCCCTGGCTGATTTCCTGATCGCCGGGCTGACGGATGCGGGTTGGAGCGCGGAAGCGGTGATGGGCTGGAAACGACCGCACCAGCGAAGAAAGCAGACATAGCCCGGCGCCCAACCGCGTCGCAATGCTCGCCCGCCTCTACGCCTTGGCTGCGTCCCGCATTCCGTTGCGCAACTTCTGGACCCTTTCGTTCAGATCGATCATCTCCGGTACGGTGAAACCCGAATGCTCCAGCAGGGAGGCCGTCAAGCATCCGGTCTTCACGTGGAGATCCCGACCCTTGGCGGTGAGGTGAACCTCGACCAGGCGTTCGTCGACCATGCTGCGATGCCGGCCGACGAAACCGGCGGCCTCCAACCGCTTGACCGCCGGCGTAATGGTGCTGGATTCAAGGCTCAGCCGATCGGCGATCGCCGAGATCGTCAGGCCGTCCTTTTCCCAAAGCGTACTCAGGACGAGATACTGCGTGTAGGTCACACCCAGCGCATCGAGCATGGGCTTGTAGACGCGGTTGATGGCGATCGACGCCGAATAGATCGAAAAACAGAGCTGGCTGTCCAGTGGCAGGGTGGGTGCATCAGACATCGTAGTCTCCTTGGCGCAGTTCGAACCTTGTGCTGCGAAAATCAATATCGCGATAAAAAGTATCTTTACAACGAAATCGAGTCGGCGTATACGATGATTATCGCGATAACGATTTTCGCGGAAACCAACTCAACCAAGGAGACCCGAAAATGATCAAGACCCTCATCACTGCCGCCGCTTTCGCCCTCTCCGCAAGCGCGCTCACACCGGCTGAGGCCGCCCCCGCCACCAAGAATGTCGTGCTCGTTCACGGCGGCTTCGTCGATGGCTCCGGCTGGCAGGGCGTCTACAACATCCTCAAGAAGGACGGCTACAACGTCACCATCGTCCAGAACCCGACCCTGTCGCTTGCAGACGACGTTGCCGTCACCAAGCGCGCGATCGCCGCACAGGATGGCCCGGTCGTACTCGTCGGTCATTCCTATGGCGGCGTGGTCGTCTCGGAAGCCGGTACCGACGAAAAGGTGAAGTCCGTCGTCTATATCGCCGCCTTCGCGCCGGATAAGGGCGAGTCCGTTTCCACGCTGATCGCCAACCCGCCGGCCGGCGCCTCCGTTCCGCCGATCCTGCCGCCGGTCGATGGTTTCCTGGCGCTCGACAAGGCGAAGTTCGCCGCCGCCTTCGCGGCCGACGTCGATCCCGAGATTGCAGCCTTCATGGCCGACTCCCAGGTGCCGTGGGGCGTGGAAGCGGCAGCCGGTGCCGTCACCGCGCCGGCCTGGAAGGAAAAGCCGAGCTTCTATCTGGTCGCCACCGACGACCACATGATCCCGCCGGCCGCCCAGCGCCAGATGGCAAAACGCGCCGGCTCCACCGTCGTCGAAACATCCGGCAGCCACGCCGTCTACGTCTCGAAGCCCGATGCCGTCGCAGCGCTTATCGAACAGGCCGCTCAAGCCAGCGAATAAGCAACCTCAACCGACAACAATACAAAGGGGCGCACCTTGGGTGGCGCCCCTTTTTCTCGTCTCGAACCCAAACTCGGACGACAGCCTTATCGTTTCAGGAGCGCCGGGCGAAACAAATAGCGTTGACTAATCAATCAGCCTACACTAATGATTTAGCCATGATGATTGAAACCGCCCCCATCACCGCCGTCATGCGCGCCCTTGCCGACCCGACAAGGCGCGCCGTCTTCGAGCGCATCGCCAATGCCGAGGAAATCACCGTGGTCGAGCTCACCCGCGGCAGCGGCGTGACGCAGGGCGCGATTTCCCAGCACCTCAAATCGCTGAAGCAGGCGGGTCTCGTCGCCGAGCGTCCGGAGGGCCGCAACGTCTATTACCGCGCCGAGCCCGAAGGCCTGGCGCCGCTCGTCGACTGGATGAGCCACTACGGCACCTTCTGGCGCGAGCGCTTTGCCGACCTACGCACACTTCTCAAGGAGATTGATCCATGACCGACGCAGCAGTTCTGAAGTCCGAGACGCAAGACATCGTCGTCGACGAGGTGTTTCCGCATACGCCCGAGACGATCTGGAAGACGCTGACCAACGGCGACCTGATGGGCCGATGGATCATGCCGCCGACGGGCTTTCAACCCGTGGAGGGCACGCATTTCACCTTCCAGACGACGCCGGCCGGCGCCTGGGACGGGACGATCCGTTGCCAGGTGCTGGAGGTGCGTCCGCATGAGCGCTTCGTCTACTCCTGGCAGGGCGGGCACGAGGGCAATACCGGCTACGGCTCCCGCCTCGATACGGTCGTCACCTGGACGCTGGCAAAGGTCGACAACGGCACCCGTCTTCGCCTTGTGCATTCCGGCTTCGTCACGCCGAAGAACGACAGCGCCTACAAGAACATGAGCGAGGGCTGGACGAAGGTCCTGTCGCGCCTCGGCTCTGTCACCGACGAACAGCACTAAATGCTAAAGCCGGATCGTCACGGCAATCCGGCACCTCACCAACCCGAACGAGCAAAGAGAATGGTCGGCGTCGCCCTTACGGCCGCGCGCCAGGCTTTGCCGTGCCCGAAACAGGAGGAATGTATGAGCAAGTCCTATATCGGCGGATGCGCCTGCGGTGCGATCCGCTACGAAATCTCCGGAGAACCGGTTTTCTCCAACGACTGCCAGTGCCGCGACTGCCAGCAGGAGAGCGGAACCGGGCATGGTTCACATATGACGTTCCGCCGCGACGGGGTGAAGCTCGAAGGTGAAGCGACGCACTGGGACATGGTCGCCGATAGTGGCCATGTGAAGACGCGCGGCTTCTGTCCCACCTGCGGCTCACCCGTCTACATGACCTTCTCGGCCATGCCGGAGTTCTTCAGTGTTCGCGCGGCAAGCCTCGACGATCCCAGCCGCTACAAGCCTCAGGTCGTGACCTACGGCATACGCGGCCATGCCTGGGACCATCTCGATCCGGCCCTGACCAAATTCGAGACCATGCCGCCGGCTTAGGATCGGCAACGGAAGGTTTCGCAGGGCGGGCCTTGGAGTGCCCGCCCACACTCATCTGGTCGCTACCCCGGCGGGAACGCGAACAAGACCGCACAGCGTTCGGCAAAGGCGAACAATAACTCCGCTTTTCGGCTACTAGTTCGAACAACTATCCAATGTCATTTTCTGCTTATCGAAACGCCTTTTGGCACATACCGACAAACAGGAGAGACAGAATGCTCCGTTCCCTCATTGCCGGCGCAGCCATCGCCCTTGCCGCCCCGGCCCTGGCCGACGTTCAGCCCTATCCGGCGACCTTCACCACCCAGGACATCGCCACCAACGGCACCACCCTTCACGTCCGCATCGGCGGGTCCGGGCCAACTGTCGTGCTGCTGCACGGCTATGGCGAGACCGGCGACATGTGGGCGCCGCTTGCCGCCGAGCTTGCCCGCAACCACCGCGTCATCGTGCCCGACCTCAGGGGCATGGGGCTCTCTGAGAAACCGGCAACCGGCTACGACAAGAAGAACGAAGCAAAGGATATCGCCGGCGTGCTCGACGCCTTGAAGGCGGAAAAAGTCGACGTTGTCGCGCACGACATCGGCAACATGGTCGGCTACCAATTTGCCGCGCAGTACCCGTCCCGGACGACAAAACTTGTGCTCATGGATGCGCCGCTTCCCGGCATCGGCCCTTGGGAAGAGATCCTCAAGAACCCGCTGCTCTGGCACTTCCGTTTTGGCGGGCCTGACATGGAGCGCCTGGTTGCCGGCCGCGAGCGCATCTATCTCGATCGCTTCTGGAACGAATTCTCCGCCGACCCGAAGAAGTGGGACGAAGCATCGCGCGAACACTACGCCAAGCTCTATGCCCAGCCGGGGGCGATGCGCGCCGGTTTCGCCCAGTTCGCAGCCTTCGACCAGGACGCGACCGACAACCAGGCCCTCCTGAAGCAAGGCAAACTCGGCATGCCGGTTCTGGCCGTTGGCGGCGAAAAATCCTTCGGCCCCACGATGGCCGTCGTTGCCAGCGCGGCTGCCGAAAACGTCACGGGAGTGGTCATTCCGGCATCCGGCCACTGGCTGATAGAGGAGCAACCAGGGGCCACGGTGAAAGCGATCCGCAGCTTCCTCGATGCCGAGTAGCCGGAGCGCCTGAAGCCAGCCAGCATTGCCGATCGAGATCGCCGCGCGTCCTCTCCGACGCGCGGCATTGCTGCACTTTGCCGCTCGCCGGATCGCGCCGAAGCCTCAAGCCGGCGGAATGAAAGGCTGGCTGATCGTCTGGAACACCGGGAGCGCTTCCAGCTTCTGCGCATGTGCCTGCAGATGAGGGTAGTTCGAGATCGCCACAAGATCGGCATGCACGTCGTTAAGGAACCGCAGGACGACCGCAACGACGATATCGACATGACCGATGCGCTCCGAGAGCCAGTATTCGCTCTGGCCTTGCGCACGGCTCGCCTCGAGCACGCCGAGCGTTTCCTCGATCTGGCGGCGGCAGCGATCGACCCAGAGCGCCGAGACCTCACCGTGCAGGCGTTTCTCGTAAAACAGGCTGACCGCCTTGTCGCCAAGGCCGGTGGCGAGCGTGGCGATCCGGAGTGCCCGATGTCGTGCCGGCTCGGTTCGCGGGAACATGACCTGATCGTCGGAAACGAGGCTATCGAGATAGTCGAGGATGATGTGGCTGTCGGTGAGCGCCAGCCCATCGTCCAGCACCAGGGTCGGCACGCGCGTCAGCGGATTGTGGGCGCGAATCTCGTCGGCGTTGCCGAAGGACGACCAGGGGCGGTGTTCGAAGGGGATACCGTAGAGCGTGAGCGCGATGCCCACGCGACGAACGAACGGAGAGTCGTATTGGCCGATCAGGATCATTTTGCCGTCTCCTGCCTGTGCCGCTGCATGTTTCCTTTAATCGTCGCCGATTATAAGGACAAAAACATGCAGCACTTCAAAGTGCTACAGCGACCTTTGCGCGTCTCATAAGACGCGCGGCGCTGTAGCGGTTTCTGGGAACAATAGGCCTTCCCCGGCGGTCAAAGCCAGAGCGACTTCGGCGCAACCCGATTCCGCACCCCGGTTCTTAGCGACTTGCGGAGCGCCGTTGGAATGCCGATAAGCGCCACCAACAAAACGATACGGGAGGAGCCCATGGACATTTCCGAAATCATCATCGCCGGCGATACGTCCGGCATCGAATGGCGCCTGCCTGTCTACCGCTTCAAGGGCAGGAATGCCGCGGCACCGAAGACCTATATCCAGGCGGCGCTGCACGCCAACGAGCTGCCGGGCACGGCGCTGGCGCATTTCCTTCTGCAAAGATTGCAGCAGGCAGAAAAAGACGGCGCCATCCTCGGCGACATCACAGTCGTACCGCAGGCGAACCCGATCGGCACGGCGCAATCGCATTTCGGCGAGTTGCAGGGCCGCTTCGACCTCGGCTCACGCACCAACTTCAACCGCGATTTTCCGCTGATCTCGCTTGCCGACCGGGACTACCTCATCGAGGATCTCGATCGCTATTCGGCGACCGACCGGTTGAAGCGCCAGCTGCTGCATATGGCGCTCGGCGCCGACCTGATGCTCGACCTTCACTGCGACGACGAGGCGCTGCAATACGCCTATATCGACGACGCCTTCTGGCCGGAGGCGGGCGACCTCGCTTCTGCGCTCGACATGGAAGCGGTCTTCCTCTCGGACGGCGAAAGTTCCGCCTTCGAGGAGGCTGTCGCCTATGCCTGGAAGTATGAGACCGGGCAGAAGAAGGCGCGTCTTCCCGGACGCCTCTCGGTCACGGTCGAGCTTCGCGGCACGCGCGACGTCTATCCGGAGCTTGCCCGTAAGGACGCAGAGGGTGTCTTCCGCTTCCTCGTCGCCCGTGGCGTCGTTACCGGTGACGAAGAGGCGATCGCGCCGTTCTCTGGCATCGTCGCGCCCCTCGACAACATCGAGATGATCCGCGCGCCGGAGGCGGGCGCCATCCTGTTTCATCGCGACATCGGCGAAAGCGTAAAGGCCGGTGACCTGCTCGCGACCATTCTCACCCGTCCCGGCCGGCTCGACGGCTCGCTCGACGTGCGCGCGCCGCAGGATGGGCTGATCGTCACCCGCGTCTCGACCCGCCTTGCACGCCGACGTTCGGACCTGATGAAGATCGCCTGCGCTCAGCCCTCCAACGCCCTGCGCAAGCCGGGACCGCTCGAAGCCTAAGCGCAATCCCGAGAACGCGCGAAGCCATCCCCAATCGGCTCATTCAGCGGCCGTCACCCAAGGTGGCGGCCGTCATCTTCGGGCTATCGAGAAGGATGGTCGAGCGCAGCGTCTTGATCTCGGCAATCTGTTCGAACTCGCTCCATAGCAGGCGCTTGTAGTCGGCGACGTCGCGCACCGCGATCTTCAGGAGAAAATCGAAGTCGCCGGCGACCGTGTGGCATTCCACCACCTCCGGCATGCGCGAGACCAACTCGATGAAACGGTGACCGACCTTGCTTGCGGTGCGCTCCAGCGTCACTTCGACGAAAGCCTGGAAGCCGACACCGGCCGCCTTCGGATCGACCACGACCTGCTGGCGGATGACGCCCGTCGCATAGAGCCTGGCGAGGCGGCGCGACAGTGGCGCCGGCGAGAGACCGACCCGGGCCGCGAGCTCGTTGTTGCTCAACGACGCATCCTCGACGAGCAGACGGATGATGCGTCGGTCGACCTGATCCAGCTCCATCGCCACCTTTTCAACCATAACCAAGCTCCAACGCGCAAATCAGCAAATCAATTGCAGAGTTTTGCGCAAATAGCACGCTGTCGATATTGCTTCTGCGGCAAAAATCGCATCGATTTTGCGCTGATCCTGACTTAAGAAGGAAGTCGCAGGGCAAGCCGGAGGAACGGCGGCCGGCAGGCATTCTCGACCGATAACGCATCGCTGCCACTCAAGGGGGATTTTCCGGCATGTTCGACGCACTGACCCGC
The DNA here is from genome assembly GCF_059424735.1 of Ensifer sp. GW101-20A05. Lineage (NCBI taxonomy): Bacteria > Pseudomonadati > Pseudomonadota > Alphaproteobacteria > Hyphomicrobiales > Rhizobiaceae > Ensifer > Ensifer sp. GW101-20A05. Next base: position 215,512 of record NZ_JBWKZT010000003.1, on the reverse strand, counting down.
CAACCCGACGATCCGTTGCTCGCCCTGATCGGGCTCTACCGCAAGGACGAGCGCCCCGGAAAGGTCGATCTCGGCGTCGGCGTCTACCGCGACGAAACCGGCCACACGCCGATCTTCCGCGCCGTCAAGGCGGCCGAGAAGCGGTTGCTCGAAACCCAGGACAGCAAGGCCTATGTCGGCCCGGAAGGCGACCTCGTCTTTATCGATCATCTCTGGACGCTGGTCGGCGGCGATACCATCGATCGCAGCCACATTGCCGGCGTGCAGACGCCGGGGGGGTCCGGCGCTCTCAGGCTCGCGGCCGACCTCATCCATCAGATGGGCGGCAAGCGCATCTGGATCGGCCTGCCGAGCTGGCCGAACCATGCGAGCATCTTCAAGACGGCCGGCCTTGAACCCGCCGGCTACCCGTTCTTCGATGTACCAACACAGACGGTGCTCTTCGACAACATGATCACCGCGCTGCAGGGAGCCTCTGCCGGCGACGCCGTATTGCTGCATGCGAGCTGCCACAACCCGAGCGGCGGCGTGATTACCGAAGCACAGTGGATGGAGCTTGCCGCCGTCATCGCCGAGCGCAGCCTACTGCCGCTCGTCGATCTCGCCTATCAGGGTTTCGGCCGTGGCCTCGACGAGGATGTCGCCGGCCTTCGCCACCTGATCGGCGTCGTGCCCGAGGCGCTGGTTGCCGTCTCCTGCTCCAAGTCCTTCGGCCTCTATCGCGAGCGCGCCGGCGCGATCTTCGCGGTGACGACCTCGTCCTCCTCGGCCGATACGGTCCGCTCCAACCTCGCCGGCCTCGCGCGCACCAGCTATTCGATGCCGCCGGATCATGGCGCCGCCATCGTGCGTTTGATCCTTTCCGACGCCGACCTTAAGCGCGACTGGAAGGAAGAACTCGAAACCATGCGGTTGCGTATCACCAACATCCGACGGGCGCTGGCCGAGGGCCTGCGCGATCGCTGGCAGGCGCTCGGCGCGGTCGCCAGCCAGGAAGGCATGTTCTCGCTGCTGCCACTCACAGAGGCCGATGTCATGCGGCTCCGCAACGAGCACGGCATCTACATGCCCGGCTCCGGCCGCATCAACATCGCCGGCCTGAAGACGGCCGAAGTCGAGGGCGTCATCGCCAAGTTCAAAAGCCTCTGAGGATAAGATGGCCGAGCGCAGTATCGACGTGTCCGAAGCCCCGGTAGAACGCCATCGCCTCTATGAGGATGCGCTGGCGATTCTCATGGGCACGCTGATCATGTCGCTCGGCGTCATCATCTACAGCAAGGCGATGCTCTTGAGCGGCAGCACATCGGGCCTGGCGCTGCTCCTGCAATATGCGACCGGCGCCGAGTTCTGGCTGGTCTTCTCCCTCGTCAACCTGCCCTTCTACATTTTGGCGGTCAAACGGCTCGGCTGGATGTTTGCGCTGCGCACCTTCATCGCCGTCAGCCTCGTCTCGCTGTTTTCGCGGCTAACGGCCGGGTGGGTAGAGATCGCCCGGCTCGATCCCATCTATGCGGCGGTTGTCGGCGGCGGACTGATGGGCACGGGCCTGCTCATCCTCTTCCGCCATCGCACCGGGCTCGGCGGCATCAACATCGTAGCGATCTATCTTCAGGAAAAGTTCGGCGTCCGCGCCGGTTACTTCCAGCTCGCGGTCGATCTCGCCATCCTTGCCGCCGCCTACTTCGTGCTGCCACCCGCAAACCTCGTGCTTTCGGTCGTGGGTGCGGCCGTCGTCAACATGACGCTGGCGATCAACCACAGGCCGGGCCGCTACGCCGGCGTGACCTGAAGCAAGGTCGGCGTCTTCCCTCGGGCTCGCCGGGACGCTATCACTCCTGCCACGCTTTGAAATTGTGCGATTCCGGATGGTTTCCCGGAGTTGCTCACGACGATGTTGGGGCATGGAATGACGGTTACGATCTACGGCATCAAGAACTGCGACACGATGAAGAAAGCGCGCACCTGGCTCGAAGGCCGGGGCATTGACTATCGCTTTCACGACTACAAGGCCGAGGGGATCGACCGCCCGCACCTCGAACGCTGGTGCAAGGAAGCCGGGTGGGAAACGGTGCTGAACCGCGCCGGGCACGACCTTCCGCAAGCTCGACGACGCCGACAAACAGGACCTTGACCAGGAAAAGGCAATTGCGCTGATGCTGGCGCAGCCCTCGATGATCAAGCGCCCGGTGCTCGAGGCCGACGGCAATCTCTTGATCGGCTTCAAGCCTGACCTCTACGAGGCCGCGCTGTAGCACCTGAGCCGGAGCCAAACGATGTCGAAGACCACGCGCGCCACGCAGATGCTTTCGAAGGCCGGCGTCGCCTTCAGCGTGCACAGCTATGACTACGATCCCAGTGCCGAGCGCGTCGGCCTGCAGGCGGCGGAAGCGCTCGGCGAAGATCCGAGCCGGGTGCTGAAGACCCTGATGGCAGAAGTGGACGGTAAGCCGGTCTGCTGCGTCGTGCCCTCCGACCGCGAAGTCAGCATGAAGAAGCTTGCTAGCGCCTTTGGCGGCAAGTCGGCCGCCATGATGAAGCCGGCCGATGCCGAACGGCTGACCGGCTACCATGTCGGCGGCATCAGCCCGTTCGGCCAGAAAAAGCTCGTGCCGACGGCGATCGAGGAGGCAGCGCTTGCCGAGGCTGAGGTCTATATCAATGGCGGCCAGCGCGGGCTGCAGGTCCGGCTCGCGCCGCGCGACGCACAGGCCGCACTGAAGGCGATCGCGGCAGCGCTGATCGCCTGAAACGCCCGCCATCAAAATATCGCAGATGCCTTATACGTGCCGCAGAAGCGGGATGAAACTGTGCAACTTTCGCATGCACGTCCGCTCACGAACGGCGTCGGGTCTGTCTCATGGCATCTGCAGGGTTTCTCACCGCGAAGCGTCTTTTGAAACGCCTCGTCGTCGTCACGGGTGCGCTTGGTGCAGCCTTGGCGCTCTATCTCGTCGGCCTGCAATGGACCGGCAACTTCCACACGCTCGTCGCTGGTGAGGTCTATCGTTCGGCGCAGCCAAGCCCTGAGGCGATCGCCGCCTATTCCAAGGGCTACGGTATCCGCACCATTCTCAACCTGCGTGGCGAGAAACCGAATGAGCGCTGGTACCGCGACGAGGTTGCTGCCGCCGAGCGCAACGGTATCCGGCTCATCAACTTTCCCATGTCCGCCTCGGCGGAGATCGACGCCAAGGAAACCGACGCGCTGATGGCGATCCTCCGGGACGCGCCGAAGCCGCTCTTGATCCACTGCAAGGCCGGCGCCGACCGCACCGGGCTCGTCTCGACGATCTACCTGCAACAGATCGCCGGCGTCGACGAGGAGACGGCCGAGTGGCAGCTTTCGCCGCTCTATGGCCATGTCGCGCTCCCCTATCTCTCGGGCACGTTTGCCATGGACGAAACCTGGGAAGCCCTCGAAAAATCTTTTGGTCTCAATAGTTGAGGACGGCGCTTGCTGCCCCTCATCCGGCCTGCCGGCCACCTTCTCCCCGCAGGCGGGGCGAAGGAGACTCGCGACAACCGCTCACCTCAACAGCAAGTATCTCCCTCGATTTCCTCCTCACAGTGTCTCCGTTCGACAGCGTTGCGAGCGGGGCACGTCCTCTCTCCCCGCCTGCGGGGAGAGGGCTAGGGTGAGGGGCAAACTTGCGCACAGGCGGCAGTCCGATTACCTGGCATTGCGAAGACGCGAAGCCGTTGCACGCTTGAAACGCCCTACCTGAGCTTCGCCAGCAGCGCCGCCAGTTGCCGCGCCTCTGCTTCGGTCAGTCTCGCGCCGACATGGGCCTCGATCGATGGGCCATATGTCTGCCACATGCGTTCGCGCATCACCCGGCCCGCCTGCGTGATCACTACCCATTGGCCGCGTCCGTCGGCGTCGAAGGCTTCGCGGCGGACCAGGCCTTCCTTCACCAGCCGATCGATCAGGCGCGAGAGATTGTATTGCGCAAGCAGCGTGCGCGCCTCGATCTCGAAGGGACGCAGACGACCACCTTCCGCTTGAACCAGCTCCCACAACACGTCGTACCAGCCGAGCGGCGGCAAGCCTGAAGCCTTGAAATCGGCCTCGATCCGCGCAAGCACGCGCTCACGCGCGCGCATCAACCCGATCCAGGCTTCCGTGGTTTCCGGTTCGGGACGCTTTCCGTCGTTTCTTGTCTCAGTGGTCATAGATGCAATTACATCCATCTTGAAAATCGAATCAAGCCCACATACATGCAAATGCATCTACTTGTTCAACCGGGAGACTGCCATGCTTACCCTCGTCAGCCACCACCTCTGCCCCTATGTGCAACGTGCGTCGATCGCGCTCGACGAAAAAGGCGTTCGGTTCGAGCGGACCTATATCGACCTCAAGGCCAAGCCCGACTGGTTCCTGAAGATCTCACCGCTCGGCAAGGTGCCGCTGCTGCAGGTGCCGCAGCAAGGCGGCGAAGCCGTGCTGTTCGAAAGCTCCGTTATCGCCGAGTACGTCGAGGAAAGCCAAGCCGGCCCGAAGCTTCACCCTGAAGATGCGCTGGAGCGCGCCCGGCATCGCGGCTGGATGGAGTTTGGTTCGAAGATCCTTTCGGATCTCTGGGGCTTCGAGACTGCCAAGGACCAGGAAACCTACGAGCAGAAGCGCAAGGCGCTCGCCAGCAAGTTTGCGACCATCGAGGCGGCATTGCGCGACGGCCCTTATTTCGCCGGCGCCGGCTTTTCACTGGTCGATGCGGTCTTCGCGCCGATCTTCCGCTATTTCGATCTTTTCGACACACTCGCCGATCACGGCATCTTCGACGGGCTCGATCGCGTCCGTGTCTGGCGCAAGGCGCTCTCCGAGCGACCGAGCGTCAAAGCGGCGGTGACGGCCGATTACGGCGAGCGGCTGATGGTGTTCCTCAGGGATCACGACGCCTATCTGCTCAACGCCCGGCAGGCGTAGGCCGATAAGTCTATCATGTCGTCCTTCAGTTTGGCTTGGGACTGCCCTATGACAGTGCCCAAGCCCTGCTGGAGGAGCGCAACGTGACGGACATGACTTCGACCTTGACGATCCTGGAGCCCTACCCCGGCGTCTTTGCCTATTACGACGGGCGTGTCGCTGGCGTACGGCTTCATTCGGAGGCGCCGAACTGGCTCGACGACGGCGCCTATGAACTGGGCGTCGCCTCCTATGCCATCGTCGATGGCCGCGAGGCGCTGGTCTATGACACGCATATCTCGCTCGACCATGCCCGGGCGATCCGCAATCACCTCGAAAGCCTCGGCGTCACCTCGATCCGCGTGGTGCTCAGCCATTGGCACAAGGACCATGTCGCCGGAAACGCTGTCTTTGCCGATTGCGAGATCATCGCGCTGAAGCTGACGGCGGAGAGACTTCACGAAAACCGCGAAAAGATCGAAACAGCGACGCCACCGATCCGGCCCCTCGTCATGCCGAACCGGCTGTTCGAACGGACGCTCGCGCTCACTGTCGGCGAACGTCGAGTCGAGCTGCACCACTTCGCCATCCACAGTGCCGACGGCAACGTCATCTGGCTCCCCGAGGAAAAATTGCTGCTTGCCGGCGATACGCTCGAGGATACAACGACCTATATCAGCGAGGCTGACCAGACGGCGACGCATGTCGCCGAACTCGTGCGCCTGCGGCAATGGCCGATCGAAAGGATCCTGCCTGCTCACGGCGACCGCCAGAGGATAGCTGATGGCGGCTACGGGCCGGAGCTCATCGATGCCAATCGCCTCTACATCGAACGGCTGACCGATGCGATCGCGACCGGCGCCCCTATCGGCACGCTCAAGGATTTCGCCGCCGAGGAGATCGCCTCAGGCGCGATCCTCTATTTCGAACCCTACGAGGCGGTGCACCGGAGCAATGTCGAACGGGTGCGGGCTGCCCGCGCGGCACGCTGATCACCGGACGAAGCTCTGGCGTTCAGCCTTCATTTTCGCCGCAAAGCGCTCTAAATCTTCTTCTTCCGATTCAATAGACAGGCAGATCATGACCTATCCCGCCAATACGCCCACTCCCATCGATCCGGTGAAACTCGACAAGCTTGCGGAAGTCGCGATCCAGGTCGGCCTGCAGCTCCAGCGCGGCCAGGACCTGGTGATGACCGCGCCGGTGGCGGCAATGCCACTCGTCCGCCTCATCACCAAGCACGCCTACAAGGCGGGTGCCGGACTGGTGACGACACTCTACTCCGATGAAGACACGACGCTTTCGCGCTATGCCTACGCTCCCGACGAAAGCTTCGACCGGGCGAGCGACTGGCTCTTCGACGGCATGGCCAAGGCCTTTGCCGGCGGTGCGGCGCGCCTCGCAATCTCCGGCGACAATCCGATGATGCTGTCGGCGCAGGACCCGGCCAAGGTCGCGCGCGCCAACAAGGCGAACTCGATCGCCTACAAGCCGGCGCTCGAAAAGATCTCGAACTTCGACATCAACTGGAACATCGTTTCCTACCCGAACCCGTCCTGGGCAAAGCTCGTCTTCCCGAACGATCCGGAAGACGTTGCCGTCGAGAAGCTTGCGAACGCCATTTTCGCCGCCTCGCGCGTCGATGTCGCCGATCCGGTTGCGGCCTGGAAAGAGCACAATGCCAATCTTGCCCGGCGCTCGGCCTGGCTGAATGGCGAGCGTTTCGCAGCACTGCACTTCACCGGCCCCGGCACCGACCTGACCGTGGGCTTGGCCGATGGTCATCTGTGGTGCGGCGGCGCGTCGGAAGCCAAGAACGGCGTTACCTGCAACCCGAACATCCCGACCGAAGAAGTGTTCACGACGCCGCATGCGCTGCGCGTCGAGGGCCATGTCTCCTCGACCAAGCCGCTGTCGCACCAGGGAACGCTGATCGACAATATCCAGGTGCGCTTCGAAGGCGGCCGCATCGTCGAGGCGAAGGCCTCGCGCGGCGAAGAGGTGCTGAACAAGGTGCTCGACACAGATGAGGGTGCACGCCGGCTTGGCGAAGTGGCGCTGGTGCCGCATTCCTCGCCGATCTCGGCAAGCGGTATCCTCTTCTACAACACGCTGTTCGATGAAAACGCCTCCTGCCACATCGCGCTCGGCCAGTGCTATTCCGGCTGCTTCGTCGACGATGCCAAGCTGACGCCGGAACAGATCCGCGCCCAGGGCGGCAATTCAAGCTTGATCCATATCGACTGGATGATCGGCTCGGGTGAGGTGGACATCGACGGCGTGCGCGCCGACGGCAGCCGCGTTCCGGTCATGCGGAAGGGCGAGTGGGCCTGATCACGGCTTCTCCCCCGACTCGGGCATTCTGAAAGTTTCGGTGGCCGTCGCTAAAAATGCGGCGGCCTTTCCTTTGGAGAGTTGACCCCGTCAGCCGTTGGCAACGCGTTTCAGACGCGGCATCTCCGCCGACTGGTAGAGCGACAGCACGTGGCCATCTGGATCGGCGAATTCCGCCGACCAGCCGCCTGGCGCGTGGCTCACCGGCGTGACGATCGTGGTGCCCTTTTCGGCAAGTCCACCGACCACATCGTCGATGCCACCCTCGGCGAGATCGAAGACGACGATCGGTGAATTGCCGGGCTTGCTTTCGGCGACAAAGAAGATCAGCTCGACATTGCTTTCGATGGTGGCCATCAGCCAGACGCCGGCTTCATCGTCATCCATCCGCTGCACCTCAAGACCAAGCACATCGCGATAGAAGGCTTCCGTCCGGATGATATCAGAGACGTAGTAGCAGATGGCTCCGATACGTGGTTTCGACAGCATTGGTTGCTCCCTTTCTGTTGGTTACACCGGCTTGTTGCCGCCGGCCGCCGTTTCGTGAGACGCACGCAAAGAAAAATTGACCGCGAAGAGGTGACCATCGGGATCGTGGCTAGCAAAGGCGGCACGGCCGCTGCGCGTCACCGGCAGGAGCGCCTGGCGGATGCGGCCGCTATCCAGCGGATAACGCAGCCCGGTCAGTTCCAGATTGGTCTCGAGGTGGCCGGCATCGCGCCAGGCTCGGCGCAGCAGCAGGATGCGCTGACGCAGCGCCTCGTCGGAAATCTTGAGGAGATGGCGGATCTCCAGTCGGTTATGACCCGCAATGGCGAGCAGCATCACGATCCTGAGACTGGGCGCGAGCGTGGCCGCAAAGCTTAGAGGATCGCTCGACGCCGCCGCGCCCTGCGTTTCCGGCTCAGGCGCCTGTCGCTCGCGCCGAAGACGACGAGCGGCCGTGCGCGCCTGCATCGCGGCGAGCTTGCGAATGACACCGCGGAACCAGGCGCGATCACCAACGTGGGGAAGCGCTTTGCCTTGAGCGCCACGATCAACGCTTCATGCAGCAAATCCTCCGCTTCGGCCGCACGGCGGGTCTGGCGCTTGGCGAAGCGGAGGAGATCGAAATAGTGCGCCGGCGTCAGGTGCTCGGTCATCAGGGCTCAGGGATTGAGGTTCCCGGCAATGTGAAGCGCTTGCCCTATGGTTGCAAGACCACGCTCAGGCGCGGGCCGGTCGTACCTTCGGCATCAATTGTGCGCGCTGGCTGAGCCAGACACTGGCGAAGACGACGAGGATACCGAGGGCCTGGACCGACGTCAGATGCTCGCCAAGCACGCCCCAGCCGAGCAGGATGGCAACGACCGGGCTCAGGAAGCCGAGCGGCGATACGGCTGACGGTTCGAGGCGCGACAGGCCGCGGAACCAGAGCAGATAGGTGAAGGCGGCGCCGATCAGGCCGAGATAGGCAAGCCCGAGGACGTTGGCCGTGGTCAGCGGCGGTAGCGACGGCTCGAAGAACAGCGCCACCGGCACGAGCAGCAGACCACCCGCCGCCAATTGCCAGGCGGTGAAGGTGAGCGGCGGCACCGGTGGCGCCCAATGACGGCTCAGCACCGTGCCAAAGGCCATGGAGACGGCACCGGCGAGGCCAGCAAGAACGCCGAGCGGATCGAGCACGGCGCCGGGCGTCAGCACCAGGAGGGCGACGCCGGCAATGCCGGCCAGACCGGCAACAACACTGAGTACGCGGATCGGCGAGCCGAGAAAGACGCGCGACAGTAGGATGACGATCAGCGGCTGGACGGCGCCTACCGTTGCGGCGACGCCGCCCGGTAGCCTGTAAGCAGAGACGAACAGCATCGCCCAGAAGAAGGAGAAGTTGAGAGCGCCCAGGATAAAGGTACGCGGCCACCAGATGCCTTCAGGGAGGCGCCGGACGATGAGCAACAGGAGAAGCCCGGCTGGCAGCGCGCGCAGCATGGCGACCGTAAACGGATAGCCCGATGGCAGAAACTCGGTCGTTACGAGGTAAGTGCTGCCCCAGATGGCCGGCGCGAGTGCGGTCAAGGCGAGATCGACGTTACGGTTCCTGCTCATATCTTTATCTCAAGAATCTCTATATCAAGATAAATCGAGGCTACCATAGTTTATCTCTACGTCAAGATACCCTATAGCTGGCGAAACGATGGAGGCTTCGGATGGATCGCGTTGACAGGATATTGGCCCAGTGGCACCGGGAACGGCCGGATCTCGACGTGTCGGCCATGGGCCTGCTTGGCCGTCTGTCACGGGTTTCGACCCATATCGCCCGGGAAATCGAGAAGTCGTTTTCCGAACGCGGCCTCTCGGCCTCGAGCTTCGACGTGCTGGCAACACTGCGCCGCTCCGGCGCACCCTATCGGCTCTCGCCCGGCGAACTTCTGGATACGACCATGGTCAGCTCCGGAACCATGACCAACCGCATCGACCAGCTGGAGAAGGCGGGACTGGTCGAGCGGATCGCCAATCCAGAGGACCGGCGCAGCGTCATCATCGCCCTGACGGACGAAGGGCTGCGCCGCGTCGACGAAGCGGCAACCGCCCATGTGGCGAACCAGCATCGCGTCGTTTCAGAGCTCTCGCCGGAGGAACGCGCGACGCTTGATGGGCTGCTGCGCAAGTATCTCGCGGCTTTCGAGTAGCTGCGGCTAGATACGGGCGACGAGCCGACGGACACGCGCCAGGTGCGCCTTGCGTTTGGCGTCAGTCGCCCTGTCCATGTCGTGCAGGCTGAGCATGCGGAAATTCAGCCTCTTGGCGCAAAAGGCGGCGATGCCGCGTTTCAGCAGCCGCTTCACCGGATTGCCCATATAGAGGTGCACCACCCACCAGGGCGAACCTGTCGTGGTCAGCGCCCAGAAGACCTTGATGTTGTGGAGGCGCGGGATGATGCGGCCTCCGGCCGGGTCGTTGTCGAAGGCGACGCCCGGTGCGAAGACCCGGTCGAAGAACCCCTTGAGGATCGCCGGGAAATTGAACCACCATTGCGGAAAGACAAGGACCATGCCATCGGCTGCCTGCAGCCGCTTTATCCAGTCGGCGGCTGCCGATCGATCATAGGCGTCGGTGAAATAGCTGCCGCGCTCCGCCATGCTCAGGCGCGGATCGAAATCCTCGCGATAGAGATCGAGCAGGTCGACGGAATGGCCGCTCGCCTCCAAAGCAGCACGCGCTTCACGCGCCACGTTCGCGGCAAAACTGTCTTCGAGCGGGTGAGCAAGCACGAGCAGAATATGCATCTGTTGTTCCTCATTCGTAGGCTGGGGCCGAAAACGAAGGCAAGCTTTTGCCCGGCTAACGAGGCGGAACGGCCTTTTTCGATCGAGCCTTGAGAGCGAGTTCATCGAAGACGGATGGCGACCGGCGCAACGTCCAGGCGGAGATGAGCTTAGCCGCGTTGTCTTCGGCCGCGTCTCGCGAATGAAGCTGAAGGTCGTAGCGCTGCCCCTCATGAATGCGGTGAAAGTCGTCTGCGGCGCTGCCAATTGGTCGATCGGCCCGAAGCGTTTCTCGTCGCACGAGTTCCGCAAGCTCACAGTGAAGCGCGACAAAGAAGACATCGAAGGGCTCGAACATCACCGCCAGCTCAGCCGCCCAGCCGGGCTCCTCGAGAATATGCTCCAGCAGGAGATTGTTGCCGGCCGAAGCATAGGCAACCAGCGAGCGATGGAACCCTTCGAAGAAACGGGCACGATGGTCCCTCCAGCGAAAATCTCCGCGCCGAAATCTTTCCATCGGCAGCATGCCCGAGTCGCGCAGATGGTCGATCGAGACGTGCCAGAACGGTTCGCCGATCTGCGCCTGGACCGCGCGCGCCAGCGTGGATTTGCCGCTGCTGGAGGCACCATGGATGAAGATGATCTTGGCTCGTTCGACCATATCCGACTCAATCTCCGAGGGAGCGAACGCTGGCGTTATGCCACCTCCGTGACAGCAGGATGAAACGCTCTAGAACAGGCTACCCTGCTTTGGCGGGTCTGCCGCCGGCTCCGTGGGCTTCTGCTGCTTCTTGCGCGGCGCCGACGGCGGAGAAACCGGTTCGCTCTCCCCCTCGCCCGCAATCGCCGAAACGCGGCCATCGGCGAATTCCAGGCTGAGTGCCATGCCGGCGGAGACGGCCGCCGCTTGGCGCACAGGACCGCCATCGGCATCGCGAACCAGCGCGAAACCGCGCTGCAGGACGTTGCGATAGGAGAGCGACTGCAGGATGCGGTCCTGGGCGACGATGACGCTGCGAAGGCGGCGCACGTCGGCGCGCACGGCAACGTCGGACCGGGCGGCAAGGCCTCCGACGCGGTCCGAGGCGCGATGGATCTGGCCGATGAGGCGTGAGGGCAGCGCGCGCAGCGCCGCATCCGCCGCCTGGACCCGCGCCTCGCCGCGATGCACCTGCCGCTCGACGATGCGCTCGGCCTTGTTCATGGCATCGACCAGACGCTGGCGGCGCTCCGAGAATTTGCCTTTGAGAAGATCGGCACGCAGCTCAGACGAGACGCGCTCGAACTGGCGGCGCTTGTTGGCGGTGTTCATCTGCAGGCCACGGCCGAGGCCGAGGGCGGCCTCGTCGAAGCGGCGGCGCGGCAAAGCCAACAACTGATCGAGCGACGGCAGGGCGCGCGCCAGTGAACGCACCGCCTGGCGGCGATTGTCCATCTGCCGCCCGACCGCCGCCTTGAGGCGGGCCGAGAGGCCGGAGACCCCGGCTTCGAGATCGGCCTTGACCGGCACCGCCATTTCCGCCGCACCCGTCGGCGTCGGCGCCCGCTGGTCGGCGGCGTGATCGATCAGCGTCCAGTCGGTCTCGTGACCGACGGCGGAAATTAGCGGGATCTCGGAAGCCGCCGCAGCCCGGACCACCGCCTCGTCATTGAAGCCCCAGAGGTCCTCAAGGCTGCCACCGCCGCGGGCAACGATCAGCACGTCCGGCCGGGCGATCGGCCCACCGGGCTCGATCGCATTGAAGCCGCGGATCGCTGCCGCTACCTCGTCACCGGAACCGTCGCCCTGGACCCGAACGGGCCAGACGACGACATGAACCGGAAAGCGGTCGGCGATGCGGTGCAGGATATCGCGAATGACAGCGCCCGTCGGCGAGGTCACGACGCCGATCACCTTGGGCATGTAGGGCAGCGACCGCTTGCGGTTGGCATCAAACAGCCCTTCCGCAGCCAGCTTGCGCTTGCGCTCTTCGAGGAGCGCCATCAACGCGCCGGCACCGGCCGGCTCCATCGATTCGATAACGATCTGGTACTTCGACGAGCCCGGGAAGGTCGTGACCTTGCCGGTCGCGATCACCTCCATGCCCTCTTCCGGGCGGAAGCGCAGGCGCGAGAAAGTGCCTTTCCAGATCACCGCATCGATGCGCGCCCGGTCGTCCTTGAGCGCGAAATAGGCATGGCCCGACGAGTGCGGGCCGCGATAGCCCGAGATCTCGCCGCGTACGCGCACCTGATCGAAGGCCTGCTCGACCGTTCGCTTGATCGAGCCCGAAAGCTCGGACACCGAATATTCGGTGAGGTTGCTCGGAGAATCGCTGTCGAAGAAAGAAGCCATGGCTTCTTTTACCGCACCCTTCGCCGAAGGCCAGCACATCCGTTGCGCTTTCCAACGCCCCAAGCGGCCGACGCCGCTTACGGTTTCAGCGCATAGAGGCGAATGGGCGAACCCTCGGAAACCGGAAGGGGCGAAAGGAACGCCGGCACGCGCCCGGCGGCAAGCTCAGCATAGAAGCCTTGTGGCGCCCGCGCGGCGATCATTCGCGCCTGCACGTCCGCAGCGCAGAAGGCCAGGACCGGATGTCCGAGCTGGCGCAACATGGCCGCCGCGTCCTCGGCCGGTGCCAGACCGATCTTCAGCTCCATGAGCATGCCGGCGGCATTGCGATGGTAGGGTGCGCTCAGCACGCGGTGCTGGGTGCGGCGAAGCAGGGTTGCACCGATATCCGATGGCCCGACAATGAACGACGGCGGCAAGCCTTCCAGATCGGTCAGCGATGACGTTGTCAGGCACGCCTTACCGTTCGAGGTTGCGGTTTCACCCGCCACAACTCCTCCGATTCCCTTGTCGACAAGAACCCCGGCAATGGCCCAAACCGCTGGAACCGAAATGAGAAGCGTGCCGACATAGAGCAGAGACGCGCCCACGCCTGCCGTTCCGCCGTTTGAGCGGGCACGCAGATTCGAGAGCAGCAACGCGATCGGTACGATCGCCAGGAGATTGGAAAAGGCCATTCCGCGTACCTGGATGAGCGCAATCATCAGGTTCGAAAACACAAGCGCGAAGAGGATGAGGTTGAGATCGACCCTATCGCGGCGCCAGATGCGCCAGGCACAGAGAAGCGCGGCAAAGGCACCGGTGAAATAGTAGGCGCCGATGCTCGCGGGTTCCCCCGTTGCAACGGCTGCGAAAGAGCGCGCTTCGGTGACGTTGTCGAGCCACAGCTCGCGGAGCAGCGGGTCAAGTGCTGCCAAGGGATTGCCCAGGCATTGCGGCGCCACCAACAGTGCCACGGCAATGACCCCCAGGCCGCAAGCGCCAAGGGCAAAACACCGGACGACCGTCGACCGATGGCTTAGCGTGGCGGCGGCAAGCGCCAGCAGGCCGCCTCCGGTCAGCGCCAGCGAATAGAAGGCGATCGAGAGGTTGTCGCAGGTTGCAGCTAGGTAGAGGCGCGGCGGTACCGTCACGAAGAAGAAGAGGCTCAGGCTTGCAGCGAGCGAAAGGCCAAAGGCAACGGTAGCCTGCGAAGCCTGTCGGCCGACCCAAACCCACTGGCAGGCAACGACCGCGCAGACCACGGCCACAAACGGCGTCGTTTCCGCACCAATGGCAATCGCCAGCGCCGCCGCCAATCCTGCAATGGCGTAGCTCGACGCGCGAAACTCTCGATCGACCAGCGTTGCTGCCATGGCTGCGACGAGTACCAACTGCACGTTGTGGTGATCGATCGAGCCGCCAAGGAAGCGATTGGTGGTGACGATGAAGATCGTGGTGAGTCCCAGGCAGAAATGCATCGCCGCCACGCCACCGGCACGACGGCCGGCCAGGCCCATGGCCGCCAGCAACGGGATCGCAAGCGAAATCGGCCAGAACCCCAAGGCCAAAGTTTCAGCCTGCGCCGTCCCGACGAACGGCCTGAAGACGGAAATGAGTGCGGCGATCGGCAGGTCGATGAGGCGCGACCAGTGCATCAGCGTGCCGCCTTCCAGGCCGAGGCGGGCTTGCGTCAGGTCGAACCAGCTCTGGCCAGCGAGGAGATCGCGGACCTGAACCAGACGCATGACATCATCATTGTCGCGGCCAACATAGTCGGACGCCATCAGGAACCGGGCGACAAGGACGAGGATGGTGGGAGCGCCGTAGACGAACACCATCGAACGCAGGCTCGACCAGAACGGCCTCGGCGCGTTCTTCGAAATCGCCTCAGAAAGCGTCGCCGTCCCGTTCGCCATGGATCCTCGCCCGTCTCGATCACATCGCAACCTAACGACGAGCGCTCAAAAAAGCGTAAAGCCCGCGACAATTTGGGGGGTTGCGCGCACGGACGCGGCCCTTGGCGTCTTGTTAACACCCTGATGCCTATGATGACGCCGACCCAACATGAGCCGAGCCACCCGGATGTTCGACCGTTTCAACATCGCCGTTCTGCTGCCTTGCTACAACGAAGCGTCGACCATCGGGCAAGTGGTTCAGGGCTTCCAGGCGGCACTGCCGACGGCGCAGATCTATGTCTACGACAACAATTCGACGGACGGCACGGCGCTGAAGGCCATGCTTGCCGGTGCGACCGTCGTGCGCGAGCGCCGGCAGGGCAAGGGGCACGTGGTGCGCCGGATGCTCGCCGATATCGATGCCGACATCTATGTGATGGCCGACGGCGACAGCACCTATTGTCCGACGGATGCGGAAGATCTGATCCGCACCTTGATCACAGAGCGCGCTGACATGGTCGTCGGGACGCGGCGCGGCGTCCACAACGACGCGGGCAGACAGGGTCATGCGCTCGGCAACAGGCTCTTCAACCTTCTCTACCGATCGATGTTCGGTACGGATTTCAACGACATCTTCTCCGGCTACCGGGTCTTTTCGCGGCGGTTCGCCAAGAGCTTCCCTGCCGTTTCGAACGGCTTCGAGATCGAGACGGAGATGTCGGTCCATGCCTCGCGGCTGAAACTGCCGGTCGCAGAGCTTGAACTGGACTATGGCCGAAGACCCGACGGCTCCCATTCCAAGCTGTCGACATACAGGGACGGCGCCAAGATCCTCTGGACCTTCGCAATGCTCATGAAAGAAACGCGGCCTTTCACGTTCTTCGGACTGATCGGCATGGCTTTCCTCTCGACGAGCGTCGGTTTCATGATGCCGGTGCTGCTCGAGTATTTCGCCACCGGGCTCGTGCCGCGCATGCCGACCTGGGTCTTCGCGCTGGCCATGCTGATGGTGTCGATCATCATGTTCACGGCGGGCCTGATCCTCGATTCCGTCTCACGGGCCCGGACCGAGCAGCTTCGTCTTCACTATATCGCAACCGCCGCACGGGCCGCTCCCCTCGACAGCGCGAAGGGCGGCCTCGCTTTGTCCCAGACCGAGGACTTGGTGATCGGAACGCAGGCACGGATCGTTCGGGAACATCACGGATGAACCGGGAAACAACCAACCGCATACGCTTCATCATCGAAGACGTCATACCGCCGATCCTCAGGGATTCGCGCCTGTTCAAGGGCATGGCGAGCCTCGCCTGGGGCAAGCACATCGCGCATCTCGCGGAGTTTCGCGCACGGGCGCCGTTCCTGTCGGCACGCGAATACGAAGACCTCTATCGGCGCCATCCGAGGGTTCACGAGGGAACGGACAATTCCGAAGCCTGCGTACGCAAGATCGCCGCAAGCATCGCCGGCGACAGCGTCTGCGACGTCGGCTGCGGAACCGGCGTTCTGTTGAAACGGATCCGCGCTGCCAATCCCGAGGTCAAGCGCCTGACAGGCGTCGACTTCGCCATCGACGACGCGGCCCGGATCGAGGGCGTGGAATATCACGCGGCGATGATCGAGGACCTGCCATTTGCGGATGGCGAGTTCGACACCGTCGTCTGCACCCATGTCATCGAACATATCCTCGACTATCGCAAAGCGATCTCCGAACTTCGACGGATTGCCCGCCGGCGCCTGATCATTGTCGTGCCACGCGAGCGCGAGTATCGCTACACCTTCAATCCGCACTTCAATTTCTTCCCCTATACCCACTCCTTCCTTCGCGCGGTGCATCCGGTGCCAGCCGAGCACGAGTGCATCGATATCGGCCGCGACATCTACTATCGCGAAGACAAAGCTCTGGCGGTGTGAGACGTGGCGATGAACCTCAATCTTCAGCCCGCCGTCTGGTTCGGACTGTTCTTCACGCCGGTGCTGATTTCGGCCGGTCAGATCCTCTTCAAGCTGACAAGCGCCAAGACCGGGGATGCCAACGCGCAAGGGCTGCTGGCGCTGGCCCTTAACCCGACATTGCTCACCGCCTTGGCCGTCTACGGCATCGGCACGATCATCTGGATCTTCACGATCAAGTCCGTGCCGCTGACGATCGCCTATTCGTTCATGGCGCTCACCTTCTGCATTGTGCCGCTGCTTGCCGCCGTCTTTCTCGGCGAGGCGGTAACGCTGCGCTACGCCCTCGGTGCCGCGCTGATCATCGGCGGCATGATCATCATCAACTCGTAAGGATACCCGGGACCATGATCGTCACCGCCTCCTTCCTCCTCGGCATCATCACATGCGGTCTGCGCTCTGCGCGTGTCTGCCTGCTGGTCGGTGCGGTGTTGCTGGCTTTGGCGGGTGCCAGCGGCAGCTGGGTCGAAGCGGCGGCAGCGATCGGCGCCTATAATATGGGCGTCGCGTTGATGCTATGCGGCGCCATCGCAGTCGGCCTGCAGCGCGACAGCCGCTAGAGCGCCGCGCGTTCAGACGAACGCACAAAGGACGCTTTAGCACTTATCCTTTTCGCTCGAAAAACGCCTTGGTCTCCTCGTCCGCAGGGAAGAAGGCCGCCGACATCGAGTTCGATTGGAAGAACGGGAAAGCGGTCAGTATCCGGATGGTTCTCGACCGCGCGCACCACCGCAGGATTGGAGGCGACCTTCTCCAGGCGTTTGCCGAGGCCGCTGCGCGGTCCTTGCAGCCAGGCCTCCGTGCGCACGCGCTGGACGAGATCGGCGGCCGCCGGCTCCCAATTGACGACCAGCTTGCGCACATTGTCGTTGCCGAGGAAGGTGTCGAGGAAATTTTCTCCCGGCTGGAACGGAATGTCGGCCGCCGTGGCGAGGCTCGCCAGCGCCGGGTTGACCACCAGCAACGTATATTCGTGGTCGAGCACCAGGCCGGGATAGGGATCGTGGCGCGCCAGGATGAGCCTGATGGCATTGGCGACGGCCGGCGGCATGGCGTCCAGGCCTGCGGCCGGCCGCGTCGCCATGCGCGGTCGATAGCCGGCTGCCGAAAACAGTGTCCCCTGGTCGCGGGCCGGGACTTCCAGTACCGAGGCCAACCGCAGGATCATGCCTTCCGACGGTTTCGAGCGGCCGGTTTCGAGGAACGAGAGGTGACGCGCCGAAATGCCGGCGGCAACCGCTAGGTCGAGCTGGCTCATGCGGCGGTGTCCGCGCCATTCCTTCAGATGTTCGCCAAACTGCATGTGTCGTGATTCTCCATTTGTCCGTAAAACTGGCGCGCGGGCCGAGTAAAATCCATTACGTCAGAGGTAATTGGTTTGATGACGTCATCGGCGCAACATCCGGCCATCGACAAACGGATGGAGCCGAAGATGACCCTCTCGAACCGCAGCCTGCTCAACAAGACCTTCCTCGCCGACGGCGCCTTCTCACTCGCCTCCGGTGCCGTGCTGATCCTCGCAGCAGTGCCGCTGGCTGCACTGGTCAATGCCGCCGCAACGCCCTTCATCACGCCTGTCATGTTGAAGGCGTTGGGTGCCGGTCTGTTGATCTGGGGGATATTCCACCTCTCGGCGGCGCGCAATGGCGGCCCGGTGGCGGCCTCGGCGCGCATCAGCATTGCCGGTGACGTGCTCTGGCAGGTGGCCAGCCTGGCGCTGCTGCTCACGGCCTATGCCAATCTTTCCGCCGCCGGCATTGCCCTCGTCGTCATCGGCATGATCGGCGTCGCCGACTTCCTGTTCTTCAAGCTGCGCGGTCTGGCGCAGGAGCGCGCGGCGATCGCCTGACGATGGTCTCAAGAGATCGCGAAAGGCGTCCGCCGGTCATACCGGCGGACCTTCTCGTCTTCTTCGATGGCCTCAGATGGTCTCCCAGCCATCCTTGGCGCTGGCGCGATAGATCGCGTCGATGAATTTCTGATTGAGACGCGAATTCTCGAGCGTCACCACTTCCTCGTCCTCACCCTTGGCGGCGCGCGAGAAGGCTTCCGCCTGAAGCTTGTACTGGCGGGCATCCTGGAAGCGGAAGAGCTGGGACTGGGCGTGGTTCTGGTTCGTGAGTTCCACCTCCTCACGGCCGTAACGATCGGCGTTGAAGGGCGACTTCACCTCGATGAAGCCCTTGTCGCCATGGAAGACCATGACCTGGCGGGCGGCGAGCTGGGTGGAGATATAGAAGCTCAGCTCGAAATCGCCGAAGTCTGCCCGCACGCTCGAATAGATGTCCGTGCCGAATTCCGGATCGCGATCGGTGCTTGCCTGCACCCGCAGCGGCTCCTTGGCCGTGACGAAGCGGGTGGTGATCGTCGGGTACACACCGATATCCGGCAGGCCACCGCCGCCGAGCGCCGGAATATTGCGCATGTTGTTGGGGTCGCGGTTGAAATAGGTGAAGGCGCCCTGGACGTGGCGCAGCCGGCCGATCGCGCCTTCGGCCAGCAGCGAGCGCACCTTGCGCCAGACGGGGCTGTAGGTGACCATGAAGGCTTCGGCGATCACGACACCGTTGCGGTCGCGGGCGGCAATCAGCGTATCGATCTCGGAGGCCCGCAGCGCAATCGGCTTTTCGCACAGCACGTGTTTTCCGGCGTCGGCCGCCTTGATCGACCATTCCACGTGCTGTGCCGTCGGCACCGGAATATAGACCGCATCGATCACGTCGGACGCCAGCATCTCCTCGTAGGAACCGAAGGCATGCGGTGCGGAGAAGCGGTCTGCCATCGCCCGGGCTTTTGCGAAGTCGCGGCTGGCTACAGCCGAAACGACACAGTTTTCCGCGTCCTGAATGGCCGGCACGACGAGGTCGCGGCCGATCCGGGCCGTGGACAGAATTCCGAAACGTAACATGGTGAAGCTCCCTGATTTTGCGGCCGAGACTAGCGCCGAGGTACGTACCTATCAAGCGATTGATACCGTTCCGGCCGAGATTCGCGTTTCGCAGAAAAAACCCGGCAGACGGGTGACAATGTCAGCTTTTCTGCCCTATCTTTCCCTTCGCAATCCTCCCGATCGCGTTATGCTTTCATCCAGTCCAATGGAGCGAAACCATGGAAAAACTGAGACTTGGCCGTACCGACCTGACAATTGCGCCCCTTGTCTTCGGCGGCAATGTCTTCGGCTGGACCGCCGACGAAAAGACCTCCTTTGCGCTGCTCGACGCCTTTTTCGATGCCGGATTCAACGCCATCGATACTGCTGATGTCTACTCCTCCTGGGCGCCGGGCAATCAGGGCGGCGAATCCGAGACGATCATCGGCAAATGGCTGAAACAGTCGGGACGGTCGCGCGACAAGGCCGTCATCGTCACCAAGGTCGGCTCCGAACTCGGGCCCGACCGCAAGGGGCTTTCGCGCCGCTGGATCCTGCAGGCGGTCGAGGATTCGCTGCAGCGGCTGCAAACCGACCATATCGATCTCTATCTCTCCCACTGGCCCGATCCGGAAACGCCCTACGAGGAGACGCTGGCGGCCTACGACCAATTGCTGACCGAGGGCAAGGTCCGGGCCATCGGCGCCTCCAACCTGAACTCGCTGCAACTGCGCGAGGCGCTCGACGTATCCGCAAACCAGGGCCTGCCGCGCTATCAGGTGTTGCAGCCGGAATACAATCTCTACGACCGCGACGCGTTCGAAGGGCCGCTGCGCGATCTCTGCATTGCCGAGGAGATCGGCGTCATCAGCTATTTCGGGCTGGCGCGCGGCTTTCTCTCGGGAAAGTACCGGACGCACAAGGACCTCGAAGGCTCGGCACGCGGCAGCGGCGTCGAGAAATATCTTGACGGGCGCGGCATGCGCATCCTCGGCGTGCTCGACGACATCGCCGCCGACACCGGAGCGACCCAGGCGGAAATCGCGCTCGCCTGGATCCGGACGCGCAAGGGCGTCACGGCGCCGATCGCCAGCGCCACCAGCCTCGCGCAATTGGAGAGCCTCATTCGTTCTGCCGCACTGGAGCTGTCGGATGAAGCGATCCGGAAGCTCAACGATGTGGGCGAATGACGGGAGCAAAACCAACCCGATGGCATTGACGACACGCGCTGCGACAGCCGGCGACGAGGCGGACTGGCGCCGCCTCTGGGCCGGCTATGTCGCCTTTTCCGGCACCGATCTCGCCGGGGACATCATCGACCTCACCTGGAAGAGGCTGACCGATCCCTCGACGCCGCTTTTCGCGCGCTTGGCGATCCTCGACGAAAAGACGGTGGGCTTTGCCATCTGCCAGGAGCAGCTCGCCACCTTCTTCCGGCAACCGATCTGCTACATCGAGGATCTCTATGTCGATCCCGCCGCACGCGGCCAGGGCGTGGCACGGGCAATGATCGACGATCTCATCGCGCATTGTCAGGAGAAAGGCTGGGACCGGCTCTACTGGTACACCGAGGCCGACAATGCCATGGCGCGGCGGCTCTACGACCGCTACTCCGGGACCGACGACCACGTGCGCTACAAGGTCAATTTCGGCACGTTCCTCAAATCCGGAAATCCGGCATAGGCCTCCGCATGGCTACCGGCCTGATTTGCCATGCCGGCCTTCGTCAGCAGCCCGCGCGGTTGGATAAAACTCGATATCCGACGCGCCGGCCGCTCGTGCCACTGGATGTTGAAGGCCCATAACTTCGGGAAAAAGCAAAGCGAGGCATAGGGCAGATGGTCGTGGATCCACCAGGCGATCGACTGCCAGCCGCCGATATCGCCGCGGCGATCCCAACCCAGGGGATGACGATGCAGGCGCTGGCGCCGATGCATCCGTCGGCATCGCGCATGTCCCAGATATGGTCGGCGGCCGAAGCGGCATTGGTCGAGCAGTTGAGACCATTGGCATTGCCGAAGCCGTTGACGGCGCGGTTGCGGTAGCCTGAGCGAATGACGAGGCGACCGAAGGTCGCCTCTAGCGGCTCCAGCAACTCCTCGCAGAGGCGGCGCCCGGCCTCGATCGCGAGATCCGGATCGTCAGGAATGTTCGGGATGCGATAGAAATCGGCGATCTCCGAATGCAGAAAGTCGCGGAAGAAGAAATTCCTGGACAACCGTACCCGGCCGAGATCTTCGAGACCCTTCATCGAACCGGGCTTCTTCATCGTTTTCCTTTCTCATCCGAACAAACGGAGTGCGAGACCAATGGCATTCCAAATCCGGCCCAACGGCGCCACCCGTTTCCACACCGCGGCTATCTGCTGTGCCGGAAGAAATCGATGAAGGCGCGCAGTGCCGGCCGCATCTGCCTGCGGCTTGGATAATAAAGATAGGGGCCGGCATAGGGTGCGCACCAGTCTTCCATGACACGCTCCAGCCGTCCTTCGGCGATCGCCGTTTCCACCCGCGACAGGAAGAGATAGGCAAGGCCGGCGCCGCCCATCGCCGCCTTGATGATCGGCCGGTCCTCGCCGAGGATCAGCGGGCCCTCGACCGATACCGTCAGCTCCTCGCCGCCCTTCTCGAACTCCCAGCGATAAAGCGTGCCGTTGGAGAAGCGTCGGCGGATACAACGATGCTCCGCCAGGTCGCGTGGGTGCTGCGGCCGGCCGTGGCGCTCGAAGTAGTCGGGCGAAGCGACGACGGCGCTTTCCAGCTCAGGCCCAACTTTGACGGCGATCATATCGGCTTCCAGGCTTTCGCCGAGCCTGATGCCAGCGTCGAAGCCTTCTTCGACAATATCGGTGAAGCCATCCTCATTGGCGATCTCCAGGACGATCTCCGGATAGAGGTCCAGGAACGCGCCGAGCCTTGGCGCGAGGATCAGATCTGCTGCAAACCGCGGCGCCGTGATGCGCAGATTGCCGGCGGGACGCTCGCGGGCGTCGGCGGCCGCTTCCAGCGCATGGGCGATCTCTTCCAGCGCCGGCGCCAGCCTTTCCAGCAGCCGGCGCCCCACCTCGGTCGGCGCGACGCTGCGTGTGGTGCGCGCCAGCAGGCGAATGCCGAGGCTCGCCTCGAGGCTGCCGACGGCGTGGCTGACGGCCGACGGCGCCACGCCGAGTTCTCGGGCGGCCCCGCGAAAACTGCCATGGGCGGCAACGGCGGCCAATACCGCGAGTTGAGAGAGCTGCGTTCTGTTCATTGATCGAAATAATAGAACAGCCCGTGAGAATTGACAGTGATTTTCAGCCGCCGCGTATGGCCCTATTCTTCAATCGTCGCCAACGTCTGGACGAAGCGAGGAGCTCGTCTGCGATGGCAACGAGGAACCGTCGCCCGCCATTCAGGCGCATCGGCGGTGTCCAGCCACCAATTCATGCCTCGGACGATAGACGCGCCCTCCCAGCGCGTTCGTTCCGACGCGTGACAGCCAGACAAAGGAAACGACATGAAGACCCGCAAACTCGGGAACGACCTTACCGTCTCCACCATCGGCCTCGGCTGCATGGGCATGAGTTTCGCCTATGGCGCAGCCGATGAGGCGGAATCGATACGCACCCTTCACCGCGCCGTCGACCTCGGCATCACCTTCTTCGACACAGCCGAAGTCTATGGTCCTTTCGAAAACGAGAAACTGCTCGGCAAGGCGCTCGGTTCCATGCGCGACAAGGTGACGATCGCCACCAAATTCGGCTTCCGCATCGAAGCCGGGGTGCCGGCGGCCCAGGCGATCAAGGGCGTCGACGGACGGCCGGAGCACGCGAAGGCGGTGGCCGAAGCCTCGCTCAAGCGGCTCGGAACCGATGTCATCGATCTCTATTACCAGCATCGTGTCGACCCGGAGGTTCCGATCGAGGATACCGTCGGCGCCATGGCCGAATTGGTGCGCGAGGGCAAGGTGCGGGCCCTCGGCCTTTCCGAAGCGAGTGCCGCCACCATCCGTCGGGCCCACAAGGTTCATCCGATCGCCGCTGTCCAAAGCGAGTATTCTCTGTGGTCGCGTGACCCGGAAGCGGACGTGCTCGCCACCTGCCGCGAACTCGGCATCGGCTTCGTGCCCTACAGTCCGCTCGGGCGCGGCATGCTGACCGGCGCGCTGCGCAAGGCCGATGATCTGGAAGCCGACGATTTCCGGCGCTCGCTGCCGCGTTTCCAGGCGGAGAATTTCGACGCCAACGTCCGGCTGGTCGAAACGCTTCAAGCGCTGGCTGAGGAAAAAGGCGTGACCGCGGCTCAACTCGCGCTCGCCTGGGTCATCAACCAGAGTGATTTCATCGTGCCTATCCCGGGCGCCCGCAAGCTCGACCATCTGGAGCAGAATGCGGCCGCGGCAGGCATCCCGCTCAGTGCCGAGGAATCCAGCCGCCTCGCCGAAGCGCTATCGCCGGCACTTGTCGCCGGCAATCGCTACACGGACGCCTCGCTGGCGCTCACCAACCGTTGACCTTGAGCGTTTCCAGGGAGAAACGGAGTCTTGGAAACATTCTATCTCTGTGATTTCACCGCATTTCCTGACGGAAAACCGCTTCGCACTTTTCCTGGAATGCTCCATTTCTCCCCGCCTCCCGTGAAGGGCGGGGAGATTCCCATCGAAATTCACGCCGGACGCACTACCTCTCAACCAACGGCAACAAATCCGGAGGAGCGGGAATGTCCGACGAGCAGGCGATCAGCGCGGTGGTGCACCTCTATGTCGACGGCATGGCCTTTGCCAACGAGGGCGCGCTGCGCAAGGCGTTTCACCCCGATGCGGCGATTATCGGCAACTACAAGGGCGCGCTCGAATGGACGACGCGCGACGGCTTCATCAAGACGATCATCGAGACGGGTGCAGCCCCCCCTGGAACCCAGCCGGAGATGGACGTGCAGAAGATCGATATCACCGGTGACACTGCAACCGTGAGGGTGGTCGACAGTTTCGCCGGCGAACGCTATTCCGATCATCTGTCGCTGGTGAAGATCGACGGGCGCTGGGTGATCGTCAACAAGGTCTTCCATCAGCACGCGTGATGACGGCACCCCCAGAGAAACCCGAGCCGACGGGCAGGCTCATCGGCATCGACCATATCCAGCTTGCCATGCCGGCGGGTGCCGAACCGGCGGCACGCGGCTTCTACAGCGGTCTCCTCGGCCTCTCGGAGGTGAGCAAGCCGGCCAATCTTCTCGCGCGTGGCGGCTGCTGGTTCGAACAGGGCAGCATCCGCCTGCATCTCGGCATCGACCAAGACTTCAGGCCGGCACGCAAGGCCCACCCGGCCTTTCTCGTCGACAATCTCGACCGCCTGACGCTGCGGCTCGAAGCGGCCGGTGTGACGATCGCCCAGGACAAGCCGCTTGCCGGCTACCGCAGATGTTATGTCCACGATCCCTTCGGAAATCGCATCGAACTGATGCAGCGCGTGGATTGAACCGCAAAACGAAAAGGGCCGCTGGATCGCAGCGGCCCTTTCGATTGATACGTGCTTGAGCCGGTTACGCCCGCAGAACGCCGCCCGTCGACTTCGTCACATTGGCGACGATCTTGGCGGTGAGCGCTTCAAAATCCTCGTCGGTCAGCGTGCGCTCGACCGGCTGGATGGTGACCTCGATGGCGATCGACTTCTTGCCTTCGCCGAGCGAAGCGCCCTCGAAGACGTCGAAGACGCTGACGCCGGTGACCAGCTTGCGGTCGGCGCCGGAAGCGGCGCGCAGGATGGCGCCGGCCTCGACCGCCTTGTCGACGACGAAGGCGAAGTCGCGCTTGACCGCCTGGAACGGCGAGAGATCGAGCGCCGGCTTGGTGCGGGTCGCCTTCTTCTTCGGTTCGGGCATGGCGTCGACATAGATCTCGAAGCCGCAGAGCGCGCCGGAGACGTCGAGCGCTTCCAGCGTCTTCGGATGGAACTCGCCGAAGGTGCCGAGAACGATCTTCGGGCCGAGCTTGATCGTGCCGGAGCGGCCCGGATGGTACCAGGCGGGACCACCCGGCTCGAACTGGACGTTGCCCATCGCCACACCGCAGGCTTCGAGCACCGCAATCGCATCAGCCTTGGCGTCGAAAACGTCGACCGCCTTGCCACCGCCCTTGGCCGCGTTCGACCACAGACGGCCGGCGCCGTTCAGCGAGGCGGTGCCGCGGCGGATGCCGCCAGCGACGCGGCGCTGGGCGTCCGGCGTATCGCCTTCATAGGTGCCGGATACCTCGAAGATCGCGACGTCGCCAAAACCCTTGTCGGCATTGCGCTGGGCGGCCGTCAACAGACCCGGCAGCAGCGACGGGCGCATGTCCGACATGTCCGAGGCAATCGGATTGGCGAGCTTGAGCGCCGGCGCACCGCCGCCGAAGAGCTTTGCCTGATCCTCGGAGATGAACGACCAGGTGACCGCTTCCAGCATGCCGCGGCTTGCAAGCGTACGCTTGGCAAGGCGGGTGCGGATCTGCAGCGTCGTCAGGATCTTGCCGTTGACCGTGCCATGGCTCGGCAGCGGGGCGGCGACGATGTTGTCGACGCCGTGGATGCGCATGACCTCTTCGACGAGATCGGCCTTGCCGTCGACATCCGGACGCCAGGATGGAACCGAAACCTTGAAGCGTTCACCCGAACCCTCGACACCGAAGCCGAGCTTCTTCAGGATCGAGACGCTTTCTTCCGAAGAAACCTCGAGGCCGGTCAGGCGCTTCACCTCGGAAACCGGGAAATCGACGATCTTCGGCTGATAGCCGGCATAGCCGACCACTTCCGCCTTGGCGGCCTTGCCACCGCAGAGCTCGAGCACGAGCTCGGTGGTGCGCTCAAGGCCGGGCACCATGTATTCCGGGTCGACACCACGCTCGAAACGGTAACGCGCATCGGTGATGATGCCGAGCGTGCGGCCGGTCTTGGCGATGTTCATCGGATCCCAGAGCGCCGATTCGATCAGCACGTCGGTGGTGTTCTCGTCGCAGCCGGAATGCTCGCCGCCCATGACGCCGCCGATCGATTCGATCGCCTTTTCGTCCGATATGACGACGTTGTTGGGGCCGAGCTTGTATTCGCGCTGGTCGAGCGCCAGCACCGTCTCGCCGTCCCTGGCGCGGCGGACCGTCAGGTTGCCCTTGACCTTGGCGGCGTCGAAGACGTGCATCGGTCGGCCCTGGTCGAAGGTCATGTAGTTGGTGATGTCGACCAAAGCGTTGATCGGGCGAAGGCCGATCGCCAGCAGCCGCTGCTGCATCCACTTCGGCGACGGGCCGTTCTTGACGCCGCGCACGAGCCGCAACGAGAAGCCGGGGCACAAGTGCCTGTCTTCGCCGAGGTCGAGCGTCAGCTTCACCGGCGTTTCGCCTTCGACGGCGAAGGAGGGCGCAGGCCGTGCTTTCAGCGTGCCGAGGCCGGAGGCCGCGAGGTCACGGGCAATGCCGTAGACACTGGTGCAGTCCGGGCGGTTCGGCGTCAGGTTGATCTCGATCATCGGATCGTCGAGACCGGCATAGGCGGCGTAGCTCGTACCGACCGGCGCGTCAGCCGGCAGGTCGATGATGCCGTTGTGGTCTTCGGAGATCTGCAGCTCCTTTTCCGAGCACATCATGCCGCGGCTTTCGACACCGCGGATGGTGCCGACGGCGAGCGTCACGTCGATGCCGGGCACGTAGGTTCCGGGAGCGGCAAAGGCGCCGACGAGGCCGGTGCGCGCATTCGGCGCGCCGCAGACGACCTGGATCGGGGCGCCCGAGCCGGTGTCGACCATCAACACGCGCAGTTTGTCGGCATTCGGATGCTGCTCGGCCGAGACGACCTTGGCGATGACGAAGGGCTTGAAGGCGGCCTTGTCGTCGACGTCCTCGACCTCGAGCCCGATCATCGTCAGCCGCGCGCAGATCTCTTCCAGCGAAGCGTCGGTATCAAGGTGGTCCTTGAGCCAGGAAAGCGTGAATTTCATGATTTCACCTGTGTCCTAGAGCATTTTGCAGTCAGGTGGCATCACCTGACGTCGCACAAATGCGGCAAAACAAAAAGAAAGAGCGGAAGCGCGAACGAATGTGAGCGCATCCACTCTGATCAGCTGCGCGATCAGGCCGAGAGACCGCCGAACAGCGTCGGCATGTCGAGCGGGCGGAAGCCGTAATGGGTCATCCAGCGGACGTCCGCATTGAAGAAGTCACGCAGGTCAGGCATGCCGTATTTCAGCATGGCGATGCGGTCGAGGCCCATGCCCCAGGCAAAACCCTGGTACTCGTCAGGATCGAGCCCGCCCGAGCGCAGCACGTTCGGGTGCACCATGCCGCAGCCGAGGATTTCCATCCAGTCGGTGCCTTCGCCGAACTTCACGATCGGACCGGAGCGGTCGCACTGGATATCGACCTCGAAGGACGGCTCGGTGAAGGGGAAGAACGACGGACGGAAGCGCATCGTCACCTGGTCGACCTCGAAGAAGGCCTTGCAGAACTCTTCCAGCACCCAGCGCATGTTGGCGACATTCGCCGCCTTGTCGATCACCAGGCCTTCGACCTGGTGGAACATCGGCGAATGGGTCGCGTCGGAATCCTGGCGATAGGTCTTGCCGGGGATGATGATGCGGATCGGCGGCTGCTGCGCTTCCATGGTGCGGATCTGCACCGGCGAGGTGTGCGTGCGCAGCACCTTGCGGTCGCCCTTCTCATCCGGATTGAAGAAGAAGGTGTCGTGCATCTCGCGGGCCGGGTGGCCCTCCGGGAAATTCAGCGCCGTGAAGTTGTAGTAGTCGGTCTCGATATCCGGACCTTCGGCAATCGAGAAACCCATGTCGCCGAAGATCGCGGTGATCTCGTCGACGATCTGGCTGATCGGATGAATGCGGCCGCGCTCGGCGGGCGACGAGCGGACCGGCAGGCTGATGTCGACGGTCTCTCGCGCCAGGCGCTCGGCGATCGCCTGATCCTTCAGCGCCGACTTGCGGGCGGCGATCGCGTCGGCGACCGTGGTCTTCAGCGCGTTGATCTGCGCACCGCGGGTCTGGCGCTCTTCCGGCGTCATGGTGCCCAGCGTCTTCAGGAGCTCGGAGATCGAGCCCTTCTTGCCGAGCGCGTTGACGCGCACGGCCTCGATCGATCCCTCATCACCTGCGGCATCGATGTCCGCCAGCAGTATCCGTTCCAGTGTTTCCAGTTCGCTCATTCTGTCCTGCCTCGATGCGGGAATGGGTTCGGTTCTATATCGGCTCAAGTCTTCAGGAATGTGATCGCGCCGCGGTCGCAAAGAATGCCAGTGCAAAGACGCAGGGACGACGAAGCCGGAGGCCCGGCTGAAGCGTCGTCGGAAGGTGGAACCGGGGCAGTTCCTTTCGATCGTCTCGCACGTTCATCTCGCGAAATAAGAAAAACCCGCGCTAGCCCTGCCAGCGCGGGTTTCCCAACGAATTTTAAGTACGGTTTTGGGAAAACGCTGGCTTAACGGACAGCGCTTTCAAACTCGTTTGTCGTGCCGGCTTCCTTGAGGTAGGCAAGCGCCTTCTTGGAAGCTTCGACGAGGGCGCCGAATGCTGCCGGCTCATGGATAGCCATGTCGGACAGAACCTTGCGGTCGACTTCGATGCCAGCCTTGTTCAGGCCGTCGATGAAGCGGCCGTAGGTCAGGCCGAATTCGCGGACGGCAGCGTTGATGCGCTGGATCCAGAGAGCGCGGAAGTTGCGCTTGTTGACCTTGCGGTCGCGGTAAGCGAACTGCTTCGAACGATCAACCGCAGCCTTCGCAGCGCGGATGGTGTTCTTGCGGCGGCCGTAGAAGCCCTTGGCTGCCTTGAGTGTCTTCTTGTGCTTGGCGTGAGCGGTTACGCCGCGTTTTACACGTGCCATGTCATGATCTCCTTAACGTGTCCAAAATGCCTGAAAGTCTTAGAGACCGTTGGGCAGGTAGTTCTTGATGACCTTCTTGCCATCAGGCTCCGCGAGAACCATGGTTCCACGTGCGTCGCGGATGAACTTGTTGGAACGCTTGATCATGCCGTGGCGCTTGCCAGCAGCTGCTGCACGAACCTTGCCAGTAGCGGTGATCTTGAACCGCTTCTTGGCAGACGATTTCGTCTTCATCTTGGGCATTTTGCTACTCCATTTTTCTTAAGAATTCGAAACGGACAGACGAGGTCCATTTCCAGCGTTAAGAACGGCCACGGCATGCCCTGCCGGACCGTTCGGACGGGGGCTTATAACCGCACATGCCGAAAAGCGCAACTGGGGAATCGAAGATGGCGCTGCAAGCGGTGGCCGAACGCTTCCCCATACACCTCTAGCACGTTCGTCAGCGCATGCTCCAGGCGGGAGCGCGATCTGCGGCGGCCGCCGCCGGCCTCGAAGAAAAAAGCCGCCCGGAAGGCGGCTTTCATCAATTTGGTCTTACGACTGACGGCAGCGGCGGCTTAGCGCGGCGCCAGAACCATCATCATCTGGCGGCCTTCGAGCTTCGGCTCGGCCTCCACCTTGGCAATCGCCTGGGTATCATCCTTGACCTGGAGCAGAAGCTTCATGCCCAGTTCCTGGTGGGCCATTTCGCGGCCGCGGAACTTCAGCGTGACCTTGACCTTGTCGCCGTCCTCGAAGAACCGGTTCATCGCCTTCATCTTCACGTCATAGTCATGCGTGTCGATGTTCGGGCGCATCTTGATTTCTTTGATTTCGACGATCTTCTGCTTCTTGCGCGCTTCGGCCGCCTTCTTCTGGTTGGCGTATTTCAGCTTGCCAAGATCCAGAATCTTGCACACCGGCGGTTCGGAGTTCGGTGCGATCTCTACCAGATCAAGACCTGCTTCTTCCGCCATGCGGAGCGCCTGGTCGATCGGGACGGCACCGATATTCTGGCCTTCGGCATCGATAAGCTGAACCCGGGGCACCCGGATTTCCTTGTTTGAGCGCGGTCCCTCCTTGACGGGGGCGTCCGTTTTGAACGGTCTGCGAATGGTCGTACTCTCCTCGAGCTATTTCCGAAATGTTGTTTAATTCGTTCGCCGGCGCGATCACAAACGAAGCGCCTGAATCTGTCACCGACGGCAATGTGTGAATTGCGGCGCGAGAGTCAATAGCACGGCTTTCAAGGAAAATCACCACCTGTCGATACCAAGGCGAATCTGTTTTAGAAAGAAAATCGCCAGTTAAACGGGCTTTTGGAGATTACGGGCATGCACAATACGCCAGCCGAGACGGAAATCAGCTTCATCGAGGTCGGCACGGATGCGGCTCAGCGCAGGATCGCGATGCGCGTGCGCCACCCGGAGAAGCCATCGGGACAGCCGACGCTCGTCTGGCTCGGCGGCTACCGTTCGGACATGACCGGCACCAAGGCGGTCGAGGTCGAGCGCTATGCCATGGAACGGGGCGCGGCCTGCGTGCGCTTCGACTATTCCGGCCACGGCGCCTCCGGCGGCGCCTTCACTGATGGCACGATCTCGCGCTGGCTCGAGGAGAGCCTTGCGGTCATTGATCGGGCGGCGCCGGGCCGCGTCGTGCTGATCGGCTCGTCGATGGGCTGCTGGATTGCGCTGCGGGTCATCCAGGAGCTCAGGCAGCGTGGCGACGGAAACCGTGTCGCCGGCCTGGTGCTGATTGCGCCGGCGCCGGATTTCACCGCCGAACTGATCGAACCCAACCTGACCGAAGCGGAGAGGGCCTCGCTTGCCGAACGCGGCTTTTTCGAGGAACCCTCCGAGTACAGCCCGGAGCCGAACATCTTCACCCGCGCCCTCATCGAAGACGGGCGCGTGAACCGGGTGCTTGAGGGCACGATCACCACCGGCTGTCCGGTGCACATTCTGCAAGGCATGCGCGACCCCGACGTTCCCTATACCCATGCGCTGCGGCTGATGGAGCACCTGCCCTCCGACGATGTCGTCATGACACTCATCCGCGATGGCGACCATCGCCTTTCGCGTGAAGAAGACATCGCTAAAATGAAGCAGGCCATCGGCACGATGCTCGCCTGAGCCCGGGCGGGAGAACGCCCCGCCCCTTCCGCCGCAAATTGCCCCAAAACCGCGCTGCCCCGTGGACCGCCCACGATGCAAGGGTTTTCGTGCGCGTGGTCTCGCTTTTAACCATAAAATCCGATGTCCCGATTCCGGCGATTGACTCTGCCGCGCCGACGCTATTAACTCTTTATTAACGATTAGAGCAGCGACGGGGACGAACCTAAAGAAGCTGCCTTCAACTCAGGATTGCGCGAATACGTCCGGACAGGAAGAGCCCGGCATACCGCGTTGCAGGGGACTTGTATGGCGTCTTGGACTGGAGTTAAGGGAAGTATCGCGGCGTTCTGCGCACTTTTCATTTCAGCAAACACGGCAATTCCTGCACAGGCAGGTTCTTCTCCATGGATGCAGACCGGCTCGGCGACATCGCAGCCGATCGGCCACTACGAATTCTGCCAGAAGTACAAGAGCGAATGCAATGTGCGCTCCAAGGGAACGGTTGCTCCGCGCGTGACCGAACGCGGCTGGGCCGCCATCCGGCAGGTGAATGCTGCGGTCAATCGCGAGATCACGCCGGTCACCGACCTGGAACTGCACGGCAGGGACGAAGTCTGGTCCTATCCGGACAACGCCGGCGACTGCGAGGACTTCGTGCTTGAGAAGCGCAAGCGCCTGATGAGCAAGGGCTTCCCGGCGAGCGATCTCCTGATCACCGTCGTTCGCAAGCCCGATGGCGAAGGCCATGCGGTGTTGACCGTGCGCACGGCGCAGGGCGACTTCATTCTCGACAATCTCGAAAACGGCGTAAGGCTCTGGACCAACACGCCCTACCGCTACCTGAAGCGCCAGGCCTCGAACCACAGCGGCCGTTGGGTCACCATCCAGAACGGCGCCGAAGTCGTCGTCGGCTCGGTCGGCAACTGATCCAAAGCAAAGTAAAGAGTTTCAAAAAGGGCCGGTCAGACCGGCCCTTTTTCGTATTTGCCGCTCACCCGTCACGCGTTGCCGATCAGGATGCCGGCCGCGAGCACCAGGCCACCGCCGAGCACCACCTGGAATGCCGCCCGCAGGAACGGTGTTTCCATATAGCGGTTCTGGATGAAGGCGATCGCCCAGAGTTCGAAGAAGACGATCACCGCCGCCGTGGCGGTCGCCGTCCAGAAATGCGGGATCAGATAGGGGAGCGCGTGGCCGAGGCCGCCGAGTGCGGTCATGATGCCGGAGGCAAGGCCGCGCTTGATCGGCGAACCGCGGCCGGAGAGCTTGCCGTCATCGTGGGCCGCCTCGGTGAAGCCCATGGAGATGCCGGCGCCGACGGAGGCCGAGAGACCGACGAGGAAGGTCTGCCAGGTATCCTGGGTCGCGAAGGCGGCGGCAAAGATCGGCGCCAGCGTCGAAACCGAACCATCCATCAGGCCGGCAAGGCCGGGCTGTACGTAAGTGAGGATGAACTGGCGGCGCGACGTCTGGTCCTCTTCGGCGCGCACGTCCTCGGGCGTGTGCTCTTCGCCAAGCCGCCGGGCGAGCGATTCATGCGATTTTTCCGCGATCGCGAGATCGCCGAGCAGCTTGCGGGTGGCGGCATCCTGGGTTCTCGCCGCGGCCTCGACATAGAAACGGTGCGCCGCTTCCTCCATCGCTTCGGCTTCCTCGCGCGCCTTTTCGATCGGCATTTCGGCAATCAGCCAGTCGGGCTTGCGCTCGGGGAAGTCGCGCACGTGTTCGCGCCGGACAAGGGGAATGCGGCTGCCGAAGCGCTGGACGTGCAGATCGATCAACCACTGCCTGTGGTGGCTTTCTTCCTCCGCCATCTCCTCAAACACTTTTGCCGAATGGGGATATTGCTGCCGGAGCGCATCGGCATAGGCGAGATAGATGCGTCCGTCGTCCTCTTCGGACGAGATCGCGAGCGCCAGGATTTCCTGCTCGCTTAAGGAAAGAAAGGGACGTTTGGAACGGGAGAAGAGGCGCGAAAACATTGGGAGAAAACCTTCTTTAGAATAATTCTAAAAATAGAAAACCGAGACGGCACCGTCAAGGCCAAAGCCATGCAATCATGCGACAATCTCTCGACAGAGTGTTGCGGCTGAGCCACGATGAAGGCTCTCGCGAATTCCCTTCATTTCCGGAGCGATCGCCTCGATGAGGACCATCTATCCGCTTTCCGAAAGCAAGGACACGTTACTGGATCGGCTTGGAGCCAGGCTTGCCGCGCGGCTGCAAGCGCAGACATCCGGCTACGAGCCCTACACCCCTTCCGATCAGGAAACCCTGGCGCGCACGCTGCGCCCGGGCGACGTTCTCCTGATCGAGGGCAACCAGAGGGTTTCGGCGGCGATCAAGTATCTGACGCAATCGACCTGGTCACACGCCGCGTTCTTTGCCGGCGACCAGATGCCGTTGACGCTCGACCAGGCAACGCTGCCGGTCATCGAGCGGCCACAACTCATCGAGGTCAATATCGGCGAGGGTTGTGTTGCGGTGCCGCTGAAGAAATACGCGTCGTTCAACACGCGCATCTGCCGGCCGATCGCGCTGACGCCGGATGATCGCACGGCGCTCGTCGGCTTCATGATCTCGCGGCTCGGGATGAAGTATGACCTGAAGAACATCCTCGACATGCTGCGCTACTTCATGCCGACCCCGCCGGTGCCGGTGCGCTGGCGGCGGCGCCTGCTTGCCTTCGGCTCCGGCGATCCGACGCGGGCGATCTGCTCGACGCTGATTGCTGCCGCCTTCGAGCAGATCCGCTATCCGATCCTGCCGGAAGTCACACGCGCGCCCGGGCGGGCGGCGGCGACCTCGACCTATTCGCGCGAGGAGATCCTGCACATCCGGCACCACTCGCTCTATACGCCCAGGGATTTCGACCTCTCGCCCTTCTTCGCGATCGTCAAGCCGACGCTCGAATTCGGCTTCGACTACAAGCGGCTGCGCTGGAACGGCGACGGCGATCACCCGTTCAAAGGTTGAGGGCGAGCGCCTTTTCGCGGGCCATGAAATCGCGCTGACGATCGGTGATGTAATCGCGCACGATCGGCGCCGCATCGCGCGAGCGCGAGAGCTGCATGTGAAAGACGAGCTGGCTGCCGGTGCGGAACATCATCTCGGCGCTGATCAGATAGAACTCCCACATGCGGGCGAAGCGCTCGTCATAAAGCCCGATCACCTTGTCGCGGTTGGCCTCGAAGCGCGCGCCCCAATGGGCGAGCGTCGTGGCGTAGTGCACCCGCAAGAATTCGAGATCCGTGACCCAAAGACTGTTGCGCTCGACCACCTCGAAGACCTCCGAGAGCGCCGGCGAATAGGCGCCCGGGAAGATGTATTTCCGAAGCCAGGAGCTCGCCATGCCGGGGGGGCTCATGTGACCGATCGAATGCAGCACCGCGAGGCCGTCATCCGGCATCAGCGCATTCAGCTTCTTGAAGAACTCGTCATAGTGATGCACGCCGACATGTTCGAACATGCCGACCGAAACGATGCGGTCGAAGGGCCCCTGGACATCGCGGTAATCCTTAAGCTCGAAACGCACCCGGTCCCCTAGACCTGCCTTCCGCGCCCGTTCGGTGGCAAGCGCCTGCTGCTCCTTGGAAAGCGTCACGCCGAGCACCTGCACATCCGCGAGCTCGGCAAGGTACATCGCGAGATCGCCCCAGCCGCAGCCGATATCCAGCACCTTCATGCCGGGTTCCAGGCAGAGCTTGGAGGCGAGCAGCCTCAGCTTGTTGCGCTGGGCCTTTTCGAGCGTCTCGTTGGGCTCGCGGAAATAGGCGCAGGAGTAGAGCATGTTCTCGTCGAGGAACAGCTTGTAGAATTCGTTGCCGAGATCGTAGTGATGCGCGACGTTCTGCTGCGCCTTGCCCTTGGGATTGGCCTGCTGCCGCTTGCGGAACCGCATCTTCACCGCCCGCAGAAGTTTCTGGATCGGATAGGACCCGAGCGACAGCCGATTGATCGAGAAAAGCGTCAGGAAGTCCCTGAGCGTCGAGCCCTCCTCGAAGCGCATGGTGCCGTCCATATAGGCTTCGCCGGCGGCGAGTTCAGCGTTGAAGACGAGGCTGCGGTAGAGCTTCTTGTCCGTGAGCCGCATCGTCACCTCCGGTCCGGGCGTGCCGGAAAAGACGTGGCGCTTGCCGTCGGCGTCGATCACCGTCAGGCGACCCTTGCGAATGAACGACTTCATCATATGCGACAATGGGAACATGCAGGCCCTCTTGAGACAACTGTCGTATCAGCGCCGGCATCCTAGCACCCGTTTTTCGAAATGCTCCCCTTAAATTTCTGGTTGCTCATCAAGCTCTTCCCGGAACGAAAACGGGGACGGCAGCCTTCGCCACCGTCCCCGTTCAACTGTTATTCGGCGTTAGCCTCAGTCCTTGGCGCGCTCGACGTAGGAACCGTCTTCCGTCGCGATGACGACGCGGGTGCCGGCCTGGATGTGCGGCGGAACCAGCGTGCGGACGCCGTTCGAGAGAACCGCCGGCTTGTAGGACGACGATGCCGTCTGGCCCTTGACGACCGGCTCGGTCTCGGTGATTTCGAGCGTCACGTGACGCGGCAGGTCGATGGCGATCGCCAGACCTTCGTGCACCGAAAGAATGCAGGCCATGCCTTCCTGCAGGTAGGCCTTGAGGTCGCCGATGTCGTCGGTGCTCATGACCAGCTGGTCATAGCTTTCCGGGTTCATGAAGTGGAAGCCTTCGGCATCTTCATAGAGGAAGGTGTGCTCGCGGTCTTCGACGAAGGCGCGCTCGACCTGTTCGGTCGTGCGGTAGCGCTCGGAGACCTTCACGCCGTCGGAAATGCGGCGCATGTCGACCTGGGTCACCGGCGTGCCCTTGCCCGGGTGGAAGTTCTGGGCGGTAAGCACGACATAGAGCTTGCCGTCGACGTCGAGAACGTTGCCCTTACGGACAGATGAAGCGATGACCTTGACCATTAGTCTTCCTTGTAACAGAGGTATGCGCGACACGGCGGGCCGGAAACACTGGCCCTGAAGGACGCGGAAAGAAGGATTTCGCGCCGCAACTACCCTAATTTCGTGCAAATAGCCAGCCTGAGCCGCTGTCTGCGCGAAGAAAGCCTGGACTGAACCGATCATGTCGCATGCCTCACCCTGGTGGACACCCGATGTCCATGCCGACCGGCGCCCGTTTCTTCTCGGCCGCAACCGGATCCAATCGGCCCTGCGCCGGTTCTTCGAGACACGCGATTTCATCGAGGTGGACACGGCGACGCTGCAGGTCTCGCCCGGCAACGAGGCGCATCTGCACGCCTTCGCGACGGAGGCTCTCCATCACGACGGATCGAGCCATCCACTCTATCTGCACACCTCGCCGGAATTTGCCTGCAAGAAGCTGCTTTCCGCCGGCGAACGGCGCATCGCCTGTTTCGCCCATGTCTACCGCAACCGCGAGCGTGGACCGCTGCATCACCCTGAATTCACCATGCTCGAATGGTACCGCGCCGGCGAAAGCTACGGGGCGCTGATGCGCGACTGCGCCGAGATCCTCGCTCTTGCGGCAGAGACCACCGGGGCCAAACAATTCACCTTCCAGGGACACATCTGCGACCCCTTCGCCAAGCCCGAGCGGCTGAGCGTCGCGGACGCCTTCGAGCGCTTTGCCGGCATCGACCTGCTGACCTCGGTCGCCGCCGACGGCGAGACCGACCGCGAGCGCCTCGCCGCAGCTATGACCGCAGCCGGACTTCGGGTCGCCTCCGACGACACCTGGGCCGATCTCTTCAGCCGCGTGCTCGTGGAAAAGGTCGAGCCGCATCTCGGCTTCGGCCGTGCGACGATCCTCGACGAATACCCGACTGCCGAAGCGGCGCTGGCGCGACCGGCCGCGCGCGACCGGCGCGTCGCCGAGCGCTTCGAGCTCTATGCCTGCGGCGTCGAGCTCGCCAATGCCTTCGGCGAGTTGACGGATGCCGCCGAACAACGCCGGCGCTTCGAGATGGAAATGGCGGAAAAGGCGCGTGTCTACGGCGAGACCTACCCGCTCGACGAGGATTTCCTGGCAGCACTCGCGATCATGCCCGAAGCGAGCGGCATTGCGCTTGGCTTCGACCGGCTGGTGATGCTTGCAACCGGTGCGTCGCGTATCGACCAGGTGCTCTGGGCACCGGTGGCGGAGACGCAGCCGTGAACGTACATCGCCCGATCAAGACTGCGCGAGAGCTCGTTGAGGCAGGTCTCGTCGACCGCAGCAATGAGGCCGCGGTTGCCGCCGTCGCCGAGCGTTATGCGGTTGCGATCAGCCCTGTCATTGCCGGCCTCATCGATCCCACCGATCCCGCCGATCCGATCGCCCGGCAGTTCGTGCCCGATGCCGCCGAGCTGACGCTGCTTCCCGAAGAGCGCGAAGACCCGATCGGCGACAAGCCGCACAGTCCCGTTGCCGGCATCGTCCATCGCTATCCGGATCGGGTGCTCTTGAAGGCCGTGCATGTCTGCCCGGTCTATTGCCGCTTCTGCTTCCGCCGCGAGATGGTCGGGCCGCAGGGGCTCGGCACGCTGACACCCGCCGAACTCGATGCGGCGATCGCCTACATCGCCGAACACGAGGAAATCTGGGAGGTGATCCTCACCGGCGGCGATCCCCTGGTGCTGTCGCCGCGGCGGCTCACCGAGCTCATGGAACGGCTGAAACCGATCCCGCATGTGAAGATCGTCCGCTTCCACACCCGCGTACCGGTGGTCGAGCCGTCGCGCATCGACGCCGAATTGATCGCTGCACTGAAGGCTAACGGCAAGGCGACCTATGTGGCTCTGCACGCCAACCACCCGCGCGAGCTGACTGAAGAGGCGCGCGCCGCCTCGGCACGACTGATCGATGCCGGCATCGTCATGGTCAGCCAGTCGGTGCTCTTGAGGGGCGTCAACGACGACGCGGATGTGCTGGCTAGCCTGATGCGCGCCTTCGTCGAGACACGGATCAAGCCCTATTATCTTCATCACCCGGATCTGGCCCCTGGCACCAGCCATTTCCGTCTGTCGATCGAGGAAGGCCAGGCGCTGGTCGCAGCCCTGCGCGGCCGGGTCTCCGGCCTTTGCCAGCCGACCTACATCCTCGACATTCCAGGTGGTCACGGCAAGGCGGTCATCAGCGCCGCGACGATCGCGGCCGATGGCGGCGGCTGCTACACGGTCACCGATTTTCGCGGCGGCGAGCACAGCTACCCGCCGAAAGCCTGATACGCCGCGAGAAATCGCGTCTCGCCAACACATTGAAATTTCATCTAAATATTGCGGACCTGTATTTTTCTTGGCGATTTTCGAGAAAAATCGTAGAGCCGCGTCACAGGCTTTCGACGTCAATCGTCACATGGTCATAGGCAACACAACAACGATGGAGTTGAGACCATGACCGATACGAAAGCCGTCCGCTACGAACAGGAAATCCCGGATGTGCTCGGCGCGCTCGCCGATGTGCACAAGACCATGGACCTGCACGGGCTCGACCGGACGATCCACAATCTCGTGCAGCTGCGCGCCTCGCAGATCAACCGCTGCGGCTTCTGCGTGAAGATGCACACCAAGGAATCCCGCGCCGAGGGCGAGAGCAACGAACGGCTCGACCGAATCATCGTCTGGGACCAGGTGAATGATTTCACACCGCGCGAGAAGGCAGCGCTTGCCTGGACCGAAGCGCTGACCGAACTCGAACCGCGCACCGACTTCGCACCGCTCCGCGCCGAGCTGCGCCAGCACTTCAGCGAGAAGGAGATCAGCGTCATCACCTCGACGGTGGCGATGATCAACCTTTGGAACCGCATCCAGATTTCGAGGCACTGACATGAATGACAGGCAGCACATGCAGATCTTCGAGGAGGCGCGCCCGCGCCTCCTCGGCCTTGCCTACCGCATCCTCGGCTCGCGCGCCGATGCAGAAGACGCGGTGCAAGACACGTTCCTGAAATGGCAGGAGGTCGACAGGGCATCGATCGAAACGCCGGCGGCTTGGCTGACGACCGCCTGCACGCGCCGCTGCCTGGATCTGCTGAAGGCCGCGCACCGCAAACGCGTCGACTATGTCGGCGCGTGGCTGCCCGAGCCGATCCACACGACAAGCGACGACAATGCCGAGGAGAAGCTGGCGCTGACCTCCTCGCTCACCACCGCATTCCTTTTGATGCTCGAGCGGCTGACACCGAAGGAGCGCGCAGCGTATCTGCTGCACGAGATTTTCGGCCAGCCCTATGACGAGGTGGCGGAAACCCTGGACATGCAGGAGACGGCCGCCCGCAAGCTGGTATCGCGCGCCAAGACGAATATCGGCCTGGAGAAAACCCGGCACCAGACCCCGCGCGAGCGCCAGGATGAGCTGCTATCCGCGTTCCACCAGGCAATCCACGGCGGCAACGTCGCCGGACTTACGACGCTGCTTTCGGCCGACGTGAAGCTGACGGCCGACGGCGGCGGCAAGGTGGCGACCGTGCTTGGCGTGCTCTCCGGCAAGGAGACCGTGCTCGCCTTCATCATCGATCGGCTTACCGAATACTGGGCGCATTACGTCTGGGAAATCGGCGACATCAATGGCGGTCGCGGCATCGTGCTTCGGGACGAGGCGAAAAACGAGATCGCCGCGACGGTCGCCTTCGGCTATGACCGTGACGGAAACGTCAACGACATCTTCATCATGCGCAACCCGGACAAGCTCACGCATTTTGGCGAGGCTGCGCTCCACTGACATAGCGGCACCGCCGAGCGAACGCGATCTTCCGATACCGGATGAGCCGGTGCGCGTTCGCTTGCGATGTCCTGCGTGAGGTACTGACATGCTTGAAAAAACTCCCGCTCCCCCACAGGAAGCCGGCTGGCGCGCGCTGCTGACGGGCGAAAACGCCGTGCATTCGCTGGTGCTCAGCGGCGGCGTCGCGCTGCATGCGCTCAACATCTACGTGGTGACGACGATCATGCCGTCGATCGTGCGCGAGATCGGCGGGCTCGAATATTATGCCTGGAGCACCACCGTCTTCGTCGCGACTTCGATCCTCGGCGCCGCATTGTCGGCGCGGCTGCTCGGCGCCGTCGGCGCCGGCGGCGCCTATGCGATCGGCGCGCTCGTCTTCGGCCTGGGGACGCTCTTCTGCGCCACAGCCCCTTCGATGGCGATGCTGCTTGCCGGCCGCGCGATCCAGGGCTTCGGCGGCGGCCTGCTCTATGCGCTCGCCTACGGCGTGATCCGGCAGGTCTTCCGGCCCGAACTCTGGACCCGCGCCATCGGGCTGATTTCGGCAACCTGGGGAACGGCGACCTTGATCGGGCCCGCGATCGGCGGCATGTTTGCCGAGTTCTCCACCTGGCGCGTTGCCTTCTGGTCTCTCCTGCCGCTGACGGCGCTGCTTGCCGCACTCGCCTTCTCGACGCTGCCGCGCAAGGCCACCGGCGAAGAGGAGCGCACGCCGCTCCCTCTGCTGCAACTCCTGCTCCTCGTCGGCATCGTGCTTGCGCTTTCGGTCGCGAGCACGCGCACGATGGCCTCGGAGCAGATCGGCTGCGTCGGCGTTGCGATCCTCCTGTTCCTGAGCCTTCTATTCGTCGAACGTCGAGTGACGGGCAAGCTTCTGCCCTCCGGCAGCTTCACACTCACCTCCCCGCTGGCCGCCCTTTATGCTACGATCACCCTGCTGATGGTCGGCCTGCAGCCGGAGATCTATGTGCCGTACCTGCTGCAAGAATTGCATGGGCTATCGCCACTGGTGGCCGGCTATATCGCTGCGCTGATGTCGATCGGCTGGACGGCGGGATCGATGACAAGTGCTCATTGGCACGGAGAACGGGCGAAACAGACAATCTTTGCCGGTCCGGCCTTCGGTTTTATCGGCCTGGCCCTGATCGCCCTGTTCATGCCGATGGCAGGCGCAGAGTTCCTGGTGATCGCCGCGCCGCTCTGCGTCGGCATCATCGCGGTCGGCTTCGGCATGGGCTTTGCCTGGCCGCATATCGTTACCGCCGTCTACGAATTCGCGCCGGAGGGCGAAGCGGAGAAG
The DNA here is from genome assembly GCF_059424735.1 of Ensifer sp. GW101-20A05. Lineage (NCBI taxonomy): Bacteria > Pseudomonadati > Pseudomonadota > Alphaproteobacteria > Hyphomicrobiales > Rhizobiaceae > Ensifer > Ensifer sp. GW101-20A05. The sequence continues at coordinate 174,058 of NZ_JBWKZT010000003.1, read as the reverse complement.
GCATCGAGCTCGATCACCACTGTCCAGCTCTTTGCCGCTGCACTCGGCGCAGCGCTTGCCGGACTGACTGCCAACCTCGCCGGGATCGAGGCGTCGTCGGAGGGTGGCGTGGCGCTCGCGACGACCTGGCTTTTCGGTCTGTTCGCGCTGCTGCCCGTGCTGGCAGTGCTGACCGCCAGGCGCGTACGGCGCGCGAGACGCACGGTGGCGTGAGCCTATCGGGCAATGCGGCCCGCCGAAACGACGGCGGGTCGCAACGAAAAGACTGCGGCGTCCCGACTCATTCGATGGAGCGCGGTCAGGAGGAAACGATGGAAGCCGAGGGCATCGGCCTTCATGGCGTGCGCGAAACGCTGCTGATCACGCTTCGAGCGAAGGCTGCGGAGAGCGCACTACCCGATTCTCTTCTGCACGATCGCTTTGCTGCCGAGCTGTTGCGGCGCCTCGACGGCAAGGCGAAAGCGCCTGATGTCGGTCACGACATGACGATCGGCATCGCGATGCGCGCCTATCTGCTCGACCGATGGACCAGGGCTTTCATCGCGAGCCATCCGGATGCGATCGTGCTCAACCTCGGCTGCGGCCTCGACACGCGGATCCTGCGGCTCGATCCGCCTTCCTCCGTCGCCTGGTTCGACGTCGACTTTCCGGATGTCATCGCCTTGCGGCAGCGCCTCTTTCCCGATCGCGTCGGCTGCACTGCAATCGCCTCCTCCATTACCGAGCGGGACTGGATCGACCGCATCCCCGACAATCGGCCGACGATCGTCGTCGCCGAAGGGGTGCTGCCCTATCTTCGCGATCAGGAAGTGCGGGACCTCCTGCGACGGGTCGTCACCTGCCTTGCCGGCGGCGAGATCGTCTTCGACGCCTACAGCCATCTCGGCATCGAACTGCTGCGCTTCAACCCGTCCTTGCGTGCAACAGGTGCTGAGCTTCGTTGGGGGATCGAGGACGCACGGTCGCTGGAGAGGGGCGTGCCCGGGCTGACACTGCTCGAAGACATTTACAACTACGATGCCGCGCAGATCGCGCGCATGTCACCGATGGCGCGGATCGCGATCCAGTTCTTCAGCGCGGTCCCGATGCTGCGCCGTATGGGGCGCCTGCTGCGCTACCGTTTCAAGCAGACATGAAAAAGGCCGCGCCTCGCGGCGCAGCCCCTTGCAAGCAATCGATGTCTGCCGATCAGGCCTTGATCGGCGCGATCGAGATTTCGACGCGGCGGTTCTGCGCGCGGCCGGACTCGGTCGCGTTGGAAGCGATCGGACGCTCCTTGCCGTAGCCCATGGCCGACATGCGGCGCTGGTCGACGCCCTGGCCTGCCAGGTAGTTGGCCACCGAGGCGGCACGGCGCTCGGAGAGGCCCTGGTTGTAGGAGGCGCTGCCGGTCGCATCGGTGTGACCGTCGACGTCGATCATCGTCTTGTTGAACTTGCGCAGCACGATCGCTACCGAGTTCAGCGTGTCGTAGAAGGCCGGGATCACCTGGTCGCGGTCGGTCGCAAAGGTGATGTTCGACGGCATGTTGAGGATGATGCGGTCGCCGGCGCGGGTGACCGAAACGCCGGTGCCCTGAAGCTGGGCGCGCAGTTCCGCTTCCTGGCTGTCCATGTAGTTGCCGATCAGGCCGCCGCCGAGGCCGCCGATTGCGGCGCCCACAAGCGCCGAGTCGCGCCGTCCGGCAGCACTGCCGCCAACGAGCAGACCGGTCGCTGCACCGAGGCCCGCGCCGATCAGCGCGCCGCCGGCGGTGTTCGACATCTTCTGCTCACCCGTATAGGGATCGGTGGTCGTGCATCCCGAAAGATAGATGGCCGCAACAGCCAGAATGGCGCATTTCTTGATCATGGAATCAGTTGTCCCCATTGGTGCTCAAAGGTGCTTCATACTAGCGATTGCGGCAGGAAGATGAAGAGGCGTCCCAATCACGCCATGGTTTACCGGCAAATGCCGGTTTGCTCGGACCGGGTGTGCCGGTCGGGCCACTATAACCGATCCTTCACATGCCCTTGATAGGACGGACATCTAGCGACCAGGATAAATGTGTGCGGCTTTCCGCCGCCGCTCATTGATAAAGACGAGGCAGATTTGATGGCAATCGAGTTCGGCGACACGCAACGCAGTCTCAGCGACACGCTCAACGGCATGATTGCCTCCATTCGCGGCGAGACGATCACGCTGCGCGAACTGATGACCGAGATCGGCGAACAGGGATTTCTGTTGCTCTGCGCCCTGCTGACGCTGCCGTTCCTGTTGCCGGTGTCGATCCCCGGCGTCAGCACCGTTTTCGGCGCCGCAATCATCCTGATCTCCGTATCGATCACCCTCAACCGCCTGCCCTGGGTGCCGCAACGCATTCTCGACCGCAAGATCGAGACAGAAAAGCTAGTTCCGACCCTGCAAAAGGGGGCGAGCATCGTCTCCAAGCTCGATCGCTACGTCCGCCCGCGCCTGGGTTTCCTGACGCAGGGCGCGGTGATGAACCGCTTCAACGGGCTGATGATCATGGCCGGCGGCGTGCTGTTGATGTTCCCGCTCGGGCTCATCCCTCTGTCGAACACACTGCCGGGAATCGCGATCCTGCTGCTCTCGCTCGGCATCATCCAGCGCGACGGGCTGATGGTCGCCGGCGGCTACCTATTCCTGATCGCAACGACTGTCTATTTCACCGTGCTTGCCTACATGGCCTTCGCCGCCGGTCAGGGACTGTCGTCTTTCTTCGTCTCCTGACGAAACTCGTTCCGTGACATTGGGTGAGCCCGGCTGACTGCCGGGCCATTCGTTTTTCAAGCAGCCAGACCGCCGAAGGCCCGGTAGCTGGCGAAGTCGGTGCGGATGCCGAGCGTCTTCATCATTGCCTCGCGATCGAGGCCGAGCTGGCGGTCGAACTCGCCGAGTGCAGCGGCGACCTTGGGCGCGACGTCGGCATTGGCGAACTCGATCATGGTGATGAAATCGAATTGGCCCGGGCCGGCATGCTGTTCCAGGAACAGGTCCTTCACATAGCCATCCTGCTTGCGGATGACGGCCAGCGTCTTGTCCACCAGTTCGACGAACTGCTGCCGCGCCTCGACCGGCACGGTGTACTTGTTGATGCGGTAAAGCGGCGCGACAACGGACGTATTCGATAGGCTGCTCATTACTCTTTTCCTCTGATCTCTTTTGAACAGGAGCAGTCGTACGACCTCAAGTAAAGTTGAGGTCAATAGAGGGCACTGCTGTTTTTCAACAACGAGTGCTCAGCCGGAGAGGCCCGTCAGCACATTGGCAACGTTGAGCCCGATTTCCGGCACGCCGTAGCCGCCCTCCATGCAGACGACGACCGGCAAGCCTGAGCGTTTCAGGGCCTCGCCCATGCGGATGTAGTCTTCAGACGTCAGCCGGAAGAACGAGATCGGGTCGCGCTCGAAAGTGTCGACGCCGAGCGAGACGACCAGCGCCTCAGCACCGAAGGCGGCGATGCGTGACAGCGCGTCGGCCATGGCATCCGACCAGACATCGTAGCCGGTACGACGCGGCAAGGGATAGTTCTTCGTCGTGCCAAGCCCCTCGCCGGCGCCCTCCTCGTCAGCAAAGCCGAGGAAATAGGGGAAGGCATCGACGGGATCGCCGTGGAGCGAGGCGAAATAGACGTCTCCGCGCTCGTAGAAGATATCCTGGGTGCCATTGCCGTGGTGGAAGTCGACGTCAAGCACCGCAACCTTGCGGGCGCCGTGATCGCGCAGGCGCTGGGCGGCACAGGCGGCATTGTTGATGAAGGAATAGCCGCCATAAAGATCGATCGCCGCATGGTGACCGGGCGGACGGCAGAGCGCGAAGGCGGCGCGGTTGCCCGCATGGATGTGGTCGGCAGCCGAGATGGCGCAGTCCATCGCCGCCCGTGCAGCTGCATAGGTGCCTTCGGTGATCGCCGTTTCCGCCGCGAAGGAATAGTAGCCGAGCGCACCGTCGATATCTTTCGGCGGGTGCTGGCGCATGCGTCGGGCCGGGAAACAGGTCGCGATCGCTTCGCCGCGATAGCCGTCGGCGACCCAACGCGACCAGGCGGTTTCGAGGAACTCGAGATAATCGGGCGCGTGCAGCTTAAGGGCGACCTCGAGCTCGTGACGCTCCGGCGAGACGACATCTTTGAAACCCGCTTCCCTTACCGCCGCGAGAATCCATTCGGCACGGAACGGCGCCTCGAAGGGCGGCACGAGTTCGCCACCGAAGAGCTCGGTCTTAGCGTCGCGGAGCTTATGATCCTCGGTGTAGAAGATGCGCATGGGGAGGTGTCCTGAAAGGCAATCGACGGGTGCCGGTACCGTACCCAAGGTTTCGGACTTCGCAACCTCGACGGGGCCCCTCATCCTGCCTGCCGGCCACCTTCTCCCCGCCAGCGGGGCGAAGGAGACTCGCGGCACCCGCTCGCGGGCGACAATAGGCATCGCACCGTGAACCTCCCCCTCACCACGGCTCGGTGCAACAATACTGTGAGGCGGGCTCGTCCCCTCTCCCCGCCCCGCGGGGAGAGGGTTAGGGTGAGGGGCAATTTCACCAATGTCGATCACTCGCTCAACGCGATCCGCTTGTAGAAGAACGTGGTGGCGCAGAGCCCGCCTTCCGGCCACATCGCATAATCGGGAATGACGCCAACGCGCTCCCAGCCCAGGCGCGGATAGATCGCCTCCGCCTCGCTGCCGGTCGCCGTATCGAGCACCAGCAGCGTCTTGCCGCGCGCCGCCGCTTCGCGTTCGACAGCCTCCATCAACCGCCGCGCCAGGCCCTTGCCGCGGGCTGCGCGATGAACGAGCAGCTTCTTCAGATCGCCGCGGTGCGGCTGGTTCGGCATCTGTGCAACGCCGACCTGCACGGTGCCGAGGATGCGGCCCGCTTCCTCCGCCACCATCAGCAGCGTGTCGCCGCCGGCAACCGCTTCGGCGACGCCCTGCCAATAGGCAACCGCGCATTCCGGCGGATAGGGCTGCATGAAACCGACCGAGGCGCCACCCTCGACGCAATCGGACAGTACCTCGGCAAGCGCCGGCATGGCGGCGCGGGCCTGGGTTTCATCGAGCAGACGGATCTGGATATCGGACATGATCAAACCTTGGTGCGGCAGAGGACGACGGCATAGTGAGCCGGCTCATCGTGAGGGTTGTGGAAGATGTGGCCAGCCCCCAGCCCCATGAACAGGCAGTCGCCTGCTTCCAGCGAATGGGAGCCGGATTCGGTTGTCAGTTCCAGCCGACCGGAGAAGAGCCAGAGGTGTTGGGTAATCCCTCGGTCAGACGGCTGCCGCTCGAAGACGACGCGCGCACCCGGCGGAAACTCGACCTCGACGATATCGACCGGCGAGCCGAGGCCATCCGGCGAGACGGAGCGGCGCAGATAGCCGGATTCCGGATCGCGCCAGAGGCGCTGGTCTGCACGCCTTGCAAGCGGAGATGCTTCCTTAGCCTCGAAGGCGAAGAGCGCTGAAAGCGTGGTGCTGAGCGCGCTGCAGAGCTTGGCGAGGAGCTGGGCCGTCGGGCTCGCTTCACCACGCTCGATACGCGAGATCATCGCCCGGCTGACGCCGGAGCTGGTGGCGAGTTCGTCGAGCGTCAGATTCTGCTCCGTGCGCAGGGTGCGAATGCGCTCGCCGATGGCATGTTCGAGGGGGTCGGTGATGTTTTCCATTATTTGAGATTGCATTTCTCATATAGTGGAGTCAAGACTGGGAAAGACTGAAAATACGGGCATGCGATGCCGCTTTGGCGACAGCGCATCGACGGCCTTTCGGCTATCATGGCAGCTTCGTGAGCAGAAACGAGAAAAGCTTACACTTCAATACTTTAGATAGTCCTCATCCATCACGCCAGCGCGCCCGAAGGCGCGGCCTTCCATCGACAGGTTGGACATGACAACGCAGCCCTCCTCGCTGACCTCGATCGCCAGTATCGTTGCCTCGATGACTTCGGTCGCGATCGGCAACGGCATGATGCTCGCCTATGTGCCCTTCGCGCTGACGCGCTCGGACGCGCCGGACTGGGTGCCGGGTGCGGCCGTGACGATGATCGCCTTCGGCGGGCTCGTCGGCTGCGTCATCGCGGGGCCGATGATCCGCCGCGTCGGCCATGCCCGCGCCTTCTCCTGCTCGATGGCGCTTGTCATCCTCTCGGCACTGACGATCGCGCTCGGCATGCACCCGCTTCTCTGGGTACTCGCCCGCGGCATTTATGGTGCATCCGGCAACACCAACTTCATTATCGCCCAGAGCTGGCTGAACCATGCGAGTGAGAACCACTGGCGCGGCAAGGCGATGGCGCTGTTCTACATGGCCTATGTCATCGGGCTCGGCACCGGCGCCTGGCTGTTCGGGCAGATCCCGGCCGATGGCAACCTGCCGCCGCTCGTGACCATCTTTTTCACCGCCCTTGCGCTTCTGCCGATCGGCCTGACGCGGCTGCCGACGCCGCCGGCACCGGCCAAGGTCAGCATCGATATCCCGATGGTCTGGCGCAATTCCCCCGTTGCCTTCATCGGCGTGCTTGCCGCCGGCGGCCTGTCGATGGTGGTGCAGGGCTTCACGCCGATCTATGCGGCCGCCAATGATGTCAGCCAGCGCGACGTCGCCAATCTGATGTTCGTCATGCAGTTCGGGCTCATCGCCATCCAGTATCCGATGGGCACGCTGTCGGACCGGATCGACCGACGCCTTGTGCTGATCGGCACCTGCCTGTTGATCCTTGTCGCCGGTTTCTTCGCGCTCTCCGCCTCCTTCAGCAATCTGATCCTCTTGATGCTGGTCTTTGCGCTCTTTGCCGGCGCGATCGAGACGGTCTATTCGATCGCCAACGCCCATGCCAACGACCGTACGGATCCCGCCGATTTCGTGCCGCTTGCCAGCACCATGCTGGTCGCCTGGTCGATCGCCGCGACCGTCGTGCCGATGCTGGTGACACTGCTGACACCGGTGTTCGGGCAGCGCACTTTCATCTATGCGGCGATGGCGGTTGCAGCACTTTATGCGCTCTTCGTGCTCATGCGACTGAGGAAACGCGACGAGGTGCCAGCAGCCGAGCGCGAAAGCTTCGAGATCAGGAGCGCACAGGTGCCGAATGCCGGCGCGCTCGTCGATGCTGAGGCAGGCGCCGAATAGCCCGATTTATAGTGAACGAAGCCTTCATTTCCCGCTTTGCGGCGGTTGAAGGCACTGCTATATGCGGCCCATGAGCACAACATCTTCGAAGACGCCCCTTTCGCATATCCGCAACTTCTCGATCGTGGCCCACATCGACCACGGCAAGTCGACGCTTGCCGACCGGCTGATCCAGTCCACCGGCGGCCTCGCCGAGCGCGAGATGTCCGAGCAGGTGCTCGACAGCATGGATATCGAACGCGAGCGCGGCATCACCATCAAGGCCCAGACGGTGCGTCTGCACTACAAGGCCAATGATGGCGAAACCTATGTGCTCAACCTGATCGACACGCCCGGCCACGTCGACTTCGCCTATGAAGTCTCGCGCTCGCTGTCGGCCTGCGAAGGCTCGTTGCTCGTCGTCGACGCCTCCCAGGGTGTGGAAGCCCAGACGCTCGCCAACGTCTACCAGGCGATAGACAACAACCACGAGCTCGTCACCGTGCTCAACAAGATCGACCTTCCCGCCGCCGAACCGGAGCGGATCAAGGAACAGATCGAGGAAGTGATCGGCATCGACGCGTCCGACGCCGTGCTGATTTCGGCCAAGACCGGCCTCGGCATTCCCGACGTGCTCGAAGCGATCGTCACCAAGCTGCCGGCGCCGAAGAGCGACGGCGGCGATGCGGCCCCCTTGAAGGCGCTGCTGGTCGACAGCTGGTACGACACCTATCTCGGCGTCATGGTTCTCGTGCGCATCATCGACGGCACGCTCAAGAAGGGCATGACCATCCGGATGATGGGCACCGACGCCAAGTACACGATCGAACGTGTCGGCGTGCTGACGCCGAAGATGGTCGCGATGGATGCGCTCGGCCCGGGCGAGATCGGCTTCATCACCGCCTCGATCAAGGAAGTGGCCGATACCCGCGTCGGCGACACCATCACCGAAGACAAGCGCCCGACCGCCAAGGCGCTGCCGGGCTTCAAGCCGGCACAGCCGGTGGTGTTCTGCGGCCTCTTCCCGGTTGACGCCGCCGATTTCGAGGACCTGCGTTCGGCCATGGGCAAGCTGCGCCTCAACGACGCGTCGTTCTCCTTCGAAATGGAATCGTCCGCAGCTCTCGGCTTCGGCTTCCGCTGCGGCTTCCTCGGTCTGCTGCACCTTGAAATCATCCAGGAACGGCTGGAGCGCGAGTTCGACCTCGACCTGATCGCGACGGCCCCTTCGGTCGTCTACAAGCTGTTCATGACCGACGGCTCGGAACGCGAGCTGCACAACCCGGCCGACATGCCCGACGTCGTCAAGATCGCCGAGATCCACGAGCCGTGGATCCGTGCGACGATCCTGACGCCCGACGACTATCTCGGTGGCATCCTGAAGCTCTGCCAGGACCGGCGCGGCATCCAGATCGAGCTGACCTATGTCGGCACCCGCGCGATGCTGACCTACGACCTGCCGCTCAACGAAGTCGTCTTCGACTTCTACGACCGCCTGAAATCGATCTCCAAGGGCTACGCCTCGTTCGACTACCAGATCACCGACCACAAGGAAGGCAACCTTGTGAAGATGTCGATCCTCGTCAACGGCGAGCCGGTCGACGCCCTGTCAATGATGGTACACCGGATGGCGGCGGAAAAGCGCGGTCGCGAGATGTGCGAGAAGCTCAAGGAACTGATCCCGAAGCACATGTTCAAGATCCCGATCCAGGCGGCAATCGGCGGCAATGTTATCGCCCGCGAAACCATCTCCGCGCTGCGCAAGGACGTGACGGCCAAGTGCTACGGCGGCGACGCCACCCGCAAGCGCAAGCTTCTGGAAAAGCAGAAGGCCGGCAAGAAGCGCATGCGCCAGTTCGGCAAGGTGGAGATCCCGCAGGAAGCGTTCATCGCCGCACTCAAGATGGGCGACGAGTAAGCGGCAGAACCGCATGCTTCTACGTTTGAAAAGGGCGGCCTCGGGTCGCCCTTTTTGGTTTGCCACTAAGACGCGCGTCAGTCCGCGTCGAGCAAATACCGCTTCGAAATCCGATCCACCAGCCGCCCGTCACTCAGCGGCACCGCCTTATCAATCTTGTAGTCTGTGAAGCCCATCCTGCCGTAATAGGTGAGGCCGCCCACGTTGTCGGCGCGGATGGTGGCGTTGAGCGCCTTGAAGCCGATGGAACGGGCGTGGTCGCGGGTGGCCTCGAAAAGCGCCGTGCCGGCGCCTTTGACCTTGTTGCCGGGGCGGGAGAAGGTGCCGATATCGGCCCAATCCTTGGGTATTCCGTCCGAGCGCTCCAGTCCCTGGAAAGCGCAAGGCTCACCATTCTCATCCTCCGCAACGAAGCAACTGACGAAGCCGGGACCTTCGAGATAGTGTTCCGCAAAGCTTTTTGGCGTGAACGGCGTCTGATGGGCGGTGGTGCCGCCGATCCGGATGATCTCGTTGAGGAAGGCGCACAGAACAGGCGCATCGTCCCGCCGCGCCGGGCGCACATGGATCGTTTTCGTCGCATCGACCATAAGAAAAACACTCCTTGAAAAGGTCTAAAGTATTCAGTTTCCTGCACGCGGCAGCGGGCGTGCCGGGTTTCCGGCGACGGTCGCCCCGGCGGGCACATCCTTCGTCACCACCGCGCCGGCGCCGACAATCGCACCATCGCCGATGGTCACACCGCCCAGGATGATGGCGCCGCCGCCGATCCAGACATCCGCGCCGATCGTCACCGGGCGGGCGACTTCGAGGCCCTGGCCACGCAGATCCGCGTCCTTGTGGTGCTCGGCACAATAGATCTGCACGCTCGGTCCCAGCATCGTGCCCTCGCCGATCGTCACCCGACCGCTGTCGAGGATCGTGCAGCCGGCGTTGAGATAGACGCGGGCGCCGAGACTTGTGTTGATGCCGTAGGAGCAATGGAACGGTGCTTCGATGAAGACGTCATCGGCAACCGCACCGAACAGTGCACGCAAAGCCGGCGCCATGCTTCCGCGCGCGGCCGGTGACATGGTGTTGTGCTGGTGGACCGCTTCGCGTGCCGTCAGCCGAAGCGCATCGAGCTCGGCATCGAGGCACGAGTACCATTCACCTGCGGCCATCTTGTCGCGTTCGCTGGCGGTCATGCTCTTGCCTTTGCTTCCGCCGCTTCGCGCCGGGCCAGGCTTTCGGCCGGCCACATCGTCTTCATGTCGTAATAGATCTCGAAGGCTGGAGCGCCGCCTTCGAGCGACAGCCACTCCACCTTGGAGCGAGTGAAAATGTGCGCATCCGGCGGGAAGTCCGAGGGACGGTCGAGGCTCGCAATGCGGAGGAAGGAGAGCCAGCTGCGCCGGCCATAGTCGCTCCAGAGCGCCGTCTGGCATTCGGCGCAGCGATAGACGTCGTGCGGGCGGCCGCTGTCGGTGGGGAGCGTGACGACGATGGGCTCGCCCTCGGTGAGCTCGATGTTTTCGCGCTCGATGACACCGTTGACGACGAAAGCGCTGCCGACCTGGCGCTGGCAATCGCTGCAATGGCAGCAATTGACGAACATCGGCGCGGCCTTCAGCCGGTATCGGATCCTGCCGCAGAAGCAACCGCCGTTTAGTGTCTCGCTCATCTGTCCATCTCCTCCAATACCGGATCCGCGATCGCGGCGGCGCCCACACGCCGACCGATCGTCGCCACCCAGGCGCGCGCCAGCGTCAGGCCGGCAGCATCGGCTTCCCGGCCATGGCGGGCGGCGTGCTCACGATAGCGGGCAAGCCAGGTGGGATCGAGCCGGTTGATCGTATCCGGGAACGCACGGTTCCAGTCCTCGACGAGATGGGTGTCCGCCCCGAAATGAAATTGGGTGCCATAGGCGGCGCGGCCGATGCGGAAGGCCTGATGGGTGGTGACGGCGTTTTCGGCGAGATGCACGGCGCCCTCGGGCAGGGTGAAGGTATCGCCGTGCCATTGGAAGATCGGGAAGCTCTCACCGACGCTGGACAGCACCGGGTCCTCAGCGCCTTCGCCGCGCACCTGGATCTGGCACCAGCCGAACTCTTTGGCGGCGCCCAGCAGATTTTCCCCGCCATAGGCGCGCGCAAGAAGCTGGCTTCCGAGGCAGATGCCAAGCACGGAGCGTCCGCTGTCCCCGAAGGCGCGCATCAGTGCGGCGAGTTCAGGCAAATAGGGATAGGTGGCATCGTCAAGCGCGCTCTGCTCGCCGCCAAGCACGACGAGCGCATCATAACCTTCGGGCGTTGCAGGAACGGTTTCGCCCAGATAGGCGCGGTGGATCTCGATCTGCGCCTTGACCTCGCGAAGCGCCGTGCCCACCTGGCCGAGCTCGGTCTTCGCCATGTTTTCAACCACCAATACCCGCATCGTCACCTTCCCTTCGCCGTCGCGAACCGAGATTGAACACGAGCGTGGCCGCTGTTCAAGAGGCGCGATGATCCGCCCTGCGCTTTGCGCTTCCGCCACGGGCCTTGACTTCCCGGTCAAACTTTCCGACCTTTGGGGCATCATGATGTCGACGATTTCTTCCTATCACTGCTTCCGGGTGTGCCCGATCGCAGGAACCTGACCCCAGCCCGGATGCTTGCGCTCTCCGGGTAAGGGGAGCCTTTCGCGTCGGCAGAAGAAATTTTAGACGCGGCTGAACGAGCGCCGAATTCCCAGAAAATTGATTCCGAGTGCGCCCGTGGGCGCCACGGCCGAACACGGCAGGTCACATCATGGCGGCATCCCGCAAGAAACTTCCCCCCATCATCATCAATGCCGACGATCACAAGCGGCTGACGGCGCTGGCGTCCTCCGCGCTCGACCGCGTGCCCGACGTGGCCGAAGCGCTGCTCTCAGAGCTCGACCGCGCCCGCATTGGCGCGCCAGAGGCGCTGCCTGCCGACAGCGTGCAGATGGGCTCCAGCGTTGCCTTCGAGGCGGACAACGGCTTTGCCAAGCAGGTGACGCTCGTCTACCCCGGCGAGGCCGATATCGAGACCGGACGCATCTCGGTGCTGACGCCTGTTGGAGCAGCCCTGATCGGTCTTTCCGTCGGCCAGTCGATCGACTGGCAGGACCGGTCGGGCAAGGTCCACCGCATGACCATTCGCAGCGTGACGCCCCAAGCAATTCCAGGAAAAGTGTGAAACGGTTTCCATCCGGAATCGCGTATTCTCTGAAGGCAGGCCGGCGGCGTGGGCGCTACGTGCCGCCAAACGAAAACGGGGAGGCCGGTCTTCACCGCCTCCCCGTTTCCCTAGTCAACGTTCGATCGATCAGAACTGCTTGCCGAGCTTTGCGTCGACCGACTGGCTGTTAGCGCCACGGATGGCGAAGAAGAACAGGATCGCTGCCCAGAGGATGGATTTCTCCGCGCCGAAGAGACCCTCGCCCTGCACGATGCCGTGGAAGTAGACTGTGACAAGCAGAACGATCATGCCGGCGAAAGCAGCCGGGCGCGTCAGCAGGCCGATCGCGATCAGGATGCCGCCGAAGAATTCGGTCGCAGCCAGCAGCGGTGACCAGAAGACACCGGGATAAAAGCCGAGGCCTTCAACCATGCCGATCGCGCCGAAGGGATCGGTGATCTTGCCGAAGCCGTGGACCGCGAGCAGGGCACCCGCCAGAACACGCAGCAGCGTCTCGGCTGATGTATCCAGCGGCAGATAAATTTTTTCCAGCGCCGGCAGGATGGTACGCGGGCGGGAACTGGAAGCGGTGACGTCGGTCATGAATGGCCTCTCCGGCGGTTGGGGTGCGACAATTTGTGCAATGCCGCATTGTCTCGCCGCGACGGCAGCGCAAAGCAAGCTATCCCCCGATAAAAACATGACTATATTTGTTGACAATTATGTGAGCAGGACGTGAGCATCTGAGGCGGAGCGACGCAGTTGTTTCCACCTGGCGCCGCCGGTATGGTCGCCGCCCCGACACACGTCAGAGACCAGGCCGATGGATCCGAAACCGCGTATCACCATCCTCTATTGCACCCAATGCAACTGGCTGCTGCGCGCCGGCTGGATGGCACAGGAACTGCTGCAGACCTTCGGGCAATCGCTCGGCGAAGTGGCGCTCATTCCCGGCACCGGCGGCAATTTCGAGATCCGCGTCGATGACGCGCTCGTCTGGGAACGCAAGCGCGACGGCGGCTTCCCCGGTCCCAAGGAACTGAAACAGCGCATCCGCGACATCATCGATCCGGAGCGCGATCTCGGCCATACGGACAGGAGCTGATCCTGGATTTCGGAATTCTTGCCGGCGTCTTTTCCGCTGCGTTCCTGTCGGCGACGCTGCTCTTTGGCATGTCGGAGGCTGCAGTCGTTGCTGCCGCCTTGCATGGAGAAACAAGCCGCCCTGCCCTGTTCGTTGCGGCAACGCTCGGCAACGTGCTCGGCGCCGTCGTCAACTTCGCGCTGGGGCGCTTCCTGATCCGCTTCGAAGGTCGACGCTGGTTTCCGGTTTCTCCGGCAAGCCGACAGAAGGCGGAGGCGCTCTTTGCCCGCTACGGCCAGCCGGTGCTGCTGCTTTCCTGGCTGCCCGTCATCGGCGACCCGCTGACGCTGGTCGCCGGCCTGTTGCGCATGAAGCTGCCGCTATTCCTGCTGTTCGTCGCCATCGGCAAGGCGGCACGTTATGCCGTCGTCCTGTACCTGACGCCCTGACGCCAAGCAAAGCGATCAGACGTTGCGATCACGGCTCAGCTGTGAGCGAAGATATCCGTCTCGTCCCAGCCCAGCAGATCAAGCTTGGAGCGCGTAGGCAGGAAGGCAAAGCAGGCGTCGGCATGCTCCATGCGGCCGTCGCGAAGCAGGCGGGCCGTCAGCTTGTCGCGCAGCGCATGCAGGTGCAGTACATCGGAAGCCGCATATTCGAGCTGCGCCGGCGAGAGGATGTCCGCCGCCCAATCGGACGACTGCTGCTGCTTGGAAATGTCGACGTCGAGCATTTCCTTGAGATTGTCCTTGAGGCCGTGGCGGTCGGTATAGGTCCGGGTCAGCCGCGAGGCGATCTTGGTGCAGAAAACCGGCGTCGTCGTCACTCCGAACGTGTGGAAGAGCACGGCGATATCGAAGCGGCCGAAGTGGAAAATCTTCTGGCGGGCCGGATCGGCGAGCATGGCGACGAGGTTCGGCGCTTGCCTCTGGCCGGCGGCGATGCGGATGACGTCGGCGGTGCCGTCGCCCGGCGAAAGCTGTACGACACAGAGACGGTCACGGCGGGGGATGAGACCAAGCGTTTCAGTGTCGATGGCGATCGCACCGGTATAGCGCGCAGCATCGGCTGCGGAAATGTCGCCTTCATGGACCCTTATTGCATTCGCCATCGAAAATCCCCAGATCAAACGAAGTGGTGTGGCCTATAGCGCAAGTTTGGCGCCGGCGATACCGTTACCGTATCCCGCCAGACGGTCGCCCGTTCGAAAGTCCTGACAATGACGTCTTTTCGCTCCGCTCTCGCCCTTTCGGCCCTCGCGCTGACTTTGGGGCTCTCCATCGTCCCGGCAACGGCACAGACCTACCGGGACCTGCCCGGCGTGCGCCAGATGGATCCGCTGAATGGCGGCGGAGACCATACCGTCTGCGAACAGACCTTCGTCGACCGCAACTATCCGTTCGAATCGACGGCCCGCGGCGGCCCCGTCTACGACACGATCTACAATTGCCGCCGCGGTGATGGACCGGTCTTCCAGGGCAGCGACCTGCCGCCGTCGCTCTATCGCCAGAAACGCGGCCTCGGCTATTGAAGCAGGCGTGCCTCGGCGCCCGTCGCGTTGCTCGCAAGCTTGCCTCCTCGACGACCACGCCGCTTGGCAAGGCGGGGATTTCTTCCTAGCCTGACGGTACGGAAGCGGGACTGCCTCCGCCTACAGCACTTTGAATTGCTGCATGTTTTCATCCTTGAATCGGTTACGATCAAAGGAAACATGCAGTGGGAGGAACCATGCCCGATATTATGGCCAACAATCGGCCGCTTGCCATCAGCGCGCCCGCTCCACGCACGCTTGACCTGATCTTCACGCCGCAGGCGCTGAAGGACCTGCACCAGCGTTACCGGATCGTCGAAGCCGAACCGGACGATATCGCCGGGCTTAGCGACGATATCCTGTCCGAAGCGCGCTACATCATCGGCCAGCCGCCGCTCGATCATGCAACGCTCCAGCGCATGGGACAACTCCGGGCGATCCTCAATGTCGAGAGCAACCTGATCAACAACATGCCCTACGAGGTGCTGTTTGCGCGCGGCATCCATGTGGTGACCACCGGTCAGGTCTTTGCCGAACCGGTCGCCGAACTCGGCCTTGCCATGGCGCTCAACATCGCCCGCGGCATCGTCGACGCCGACCTTGCCTTCCGCGAAGGCCGTGAACTGTGGGGCGGCGACGGCAACCGATCGGCGCGGCTTCTCGCCGGCGCCGACATCGGCATCATCGGCTTCGGCGATCTCGGCAAGGCGCTGAACCGCGTGCTCTCCGGTTTCCGCGCCAGGATCCGCGTCTTCGATCCCTGGATGCCAGCCTCGATCCTGAGGGACAACGGCGTCGAGCCGGCATCGCTCGATACGGTCCTCGGCGACAGCGACTTCGTCTTCGTCGTCGCATCGGTCACCAGCGAGAACGAAGGCTTCCTCGGCGAAAAGGCCTTTGCCCGCATGCGCCCTGGCGCTGCCTTCATCCTCTTGAGCCGCGCCGGCGTCGTTGATTTCGATGCGCTGATGGCGGCGGTCGCACGCGGCCATATCGTGGCGGCCAGCGACGTCTTTCCGGAAGAGCCGCTACCGCTCGATCATCCGGTTCGCCGCCTGCCAGGTTTCCTGCGCTCCGCCCACCGCGCCGGCGCGCTCGACAGCGCCTTCAAGAAGATGGGCGACATGGTGCTCGAGGACATGGATCTGATGGACCGCAACCTGCCGCCGATGCGCTGCAAGCGGGCCGAGCGGGAAACCGTCGCGCGCATGCGCTCGAAACCGGTGACGGTGAACTGACCCAGCGATTTTTTGAGGCGGGTGTCGGCGGGGCGTGCATCCCGCCGGTTAACGTGTTTTATGGGAATCGCATTTAACTTTCCTTGCACATGCGACCATCCTTGCACGCTAAGGTCGTCGCCAGTTGATCGGTACGGAAGCAGAGAACCGCAATGGCAGACACGGCGTCCGGTGCTCGACAAGGCAGAACACGCGATGGCTGGAACAGCTCGCTGCGGTCGCTGTTCAGCCTGGTCATCGTCACCATGCTGATTGTCGTCTCGGCCACACTCGTCGGGCTCGATTATCATCGCTCGCGCAACGCCGCGATCGCCGACGCCGAGGCCAATATGCGCGGCTTCATGAACCGCCTCGTGGATCGACTGGGCGTGCTCTCGGGCGATACCTCGGCCCTCGTCAACCTCGTTTCCTCGGTCGCCAACTCCTTCCTCGTGCCGCCGCCGGAGCGCATGAACGACAAGGTGGCGGTGCTGCGCGAGGGCATCACCCGCTCGCCGCATATTGACGGGGTCTATGTCGGCTATCCCAACGGTGCTTTCTTTCAGGTGGTCGATCTCAAGCAGGTCGCCTGGCGCATGGCGCTGGACGCGCCACGTGGTGCTGCCATTGCCGTGCGCTCGATGGAAAAGGATGCGAGCGGCAAGTCTCTGCAGCGCGTGCTCTTCCTCGACAAGGACGGCACGCAGTTTTCCGAGCGGCGGCTGCCACCTACCGGCTTCGACCCGCGGACCAGGCCGTGGTATCGCGCGGCGGTCAACGGAAAGGCCGCGGTCTCGACCGGCCCTTATGAAAGTGCCACCACCGAAACGCTGGGCATGACGATCTCGCAAGCGCATCGGGGCAATCCGGAGATCGTCATCGGCGCGGACGTCATTCTCGATACGATCACCGATTTCCTGGCCCGCGAGCGGCTGACGGCCGGGTCCGTCTCCTTCATCCTCGATGCCGTCGGGCGTCCGATCATCCACTCGGACCTGGTGATGATGCGACGCATCATGGCGGCGAAGGACAAGGATAGCCCGATCGTGCAGGCCGAGAGCGATCCCTTGATCCAGAGCATCCGCCTCAATCCGCCTAAGCCCGGCAAGGCCGACTTCGTCGAGGTCGGAGACCGAACCTATCTCGTCATGGTGACGCCGCTCGAATCCGCGCTGCTTCTCTCCGGCAACCGCGCCGTGGTGGCGGCGCCGCTGGACGAACTGATGGCGGAGGCCAACCAGACGCTCGTGCAAGGGCTGGCGATTTCCGGATCGGTCGTGGCGCTCGCGGTGCTCGCTTCGCTGGTGCTTGCGCATTTGATCACCAAGGGGCTCAACCAGCTGACGGCCAGCGCCAACCGGCTGCAGGATCTCGACTTCACGACGCCCATCGACGTCTCGTCGCATGTCAGCGAGATCTCCACGCTCGGCGGGGCCATGAACCGGGCGCGAGACGCGATCTTCACCTTCGCGCTCTATGTGCCCAAGGAACTGGTGCGCAAGGGCATCGAGTCCGGTCAGTTCAGCGGACGCTCCGCCTGGCGACAGGAGGTGACGGCGCTCTTCACCGACATCTACGACTTCACCACGCTCAGCGAAAAATATCCGCCGGAAGATGTAGTGGCGATGCTGTCGGAGTATTTCGACATCTTCAGCGAGACCGTCGGAGAACACGACGGAACGATCATCCAGTTCCTCGGCGATTCGGTGTTCGCGATGTGGAACGCACCGGCGGCGGACGAAAAGCACGCAGAACATGCCTGTCGGTGCGCGCTGGCGGTCGAGGAACGCTTGCGTGTCTTCAACGAGGCGCAGCGTCAAAAGGGTCTTCCGGAGTTCCGCACCCGTTTCGGCATTCATACCGGCACCGCCGTCGTCGGCAATGTCGGCGCGAAGGAGCGACTGCAATATACGGCGATGGGCGATACGGTGAACGTCGCCTCCCGCCTGGAAGGCATGAACAAGAACTACGACACCACGATCATGGCGAGCGGCGCCGTCGTCGCCCATGCCGGCACCGCTATCCGCTTCCGGCCCCTCGGCTCGGCGCAGGCGAAGGGCCGCGCCTCTGCGTTGGAGATCTATGAGGTGCTGGGCGCAGAGCCGGCAGCCGCAGACATGCCGGCAACCAAGCCGGAAGGCACGCAAGGCGGGGAAAGCGTATAGGCGGCCTCAGTGACCAACACTGCGGCGCGATCGGGTGACCCAGCGGATACCGGCGACGACAGCAAAGGCGAGTAGCGGCCAGACGGCCCAGAACACTCCATGCCACGTCAGCACGTTGATCGTCAGGAGCACCAGCCCGGAAAGGGCCAGCACACCGATGCCGCGATCCACCCACGGGTTTGCCTTGAGCCACGCAAGGCCCGACAAAATGCCGAGCCCGAGCAATGGCCAAACGGACCAGAGCACCCCGTTCCAGGTGAGGAGGTTCAGCACGACCAGTCCTGCGGCGATGACGGCGAGCACGGGAAGAGATCCTCGCTTCGCCGCGGCGACCGCCCCGCCGCCCCCCTTTGCCTCAGC
This sequence comes from Ensifer sp. GW101-20A05, assembly GCF_059424735.1. Lineage (NCBI taxonomy): Bacteria > Pseudomonadati > Pseudomonadota > Alphaproteobacteria > Hyphomicrobiales > Rhizobiaceae > Ensifer > Ensifer sp. GW101-20A05. Next base: position 155,514 of record NZ_JBWKZT010000003.1, on the reverse strand, counting down.
CCCTGATCGGCCGCCATTCCCGCTCGCTTGACCAGCGGAACGTCCGAAGCCTTGGATGCCGATTGCCGGGCGGGGATCGGCCGTGCCGATGCGCACGGCGTAGCTCGGAACACCACCATCGATGTTCTTCACCTCCAGCGGCCCCAGAAAATCGAACCCGACGGCGACCTTGTTGCGCACCTGGTCATAGACCGTATTCGAAATGACGATGCCACCGGCGGGTGCTGAAGCCTGCAGGCGCGCCGCGACATTGACGCCATCACCATAGAGGTCGTCGCCCTCGGCGATCACGTCGCCGAGATTGATGCCTATGCGAAACAGCATCTGCTCGTCCGAGGGGCATTTCTCGTTGCGACCGGCCAACTCGTTCTGCACGTCGATCGCCGCGCGCACGGCTTCGACGACGCTCGGAAACTCCGCGATGAGGCCATCGCCCCAGGTGTTGACGACACGGCCCTCATGCGCCTCGATGAGCCGTCCCATGGCATCGCGATAGCGCTTCAACGTGGCGAGCGTGCCCTCCTCGTCGGCACGCATCAGCCGGGTGTAGTCCTGAACATCCGCGGATAGGATAGTCGTCAGCTTGCGACGCGTCTCAGACATCGCCTCGTCCTCGCTCAGTTCCGCCGCCCCGGCGGACGATTGCATGGTGCCGCGTTCGTGCGGTCTGCACGCCACTTCGTTGCGAATAGAATATCAATGCTGCCGGTCAAAGCTTCAAGGCGCGTCGCGCGAAAATAACGGCGACGCGCAACCATATCGACGGAAAGAGCGCGCCGCGCGACAGGAAATCGCCTCGATTTGCGGGCAAACGCCAGAAACGAAAAAACCCCGGCTAACCGGGGTTTTTCAAAACCAAATCAAAGACTTGGTTGGGAATTTGGTGCCCAGAAGAGGACTCGAACCTCCACACCCTTGCGAGTACCAGCACCTGAAGCTGGCGCGTCTACCAATTCCGCCATCTGGGCGACGGGCTGGGGTGTAAAAGGCCCGAGCTGAAGTGTCAACAGGGTTTTTGAAGTTTTCGTGTCGGATTGCAAAAAACTCAGTTCGAAGCGGATTCTGCCCACCGGCGGATTGTGGATAGCCCCCTTGAGAGCAGCGCTTCGGCAGCCTCAGACGACTCCGCCTCGACGTAGCACCGCATCTCCGGCGCATTGCCCGAGGGTCGGAAATGGATGATCCGACCATCATCCAGCGTCACTCTCAGCCCATCGATGTCGCTCACCGCAGCGACGCCGCCGATCGGCGCCAGGAATTCCGCAAGATTTGCCTCGTCTCCGCGCAGATAGGCCATCAGCCGGGCGCTTGTTTCCACCGGGAAATTTTCGAGCCTATCGCTGAGCGCCACAGGCAACCGGTAGGAAGCGGCGAGCGCGGAAAGCGAAAGCTTGGCCTCAGCCGCCGCGGCCAGTGCCGCGACAATCGGCAGAAAGCTATCCCGGGTGGGTAGCGCTTCCAGCGTTGCGCCATTGATCTCAAAGGGGCTCGCGGTCAGCGTACCGCCATTGGCCTCGAAGCCGGCGACCTTCTGCGTACCCTCTTTCAGCGCCTGCTGCATGCCGGCGATCACGAAGGGCGAGCCGACGCGGGTGCGCAGGACGGAAAGCCCTTCCCTGCCCTCAAGGCCGGAATTCGACGTGACCGGAGTGACCGCAAGTCTGGCGCCGAGGAAACCGCAAGCCATCAGGCCCAGCAGGTCACCACGCAGGGGCAGCCCATTTTCGTCGGCGACGAGGGGCCGGTCGCCGTCCCCATCCGCCGACACGATCGCATCGAGGCGATGTTCGCGCGCCCAATCCTGAAGCCGCTCGATCGTCTCCGCCGAAACCGCCTCGGTATCAACAGGAATGAAGTGTTCCGAGCGCCCAAGGGCCACGACATCGGCACCAGAGTGGGTCAGCAGGTCGGCGATCAGGTCGCGGGCGACGGTGCTATGCTGGTAGACACCGACCTTGAGCCCGGACAGCGCCCCGGCCGCCAGCAATTGCCGGTTCCGTTCCATGAAGAGGGCGGCGGCCCTGGCCGCGTGGTCCTCACCGGTTCCGGCATCGGCGACCGGTGCGATCTGGTTTGCAATGCCGTCGGCGATGCGGCTGATCGCCACCTCGTCCGCCTTGTCGATCTCGCCATCCGGGCGATAAAACTTGATGCCGTTGCGATCGGCCGGAATATGGGAGCCGGTGATCATCAAGCCCGCTGCCCCGTTGGCGAGGCCGTAGAGCGCCAGTGCGGGCGTCGGCACCGTGCCGCAGTCAAAAACGCGCAGCCCCTCGCGCGACAGCGCCGCGGCGCAAACGGCCGCGATCTCCGGGCTCGAATCGCGAAAATCGCGGGCGATGAGGATGGGATCGCCAGGCTTGCTGTGCCCGGACTCCACAAGATGCCGGGCGAAGGCCGTCGCATAGCGGGCGGAGGGTTCGCCCTTCAGTTCCTCGGAGAGGCCGCGCAAACCACTGGTGCCAAACTTCAATTGCATCGTGTACCTCGCTGACGACGGGAAGGGACCGGACAAGAACCACAGTGACACGACCGACGGATAGGCGCATCGTACTGAAGAGAGCAACGGGCGGAAATCCAGTGGTTCCCGCAACCACACACAGCGTCCGGCGCCATGAATAAACCAAGAAAAACAAACGTAATACAGGCAGGGACACAAACGGAAGGCATGGCCTTCTGAAAGTGAGGATAAAATGACGGGATTTCGCAATTTCGTTATCGGCTGCAGCTTGGCCGCCACCTCCCTGATCACCCCCATCGGACCTGTCGAGGCAATGCCGATCCAGGCGCCCGATCTCCAGATCAAGGCACAGGGCGACGTCCAGAATGTGCAGTATTACCACCGGCGCTACGGCGGATATGGCGGGTACGGCTGGCGTCGCGGATGGGGTCCAGGATGGGGAGGAGGGCCTTACTACCGGCGAGGATGGGGTGGCCCATATTATGGTGGTTCGGGCCTGAGCTTCTACTTCGGCTCCGGCGGCTATTATGGCGGCGGCTACGGCAGCTACTATGGCGGTGGATACTATCCCCGTTACTATGGCGGCTACTATCCGCGTCGCTACTACGGTAACCGCTATTACGGTAATAGCTACTACGGTAATAACTACTATTATCGGGACCAGTATGTTCGCGGCGGCTCACATGTGAGCTGGTGCATGTCGCGCTACCGCTCCTACAATCCGGCGACCAACCGGTTCCTAAGCTACGGTGGTGCCTACAGGGTCTGCTACTCGCCTTACCGATAGGCGAGACTGACGCGCCGCCGCGCAAAGGCGATGCTGCCTCACGCATTTCTCCGTGCGCAATCGCGGAGCAGATGGCTTCGTCTGCCCGATCGGTCCCGATTTGTGGGAAACGTCGGTTAAGCCGGCATTAACCGCGACGACCTACCTTTTCGGAAAGCTCCACGATGCTGTCCGGGGATCATACATGCTGCTTCCGACCCAGCAATCGACCGGCACCGCAACGACCAGCCTGGTCGGCTCGATCCTCAAGGACATCGAAAAGCGGCAGGCGGAAGAAGAAGAAAAGGCCAAGGGCACCAAGGACGACAAGGTCCTGAAGGCGCAGGTCCAGTCCGACGATGCCCGTAGGGCGGCCAACGACAAGATCAACGCGCACTTCTTCGATCGCACCCAGAACGACCCCAACAGCAATCGCGCGGCTCTCGTTCGCCAAGTCGGAGCGTTCTTCGACCTCGACCGCGAGACGTTCACATCCGACGCCGCCTTCGCCAGAGCGCTCGAGAACCAGATCAAGGATCTGGATCCGAGCGATATCGCCAAGGTCGAGGAGCAGCTTGGGCTGGATAGACTCGGCCTCTCCCTCACCGAACTGGCTGAGGCACTCAAGAATCCGGGCGGGCGGGAAAACGAGACACTGAAGGCAGCGCTTGGAGAGACGAGCGGCAAGAGTTCTCAAAGCCAGGCACAGGCTGCCAAGGCGGTGGATCGGCTGAAGAGCACAGCGGAATCCGGTTCGCTCGAGGAAGCCCAAGTCGACAGCTTGCGCAGCGATCCCACGCGCAGAACCGACAAGCAGTCGCTGGTCGAACAAAACGAGCAGCTTCGTGCGCTCCAACTCAAGGACGAGATGGAAAATGTCGCCGAGCGCCGCGAAGCCGAGCTGCAAAACCTGGTCCGTTTCGACGAGAACGGCCTGTACAGCCTGACGGCGCAAAGCTTCTGATCATTTCCTCCGCACGATACCGAGCCTTGCCATGACCTCCTTGGGAATGCAGTAGCGGCGAACGGCATCGCGACTGTCACGCAGCCCGCAGATCTCGCGCTGGATGAAAAACGCCCAGACGGCATCGGCTGCTTCATCGAGAAGCCGCTCGCGCAAATCCGGGGCCGCCTCCGCCTTCAGTTCCGACAGTGCGGCAAGCGCCTTTTCCACCTTCAGCCCATGCCGGCCGAGCGCATCGGCCCGCTCGGACATGAGTTCATATTCGAGCACGTTGAAGGCGCCGGTGGTCGAGAAGGTCGGGCTCAGGGCTTTTGGGGGACGAACGCTCATCCGAAACTCCTCAGAAGTCCTGAAGATGGCGCTGTCGAAGCCCGCAGGCAAGGGCGGGCGGCTGCCGCAGCGATCGAAACTTGGTTAAGATTTCATAAACCTCTTTCACCTAGCCTCAGTGATCATGCCGATTCCCTTATCCGCGACCTGGTCGCGGCTGTCCGGCCATTGGACCCCTGCATGTTTCTTTAAAAAACATGCAGCAACTCAAAGTGCTACAGCGACCTTTGCGCGTCTCATAGACCCGCGGCGCTGTAGACGCGCATGAGGCGCCAACCCGTAAGTGACAAAGAAAACAGTTCGCACGCGAGCCGGAAATCGGTCCGTGTCCAAGCGTGCACTCGCGTTTCGTCGGTCAACGACGATTGGTCAACCTGAGGTCAAGCGAGATGGAGACCAGAATGCTGATACCCATCCAGACGGCCCGAGCCGCGGCCGCTACCGCAGAAGACACGAACACCAAAGCGCAGCAGCCGGCAGCGCTGTTGCCCGCCGGCCAACGCGGCGAAGCCATTCAAAAGATCCTGGACGCCCTGACCCGACACCTCTCGGGCCGGGAAATCCTCTCCAAGGACGCTTTGGTGCGGCTGATGGAGGATCTGGCGCGCATCCTGAAGTTCCCACCCCTGCCTCAGGAAGGCGGGCGCGATTTCGTTCGGCGCCTGGTGGCCTTCCTCGAAACGATGCCTGCATCCGATCGGCTGTTGCTCGAGCGCCAGCTCGGCGGGCGCAGCCTCGCCGTCCGGGTCGGCCTGCTTGCCGAACTGTCCGCGATCCGCAATGGCACGAGTGCCCCGAGCAGCACCGTCACTCCGATGCCCACTCAAGCGCGCGACGTCATCCTGCGTAACCCCTCTCTCCAGCCGGCAATGCCTTTCAACCCGGTTGCTGCGCGTACCCCGGTTGCCGGCGAAGTCGCGCTGCTGCAGGCGGTGCTGCGCAAGACCTTTGGGGTCGGCAACGACACCGACGCGCTCGAACCGCGGGGTGATGACCTGGACCAGGCCGGAACGACAGAGGCGCCCTCAAAAGCCCGAAACGCCGCACCGGAGCGAAGCGAAACGCGTGCGAGCACAGGCAAGCCCACGCCACAGGAAAGCACGCCGGTCGAAACCGCCGCCGCCCTGCTGGCAGGCGAAGGCGAAGTCGAGGAAGCGCCGCAAACGGCCCTCGGGCCTGAGCCTGAGGAAACCGGGCCGCCGCCCGATGGCGGGCATGCCGAAACCGAGGTCCCGGCCAGCGAGAGCACGGCGGCGCCGGCCGAAGCCGACGCGACTGCCGAAACCGCTGAGGACGCCGACCCCGATGGCACCTATGGCCCAATGCCTGATGCGGAGGAGAAGGACGCCAAGACAGCAACGGCGACCGGCCGCGGCAATCCTGAGGCCCGGCCGGTGCGGGTGCTCTTCGAGGCGATCAAGACGCTCATTCGCGACAGCGTAACCCTGCCCGGAAGCGCGGCCGGCGCCGAGACCAAGCCGGCGGCTGAGCACGCCAATGGTACCGACGCGCCGGCGCCGGTCCCGTCAAAAGAAACCGTCACACTGGTGCGCGCAAACGACGCCGCGGCGCGCCAGCGCGAGGCCCCGGACGGCGGCAACGCCCTGCCGTCCTTGCTCGACGACCAGGCCGAGGACACGAAGGCTGCCCAGCGCCTGCCTGTGGACATGCGGCCGCAGCGCGCAACCGATGAACAGACGATGCAGCAGGTCATCGCCAGGCTGGTCGAAAACGGCCTGCCGCGCGAAGCCATTCCCTTTGCCATGATCCCCTACCCGCCGGCCGCCAACGACACGGCGGAGACCGAAAATCTCAGCCACGAAATGCCTGGCGGATCGGAAGATGAAGCATCGGACGAAGAGCAGGGCGCAGAAGAAGGCGACGGCCACGATCAAGGGGATGGAGCAGAGCCAACGGACGAAGCCATGCTCGAGGGCGAGACGCCGGAAGCACCCGACGCCTATGATCTTTATCGCAGGCTCGGCGGCCTCGGCTGAGGGCGCGACCCGAGCAAGAATTCGGCCAAAGAAAAACCCGCGGAGATCGCTCTCCGCGGGTTTTTCAGTTCAGGTGTCAGGCAACGATTACTCGTTGTTCTGGCGGTTCTTCAGAGCCGCACCAAGGATGTCGCCGAGCGAAGCGCCCGAGTCGGACGAACCGAACTGAGCAACGGCTTCCTTCTCTTCAGCGATTTCCAGAGCCTTGATCGACAGCTGGATCTTGCGGTCCTTCTTGGAGAAGTTGGTGACGCGGGCGTCGACAACCTGACCAACCGAGAAACGCTCCGGACGCTGTTCGTCGCGGTCGCGCGCGAGGTCAGCGCGGCGGATGAACGAGGTGATGTCTTCGTGGTTGACGAGCTTCACTTCGATGCCACCATCGTTGATCGCGATGATTTCGGCCGAAACAACGGCGTTCTTGCGCAGTTCGCCGGAAGCAGCGGCGTCGCCGACTGCATCCTTGCCGAGCTGCTTGATGCCGAGCGAGATGCGCTCCTTGTCGACGTCGACGTCGAGAACAACGGCGCGAACAACGTCGCCCTTGTTGAACTCTTCGATGACCTGCTCGCCCGGACGGTTCCAGTCGAGGTCGGAAAGGTGCACCATGCCGTCAACATCGCCGTCGAGGCCGATGAACAGGCCGAATTCGGTCTTGTTCTTGACTTCGCCTTCGACTTCGGTGCCAGCCGGATGGCTATGCGCGAATGCCTGCCACGGGTTCTCGAGCGTCTGCTTGAGGCCGAGCGAGATGCGACGCTTGGTCGGATCGACTTCGAGAACGACAACGTCGACTTCCTGGCTCGTGGACAGGATCTTGCCGGGGTGTACGTTCTTCTTGGTCCAGGACATTTCGGAGATGTGGATCAGGCCTTCGATGCCCGGCTCCAGCTCGACGAACGCACCGTAGTCGGTGATGTTCGTGACGGTACCGGAGATCTTCTTGCCGACCGGGTACTTCGCACCGATGCCATCCCACGGATCCGACTCGAGCTGCTTCATGCCGAGCGAGATGCGGTGGGTTTCCTGGTTGATGCGGATGATCTGAACCTTGACCTGCTGGCCAATGTTCAGGATCTCCGACGGATGGTTCACGCGACGCCATGCCATGTCGGTGACATGGAGCAGACCGTCGATGCCGCCGAGGTCGACGAACGCACCGTAGTCGGTGATGTTCTTGACGACGCCTTCGACAACCTGGCCTTCTTCAAGGTTCTGAACGATTTCAGAACGCTGTTCGGCGCGGGACTCTTCCAGAACCGTACGACGCGATACGACGATGTTGCCACGGCGCTTGTCCATCTTGAGGATTTCGAAGGGCTGCGGGTTGTGCATCAGCGGGGTGACGTCGCGGATCGGACGGATGTCGACCTGCGAGCGCGGAAGGAAGGCAACGGCGCCGTCGAGATCGACGGTGAAGCCACCCTTGACCTGATTGAAGATGATGCCTTCGACGCGTTCGCCGGCTTCGAACTTCACTTCCAGGCGCATCCAGCTTTCTTCGCGGCGAGCCTTCTCGCGCGACAGAACAGCTTCGCCGAGCGCGTTTTCGATGCGCTCAACGTAGACTTCGACTTCGTCGCCGACCTTGAGCGAGCCGTCCTTGGCCTTCGCGCCGAATTCCTTCAGAGCGATGCGGCCTTCGACCTTCAGACCGACGTCGACAACGGCGACGTCCTTTTCGATGGCCGTAACGATGCCCTTGGCAACATAGCCTTCGGCGAGATCGGTCTTCGCGAAGGATTCTTCGAGAAGAGCGGCGAAATCGTCACGGGTAGGATTGGTAGCAGACATGGAATCTCCTGCATGCATCTCATTCGAGACGCACATGCGCCGGGGGCTGGTGTTGAACAGGCCTGAACCCAGTCCGCCCCATCGAAGGGGCAATCCGGCGCGTGGACGGAATTTCAGGCTATGCAAGAAGAGCGTTTCAAACGAGGGTTGTGAAAGGGCTCTTCTTCAGATCTTCTTGATCAGGGCCGCATCGATCAAAGTCTTCGCGGCCTGAAACGCCGCCTCTATACTCATTTCAGACGTATCAAGCAAGTGCGCGTCTTCGGCCGGCCGCAAAGGACTGTCGGCGCGGCCCATATCGCGCTCGTCGCGCTTCTTCACATCCTCGAATATCGCCGCATAGTCGGCCGGCTGACCGCTGCCGATGATCTCGTCGTAACGGCGTCTCGCCCGTACTTCCGGCGACGCAGTGACATAGAGTTTTACCGGCGCACCCGGGCAGACAACCGTGCCGATGTCGCGTCCGTCGAGCACCGTTCCGGGCTCGCGCAGCGAAAAGGCGCGCTGCGCCTCGACCAGTGCCCGGCGCACCGCCGGCATGACGGCGATCTTCGATGCCGCCTCGCCGATCGCGTGGGCGGAAAGCACCGACCGATCAAGCCCGGCGAGCTCGACCTCGCGCGCCATCTTCTCGGCGACCGCCTCGTCATCGAGCGGCAGCCCGCTATCCAGCAGCGCCTTGGCGGTGGCACGATAGGTCAGCCCCGTATCGAGATGATGAAAGCCGTATTCCTCGGCGATCCGGCGCGAGAGCGTGCCCTTGCCGGCCGCTGCCGGCCCGTCGATGGCGATGGTGATCATAAGTTTCCTGCAATCGATGTTGTTACTGGCCTGTAACTGAAAGCGATGCTGGCTTCCATGCTTGAACAGCGACTATCTTAATCCACACAATCAAAGAAGCATCCTCCGCCGACGAACCTGAGCGGATATCGGCCGGTTCGCCCGTCGGCTTCACGCGATCCTCGCCCCGAGCCCCGCCATCAGATCAATGTACCCCGGAAAGCTCGTCGCAATCATCGTCGAGTCATCCACCTTGACGGGGTGCTCCGCGGCAAGACCCAGGACAAGGAAGCTCATGGCGATACGGTGGTCGAGATGGGTCTTCACCACTCCGCCTGAGGCATTTCCGAGGCCCTTGCCGCCGCGGCGACCGCGCACGACGAGCGAGGATCTGCCCTCCTCGCAGTCGACACCGTTGAGCTTCAGGCCCGCGGCGATGGCGGCGAGGCGATCGGACTCCTTCACGCGCAGCTCATCGAGACCATGCATGATGGTCGCGCCTTCGGCAAAGGCGGCGGCGATGGCGAGAATGGGATACTCATCGATCATCGAGGCGGCACGCTCTTCGGGGACCGTAACGCCTTTCAGTTCGGAATGGCGTACCCTCAGATCCGCCACGTCTTCTCCGCCGACCTGCCCGATGTCGATCACCTCGATGTCGCCGCCCATCTCCTGCAAGGTCAGGATCAGCCCCGTACGGGTCGGGTTCATCAGCACGTTCCGGATGGTGATGTCAGAACCCGGAACGACGAGCGCCGCGACCAGCGGGAAAGCCGTCGAGGACGGATCGCCGGGCACATCGATCTCCTGGGCGACGAGCCTGCCGCGGCCTTCGAGCCGGATGGTGCGGACACCGGTGGCATCGGTTTCCACCGAGAGTTCGGCGCCGAATCCGCGCAGCATGCGCTCCGTGTGGTCACGGGTGATCGCCGGTTCGATGACGGTGGTGATACCGGGCGCATTGAGACCGGCGAAGAGCACCGCCGATTTCACCTGGGCGGACGCGACCGGCACGCGGTAGGTGACCGGCGTCGGCGTCTTCGGTCCGCGAAGGGTCACCGGCAGCCGGTCACCCGTAGCAGCCTCTACCTGCACGCCCATCTCACGCAAGGGATCAAGCACGCGCGCCATCGGCCGCCGGCTGAGCGAGGCATCACCGATGAAGGTCGTTTCGAAATCATAGACGCCGACGAGCCCCATGATGAGGCGGCAACCGGTGCCGGCGTTGCCGAAATCGAGCGGCGCTTCCGGCGCAAGCAACGCACCATTGCCGACGCCGTTGACGATCCAGGTGTCGCCCTCCTTGCGGATCCTGGCACCTATCGCCTGCATGGCCCGGCCGGTGGCGATCACATCCGCGCCTTGGAGCAGGCCGGTGATACGCGTTTCGCCGGCGGCAAGCCCGCCCAGCATCAGCGACCGATGCGAGATCGACTTGTCGCCGGGAATTCGGACCGTCCCCTTAAGGCCGTCTGATTTGCGGGCGGTGGCAGGGCTTTGGCCCAATCCTTGCGACATGCGGAATCCTCGAAACATGCAAGACAGTGTCGCGCGCTCAAGACGCGCCAAAGTCGCGGCGGCAGCTGAATGACTGACTGTTTTTATCCTTAGACCGGATAGGATTGAAGAAGACAATGCAACTCGTAAGGCGTCTTGCAGGCCGGCCTGCTATCGGCAGCACTCCTGCCACAACCCCTGCTGCATGCTTCCTTGAATCGCGGCGCGCGGCCATGCTTGCGCGCGCCGGAACGCCCGTGACACAGGGCCTTGCAAGTTTTGCCTTTGACAGATGCGGTCAAGATGATTATGGGGACCGGCTAATCATCATAGGCTTGATACCCTTTCCACCCGCCGGTTTTCGGCAAGAGCCGGCTCGGCCGGCCATTCAAGAGGCTTTGACAGTGGCAAAACCGGAACTTGGAACAAAGCGCATCGACCCGGAAACCGGGCGCAAATTCTACGATCTGAACCGTGATCCGATCGTTTCGCCTTACACCGGCAAGTCCTATCCGCTGAACTTCTTCGAAGAAACCTCGGTCGCCAAGGTGCTCGAGAAGGAAGAAGAAGAAGACGTCACGGAAGTCGATGCAGAGAACACCGAAGTCGAACTCGTTTCGCTCGAGGATGCCGATGATGAGGCAGCGGGCGGCGACGACCTGCCGGATCTCGGCGACGACGATGTCGAGATCGACGGTGACGACGACGACACCTTCCTCGAAGCCGACGAAGACGAAGACGACGACGACATGAGCGGCCTCATCGGCGTCTCCGACGACGAAGAAGACGTCTAAGCGCTTCAAATGACATGGGAATGCTCCCGTCCTCGGCCTATAGGGCCCGGACGGGAGAAAATCGGCCCGGACTGGAAATAAATCCACAGGCCACGCATTTTTCGGCTTGCCATCCTCAAAAAGGGGAAGTAATAAGCCGCCACTCGCCGGACACAACAGCCCGACGAATTTCCCGGACCGGCCTAGCCGGAACCCGATATGGGGCTATAGCTCAGCTGGGAGAGCGCTTGCATGGCATGCAAGAGGTCAGCGGTTCGATCCCGCTTAGCTCCACCAAACTTCTTCTTCGATTGATGACCGATGGACCTTCAAGGTCCGTCACTGCTTTCCAATTCGTCCAGCGAATCCAGGATCATCGTCAGTAGCCGGATGATGTCGGCCGACTCGAGCAGGGCGTTGCGGATTTCGCGCTCCGAGCGAGTGGGCACGGAAGCGGCGATGTTCAGCAGGACATTGGTGACATCGGGTGCATCGGTGTTGGGTTCCATGCCGGTCTGTTCGCGCATGCAGCGGATCAGCGCCACTGCGCCTTCGAGCAGCCGTTGTGCCTGCACCGGGGTGAGTTCATGGACCTCATTGGCGGCACGAAACAGCTGGGATCTGAAGCCCGATATCGTGGTCATCTCCCAGATGATACTCCTTTCGGCTTCAAATGAAAGTGGTGCCCGGACCCACCCGTGCAACGTTCGGATGAACAGGCTACGCGAGCGACCTTGCGCGAAGGCGAACAAGGCGACCAAGCTGCACAGTCAACGCATCGGTGCAGCCGGCCCCTCCAGCGCGCGTTTATAATTTGTTAAGCATCGGAACGCAGAAGCTGATGCCATGTTCCTGATCTCGAAAATCTTCTGGCTGGCCGCACAGCCGCTGTCGTTCTCGTTCTTCGCCGCCTTTGCCGGGCTGCTGGCGACGGCGGCGGGCCTGCGCCGCATCGGCGGCTTCCTTGGCGGGCTTGGCGCGCTGGTGCTCTTCATCAGCCTGTTCACCACCGCGGGGCCCTACGCGCTCCAGACGCTCGAAGATCGTTTCACACGCCCCTCGCCATCACCTGCAACGCTCTCCTGCATCATCGTGCTCGGCGGCGCCTTCGAGAACGAGGTGATGGCAGGCCGCGGCGGCATGGAATTCAACCAGGCGGCGGACCGTTTCATCGAGACGGTGGCGCTCGCAAAACGCTACCCCGAGGCGCGTATTCTGGTTTCCGGCGGTGACGGCTCCTTCAGCGGCGCCTATGCCGGCGACGCCGAGGCTTCGCAGGGCTTCCTCGCCGCGTTCGGCGTCGGCGGCGAACGGCTGATTCGCGAAGAACAGTCGCGCACGACGTTCGAGAACGCCCGCAACACCAAGGATCTGCTGGCTGCGAATGGGCTCTCGAATTGCGCACTCGTCACCTCCGCCTTCCATATGCCCCGTTCGGTCGGGCTCTTCCGCGCGCTCGACATCCCGGTCATTCCCTGGCCGACGGATTACCGCACCAGCGGCAAGCTTGGCCTTAGCTTCGACTTCACCCAGCCGTCGCTCAACGCACAATTGACGACGACGGCGGTGCGCGAATGGATCGGCCTCCTCGCCTATCACCTTGCCGGCCGGACACCCTCGATCCTGCCGGCGCCCTGAGAGTTGACGGCGGGGCCCGAGATAGCCCAGCTTCAAAGCGAACCGCCGAATCTTGCCCGGAGCACCCATGCCGATCCTCGAAATTCTCGACTACGCCGGTGTGGCCGTCTTCGCAGCGACCGGAGCGCTGTCGGCGTCACGCAAGCAGCTCGACATCATCGGCTATCTCTTCCTCGCCTCGGTGACCGGGATCGGCGGCGGCACGATGCGCGATGTCGTTTTGGGCGCGACACCGGTCTTCTGGGTCACCAACCCGACCTATCTTCTGGTCTGCGCCACCGTGGCGGTCATCCTCTTCTTCACCGCCCATCTCTTCGGCTCGCGCTACCGGGTGCTCGTCTGGCTCGATGCGATCGGCCTTTCAGCCTATTGCGTCATGGGCGCTGCGAAGGGGTATGCTGCCACCGGCTCGGCGACGGTGGCACTTGTCACCGGCATGCTGACCGCCACCTTCGGCGGGGTCTTACGCGATATGCTCGCCGGCGAGCCTTCCGTGCTTCTGAGGCCGGAAATCTATGTTACGGCGGCGCTCGTCGGCGCCGGCGCCTTCGTGCTTGCAACGGTCGCGGGCCTGCCGCTTGTGGCAACGTCGACACTGGGTGTTCTCTCCGCCTTTGCCGTGCGCGGCGGCGCGCTCAAGTTTGGCTGGACCCTGCCGACGGGCAAGGCGTTGCCGGGTCGCGATCCCGACGACGTGATGTGAAGGCTCACACGCCGACAGACGCAAGATCTGCAATCAATTTATCTTGATGATCGACCTCGGTCGGATCAGCGGCCGTTCTTGCGGCGCAGGCGGATCACCACGTCGACATGCGCAATCTCCATGCCCTCGGGCGGTTCCGGGAGATTGTCGATCTGGATGTTGCTGACGGGGATATCGAGTACCTCGTTCTGGCCCTCGACGAAGAAATGATGGTGATCCGACACGTTGGTGTCGAAATAGGTCTTGGCGCTTTCCACCGCCAGGACACGGATCATGCCGGCCTCGGTGAACTGGTGCAGCGTATTGTAGACGGTTGCGAGCGAAACAGGCACCCCGGCCATGACAGCCTCCTCGTGCAGTTCCTCGACGGTCAGGTGACGGTCACCCTTGGCAAAGATCAGATCGGCGAGGGCAACGCGCTGACGGGTCGGACGCAGGCCTGAGTGACGCAGCCTTTCTTCCGAACTCACTTCTGTTGCTTTCGTCATCAAGGGTCGTTCCATGTATCCCGGCGAAATTCACAATACTTCCGTTGCGATATAACTTTTGCGCCCCGCGCTTTCAATAGATTCTCGGTCAAACATGCGTTGCAAAGCCCGAAAAACCGGTCAAACTCGGGGAAGGCTGGCAATTAACTCTGGTCGCGCCCACATTGATCCTGTAAGCGACGGCGGAACGAAAATGCCATCTGAGGCGGCGGTAACCTGGCCGGAAACGAGAAGGTTCGGGTTCGCCACGCTTCATTTCAAGCCGAACTTGCTCTAAAGCAGATCGGACAACACGTTAAGTCATTCGGGGAAGCATCCATTCATGACCACCAGACAATCCAGCTTCAGCTACGAGGAAATCCTGGCCTGCGGCCGTGGCGAGTTGTTTGGCCCTGGCAACGCGCAGCTGCCGCTGCCGCCGATGCTGATGGTTCATCGCATCACCGAGATTTCCGAAACGGGTGGTGCCTTTGACAAGGGTTATCTGCGCGCCGAATACGACGTGCGCCCCGATGACTGGTATTTTCCCTGCCACTTCCAGGGCAATCCGATCATGCCGGGCTGCCTCGGCCTCGACGGCATGTGGCAATTGACCGGCTTCTACCTGGGCTGGCTCGGCGAGCCTGGCCGCGGCATGGCGCTTTCCACCGGCGAAGTGAAGTTCAAGGGCATGGTTCGTCCCCACACCAAGCTTCTCGAATACGGCATCGACTTCAAGCGCGTCATGCGCGGCCGGCTCGTGCTTGGCACCGCCGACGGCTGGCTGAAGGCCGATGGAGAGACTATCTATCAGGCAACCGACCTGCGCGTCGGTCTGTCCAAGGATAAGGCCGAGTAGTCCAGGCCTGCCTGCACCGAACGAAATAAAGAAAAGGTCAGTATCATGAGACGGGTTGTTGTCACGGGCCTCGGCATCGTTTCCTCGATCGGAAACAACGCGGACGAAGTCACGGCGTCGCTGCGCGATGCAAAGTCGGGCATCACGTTTTCTCCCGATTTCGCGGAGAACGGCTTCAAGTGCCAGGTCTGGGGCGCCCCGTCGCTCGATCCGACCGAGCTCGTCGACCGTCGCGCCATGCGCTTCCTGTCGCAGGGCGGCGCCTGGAACCACGTGGCGATGAAACAGGCAATCGCCGACTCCGGCCTCGAAGAAACCGTCGTTGCCCGCAACGAACGCACCGGCATCATCATGGGCTCGGGCGGTCCGTCCACCCGCACGATCGTCGAAGCGGCCGACATCACCCGCAAGAATGTGAGCCCGAAGCGCATCGGCCCGTTCGCCGTTCCGAAGGCGATGTCGTCCACGGCATCCGCAACGCTCGCCACCTGGTTCCAGATCCACGGCGTCAACTACTCGATCTCCTCGGCCTGCTCGACCTCGGCGCACTGCATCGGCAACGCCGCTGAGATGATCCAGTGGGGCAAGCAGGACGTGATGTTTGCCGGCGGCCATGAAGATCTTGACTGGACGATGTCCAACCTCTTCGACGCCATGGGCGCCATGTCCTCGAAATACAACGAGACGCCGGCGACCGCGTCCCGTGCCTATGACGTCAACCGCGACGGTTTCGTCATTGCCGGCGGTGCCGGCGTTCTCGTTCTCGAAGAACTGGAACACGCCAAGGCCCGCGGTGCGAAGATCTACGCCGAAATCGTCGGCTACGGCGCGACCTCCGACGGCTACGACATGGTGGCTCCCTCGGGCGAAGGCGCAATCCGCTGCATGCGCCAGGCGCTTTCGACGGTGAAGGGCGATGTCGACTACATCAACACGCACGGCACCTCGACGCCGGTTGGCGACAGCAAGGAAATCGGCGCGATCCGCGAAGTGTTCGGCAGCAAGATGCCGCACATCCAGTCGACCAAGTCGCTGACCGGCCACTCGCTGGGTGCTGCCGGCGTGCAGGAATCGATCTACGGCCTCCTGATGATGCAGGCCGGCTTCATCGGCGAAAGCGCGCATATCACCGAACTCGACCCCGAATTCGACGGCGTTCCGATCGTTCGCAAACGCATCGACAATGCCAAGATCGATACGGTTCTGTCGAACTCCTTCGGCTTCGGCGGCACCAATGCGACGCTCGTCTTCCAGCGCTACAACGGATAACACCATGACGGGACTGATGACCGGAAAGCGTGGCCTCATCATGGGTGTGGCCAACAGCCATTCCATTGCCTGGGGCATTTCCAAGGCGCTTGCGGCGCAAGGGGCGGAACTCGCCTTCACCTACCAGGGCGAGGCGCTGGGCAAGCGTGTCAAGCCGCTCGCCGCCGAGCTCGGCTCGGACTTCCTGCTGCCTTGCGATGTCGAAGACATTGCGTCCGTCGATGCCGTGATCGATGCGATCAAGGAACGCTGGGGCAATCTCGACTTCATCGTGCATGCCATCGGCTTTTCGGACAAGAACGAGCTGAAGGGCCTCTATGCCGACACCTCGCGCGACAATTTCAGCCGCACGATGGTGATCTCCTGCTTCTCCTTCACCGAAATCGCCAAGCGTGCTGCCGAGCTGATGAATGATGGCGGCTCGATGCTGACGCTGACCTATGGCGGCTCGATGCGCGTCATGCCGAACTACAACGTCATGGGCGTTGCCAAGGCGGCGCTCGAGGCTTCCGTGCGTTACCTCGCGGCCGACTACGGCGTGCGCGGCATTCGCGTCAACGCGATCTCCGCCGGCCCGATCCGCACCCTTGCCGGCGCCGGTATTTCCGACGCCCGGGCGATGCTCTCCTGGCAGCAGAAGAATTCGCCGCTGCGTCGTACTGTCACCATCGACGACGTCGGCAATTCCGCGCTCTACCTGCTCTCGGACCTGTCGCGCGGCGTCACCGGCGAAATCCACTACGTCGATTCCGGCTACAACATCACCTCGATGCCGGCGCTCGACACGTTGCGGACGGCCGACGTCGAGTAACACCCTCAACCGACCGGAAAACGGAACAAAGCCCGCGGATCGGCCTCGATCCGCGGGCTTTGTCATTCATGAGCCGCTCAGGGAAATAGAAAGAGTGCGAGCACGGCGACGACGATCGCCAGCGCGATGAACCCCGTATGCGTGCGCCGCCCCGGCTCCAGCGGCAGGTGATAGAGGCTCTTCAGGAACGACATGGGTACCTCGGAGGTCGCTCCATGTCCCTCGGCATGCTTTATGTCCTTGGCAACAGCCTCGGCCGCATCCTCGGTCAAAGGCGGCCTGTTCACTCCCCACGTCATGGCACTCATCCTCCGACGAGAAATACCGACGGCGTCATGGTGAGCCCGAACAGGGGCGATGGCAACAGGCAAACTGTCGCTGCCCGTTGGCCGGGGCGCTACTGCATGTCTCCTTAAATCGACCTCGATTTAAGGACGAAGACATGCAGAAAATCAAAGTGCTACAGCGACCTTTGCGCGTCTGATAAGACGCGCGGCGCTGTAGACCCGGAACGAAAAAAGCCGGGCGATTGGCCCGGCTCCTTGCTTAATCCTTGATGGTCTTCAGCGCTTCGCCCAGAGCACCTTGAAGCGGGCGTTGCGGCAGGTTTCGCCGTATTCCTTGGAATTCTCGGCCAGTACCTGCTCGTAGGGCAGGCCGCGGTTGGCGACCAGCATCAGCTTTCCGCCCTGCTTCAGCGCCTTCAGCGCCGTCTTGATGATGGCAATGCCAAGCGCCGGCTCGGCGGCGTGGGCCTCATGGAAGGGCGGATTCATGACGATGAGATCATACTTGTCGCGCGGCTCTTCGCTCGTCAGGTCGAACCAGTGGAAGCGCGCCGGCGTCGACGGCACGTTTGCCATCATGTTGACGCGGGCAGCTTCGAGCGACTCATGGTCGGCTTCGAAGAGATCGACGCCCTTGAGGCCCGGCGAGGCTTCAGCGAGCTTGACGGCGAGATAGCCCCAGCCGGCTCCGAAATCGGCGGCATGGCCGTGGAAGTCGTTCGGCAGACGCGAAGCGAGCAGTTCCGAACCCGCGTCGATGCGGTCGTGTGAGAACATGCCCGGCGAAGCCTCGAACAGGCCATCGACGCGCACCGGCACCTTGGCGAGCTTGTGCACCGCGTCGGTGACGTCTTCGGGACGGGTGAACCAGAAGGCGACGCCGTGATATTTCGGCAGATGATCGCCGTCCCATTCGAACTTGGCGATCCGCTTCTTCAGCGACTGGATGCCGTCTTCCTTGCCGCCGGCAACGACGATCAGGCCGCCCTCGCGGGTGCGCTTCAGCGCCTCGGCGATCCGGTCCTCATTCTCGCCCTTATGCTTGCCACAGAGCACCAGCGTGACGTCGTAGTCCTCGCCGGTGATCTCAGGCGTCACATCGGCGCGCATGGCCTCCAGGGCGCGATAGAGCGGCCGCAGCGGCTGAACGGCGGCGATCGAGGCTTCGAAGCCCTTGGGCAGCCTGTAGCCCGCCTCGGCGCCGAGAAAGAGAACACGCTCGCCTTCGCCCGGCGGGTCGATCACACCGCTATCGAACGGGTAAAACAGGGTCTTCAACGCATCTCGGCTCATCGGTCTATCCGTCATCTTCCTACAAGAAAGGGGCGCGGAGCGTTCCGCCCCGCGCCCCGAATGCATTCGGGTGAAGCTCGCTTATTCGGCGGCTTCGCCGTCGCCCTTCTTCTCAGACTTCTCGGCAGCGACTTCTTTGCCGGTGGCCTGGTCGACAACCTTCATCGACAGGCGAACCTTGCCGCGCTCGTCGAAGCCCATGAGCTTGACCCAGACCTTGTCGCCTTCCTTGACGACGTCGGTCGTCTTGGCAACGCGCTCGGAAGCGAGCTGCGAGATGTGGACGAGGCCATCGCGGGCGCCGAAGAAGTTGACGAAGGCGCCGAAGTCGGCGGTCTTCACAACGGTACCTTCATAGATCTGGCCAACTTCCGGCTCGGCGACGATCGAGTGGATCCACTTGCGGGCCGCTTCGATTTCCTTGCCGGACGAGGAGGCGATCTTCACGGTGCCGTCGTCTTCGATGTTGATCTTCGCGCCGGTCTTCTCGACGATTTCGCGGATGACCTTGCCGCCGGAGCCGATGACTTCACGGATCTTGTCGACCGGGATGTTCATGACTTCGATGCGCGGAGCGAACTCGCCGAGCTGGCCACGGCTTTCGGAAATGGCCTTGGCCATTTCGCCGAGGATGTGGAGACGGCCACCCTTGGCCTGGTTGAGCGCAATGCCCATGATCTCTTCGGTGATGCCCTCGATCTTGATGTCCATCTGGAGCGAGGTGATACCAGCGTCGGTACCGGCGACCTTGAAGTCCATGTCGCCGAGGTGGTCTTCGTCGCCGAGGATGTCGGAGAGAACGGCGAAGCGCTCATCTTCCTTGATCAGGCCCATGGCGATACCGGCAACCGGCTTTGCCAGCGGAACGCCGGCGTCCATGAGAGCGAGCGAGGTGCCGCAAACCGTCGCCATCGACGACGAGCCGTTGGATTCGGTGATCTCGGATACGACACGCAGTGTGTAGGGGAACTGCTCGGCCTCCGGCAGCATCGGGCGAATAGCGCGCCAGGCGAGCTTGCCGTGACCGATTTCGCGACGGCCCGGGGAGCCCATGCGACCGGTTTCGCCGACCGAGAAGGGCGGGAAGTTGTAGTGCAGCATGAAGCGTTCTTTGTACATGCCGGTCAGGCTGTCGACATACTGTTCGTCTTCACCGGTGCCGAGCGTGGCAACGACGATCGCCTGCGTCTCACCGCGGGTGAAGAGCGCCGAACCGTGGGTACGCGGCAGAAGGCCGACTTCCGAGACGATCGGACGAACGGTTTCCAGATCGCGGCCGTCGATACGGCTCTTGGTGTCGAGGATGTTCCAGCGAACGATCTTGGCCTGCAGGTGCTTGAAGACGGCGCCGATGACTTCAGCGGTGTACTTGGGCTCCGCACCTTCCGGGAAGAAGTGTGCCTTTACCTTCGCCTTGACGGCATCGACGGCAGCGTAGCGGGCAGCCTTTTCGGTGATCTTGTAGGCGTCGCGCAGTTCGGCTTCGGCCATGCCGAGCATTTCGGCTTCCAGCGCGGAATGATCTTCCGGTTCGAATTCGCGCGGCTCCTTGGCAGCGACTTCAGCGAGCTTGATGATCGCGTCGATGACCGGCTGGAAGCCCTTCTGACCGAAGACGACGGCGCCGAGCATGACGTCTTCAGCCAGTTCCTTGGCTTCCGATTCGACCATCAGCACCGCTTCCTGGGTGCCGGCGACAACGAGGTCGAGCGTCGATTCGTCCATCTCGTCGAGATGCGGGTTCAGCACGTACTGGCCGTTGATGTAGCCGACGCGCGCGCCGCCGATCGGGCCCATGAACGGGACGCCCGACAGCGTCAGCGCTGCGGAAGCGGCAACCATCGACAGAACGTCGGGGTTGTTTTCGAGGTCATGCTGCATGACCGTGACGATGACCTGGGTATCGTTCTTGTAGCCATCGGGGAAAAGCGGACGGATCGGACGGTCGATCAGGCGCGAAACGAGCGTTTCGTTCTCGCTCGGACGGCCTTCGCGCTTGAAGTAACCACCCGGGATCTTGCCGGCAGCGTAGGTCTTTTCCTGGTAGTTGACGGTCAGCGGGAAGAAGTCCTGGCCCGGCTTCGGCGACTTGGCCGAAACGACGGTGGCGAGAACGACGGTTTCGCCGTAGGTGGCGATGACGGCGCCGTCAGCCTGACGGGCGACCTTGCCGGTTTCGAGCTTGAGCGGACGCCCAGCCCATTCGATTTCAACCTTGTGGGTATCGAACATGTTCTGTCCTTCATGTGCGGCGGACCTTTCCGCGGCTGTTGCAGCGCGGGTGGTCGAGGGGCCGCATGAAATGGCGCATCACGGGCAAGACAACGGGAGGCTTCACGCTTGAAATCGGCTTGTTTCCGCTTCACCGCGCCGCTTATCTGCGGCGTTCCGGCAAGCAGAGCCGAAGCATCCTGCAATCCTGCCCCATGACGGGCCATCGGTTGATCCGCGATACCGGCCCATCCGGTTCGCTGGATTCTCTCCTGGTACCACGCTTCCTAAGCGGCCGGAGAGATCATTGCTTGAGCGTTGAACGCTCCATAAAAAAGCCGGCGGGCCGCAAAGACCCGCCGGATAAGTCGCTTAGCGACGGATGCCCAGGGCACCGATCAGCTTGGTGTAGCGCGCTTCGTCTTTCTTCTTCAGATAGTCGAGGAGCGAACGACGGCTGGAAACCATTGCGAGCAGACCACGGCGGGAATGGTTATCCTTCTTGTGGCCCTTGAAGTGTTCGGTCAGGTTGTTGATCCGTTCCGTCAGGATAGCAACCTGGACTTCCGGAGAACCGGTGTCGCCTTCAACGGTTGCAAATTCCTTGATGAGCTGAGCCTTACGCTCTGCAGCAATCGACATCGGATGATCCTTTCGATTTCGAGGATTTAGGGACGCCGTCAGCCGGGATGTCGTCCAGCTGCGGCCGTGAATGCAACGGGCATGCGCCTTTTGCTGGCGTGCCTATAAACGAATTGGATGAAAAAGGAAAGGGTCATGGACCTGCACCCCGATGGGCTTCCGGAGGGCCTCGGAAGCTTGTCGGTCGCGGCCGATTTCCGACGGTCGCGATCGACGCTCCGGCCGACCTTCGCGCCGTTTTTAAAGGGGCCCATCCGCATTCACGAATCTTCGTCCTTCGCCTCGCGCGGAATGGTGATCCGCCACTCGATGCCATCGGCATGCATCACCCGCTCCAGCGCGGCGTTCAGCGCCATGCCGAGCATGCGCTCCAGCACCAGTGTTCCGAAGCCCTTGCGGATCGGATCGGAGGGCTTGTCGGCGAGATCCGCGCCCTCCTCCCGCCAGCGAATGGCAATGCCTTCATCCTCCAGCGACCAGCTCAGCTTGACGACCCCGGTGGTGTTGGCGAGCGCGCCGTATTTGGTGGCGTTGGTTGCGAGTTCGTGCAGGGCCATGCCGAGGGTCTGGGCGATCTGCGTGTCGAGCCTCAGAGCCGGGCCGGAGAAGATCACGCGCTTCGGGTCGTCAGGTGTAAACGGCTGCAACTGGTTCTGGGCGAGCTCGCGGAAATCGACCCCTTGCGCGGCGTTGGTGATCATCAGGTCGGTGGAGCGCGCGAGCCCGGCAATGCGCTTGCGGAAGCTGTCGGCGAAGTCCGACGCGCTCTCGGCCGAATAGACCGATTGGTTGAGCATCGACTGGATCACCGTCAGTTGGTTCTTCGAGCGATGCGCCACCTCGCGCATGAGGAAGCGGATCTCGTTTTCGGCCTTGCCGCGCGCCGCCGCTGCCCGTGCGAGCGCTGCCGAGACCTGCTCGACCTCCGAGATCATGTGCGGCCGCGATTCGATCCGTTCGCCGGCGCCGAGACGGCGGGCATCCTGCGCCACGAGCTTGACGCCCTGCGACAACAGCCGCGCAATCGCCAGCGAGCCGGCAATCGCGATGCCCGCGAAAAGGATGCCGCCGAGCGACAGCCACAGGAACGACCAGACGGCCGGTGCATCGACGGTCGCGCTAGGCGCCCAGGCGATGATCCGCCATCCCGTGACGACGGAAAACTCGGTCGCGACGCGATATTTAGTGCCGTTTTCCTTGATGTTGCGGACACCGATGCTGATCGCCGGCACCTTGTCGAGGAAGAATGGTTCCCCGGCCTTGACGGCCGCATCCGACGAGATGATGACCTTGCCTGCGCCATCGACGAGTGCCGCGTTCCAACCGGGAGAAAGCGTGTCGCGGTTGACGGCCTTGGCCATGTTCTCGGCGTTTTGCGTCAGCGTCAGCAGATACTCCTCACCGGTCGCCAATTTCGCCGGCAGATAGACGTTGAAAACCCACTTTCCCGCGGTCTGGCCAAAGAAGACGTTGGAAACGAGCGGCGCACCATTGTTGGTGAAGGCCCGCTCGACCGAGCCCGTATCCGAGGCTTTGCTGAGTTGCGCACCGAAAGGCACCCTGGTGTTGAGCCGCTGGTTGTGCTTGCGGTCGATGACGATCAGGTAGGAGTCCGTTTCGGCGAGCGCCGTGGCGGCCCTGCGGTAGAAGGCCTCCATATTGCCGTCTTCGATCTCTTGTGATGTCGACAGCACCTTGAGCGTCGTCAGCATGCCCTCGATGTCACGTTCGACGATGCGCGTCACCGACCCGGTCGAAGCCTGCAGCAGCGCCGTGATCACCTGTTCCTGCTGG
The DNA here is from genome assembly GCF_059424735.1 of Ensifer sp. GW101-20A05. NCBI lineage: Bacteria > Pseudomonadati > Pseudomonadota > Alphaproteobacteria > Hyphomicrobiales > Rhizobiaceae > Ensifer > Ensifer sp. GW101-20A05. The sequence goes on along the minus strand of NZ_JBWKZT010000003.1, from coordinate 132,178 downwards.
TCGACGCTGCGCTTCAGCACCACGAGCGAAAAGATGAAGGCCGGAACGATGGCCACCAGGAGCAGCGACGTCAGATAAAAACTGAACGGCCGGGTCAGGCGATGACGAACGAGATCGACGATCGTCGCCAGACCGTTCGCAGCCTTCCGCTTTTCTTCGTCCAGCACGCCCGTCACCTCAGTCGCCCTTCTTCGTTCCGCGCCGGCACACAGCCGCTTTCGGCGCGCGCCGCAAGAGTCGGTGCGATCGGCAGTCGGCTCCGGAGCACGGGACGGAAACGGAATCACCTCGGATGGATTGGAAGCCCATGCCGGGGATCATGCGTCAAGGATGGGGCAAAGGCAAACGCTTCCGGGCGCTTAGCCGGTGGCGAAAACACGCTTCGGGCGGAACTCACCCTCGGCGATCTCACCGATGGCGACCAGCTTGCCGCGTGCCGTCGCATAGGCTTCAGGCGTCGCAAGCGGCGCATCGCGCCCGCGCAGGATGATGGGATTGCCCATTCTCAGGCGGTGCGCCTGATCATCGTTGACGGCAACATGCGGAAGGTTGGAAAGCGCTTCACCGGTCTCGATCAGATAGGCGTCGAGCGCCGCCAGGCGTTCTTCGTCGCTCTCGATTTTCTCCAGCGCCACCAGATCGGCGAGCGGCACCATGTCCTCTTCACCAAACGGTGCGACAAAGGTGCGGCGCAGCGAGGCGATGTGGCCGAAACAACCGAGATCGCGGCCCATGTCACGCGCGAGCGAACGCACATAGGTGCCCTTGCCGCACTCGATTTCGAAATGCGCGAGATTGGGAGCGGCACCCAAGAGCGTCAGCCGGTGCACCTCGACTTCACGAGCCGGAATTTCGACCGTTTCGCCATCGCGGGCGAGGTCGTAGGCACGCTCGCCATCGATCTTGATCGCAGAGAACTGCGGCGGCACCTGGCTGATGACGCCGGTATATTTCGGCAGCAGCGCGCGGATCGCCTCTTCGTTCGGTCGTTCGGTCGAGGAATGCGTAACCTCGCCTTCGAGATCGTCGGTCGAGCGTTCCTCGCCCCAGGCAACGGTGAATTCGTAGATCTTGCGGCCGTCCATCACGTAAGGAACGGTCTTCGTCGCATCACCGAGTGCAATCGGCAGCATACCGGAGGCCAACGGGTCGAGCGTGCCGGCATGGCCGGCCTTTTGGGCCTTGAACAGCCACTTGATCTTCGAGACGGCTTCAGTGGAGCCGAAGTCGAGCGGCTTGTCGAGGATCAGCCAGCCCGAGATCGGGCGGCCCTTGGGCTTACGCGGTTTGGACATGAAATCTACTATTCTTCGTCTTCGCTGGACTGGTCGAGATCGCGGCTGACTTCCGGCGAACGCAGCAGCTCATCGATCTTCTTGTAGTTGTCGAAGCTCGTATCGTCGCGGAAACGAACGTCGGGCATGTATTTCATCTGCCGAAGCTGGGGGCCGAGGCGGCCGCGGATGTACTTGGCATTGCGGTTCAGCGCGTCGATGACTTCGTCATGGTTGGGCACGCCGAGCGGCGTGACATAGGCCGTGGCGATCTTCAGATCCGGCGACATGCGCACTTCCGAGATCGCGATGACGGTCTTCTCGATCACGGGATCGCGGACCTCGCCGCGCTGCAGAACCTGGGTGATGGCAGCGCGCACCTGTTCGCCGACGCGCAGCATGCGCTGTGAAGGGGCAGAGGATGTGGCTTTGGTCATGGACGGTACCTCAAAAAAATGCGAGCGCCGAAGGACAACCCGGCGCCCGCATAATCTCTAATCGGACGGTTCTTAAAGCGTCCGCGTGATGTGCTCTACGCGGAAGCACTCGATCGTATCGCCGGCGCGGATGTCTTCGTAGTTCTCGAAGGCCATACCGCACTCCTGACCGACGTTGACTTCCGAGACTTCGTCCTTGAAGCGCTTGAGGGTCTTGAGCTTGCCTTCGTGGATAACGACGTTGTCGCGAACCAGACGGACGCCGACGCCACGCTCGACCTTGCCTTCGGTGACGCGGCAACCCGCGACCTTGCCGACCTTGGTGATGTTGAACACCTCCAGGATCTCGGCGTTGCCGAGGAAGGTTTCGCGGCGCTCCGGCGAGAGCAGACCCGACATCGCCGCCTTCACGTCATCCACCAGATCGTAGATGATGTTGTAGTAGCGGATCTCGATGCCGGCGCGCTCGGCGGCCGAACGGGCCTGCGCGTTGGCGCGGACGTTGAAGCCGATGATCGCTGCGTTCGACGCCTCGGCGAGCGAGATGTCGGACTCGGTGATACCACCGGCACCCGAATGCACGATGCGGGCACGCACTTCGTCGGTTCCGAGCTTGTCGAGAGCACCGGCGATCGCTTCGATCGAACCCTGCACGTCGCCCTTGATGACCAGCGGGAACTCCTTGAGACCGGAGGTCTGGAGCTGGGTCATCATCTGCTCGAGCGAGCCGCGCGAGCCGGACTGACGGGCAACCTGCTTCTCACGGGCGAGCCGCTGGCGGTACTCGGAGATCTCGCGGGCGCGGCTTTCGTTCTCGACGACGGCGAACTTGTCGCCGGCAGCCGGTGTTCCGGACAGGCCGAGAACCTCGACCGGCATCGACGGACCGGCTTCCTTGACGTGTTCACCCTTGTCGTTGACCAGAGCGCGCACACGGCCCCACTGGTCGCCGGCGACGATGATCTGGCCAGGACGCAGCGTGCCCTTCTGGACGAGGACGGTTGCAACCGCACCGCGACCACGGTCAAGCTCGGCTTCAACCACCGTACCTTCGGCCGTCCGGTTCGGATTGGCGCGCAAGTCGAGGATTTCGGACTGCAGCAGGATCGCTTCCAGCAGCTTGTCGAGGTTGGTGCCGTTCTTCGCGGAGACTTCCACGTCGAGGACTTCACCGCCCATGGATTCGACAAAGACTTCGTGCTGCAGCAGCTCGGTGCGAACCTTCTGCGGATTTGCCGACGGCTTGTCGACCTTGTTGATCGCCACGATGATCGGAACACCGGCCGCCTTGGCGTGGTTGATCGATTCGATCGTCTGCGGCATCACGCTGTCGTCGGCCGCAACCACCAGGATCGCGATGTCGGTCGCCTGGGCACCGCGGGCACGCATGGCGGTGAACGCCGCGTGGCCGGGGGTGTCGATGAAGGTGATCTTGTTGCCGTTCTGCTCGACCTGATAGGCGCCGATGTGCTGGGTGATGCCACCAGCTTCGCCGGCCACCACGTTGGCGTGGCGGATCGCATCGAGCAGCGAGGTCTTGCCGTGGTCGACGTGCCCCATGATCGTGACGATCGGCGGACGCGGCAGCAGTTCCTCGTCGGAATCGGTCACGTTGAAGATGCCTTCCTCGACGTCGGATTCCGAGACGCGCTTGACCGTGTGGCCGAATTCGCCGGCGATGAGTTCAGCCATATCGGCGTCGATCAGATCGCCGGGCTTCATCATCTGGCCTTCCTTCATCAGGTACTTGATGACGTCGACGGCGCGTTCAGACATGCGCTGCGACAGTTCCTGAATGGTGATGGTCTCAGGCAGGATGACTTCGCGCGAGATCTTCTCGCGGGTTTCCTGCATCTGGCTGCGCTTAAACTTCTCCTGGCGGCGACGCATGGCCGACAGCGAACGGGCGCGCTGGCCGCCATCCTCGTCGACGGCAGCGGTCAGCGTCAGCTTGCCCTGGCGACGACCGTCGTCGGCCTTCGGGCGGGCAGGAACCTTGGCAGGCTCGGGACGCACGACCTTGCCGCGTGCCGGGCCTGCGCCCGAACGCGGACCACGATCGTCATCCTTTTCGTTGTCGACCTTACGGCCGCGCAGAGCGCCGGCCGGAGCCGGGGTCGGAAGTCCAGTTGCCGCTTCAGCAGGCCGTGCAGCCTGCGGGCGGTTGTCGACGCGACGCTCAGTGGAAGCCGGTGCGCGAGCTGCCACGGGGCGCTCTTCGACAACCTCTTCGGCCTTTGCTTCAGGCTCGACAGCCGGGCGGGCCGCTTCTTCAGCGGCGCGGCGTGCGGCCTCTTCCTTCTCCTGAAGGAGACGGGCTTCTTCCTCGCGCTTGCGGCGTGCTTCGTTCTCGGCGCGGATGACCGCTTCTTCGGCATCGCGGATCTGCGCTTCGGCGAGAGCACGGCGGCGCGCATCGATCTCACCGGCGGAAAGCTGGTTCAGAACGACACCCACACGCGGACGGTTGGCCTGATTGGCTTCCTGGCGCGTCGAGTGCTGCTGCGGCTGCGGGGCCGGGCGGCCGGAAGGCTGCGGCTGAGCCGGACGCTGTTCGACCGGGCGTGCTGCGGGAGCCGCGGCGACCGGCGTGATCGGACGCTCGTCCTTGGGGCGATGGAAGGGGCGTTTCTTGGTTTCGACCACGACCGCCTTGGTGCGGCCACGGCCCATGTCCTGACGCACGGTCCCCTGCGAAACCCCGTGGGGTTTCAGGGTCAGCGTCTTCTTGCCTGCTGCGCTGCCTGTCTTGTCGTCGTTGTTGTCGGTCATTCCGTTCCGTTCCTAGCGATCAGGGCCGGATGCGTATCACCTGACCCTGTCTTCCAAATTGTCTCAAACAATGTACGCGATGCCAGACTGTGCTGGTGACGCGGGTCATTGCTGTGGCTTGCCAGCGCCGCCGTCGGCCCGGACCGGGACGGATCCTCGGTACTTTTCGAGCATGATTGCGCGCTTCACTACACCCTCACCCGCCTGCCCTGCAAGCGCTGCGGCATGGATAAAAGCATTACTTCCTAAAAGGCCCTCCATTTCCGCCCCGGTGAAGGGACGGAACGAAGGTATTTCCATTTCATCGTCGGCCACGAAGCTCATCGCCTTGCGGGCCTGGTCTATCTTCCGCACACCGTCGGCTGCAGCATCGGCCGCATGGAACACGGCAAGCGCTGCAAGACCGCGCACGGCCTGCTCCGTCTTCGTCGCGCCGGAGATGAACTGGGCCGCCTTGCGCGCCATGTTCATCATGCCGGCCAACTGCTCGGCGAGCAGCCGGTCGACGTCGTCGGCGAGCGTCGCGTCGGCCTTGACGTCCGCCTTCAGGGCGCGGGCGAAGAACTTCTTCGCCACCGCCTTTTCAACGAGCGCCCGCTCGGCCTTCACCCAGCAGCCGCGTCCCGGAAGCTGACGCTTCAGATCGGGAACGACGCGACCGTCGGGCCCGGCAACGAAGCGGATCAACTCATCCGGCGAACCGCTTTCGCGGGTGACGATGCACGTCCGCGTGCTGCCGCTCCGATCCTTCGGGCCCCCATCCAAGGGCAATGTGTCCGAAGGCAGGCTGTCGGCATCATCAGAGGCGGTCATCGTCCTTAAGCGTCCTGCTCGGCGCCTTCGGCAACGTCGATCGGCTCTTCGCCTTCGACCTCATCGCTTGCCAGGTCCTCTTCCGTGATCCAGCCGGCCGCGAGGCGGGCCTGAACGATCATGGCTTCGGCTTCGGCGCGCGAAACGTCGAACTTCGAGAAGGTGCCCTCGAAGCGCTTGGTCTCGCCGTCCTTGCGTTCGCTCCAGCCGACGAGGTCGTCAGCGGCGCAGCCGGCAAAGTCTTCGATCGTCTTGATGCCTTCTTCGCCGAGCGCAACGAGCATCTGGCTCGTCAGGCCGTCGATCGAGCGCAGCTCGTCGGCAACGCCGAGTTCCTTGCGCTTGGCATCCATTTCCGCTTCGAGCTTGTCGAGGAATTCGCGCGCACGGGTCTGGATTTCGGTAGCGGTCTCCTCGTCGAAGCCGTCGATCGACGAGATTTCGTCGAGGTCGACATAGGCAAGCTCCTCGACGGCGGCAAAGCCTTCGGACGCCAGAACCTGGCCGACCATTTCGTCGACGTCGAGCGCGTCCATGAACAGGTTGGTGCGCTCGGTGAATTCCTTCTGGCGACGCTCGCTCTCTTCCTGTTCGGTGAGGATGTCGATGTCCCAGCCGGTCAGCTGCGAGGCGAGGCGAACGTTCTGGCCGCGACGGCCGATGGCGAGCGAAAGCTGCTCGTCCGGAACGACCACTTCGATGCGCTCCGCATCTTCGTCGAGAACGACCTTGGCCACTTCCGCCGGCTGCAGCGCGTTGACGATGAACGATGCCGGATCCTGCGACCACGGAATGATGTCGATCTTTTCGCCCTGCAGTTCGCCGACGACGGCCTGAACGCGCGAACCGCGCATACCGACGCAGGCGCCGACCGGGTCGATCGACGAGTCGTTGGAGACAACGGCGATCTTGGCGCGCGAACCCGGGTCACGGGCAACCGACTTGATCTGGATGATGCCGTCGTAGATCTCAGGCACTTCCATGGTGAAGAGCTTCACCATGAACTGCGGATGGGTACGCGACAGGAAGATCTGCGGGCCGCGCTGTTCGCGGCGAACGTCGTAGACGAAGGCGCGGACGCGGTCGCCGTAGCGCATGTTTTCGCGCGGGATCATCTCGTCGCGGCGGATGATGCCTTCGCCACGGCCGAGGTCGACGATGACGTTGCCGTATTCGACGCGCTTGACCGTGCCGTTGACGATCTCGCCGACGCGATCCTTGAATTCGTCGAACTGGCGATCACGCTCGGCTTCGCGAACCTTCTGGACGATGACCTGCTTGGCAGACTGGGCGGCGATGCGGCCGAAGTCCATCGGCGGCAGCGGGTCGGCGATGAAATCGCCGAGCTTGGCGTCCGGATTGCGATCGCGAGCAAGCTCGAGCGGGATCTGCGTGGAATAGTCGTCAGCCTTTTCGACCACTTCCAGAAGACGCTGCAGGCGGATTTCACCGGTCTTCGAGTTGATGTCGGCGCGGATGTTCGATTCCGACCCATAGCGCGAGCGGGCGGCCTTCTGGATCGCATCGGCCATTGCGGCCAGAACGATCTCGCGGTCGATCACCTTTTCACGCGCGACGGCATCCGCGATCTGCAGAAGCTCGAGCCGGTTAGCACTGACTGCCATGTCTTATCTCCGTTGGGTTGCAGGGGGCTTCACGCTCCGCCCGACTTATTCCTCAATAGGTGAATCTTCGTCTTCGAAATTCTCGTTCGCGGCGCGCTCGGCCTTCGCCTTCTTGTCGGCCGTCAGCGCATCACGGATCAGATCGTCGGTCAGGATCAGCCGCGCTTCGGCAAGCGTGGTGAACGGGATGACGACGACAGGTTCCTCGCCGTACGCGGGCTGGTCGCGCTCAAGCCGGAAACCATCGTCATCGACGGAAACGATCTTGCCGCGGAACCGCTTGCGGCCATCGACCAGAACCGACGTCTCGCATTTCAGCAGGTGCCCCTGCCAGCGGAAGAAGTCGGACTTGCGCACCATGGGACGGTCGATGCCGGCCGACGACACTTCGAGATGATACGCCTTGTCGATCGGATCTTCCACATCGAGCACCGGCGAAATGGCCTTGGAGATCTCTTCGCAGTCTTCGACGGTCATGGTGCCGTCGTTGCGCTCGGCCATGATCTGCAACGTCAGGCCGTTCTGGCCGGACATGCGCACGCGCACCAGGCGGTAACCCATCGGCACGATGACCGGCTCGATGATGTCGGCGATGCGCTGGTCGAGACCGGTTTCGGTGATCAGGCGCGGTTCATTTGCATTTTCAGCCGTTGTCGTATCGGACAAACGATCATCTCCTCATCGGACCGGCTAATAAAAAAGAGCGGGTCCTGACGGGCCCACTCTTCATCTACCGATCAAGAATTTGAGGCTCATATACGCTTCATCGCCGCAAATTGCAAGGCATTGGGCCGTGCGCTCCAAATGCGCCGATCCGCTCGCAGACGACGATCTTCGACAACAAGGTCAATTTCAGCGGGTGGCACTTCGCGTCCTCGGGCCTATAACAGGGATAGAACCGCTTCGAGACGACAATCAAGGACAAGAGAGAAGACGAGGTGCCCCACCGTAATTCGCCGCTTGCACCCTTTAAGCACGACATCTTCCGCACGATCTGGATCGCGAGCCTCGCATCCAACTTCGGCGGCCTCATCCAATCGGTCGGCGCCGCCTGGCTGATGACCTCGATCTCACCGTCGGCAAACATGGTGGCACTGGTGCAGGCCTCGACCTCGCTGCCGATCATGCTCTTCTCGCTCATCTCGGGCGCGCTTGCCGATAATTTCGATCGGCGGCGGATCATGCTGGTGGCGCAGTGTTTCATGCTCTCCGTCTCGGCGCTTCTGACCATCTGCGCCTATGTCGGACTGATCACGCCCTGGCTGCTCCTGCTCTTCACCTTCCTCATCGGCTGCGGCACGGCGCTCAACAACCCATCCTGGCAGGCCTCGGTCGGCGACATGGTCCCGCGCGACGACCTGCCGGCGGCAGTCGCGCTCAACAGCATGGGCTTCAACATCACCCGCAGCGTCGGCCCGGCGATCGGCGGCGCGATCGTCGCCGCGGCGGGGGCTGCCGCCGCCTTCTTCGCCAATACGCTCAGCTATTTCGCGATCCTCTTTGCGCTGGTGCGCTGGCGGCGGGAAGTGCCGACGAACACCTTGCCGCGTGAGACGCTCGGCCGCGCCATATCCGCGGGCCTGCGCTATGTCGCGATGTCGCCGAACATCGGCAAGGTTCTGCTGCGCGGTTTTCTCTTCGGTCTTTCGGCAAGCGCGATCCTCGCACTCTTGCCGCTCGTCGCCCGCGACCTCGTTCAAGGCGGGCCGCTCACCTACGGCCTGATGCTCGGCGCCTTCGGCCTCGGCGCGATCGGCGGGGCGCTGCTCAGTGCGCGATTGAGGGAGAAGCTGTCGAGCGAGGCGATCGTGCGCATCGCCTTCACCGGTTTTGCCGCCAGCGCCGCGATCACGGCCTGGAGCACCTATGCGTGGCTCAGCTGTCTCGTGCTGCTCGTCTCCGGCGCCTGTTGGGTGCTGGCGCTGTCGCTGTTCAACACGACAGTACAGCTCTCGACACCGCGCTGGGTCGTTGGCCGGGCGCTATCGCTCTACCAGACTATGACCTTCGGCGGCATTGCTGGCGGCAGCTGGCTCTGGGGCACGGCGGCCGAACAATATGGTGCCGCCAATGCGCTGATGGGCTCCTGTCTGCTGATGTTCGCTGGCGTCGTGGTCGGCTTCCGGCTGCCCCTGCCGGAGTTCACTTCGCTCAATCTTGATCCGCTCAACCGCTTCAACGAACCGCCGCTCGAACTGGACCTGAAGCCGCGCAGCGGCCCCATCGTCATCATGATCGATTACGAGATCGCGGACGACGATATCCCCGAGTTCCTCACGACCATGGCGGAACGCCGGCGCATCCGCATCCGCGACGGTGCGGGCCACTGGGCGCTGATGCGCGACCTCGAGAACCCGACGACCTGGACCGAGACCTATCACGTGCCGACCTGGGTCGAATATGTGCGCCACAACCAGCGGCGCACCCAGGCCGACGCCGCCGTCGGCGACAAGCTGACGGCACTGCACAGCGGTGCGGCACCACCGCGCGTGCACCGGATGATCGAACGCCAGACGATCGTGCCGACGCATTACGAGCGCTACAAACGCCAGGTCGATGTCGACATGCACTAGATCATTTCATTGTTTCATCGAAACACTGAAGTGATCTAAGTCTTTGAAATTACGCAATTCCGGACGGAAAGCCGTTTCACACTTTTCCTGGAATTGCTCTAAATGCCGTTGTCGCCCCCAACGCTGACATCGACCAATGCAACGAAAGAGGCCCCGTCACGCAGGGCCTCTTTCGGTTCAGCGGTTCAGCTTGAGAGAGCGTCGACGCCTCTGGTTGGAAATTGCCTTAGCGCAGCTTCGCCTTCAGCGAGGCATCGGGGAAGCAGGTGGCGGCAAGCCCGCTCTTTGCCTGCCAGTCGCCAAGCGAGCGGCGCGTCTTGTAGCCGGGAAGGCCGTCGACCTTGCCGACGTCATAGCCCTTGGCGACGAGCGCCTTCTGCATGGCGAGAACGTCCGAGCGCAGCATGTTGCCGACGTCGCCCCAGCTCCCGCGGAACGCACCGCCGCCGGTGGCGATGCGGTCGGCGAGATTGCCGATGAACAGCGCATAGAGGTCGGAGTTGTTGTATTCCTTGAGTACATAGAAGTTCGGCGTGACGATGAATTCCGGCCCATGCCGGCCGGCCGGCACCAGCATCATCGACGACGCCGACAGTTCATGCGACGGGAAGGCCTTGCCGGAAATCCGCGTGATGCCCTTGTTGGCCCAGTCCGAAATCGGCCGTGCGAGGTCCGGGCCTTCCTGTGCGCAGGAGACAGCGTCGGGAATCGACACCTCGAAGCCCCAGTCGCGGCCGCGCTGCCAGCCCTTCTTGACGAGATAGTTGGCGATCGACGCCAGGCTGTCCGGCACCGAATTCCAGATGTCGCGGCGGCCGTCGCCGTCGAAATCGACCGCATATTGCAGGAAGCTCGACGGCATGAACTGCGGCTGGCCCATGGCGCCGGCCCAGGAACCGCGCATCGCCGTCTCGTCGACGTCGCCGCTGTCGAGAATGTGCAGCGCCGCGATCAGCTCGCGTCTGAAAAGGTCGGGGCGCGACGACATGAAGGCCTTGGTCGCCAGCACATCAACGACCGGATAGGGGATCTTGGCACGGCCGAAGCCGGACTCACGGCCCCAGATCGCCACGACCACCGAGGCCGGAACGCCATAGGTGCGTTCGATCTTCTTCAGGGTCGACGCATGGGTGGAGGCAAGGCTGCGGCCGGTTGCCGCCAGTCCTTGCAGGCGCTTCTCCGAGAAGTAGCTGCCGGGCGAGGAAAACTCCGCCTGGCTCTGCTTCTGCTCTTTCGGCTTCGGGAAGCCGGGAGGCGCCAGATCCGGCAGGTCCCAGTTGAGCTTCACGTCGGCGAAGGCGGCCTTGAATGAACCGGCGGAAATGCCAGCCTTCTGCGCTTCCGGCCAGAGATCGCTCTGGAGCCAGGCGCGAAACTCCGCCTCGACATCCGCCTTCGTCGCGGCATGCGCGAACCCCAGCCAGCCACAGAGCAACAAGGTCGAAAGTGAAAGAAGTCTCAGCATAAGGCTTCCCTATCGGTTGGATCGCGGCGTTCGAAAATAGCGTCAGATCGACGTGCGGGCGCGAAGGGCGGCGGCCAGCGTGCCCTCGTCGAGATAGTCGAGTTCACCGCCAACAGGCACGCCATGGGCAAGCCGGGTGATCTTCACTTCCATGCCCTCGAGCTGGTCGGTGATGTAGTGCGCCGTGGTCTGGCCCTCGACCGTCGCATTCACGGCGATGATCAGTTCGCGGACGCCGCCATTGGCGACGCGCTGGACAAGTCCTTTGATGTTGAGGTCTTCAGGACCGACACCGTCGAGCGGGGAGAGCGTGCCGCCAAGCACGTGATAGGCGGCGTTCATCGCGCCGGCGCGCTCCAGCGCCCAGAGGTCGGAAACATCCTCGACGACGATGATGACCGACTGGTCGCGACGCTCGTCGGAGCAGACGGTGCAGGGATCGATCGTATCGACATTGCCGCAGCAGGAGCAAATACGGACCTTGCGGTGCGCCTCGCCCATCGCGTCGGCGAGCGGCCCCAGCAACTGGTCCTTCTTCTTGACGAGATGGAGGGCGGCGCGCCGTGCCGAACGCGGCCCGAGCCCCGGGACTTTTGCCAGGAGCTGGATGAGTTTTTCGATTTCGGGGCCGGTGACTCGTTTTGCCATGCGGCGCTTTTAGCCCATATCGAGCCCGAACGGAATCGACTTCGCACACTGCAGTGGGCCATCGCAAAGGGCACAGGAGAAATCGGCGTGCATTCGAGCAAGGCGCAATCTATTGTTGATTGCAGCAGATGGAGGCTCCGATGACCAATACGCCTTTCCGCTATGCAGCCCCCAGCGATGAATGCGATCTGATCATGAAAGGCGGCATCACCTCCGGTGTGGTCTTCCCGCGCGCCATTACCGAACTCGCGACCCGCTACCGCTTCATGCACATCGGCGGCACATCGGCCGGTGCGATTGCCGCCGTCATGACAGCGGCCGCCGAATACCGACGCCAAAGTGCCGCAACGGCGGACGAAAAGAACGCTGGCTTCGCGCTGATCGATGCGATGCCGAAGGAGCTGGCTGCCAATCTCCCGACCTTCTTCCAGCCATCGGCGGAAACAGCGCCGCTCTTTCGCGTCGGGATGGCGATGGTGCGAACGCAGGGAAACAAGGTGGTGGCGGCAGCTCTGGAGACCCTCAGGGTTTTTCACCTGGCGTTGCTTCTTGCCGCCCTCCCCGGCCTCGCGCTGATCGTCGCCGGCATCGCCGCGACCGACTGGGCGCTTGGCATCCTGGGGGCGCTCGTCGTCCTGATCGGCGCGATGGCGATGTTGACCTATCAGCTCTATCGCGCGGTCGCGGTGGTGTTGCCGGCCCACGACTTCGGCCTATGCAGCGGCCTGACCCAACCGGGCGCGAAGAAACCTGCATTCACCAACTGGATTGCCGAGCGGATCGAATTGCCGGCCCGGTTCGCTCCGACGGAGAAGCGCGGCCTTCGACGATCGGCGATCTCGATCGCTACGAGATCACGTTGAAGAGCGTCACCACCGATCTCTCTTCGCGGCGGCCTTACGAGCTACCCTTTGGCGACCGGGTGCACAATTACCGCAAGTCGGAATTCGAAAGGCTGTTTCCGCCGTCCATCATGAGCTACCTCCTGAAGGAGAGCAAACCACGCGACATCGTAGGGCCGGACGGCGTGCGGGATTACTACCAGCTACCGCCGGCAAGGAAGCTGCCGGTGGCGATCATCGCCCGCATGAGTCTCAGCTTCCCCGGATTGATCCGCGGCGTTCCACTCTATCGCTACGATTATTCCCTGCGCGCGGCAGCCCGGCGCGATCCGTCGACCCATATCCGCTGCCTGTTTTCCGATGGCGGCATCACCAGCAATTTCCCGATCCATTTGTTCGACGGACTACTGCCCGGTCGCCCGACCTTCGGTATTTCGCTGGCGAGTTACGATCCGAGGCGCCATGGAGAGGATGAGGACGGATCAGGTGGCAGCCGCGTCCACCTGCCGCGCCGGACGGCCGAGGGCAAGGCAACGCCAGTCTATCCGGTCAAGGGGCTCCTGGGGTTCGTCGGCGCTATCCTCGACACAGCCCGCAACTGGCAGGACACGCTACAGAGCCAACTCCATGGCTACAGCGAACGCATTGTCGAGGTGAGGCTCGACGATGCCAAGGAAGGCGGGCTCAATCTCGACATGGATGGAGAAACCGTGAATTTCCTGAGCATGCTCGGCGGCAAGGCCGGCGACGTCGTGCTCAAGAATTTCGACTTCAACGAACATCGATGGCGCCGGGCGATGACGATGCTGCCGACACTTTCCGAGTCGCTGCGCAAGCTGTCCAATCGTTACATGGAACCGGCGACCGAGCGCAGGATCGACTATCCGGCGATCCTGACGGAATACGATCCGACCGGCCTCGTCGGCGTTACAATGGCTGATCGCCTAGCGCTGAACGAGCTTACCCAGAAGCTCGCAGCCATAGGCGCCGAACTCGATCGGCGCCCGATTCCTCCACCTTCCAGCCAGAAGGTGGATCTCAGGATCACCGCCAGCATGGATACCAATCCACGCGGGGCGAACCCTCCGCGGCCGGACACGCCACCGGCGCCCAATCAATAGAGCGGGATGCGGAATAATGCGTGCGGTTTTCCGAACGCACCGCGCTCCAACTCGTTCAAACCGGTCAGAACGGCAGCTTCATGCCGGGCGGGATCGGCAGGCCGGCGGTCAGTTCGGCGGTCTTTTCCGCCTGGACGGCTTCGGCCTTGTCCTTGGCGTCCTTGTGGGCGGCGACGATCAGGTCTTCGAGGATCTCGACGTCGTCTTCCTTGAAGAGCGAAGGATCGATCTTCAGGCTCTTGAGGGTGCCCTTGCCGTCGAGGCGGACGGTCACCAGACCACCGCCGGACGTGCCGTCGACTTCGAGTGCGGCGATCTCCGCCTGCATCTTCTCCATCTTGGCCTGCATTTCCTTGACCTTGCCCATCATCCCCATGATGTCGCGCATCGTCGTCTCCTGTTTTTCTGTTTCTGCTCGCAGACGGGACTATTCGATGTCGTCGCCAGGGACGATATCGCCGTCGGCGGATTCGGCTGTAGCCGGAGCAACACTCTCGGCCTCTTCCTCGACGGCGCGAATGCGCACGTCGGTGATCTTGGCACCCGGAAAGCGGGCAAGAATGGCAGCGACATCGGGGTCCTGCCGTGCGTCGTTGACGCGCTGTTCCTGCGCCCGCTGTTCGGCCTCGATCAGCGTCGGCTCGCCGCGCTCGCGGCTGTAGCTGACGATCCAATGGATGCCGGTCCATTCCTTGAGCTTGACCGCGACTTCACCAAGCAGCGTCTTCGGCGCATCGTCGGAAACATTGACGTCGAGACGACCGGCCTCGATATGCACCAGCCGCAGGAAGCCGCGCACCAGCGTCTTCAGCTTGATGTCGCGGTTCTTGGCGCAAAGTTCGGCGATATCTGCGATCGAATTGACCGGAACCGACGGCTGCGGCTTGGCAGCTGGGGCCACCGCGGGTCGCTCCTCGATACGGCCGACGGTGACCGGCTGGGGTGCTGCATCCGGCACGGCGCGCAGCATCGTCGCGCCGTTGCTCGTCGGGCGCTGCACCGGCATCGCCTGCGTTGCCTGCGCCGAAATCGATCCTGAGGCGGAGGCCTGTGCCCCGCCGCCATTGCCGCCAACCGGCCCGGAACGGGCGCCGCCGCCTTCACCGCCGGAAAGCTCAAGCACGCGTCGCGCAGCCTCTTCCGGCGCCGGCAGGTGTGCGGCATGCGCCAGCCGGATCAGCACCATTTCGGCAGCTCCCGCCGGGCGCGACGAGCTTTCCGCTTCCGGAATGCCCTTGAGCAGCATCTGCCAGATACGCGAGAGTGCCGTGACCGCAACGCTTTCGGCGAAGACGGCACCGCGGGTGCGCTCGATCTCGCTCAGCGACTGATCGTTGACCGCCTCCGGCACATATTTCATGCGAGTGACAAGATGGGTGAAATCGGCGAGATCGGTCAGAACGACCGTCGGATTGGCGCCGGCTTCGTATTGCGCGGTAAATTCCTGGAGTGCGGCCGCAACATCGCCTTTGACGACATGGTCGAAGAGATCGACGATGCGGGCGCGGTCGGCAAGGCCGAGCATCGAGCGCACGGTCTCGACCTCGACCGCACCGCCGCCGTGCGCAATCGCCTGGTCGAGCAGCGACAGGCCGTCACGCGCCGAGCCTTCGGCAGCACGGGCGACCATGGCGAGCGCTTCCGGATCGAAGGAAACGCCTTCCTTGCCGAGGATCGTCGAAAACAGGCCGACGAGATCAGACGCGCTGATGCGGCGCAGATCGAAGCGCTGGCAGCGCGACAGAACCGTGATCGGAACCTTGCGGATTTCGGTGGTGGCGAAGATGAACTTCACATGTTCCGGCGGCTCTTCGAGCGTTTTCAACAGGCCGTTGAAGGCCTGGGTCGAGAGCATGTGCACTTCGTCGATGATGTAGACTTTATAGCGCGCCGATACCGGGCGGTAGCGAACCTGTTCGATAATCTCTCTGATGTCATCGATACCGGTATGCGAGGCGGCGTCCATTTCGATGACGTCGACATGGCGGCCATCCATGATCGCCTGGCAGTGTTCGCCCGGCACACGAAGGTCGATCGTCGGCCTGTCGGTCTCAGCGGTCTTGTAGTTCAGCGCACGGGCGAGGATGCGGGCGGTGGTGGTCTTGCCGACCCCGCGCACACCGGTCAGCATATAGGCCTGCGCGATGCGACCCGTTTCAAAAGCGTTGGTGAGCGTGCGCACCATCGGTTCCTGGCCGACCATCAGGTCGGAGAAATCCTTGGGGCGATACTTGCGCGCCAGAACACGGTAGGCGGCCGGTTTCTCAACGGATGAAATGGACGTGTCGTCGCTCATCGACCCTGCCGCTGTTCGAACTCTTGTCCCGACAGGACGGAAAAGGTGGGAGGCTGGCACGATGACCCGTGCCGGGGCTCGTTAGGGCTGCTTCCTTCCGGACCTGACCCGGTTGGCGAGTGGCTCGTCCACCACCAACCTCCCGGCTTCCATATCGGCAATATCGAAAGCAAATGCAAGCCAAGCCATCAAAAAACTGATATCGATATGCAAAACAAGGTGAATCCGTTGTCTTTGCCTGAGGAGAATGACTTGGCGACCTTCACTCTTGACGAGCGGCTCGAACGCGACGGCATCCCGATCGCCTCGATCGGCCTGTGTCAGATGCGGCTGATGAACGACCGCCGCTGGCCCTGGCTCGTGCTCATTCCGCAGCGTGAAGGCATTTCGGAAATCTTCGACCTGACCCCACTCGACCAGACGATGCTGACCTTCGAGACGACCATGGCGGCAACCGCCCTGAAGACGGTCACCGGCGCTCAAAAGATCAATGTCGGCGCATTGGGCAATATCGTTCGGCAACTACATGTGCATATCATCGCCCGCAACGACGGCGACCCGAACTGGCCGGGGCCGGTCTGGGGCTTCGGCAAGCCGGAGCCGTGGGACGAGAAAGAACATCGGGACTTCGCAGCGCGCATTCTGGAAAACCTCTGAACATGACGAAATCGATCTTTGACCTTCGTAGCCCGCATCCGGAGCCAAGCACTCTCGTCGCCTTTTCCGAAAACCATCTGGACCGCCAGTCGGAGCACCGCAGCGACGATTGCGTCGAGTTGGCGCTCAAGCACCCGGGCGCCCATTTCCTGGCCTTCTCGGGACCGAAGCTGATCGTCAAGCACGACGAGAAGATCATCGACCCGCTGTTTGCCCCTTACGAACTCGAAGGGCTCGAACCCGTGCTCGACGAGACCATCCTGCTCGGCTACCTGCCGAACGGCGAGCCACGGCTTGCCGTGCCGACGGGCTTGACCGAAGAGACGATCACTGAACCCTTCAAGATCGCCGATGGCCGCACGCTCTACCGGCAGCAGATGCTGCCGGAGGAACTGCTCGGCCAATTCGCCCAGGCCTCGAGCCTCATTACCTGGAACGCCAACAACCGCTTCTGCGGCCGCTGCGCCGGGCCGATGGAAGGCACGGCCGGCGGCTATCGCCGGGTCTGCACCGCCTGCGGCCACATGGTCTTTCCGCGAACAGATCCGGTCGTCATCATGATGACGATCGACCTTGAGCGCGACCTCTGCCTGCTTGGCCGCAGCCCACATTTCGCGCCGGGCATGTATTCCTGCCTTGCCGGTTTCGTCGAGCCGGGGGAGACGATCGAAAATGCCGTGCGCCGGGAAACGCACGAGGAGTCCGGCATCCACATCGGCCGGGTGCGTTACCATGCCTCGCAGCCCTGGCCGATGCCGCACACGCTGATGATCGGTTGTTACGCCGAGGCGAAATCGACCGTCATCAAGCGCGACGAGCAGGAGCTGGAAGACGTGCGCTGGTTCACCCGCGAGGAAACGATCGCGATGCTCGAACGCTCGACCGGCGTTGCCAATACCGGCGACGAGCATATTCCGCCGCCGAAGGGCGCGATCGCGCACCAGCTGATGCGCGACTGGCTCGCCTGGGACGAGCGGGCCTGAGGGCGACGGGTTACGAGGAGGGCCGACCGTGTCCCGCTCCGAACGGCTGCTGGATCTTCTGCAGGTGCTCCGGCGCTACCGCCAGCCGGTGAGCGGCCAGCGGCTGGCGGAAGAGACCGGTGTCAGCCTCCGAACGCTCTATCGCGATATCGCCAGTCTGCAGGCTCAGGGCGCCCATATCGAGGGCGAACCGGGGCTCGGCTATGTGCTGAAACCCGGCTTCATGCTGCCGCCGATGATGTTTTCCGCGGAGGAAATCGAGGCACTGGTGCTCGGATCGCGCTGGGTTTCAAAGCGTACCGACGACGATCTCGCAGGTGCTGCAGCAAACGCCCTTGCCAAGATCGCCGCGGTGCTTCCGGCCGAGCTTCGCGAGGAGCTGGACAGCTCGACCCTGCTCGTCGGGCCGAGCCCGCCGGCCACCAACGGCATCGACATTGCCGCACTCAGGCGGGCGATCCGCAACGAGCGCAAGGTGGAACTCGACTACGTGGACAATGATGGCAGTGCAACGCAGCGCACGATCTGGCCCTTTGCGCTCGGCTTCTTCGAGAACGTCCGCATGGTCATGGCGTGGTGTGAACTGCGCCTGGACTTCCGGCACTTCCGCGCTGACCGCATGCGCCGGATGACCGTGACCGAAGCGCGCTATCCTCGTCGCCGCCAGGTACTGATGAAGGATTGGCGCGCCAGCCAGGACATCGCCGCATCCAAGCGCCAGACGGTCGGCTCCTGACAACTCTCGATGCTGACAGAAGTTGGCAGCCACCACGCCTAGCCTGCAATTCCCCGCAACAAGGAGGAAACAACATGGCCAAGGCAAATCTCATCGTTCTTTATGTCAAGGACCCGCTGGCGAGCGTGGCGTTCTACCGGGATGTCCTCGCGCAGGAACCAAGCGTCACCTACCAGACCTTTTCGTCCTTCGAACTGCCCGGCGGCTTCACCCTCGGGCTCTGGGCCGAACATACGGTCGCGCCGGAGCCGACGGCATCAGGCCATCGCTTGGAACTGGCGTTCATGGTGGAGGATGAGGGCGCAGTGCGCGCGCACTACGAGAAATGGAAGGCGGAAGGGCTGCAGATTGCGCAGGAATTGACCGAGATGGATTTCGGTCCGACCTTCGTCGCGCTCGATCCGGATGGTCACCGGCTGCGCGTCCGCCTCTTCGATTCGTGATCGAGAGGACAGCGGCGCGTATCCCGCCAGCCCTACAGCGCCGCACGTCTTAGCAGACGTGCAAAGGTCGCTGCAGCACTTACATTGCCGCATATTTTTGTCCTTTGATCGGAACGATCAAAGGACACATGCAGACGCGGCGGGATACGCGAATGATGCGGATTAGCGGCCGTAAACGGCGGCCTGGATCTGCGAACGGGACAGACCGATATCGCTCAGTGCGTGATCGTCGAGAGCGTTCAGCTCGCGGATCGCACGGCGGGTCTTCGCATATTCCATGATCTTCTGACGGATCTTCATCTTTAACACTCCTTACGTGAACGAGCGTTAGATAGGCATTTGCCTAAAATTTGTGTACCGCCGCGATTGCAGATTAGGCATGCGCCAGACGCGTAGCCGGTTAACGAATTTTTGCCACTTTCTTACGTCGCGACACGATCGTTAAGCTGATGATTCCCGTTGCAAAACCGCGTTGGATCACGGCCGGAACGAACGGGTGTTGCCACAGCCAATTCTATTAGCCAGGCTTGATAAACGAAGATGACGACATGCGAATGGGAGAAGATCGCAGCCTTTCAGATGCCGCCGGAATTCGATCGCTTCGAGCGCTGGATTGCAGATCAGGTGGGCGCGGGGATCGCCCTGGAGGTCCCGGTGAGGACATCTCGCGCGGGGAGCTTACCGGACGAAAAGTGGTATCGGCACCTTGCGTCCGGTGAGGTGTGGCGGCTCGT
This sequence comes from Ensifer sp. GW101-20A05, assembly GCF_059424735.1. Lineage (NCBI taxonomy): Bacteria > Pseudomonadati > Pseudomonadota > Alphaproteobacteria > Hyphomicrobiales > Rhizobiaceae > Ensifer > Ensifer sp. GW101-20A05. The sequence continues at coordinate 112,759 of NZ_JBWKZT010000003.1, read as the reverse complement.
CTCGCCCGACTTTCCCTTTCGAGGAACTTTCGAGCAGGTCTGAGCCAAGCGTCAGAGCACGCCGCGCATCGGGTGCGCCTTGTAGGTGCCAAGGATGCGGACCTTCTCGGAGAAGAAACGCAGCTCGTCCATGGCGTGGCGCACGCCGATATCGTCGGGATGGCCTTCGATATCGGCGTAGAACTGCGTCGCCACGAACTTGCCGCCGAGCTGATAGCTCTCGAGCTTGGTCATGTTGATGCCGTTGGTCGCGAAACCGCCCATCGCCTTGTAGAGGGCCGCAGGAATGTTGCGGACATTGAAGACGAAGGTGGTGATGATCAACTCGTCGTCCGCGGAACGCCCTATGCGCTGTTCTTCACGGGAAAGCACGACGAAGCGGGTGACGTTGCTTTCGGTGTCCTCGACGTTCTCGGCGATGATCTCCAGACCATAGAGATCGGCGGCAAGCCGCGGTGCAAGCGCCGCCATCGAGCGGTCGCCCTTTTCGGAAACAAGCTTCGCCGCGCCGGCGGTATCGCCGGCGACGACCGGCTTCCAGCCATTGGAACGCACGATCTTGCGGCACTGGCCGAGCGCGTGGATGTGGCTGTGCACGGTGCGGATTTCGTCACGCGTGACGCCGGGCAGCACCATCAGCTGGAAACGGATCGGCATGAAGTATTCGCCGACGATGTGCAGCCGCGATTCCGGCAGCAGATGATGGATATCGGCGACGCGGCCGGCGATCGTGTTCTCGATCGGGATCATCGCGAGATCGGCGTCACCGTTCTCGACGGCGACGAAGGCATCCTCGAATGTCTGGCAGGGCAGCGGCTCCATCGACGGAAACATGTCGCGGCAGGCCATGTCGGAGTTGGCGCCGTAGTCGCCCTGAAAGGAAATCCTGTTGGTCTTGACGGTCACGGTAGCTTCCTTATTCGGGATGGCGGGCGGAAAGGATACGGCGGGCTTTTTCCAGCTCCACCGGCGTATCGACGCCGAGCGGAACCGAATCGACGATCTCGACGTCGATGCGCATGCCGGCCTCGAGCGCGCGCAGTTGCTCAAGCGATTCGCGGCGTTCGAGCACGGAGGGCTTTAGCGATACGAAGCGCTCCAGCGCCTGGCGGCGATAGGCGTAGAGACCGATGTGATGGTAGAGCGGCCCCTGGCCGTAGGGCGCGGTCGCGCGGGTAAAGTAAAGTGCGCGCAGGCGCGTGTCCGAAAGCGGCGAACCAACGACCTTGACGATGTTCGGATTGGTCTTTTCGCTCTCTTCGGCGATCGCCACCGTCAGCGTCGCGATATCCGTGCTGGCGTTTTCAAGCGGGTTCAGTGCGGCACGGATCGATGCCGGCTCGACCGTCGGCAGATCGCCCTGCACGTTGATGACGATCTCCGCTTCGCCGGTCGGGTCGGCCTTCTGCAGCGCTTCATAGATCCGGTCGGATCCGGACTGGTGATCGATGCGGGTCATGATCGCTTCGAAGCCGGCCTCCCGCACCACGTCGAAGACCTGCTGGTCGTCGACGGCGACGACCACGCGGCCGACGTCCGCTTCCTCGGCGCGTTTCGCCACCTGGACGATCATTGGCAGGCCGCAAATGTCGGCGAGCGGCTTTCCGGGCAGGCGAGTCGAGGCCATGCGCGCCGGAATGAGCACGATGGCTTTACCTGAATTTTCGCGATTCATGATCTGGCCTTCAAAAACCCCGCTGAAAGTGTCAATAAGTCTCAGTTAGGGGCCGATAATCACTGTTGCAACGCAGAGCCAAAAGACATAGGTTCCGCGCGATTTCAAGATAGGCCGGGTTTTTGTTTGCGCCGGTGGCAAAGGGAGCGTTTGCAGATGAATTCATATGTGAACATGGGCGTGGGTGCCTTTCTGGGGACGGTCTTCGTTCTGATGTCCGTGTCCATTGCATCGGAAGGCATTTTCCACTCCGAGGCTCCCGAGAAGGAAGGCTTCGCGATCGTTGCCGAAGAGGGCACGTCTGAAGCCGGCGCCGGCGGCGCCGCAGAAGTCGAAGTCGATATCAAGCCGCTGCTTCTCAAGGCCGATGCTTCTGCCGGTGAAGCCGTGTTCAAGAAGTGCGCAAGCTGTCACACCGCCGACAAGGGCGGCGCAAACAAAGTCGGTCCGAACCTCTGGGGCCTCGTCAACCGTCCGATCGCCTCGCATGAAGGCTTCAGCTATTCGGCCGGCATGAAGACCTTCTCCGAGGGCAGCAAGGTCGTCTGGGATTACGACCACCTGAGCTTCTTCATCGAAGCGCCGAAGAAGCACGTTCCGGGCACCGCCATGGGCTTTGCCGGCGTCAAGAAGCCGGACGAGCGCGCCAACCTGATCGCGTGGCTGCGCGAGCAGGCCGATTCTCCGGCTCCGCTGCCGGATGCGGCTGGCGGCGCTGCCGAAGCGGCACCGGCTGCTGGCGCCGAAGGCGCAAAGCCGGCAGAGGCTCCGGCAACCGAAACCAAGCCGGCTGAAGGCCAGGCCGCTCCGGCGACGGAATCCAAGCCTGCCGAAGGCCAGCCGGCACCGGCGCAATAAGCTTAGCGGTTGGAAACAACCCATTCGAAAGGCCCGGCTCGCGCCGGGCCTTTTGCATTTGCGGGGCACGGTGACGCGACACATCCACGCGAATCGATAGACGGGATTTCGCTCCTCCCGAGGAAACACTTCCCGAAGTTCCGAAGCAGTCACACCAGCAGATAGGCCCAGACCGAAACGCTGACGACGCCGAGCGCGGTCGTCAATGTGATGGTCGAGGAGGCGAGTGCGTGGCCGACGTTGAAATGGTTGGCGATCAGCCAGGCGTTGACGCCGGTTGGAACGGCCGATGTCAGCACCAGCGCCGTCGTCCAGTTGTCGTTGAGGCCAAGCAGGTGGCAACTGGTGAACACGACCCCGGGCATGACGAGGAGCTTCAGCACACTCGTAAAGGAAGCAAGACCGAGATTGCCGGCAAGGCCGTATTTGTCTAGCGCCATGCCGATCGAGATCAGCGCTGCCGGCGCCGCCATCGAGGCAAGCTGATCGACGACAGTCTTCACAGGTCCGCCAAGCGGCTGGCCGACGAGATGAAACGCTGCGCCGCAAGCAAGCCCGATGACCAGCGGATTGCGCACCAGGTTGCGGCCGACGCCGGCGAGAAGATGCAACGGGCTTTGCCCTGGTTTGCCGCTTGCACGGCGCTCGGCACGCTCCATCAGCAGCGTGCCGGCGATCATCATGACCGGCAGATGGACGGACAGCAGGATCGAAATCGCCACTATTCCCTCCTCGCCGACGATGCGTGAAACCAACGGCAAGCCGATGAACACGGTGTTGGCGAAGGCCGAGGAGACGCCGGCAAGAACGCCCATGCGTGGGTCACGCCGGAAGATGAGCGTTGCAGCCAGATGCCCGGCCGCCCAGGTGACGGCAACGCCGGAAAAGTAGGCGACCCAGAGCGGCCAGGGCGAACCGTCCTTGAAATCCGCTTCGGCAATCGTGCGAAATAATAGAACGGGAACGGCAACACGAAAGACGAAGTCGCCGAGCGCTTCGCCGACAGCCGGTTTCAGATAGCCTGACCGAACCAGCAGCCAGCCGGCAAGGATCAGGACGAAGATGGGCAGAACGTTCTGGAAGATGTCGGACATGCGCAGGCCTTGGGATGGGACTGCCAGCAATAACCGCGTTCACGCCAGGATCGCAAGCGCGGCGCGGCAGAGCACTTTCAAGGGAACCTTCGCAGACCGCAGGCGTTCGGGAAGAGCATGAGGAACATGCCATGCCGCCAGATAAGCCCATTTATGCCCATGGAGACGACGATCCGCATCTGACGGATGACGCGCTCGCCGACAAGGTGCTGCGCTTCATCCAGTATGCCGCCCTGGTCGACACGAGCCGCATCTCGGTGATGGCGCTTGGCGGGCTCGTCGTTCTTTCCGGTGAGGTCGCGAGCGAAACGGACGTCGCCTGCGCCGGGGATGCGGCGGCATCGGTGATCGGTGTTGCCAGCGTCGAGAACCGGCTGAACGCGAAGCCGGGCGACGCCGACCCGCATGCCTGAGCGGTGATCCGACGGGTTGCCACGTCAAAAGCCGAATGATAGGACATGCGCCACTATTGATGTCGATATGGGCCTGGCATTGCCGTCAGCCTGCAGGAGCCGCAGATGAGGACCGACGAGTCAGCAACCAGGTAAGCCGCAACAACGGTTTGAAAAAGTTGTTGCGGCGTCTGTCGGCTCACACTCCCAAGATTTGATGAAGTGGCAGATCGCCGCCGAATGTTACCCATTTGCGCGGATGTTTCATCATGCCCGATCATAACTTGCCCACCTGGCCCTATACGCTGCCGGCGGCTCTGCTGCTGATGGCGCCTTTCGATATCCTGGCGTCGCTCGCCATGGACATCTATCTGCCTGTCGTGCCGGAAATGCCCGGCATTCTCGGCACGTCGCCGGCAATCGTCCAGCTGACGCTGAGCCTCTACATGCTCATGCTGGGCTTGGGACAGGTGCTCTTCGGCCCGCTCTCCGACCGGTTCGGCCGCCGTCCGGTGCTTCTCGGAGGCGCGACTTTGTTTGCACTGACGTCATTGCTGCTGGCGGTCACCACCTCAGCGCCGGTCTTCGTGGCACTCCGGCTTGCGCAGGCGGCGGGCGCCTCGGCGGCGCTGGTCGCGACCTTCGCGACGGTGCGGGACGTCTATGGCGCACGTCCGGAAGGCGTCACCATATACGGCCTCTTCAGCGCCATGCTGTCCTTCGTTCCGGCGCTCGGACCGATTGCCGGCGCGCTGATCTCAGGCGCTCTCGGCTGGCAGGCGATCTTCCTGACGCTCGGCGTGCTCGGTCTTACCGCGCTCGGCCAGGCGCTGCTGCGCTGGTCGGAAACCCGGCCAATCCCTTCCGGCAACGGGAAGTCCAGCTTTAAGCCCATTCTCAGGAACGGCGCGTTCTGGACCTATACGCTCGGCTTCAGCACGGCGATGGGCGCGTTCTTCGTGTTCTTCTCGACCGCGCCGCGCCTGCTCATCGATCGCGCCGGCTATTCGCAGTTCGGCTTCAGCCTCGCCTTCGCGACGGCGGCAGTGGTGATGATCCTGACCACGCGCTTCGCCAAGGGTTTCGTCGGCCGCTACGGGATGTCCGGCTGCCTCATGCGCGGCATGGCAGCGCTGATCCTTGGCGGGCTGTTGCTTGCCGCCGGCGAAGTCTTCACGACACCCTCCTTCGCAAGCTTCGTGCTGCCGATGTGGGTGATCGCCGTCGGCATTGTCATGAGCGCCTCGGTGACTGCGAACGGCGCGCTGAAGGCCTTTGACGCGATCGCCGGAACGGCGGTGGCGCTCTACTTCTGCATCCAGAGCGTGATCGTCGCCGTCGTCGGCACCGGCGCCGTTCTGTTTCTGAAGGGCTATACGGCCTGGCCGCTCGTCGGCTACTGCCTGGTGATGGCGACGGTCACGCTCCTGGCGCTGGCGCTCCTGAACCGACGTGGAAGACAATAGCTGCCATGTACCTCCCGGAGCGGTTGCCTGCTCCGGGAGGTATTCAGCCAACCGGTCCGGCGGCTGCCAGCAAGACCGCAAGATGCCTCTTGACCTCGCCCCTGGGGCAGGCCCCAGACTTGTCTCATGACCGATTCTTTTTTCCTCGCCGGCCGTTTCGGCGCTGCCACAAGACTGTCGCCGAAGGCGCTCCGGCTCTATGTTGAGCAGGGCCTGCTCGTGCCCGCCCACGTCGATCCGGTGACCGGCTACCGCTACTACGCCGCCGAGCAGGCGGGCCGCGCCCGCTTGATCGCAAGGCTGCGGCAATTGGGCCTGCCGATCGCCCGAATCGCCCGCCTGATCGAGCTTCAGCCCGAAGTGCGCCTCGCCGAACTTCGCGCCTGGCTGGAGGTACAGACCAAACGGCTCGAGGAGCAGAGCGAGCTGGTGCAGGCGATCTTCCGGCAATCGTCCGGCGGCGATGATCCGCTGATCAAAGCCGTCCGCGTCCGCGACACTGCCCCTTCGAAGATCGTCTATCGGCAGGGTCATGTGACGGTCGATGCGCTCGACGCTTTCACGGAAAGCGCCGAAGCGGCGATCCGCAGCTACCTGGCACTATGCGGCAAGGACGACGATGGGCCGATGACGCTGCATTTCCACGAGCCCGTGAACCATGATGGCAAGGGCCTCGTCGAGGTCGCGATCGGCTACACCGGCAGCCTCGAACCGTCAGGTGATCTGCGCATGCGACTTCAGCCGGCTGGGCGCGAAGCATTCCTGCCGGTGTCCGAGACGTTCGAGACCTTTCCGGCGGTGCTGCGTGTCTACGACGCGATCGAGGCCTGGTTCGAGCACAGCAACGATCTCAATTGTTTCGGCAGCCCCTACGAAATCTACCCCGGCAGCGGCGACGCCCGTTTCGATGTCGCCTATCCCATCGTGCCTTAACAAGCCTCCCTTCACATCCCCCCTCAATCGCTCAAGGGTTCCATCCGATGCAGCACGTTCCCTATGTGGGCTCCGGCCCCTATTGCTACGCCAATTCCTTCGCCATGATGTTCGGCGAGGCGGCGCCCTCGCCCGCCGTCATCGAATTTGCCACAAGCAGCCCGTTCGGAATGCAGCTCATCGGCGGCTCGCTGCCGTTCTTCGACCCCTATGGCTGGGACCCGGAAGCCGGGTTCGACGGCGCGCTTGCTGCGCTCGGCTGGACCTCGGAAGTCAGCAAGGGTGACGATGCCGAGGACGCGCTTTCTCGCCTCCGGTCGACGCTCAAGGATGGCCCGGTCTGGGTCGGCCCGGTGGAAATGGGACATCTCCGCCATCAGCCCGGCATGACCGGGCCGATCGAGGCCGACCACTATGTCGTAGTCCTCGCGCTCGACGAGGAGCGGGTGCTGATGCACGATCCGCAGGGCTACCCCTACGCCTCGCTGCCGATCAGTGATTTCATGGCGGCCTGGAGCGCGAAGACGCTCACCTACGGCGATTCTTTCACGATGCGGTCGGGCTTTTCGCGGGTGGCGGAGGTCTCGGAGGTGGACGGGATCCGGGCCTCGATCCCGGCCGCGATCCACTGGCTGTCGATGGTTACGGATCGAGCGATGCCGCCTAGGAGCCTCGGCAATGCCGAGGCCGCCGAAGCGCTGGCGGCGCGCATCGAGGAACGCTGTGACAAGGGCTTGCGGGCGCACCTGATCCATTTCGCCGTTCGCGTCGGCGCCCGCCGTGCGGCTGACGCCGAAACCTGCCTCGAGCGCGCCGGCTTTGCCAAGTCCGCCGCCGTTGCCGGCGAACAGGCGCGACTCATCGGCGCGCTGCAATATCCGTTGGTCTTGCGCAGAGATGCGGAAGCGGCGGAAGCCCTGCGGCGGCTGGCTCCGACCTACGATCGGCTGCTCTCCGCCCTGCGAGGCGGAGACTGATTCCAGCAACACGCAACTCCGGACGGAAAACCGCTTCGCACTTTTCCTGGAATTGCTTCACTTGGCACGGGCGCAATTCCGGACGGAAAACCGCTTCGCACTTTTCCTGGAATTGCTTTAGGCAATGAGCTCGGAGAAGCTCTTCGGCCGCTCCGACTTGGCGTCGCGTACGGTTGCGTAGTGAAGTCCGACGACACCGTTGTCGTAGTGTTCGCTGCCGATCAGCTGCAGTTCGTTCTTATCCCTCAGCCGGGCGAACCACGGTTCACCCGGCGAGACGACGGGATAGACGAAGAAGTGGTAGCGATCGACCAGCCCGAGGCCGATCACCGTCTGCGCCAGGCTGGCGCCACCCGAGAGATGGATATCGCCGCCGGGCTCAGCCTTCAGCTCCATCAGGTAGCGCGAAAGTGCGGCGTCGTCGGCAGCCACGACCTGTTCGGCATTGTGCCAGGGGCTGATTGCCTGCTCACCGGTGCGGGAGAACACAATCTTGCGGGAGTCGTGCATGCGTTTGGCCATCACGCGATTGGTCTCGCCGTTGACCTCATCGTTCAGCGCGCCGGGCCAATAGCCGACCATCTCCTCGTAGGTGGTGCGCCCGACGAGTACCGTGTCGTAGCCGGCATAGAGGCGGTCGATCGCCCGGTACTGCTCATCGACCACCGTGCCCATCCAGGCAAGCGGATCGTCGAGGCGGCCATCGAGCGTCGTCATCATCTGCAGGACGATGTTGCGCATGTCTTCGCCTCCTTAATGGGTTTGCTCGACGAGCCGGGCCAGTTGCTCCGCCACCGTTCCCCAGCCGTCGTGGAAACCCATCTCCTCGTGCATCTTCCGGTCCGCGCCGTTGCGGTGCATCACGTGGGCGGCGTACTCAGTGCCGGCCGGATGGTCGCTGAGCGTGATGATTGCCGTCATGAAGGCGTTCTCGGCCGGCCGCCAGCCGGCAACGAGCGTATCGGTGAAGACGATGCGCGAGAGTTCGTCGACCGCGAGGAAGCAGGCATTGATATGCGGCACGAACTCGCCGCCGCCTTCGCTGATCCGGGTCACGAAGCCGCCGCCCGGCTTCAGGTCCATATCGATCACCTTGCATATTGCCGGCGCCGGGACCCACCATTGCTCAAGCCGGGTCCGATCGCTCCAGGCGCGCCAGACGGTCGCGCGCGGCGCCTTGATGATGCGTGCCATCGTCAGGTCGAGTTCGGGATCTGGAGAGCGGATCATGTCATTCCTCCTCGTGTTCAGTGACGAATTTTTCCAGCCGGTCGGCACGGCCTTCCCAGAGCGCGCGCTGCGCCGAAAGCCAGGTCTCGACCACGGCGAATTGCGCCTTCTCGATGGCGCAGGTCCGCACCCGGCCCTGCTTGTGCGTGCGGATCAGGCCGCTGCCTTCCAGGAAGTGGATGTGCTTCATGAAGGACGGCAGGGCCATGTCGAAGGGTCTGGCGAGATCGCTGATGCTCGCCGGGCCGCCGCCGAGCCGCGAAAGCACGGCGCGCCGGGTGGGATCGGCGAGCGCCTGAAAGATCACGTCCAATCGGCCTGAATACTGTTCCATAAGGCTAAGTATCATGACCAAACACTTAGCGCAACAGCTAACTATTGAAGTCCTCCCCGACAGGCTCGAGCCAATTTGTCTCACGGCGCCGTGCCGTCGACCGCAGGTCGAGAGCCGAGACCATTTCCCCATTTCCCGCTGATATGTTTTACTTGCTGCACTTTGCGGGATCGACAAAGGTCAGGGGCCAAAGCTCGAATGATGCGCTTTCTTGTGTTTGCGGTCGCCGCGCTCATCGCATTCGACGGGAATGCAGCAGAGCAGAATTTCCCCGCCGATGGCGGTCTGATTTATTTCAACATGCCGACCGGCAACATCGGTTGCCAATACACGCCAGCCGGTGGCTCCGATGTTTATGTCCCGGAGGACGGCGGCCCGGAACTTGGCTGTGACCGCATCGAACCGACCTATCAGAGGTTCATTCTGGGAAAGGCGGGCAAGGCCCGACGATTCCAGAACGCGGGCGATACAGCATGCTGCGACGGCTCCCATATCCTGAGCTACGGCAACAGCTGGAAGAAGGGGCCGTTTAGCTGTCGGTCCAGCAAGACCGGGCTCAGCTGCGAGCGCAGTGACGGCCACGGTTTTTACATCAGTCGATCGAAGACCGACGTCTATTAGAGCGGCAGCAGGAAAGGTGCATACGGTTTGCCGCGCGCCCTGACTTCTGGTTGATGGCCAGAGCGGGTTTGGTCGCAATCCTGTCGCGTTAGCGCTGACGAGGCCAGCAAGGGGTCGCCGCAGCACGCGGTAGCTCGATCCGGCAGAAGATCAGCGCTCGCCTATCTCCTGCAGAAAAGTCTCCAGGACGCTGCGGCTCTGCGCCAGCTTTTCCGTCTTCTCTTCGACAAGCCGGATCTGCTCGTGCAGGGTGACGCGCAGTTCGTCGCAGGGCTCAAAGATCGGACCTTCTCCGCGAACGCACGGCAGGAACTGCAGGATCGTCGGAAGGGTCATGCCGCCGGCGCCCAGGAGTTTGATGCGCTCGACGGTTCTCACCTCCGCCAGATCATAGTCGCGATAGCCGCTTTCGGTGCGTCCAGGCTTCAACAGCCCTTCGGCTTCATAGTAGCGCAGCATCCGAATGCTGACGCCGGTGCGTTTCGACAGCTCGCCTATTTTCATTCCGGTCCCTTCGCCTCGCCCTTGACTCTGACAGCGCTGTCAGACCTTAGACCTATTGGCTCCTTCATGTGAACACACCCAGGAGCAAGACCATGCCGAACGAAACAAGCCTCTATCCCGCAGCGCTCAACGGCCGCCCGGCCAGCGCTGCCGATCTGATCCCCTTGGCTTTTGCCGGCTTCGCCCACTTCACCGCAATTCAGGTCAGGGACTGCAAGATCAGAGGTCTGGACCTGCATCTGAAGCGCCTCAGCAACGCCTCTCTCTCCTTCTTCGGCCGCGCGCTGCCCGACGAAGAGTTGCGCGCCCACATCAAACAGGCAATCGACGCAGGTCCGGCGGAGGGTACGGTCGAGCGTGCGCTCATATCCGGCCGGGTCCGCGATCGCCCCCTTGGCGTATCGCTGCGACGTCCGGTCCCAGAAACGCGCGTCACTCGCCGTCTTCATGCTGCCTGCTCCCCAGAGCGCGACCAGATCTCCTCGGCACGGTCGAGGCCGGAGCCACGCCGGTCAAGGGATTCCGGCTACCGCGCAATCGTCAACAAATGGCGGAGATCGGACGGTCAATCAGCGAAGGCCCCTTCGCGCTAGGCCAGACGAACCCAATCGACGGTTTCAAGCACATAGGGCGCGAAGAGAAAGTCGCGGATCGCAGCGATCTCGTCCTCGCGCCAATCGAGAAGAACGAAATGCGCAGGCATCTCCATGGGCCCGGCGCTGTCGAAAACCAGCATGACCGGACGCCCCTCGATCGCACCGAGCGCGAACCGCCACCTCGTCTCCTCGGCATAGCGGGTGAAGTAGCGGCCAATGCCCTCACGGCCCTCCAGCCTCAGCCTGTTGACGAGCTCGAGCTTGACGTCTTCGGCCAGCATGGCGCGGATCGCATCGAAATCGCCCCCCTGAAACAGGCGCACATAGGTCGCCATCTTCTGCCGGTTGGCATCGGACATCAGCGGCAGCCGCATATCGTCCGGGCGATCCGCCAGTTGCCGGAGCGACGCGCGTCCGCGCTGGAGCGCCGACTTGGCAGCCGCCGGCGTGCAGTCGGCAATATCCGCGATTTCTTCGACCGAATGTCCGAGCACATCCTTGAGAATCACGGCGCAGCGCTGAAGTTCAGGCAGCTGCAGGAAGGTGTGAAAGCCGACCGCAACGATGTCCGCTTCGGGCAGCCGTGCGTCCTCCAGATCATCGCGCAGCGGAACGACCCTGTGCCGGGACCGCCGGCGCAGGAAATCGAGGCTGGTATTGTGGGCGATGCGAAGCAACCAGCCCTCGATATTGTCCACGACCACACCGTCCGCCCGCGCCTGCAGGGCCTTGATCAAGGTATCCTGCAGCACGTCCTCGCCGTCCACGGCCGAGCCGGTCATGCGCGCGCAATAGCGATGCAGCCGCGGCCTGAACTCGCGCAGGCGATCCTCGAAATCTTCCACGTTCATGTATCGAGCTCCATGGGCGCATTTCCAGGCGTCAGCCCATCGGCGACGACGGCACGATAACGCGGGTCCAAAGAAATGTCCGCCGCCTTCCGGCCACTGTCGGCGGGCGTCGGCGGCGGATCGACATCACCTGTTATCGCTGAACACGGCCTCGCCCAGGATCGACTCAAGGCTTGCCAATTCCAGGATCTGCGGGAAGTAGGCCTTCATCCGGGGATCGGCCCGCATCGCCTCAATGGCCGCCGGCGTCTCCCATTCCGAATAGATGATGACGCTGGCGCCGTCCTTGGCGGCGATCAGCCGGCTTGTGTGCCAACCGCCGAGCGTGCTGATCACGGTTTCGATGTTGCGCTTCAGGAGCGCAATCAATTGCGCCTGCTTGCCGGGTTCGACCTTCAGCAGATTGACGAGTGTGACAGGTTCGGTGGTCATCAGCGTGTCTCCTTTGCTACGGACACAGCAAAGACGAACCGGAGAGGCGAAACGGATCGCGCCGAAGAAGATTTTTTGCGGGTTGGCGCCAAGCGGGTTGGCAACGTCTTGATATTGATCGCTGTGGCAAGGGAGAGAAATGGCGGACAGAGAGGGATTCGAACCCTCGATACGCTTTCACGTATACACGCGTTCCAGGCGTGCGCCTTCAACCACTCGGCCACCTGTCCATCCGTCAGCAGCCGATGGTCAATCCGGCTGGATGGGAAGGGCGGGGCCCTTCGGTGTCGACCGGTGTAAACCGGCGGACGCGCGTCTATATACCGATGATTTGCTTGGGATCAACTGCTTTCTGACAGATTGTTGACATCTTGTGAAACGAGCGGCCCGTCGTCCCCATTGTGCATACCAGGCGGCACGCTTATCTCTTGCGCCGGGACGAGTGTCACGTCCCGGCAGCGTCCAGATGCCAGCTCGGCTCTACTGCGATCCCCGCATAATTTCGCCACTGGGCCTTGTCCGAGACCCCTGCGATCGAAGAAGATGCCGCCGGGGCGTTGCGCTTGACCATGACATGACGCGACCAGTGACATGAAGGGATAATTGGACCGATGCGGTTTCTACTAAGGCTGGCGAGCGCCGTCGTGTTGTTTGCCGCCGTGCTTGCCGGCGCCGTCGACGCGATTCAGTCGGTCGCCGCATCGGAACTGGTGATGACCTCGCTTGGCGACGACCTGGAGGCGCTGGGCGCCGACACGGCGAGCTGGATCCAGTTTGCGCAGCGTTCCGATACGGCGCAGACGATCTGGCATTCGGTGCTGCATTGGCTGCTGATGCAGCCGGCCTTCGCCGTGCTGGCGCTGCTCGCGCTCGTTCTGTGGATGGTCGGTTACAAGAAGCGGCCGGCCGCGGGCCGCTTCGCCGCCTGATTTTTAGCGGAGCCCGTCTCTGCACCGACGAGGAGTATGCTGATGTTCCTGATCGACATGTTCAACAAGAAGACGATCATGCCCGATGCGCAGACAGCGCTGCCGGGTCGCGACGAGGCGATCCCGACGGCCGAGACGCATTTCGTCTCCGGGCGGCCGCTGAATGGCCCCTACCCCGACGGCACGAAGCAGGTCCTGCTTGGCATGGGCTGCTTCTGGGGCGCCGAACGGCTGCTCTGGAAGATCCCCGGTGTCTACGTGACGGCTGTCGGTTACGCTGGCGGGCTGACACGGAACCCGACCTATCAGGAGACGACCACCGGGCTCACAGGCCATGCCGAGGTGGTGCTGGTCGTCTATGATCCAGAGACGGTTCCGCTTGCGACCCTGCTCAAGACTTTCTTCGAGGAGCACGACCCGACCCAGGGCATGCGCCAGGGCAACGATATCGGCACCACCTACCGCTCGGCAATCTACACCTATGACGACGAGCAGCTGGCGGAGGCCAAGGCCGCGCGCACCACTTTCCAGGCGGCGCTGAAGTATTCCAACCATGGCGGCACGATCACCACCGAGATCGGCAAGGCCGGCCCATTCTACTTCGCCGAGGACTACCACCAGCAATATCTGGCGAAGAACCCGAACGGCTATTGCGGCCTGCGCGGCACCGGGGTGAGTTGCCCGATCGGGTACTAGGGCGCCGTGCGTTCGACTGACGCACAAAGGACGCTCTAGCACTTTGATTCTAGAGCATCTTTCCGCCTCCGGTGGTTCCACTCGAGAGCGGGATGCTCTAGACAGGCCGATGTGCTTGGCCTCAATCGACCCAAACCTTCACCAGATCGTTTCGTGTAAACAAGCGCTGGATGCGGGCGGAGAACCGCACACACTTTTCCTCATCCCGCTCCGACACCGGGGGCCGCTTTGGCCCTCTCGAAAGCAAGCGCGATACCCACAACCCAGAGGTCGCGCCGGATGGGCGCGCACACTTGCCGGCGATCTCAAAAGCGCAACAGAACCGGTGCCTTACGGGTACCGGCTTCTGTGGCTTGTATTTTTACCATCTGAAAAATTTTGAGTGTTTTTTTGCCGTGACCGTGCAAGGATGCGCCACCCTAGCCCCAAGGAGAAGGGGGTGGGTTCCGCAGACAGGTTCCGTCGGGGAGCCGGCGGGAGGACCCAATAAGATCAATAGCGACAACAGGGCTGCACAATGAAAAAAACCATTCTCGGTCTCTTTGCCTTTTCGATGATGTCCGCGACGGCACTGGCCGCCGACATCAAGCCAGCGATCATCTACGATCTCGGCGGCAAGTTCGACAAATCCTTCAACGAGGCTGCCTTCAACGGCGCCGAAAAGTTCAAGACGGAATCGGGCGTCGAATACCGCGAGTTCGAAATCGCCAACGATGCCCAGCGTGAACAGGCGCTGCGCCGCTTTGCGAGCGACGGCAACAGCCCGATCGTCATGGCCGGCTTCAACTGGGCGGCTTCGCTCGAGAAGATCGCGCCGGAATACCCTGATATCAAGTTTGCGATCATCGACATGGTCGTCGAGAAGCCGAACGTCAAATCGGTCGTCTTCAAGGAACAGGAAGGCTCCTACCTCGTCGGCGTTCTCGCCGGCCTCGCTTCGAAGTCGAAGACCGTCAGCTTCATCGGCGGCATGGACGTTCCGCTGATCCACAAGTTCGCCTGTGGCTACGTTGGCGGCGCCAAGTCGACCGGCGCTGACGTCAAGGTTCTGGAAGCCTACACCGGAACGACGCCGGACGCCTGGAACGACCCGGTCAAGGGCGGCGAAATCGCCAAGTCGCAGATCGACCAAGGCTCGGACGTCGTCTACCACGCAGCCGGCGGCACCGGCGTCGGCGTTCTGCAGGCAGCAGCAGATGCGGGCAAGCTCGGCATCGGCGTCGACTCCAACCAGAACGGCCTGCAGCCGGGCAAGGTCCTGACCTCGATGCTGAAGCGCGTCGACGTTGCCGTCTATGAAGCCTTCACGGCGGCCAAGAACGACAAGTTCGAGTTCGGCATTTCCAACCTCGGCCTCAAGGAAGATGGCGTCGGCTATGCGCTCGACGACAACAACAAGGCACTGATCACGCCTGAGATGCTCGACGCAGTGGAAAAGGTGAAAGCCGAAATCATTGCCGGCAAGGTCGAAGTTCACGACTACATGAGCGACGAGTCCTGCCCCTACTAAGAGCAGCACTTATGTAAATAGAGAGGCCGCCGGTTCGTTGGACCGGCGGCCTTTTAATTTCCGTTTGCCGTGGCGCTCGATCAGTAGTGCGGCGGCCGGGTGATCGCCGGCGCATCGAGCGATTGCTCCTCGAGCGACAGGAAACGCTCGGTCAGCCGGTCGAGCTTGGCGCGCGTCTGTTCCACCACCTTCCATTGCTCGGCAAGCTGATCGGAAAGTTCCTCGATGGTCTTGGCCTGGTGGGCCACCGTTTCCTCGAGGTGGGTGATCCGTTCGTCCGTCTTGTTCATGTCCGCCAACTCCGTCCTGCCACGCGCCGGCGCGCCCGCGCAGCACAATGGGATCTTGCCGGCAGATTGGCCATAGCCGGCATCATGTCAAGCAAGAGCCTCTCAGGCCTTCGCCGCCGCACTGCCCGAGAGCGAAAATCCGGGATCCTTTGCCGAAAGCCGCTTGTGCAGATGCACCATCAGTCCGGCAGCAAAGAGCGGCGTCAAAAGGTTGACGAACGGCACCGCCAGAAAGGCCGCGAGCAGAAGGCCGGCGAGAAAAACGGTGGAACGGTGCTTCTCGCGGAAGAGCCGCGCCTCCGCCGGTGCACGATAGCGCATTGCCGCGAACTCGAAGAATTCGCGGCCGAGCAGATAGCCGTTGACCAGAAAGAAGGCGACGAGATTGACGCCCGGAACGAGCAGCAGGAAGAGCGCCAGCAGGTTGCCGAGGATGACAACGCCGAGAAACTTCAGCGATCCGGCGATCGCCTCGCCAAGCGGCAGCGGCCGGCCCTGCGGCTCGCTCGGATAGTCCCGCTTCTCGATCACCTCGGCAACATCGTCGAGGAAGAAGCCGGCGATCAGCGCGGTGACGGGGGCCAGAAGCAAAGCCAAGGCGAGCGCCAGCCCGAGGCTCGCGAAGATGCCGACGACGAAGGTCAGCCAACCGGCCCAGACGGGCGTGCCCGGCATCAGCGTATCGATCCACGGCAGCGCCAGCCAGATAAACACTCCGCGCACCGCAAACCAGAGCGCGACGAGCGCCAGTATCGTCAGGCCCAGCACCTTCCAGAAAACCGATCGGGTCTCGGGCGCAAGGAGATTGGCAAGCGAAAGTCGCGCCGCGTCCAAGATCATCATCGCTCTCCAGTATGGCCCAAGGTTCGATGATGCATGTAGGCAGGGGCACCACCAGCGACAAGACACACGCGGCGGAAGCCAGTCTTTATGCAAGATTCACGCGCCTCGTCTAAGGGAAGCATGGAAAACGCCAAGGGCGGCGATATTGTAGACGTAGCGGACAGCAGCCGCAGGCAAGAACAGCATTCCGCGGAGGATGACATGACAGAACAAAAGACACTCGCCAGCCTTTCCGTGCTGGTGCAGAGCGGCAAGCTGGACCCCGTGGACCTCGCCAAGCAAACCTATGCGGCGATCGACGCACACGGCGACTATGCCATCTTCGTTGAACTGACGCCTGAGCGCGCGACGCGGGATGCCGAGGCCGCCTCGAAACGCCTCAGGGCGGGACGCTCGCTCGGCCTGCTCGACGGCCTGCCGGTCGCGTGGAAGGACCTCTTCGATGTGGCCGGCAGCGTCACGACCGCCGGCTCGAAGGTGCTGCAGACGCACGCCCCGGCGAGGAGCGACGCTCCGGTCGTTGCCGCCGTTGCCGCAGCCGGCATGGTCAGCGTCGGCCGCACCAATATGAGCGAGTTCGCCTTTTCGGGCCTTGGCATCAACCCGCATTACGGCACGCCGAGGAACCCCGCGGCCACCGACGTTGAGCGCATTCCCGGCGGCTCGTCGTCAGGCTCGGCGGTCGCGGTCGCGGCCGGGCTGGTGCCAGCAGCCATCGGCACCGATACCGGCGGGTCCGTCCGCATCCCCGCGGCGATGACCGGCATTGTCGGTTACAAAGCAACACGCGGCCGCTACACGATGAAGGGCGTCTTTCCGCTGGCTGAAAGCCTGGATTCGCTTGGGCCCCTTTGCCACACGGTGCAGGACGCCGTGTGGGTGGACGCTGCCATGCACGGGCTGACGGCTCCGACCGTGCGCCGCGCCGACCTTTCAGGCGTCGCGCTGGTGATCCCGGAAACGGTGGTCTTCGACGATGCGGAAACGGAAGTCGTCGAGGCGTTCGAGGATGCCATCAGGCGGCTCGAGAAAGCCGGCGTTGCTATCAGCCGCCGCGCCTTCCCGACCTTCTCGGCGGTCTTCGGGCTGATGGCGCGCCATGGCGCCCTGGTGACGGCCGAGGCCTATGCGCTTCATCGCGAGCGGCTGGCCGGGCACGAGGCCAATGAGATGGATCCCCGTGTCGTTGCCCGCACCAGGCTCGGCGAGAAGATCACCATGCCCGACTACATTGCCCTGCTCGACGCGCGCGACCAACTGATCCATGAGACGGTCGACAGCCTGAAGCCGAACGAGCTCATCGCCCACCCGACCCTGCCGCATGTGGCGCCGCCGATCGCGCCACTGATCGAGGACGACGAGCTGTTCTTCAAGACCAACGCCAAGACACTGCGCAACACGTCGATCGGTAACTTCCTGGATTTCTGCGGCATCTCCATTCCCTGCGGTACCGGGGCGGCCGAAATGCCCGTTGGTTTGCAGCTTGCCGCGCCGCATCACCAGGACGATCGGCTGCTCTCCGTCGCGCTCTCTGCCGAAACGATCATCCGGGGTGAGGCATGATCGTCTGTTTCGACATCGGCGGCTCGGCGATCAAGGGCGCGATCGTGCATTCGCGCGACCGGATCTTTCCGTTGCCGCGACGGACAACGCCGCTCAGCAACTTCCGCCAGTTCATTGAGGCGCTCGAATCGGTCCTGGACGAAGCGGGCGGACACCCGGATTGCGTGGCGATCTCGATCACCGGCGTCATCGATCCCGAGACGCGGCGGATCAAATGCGCCAACATCCCCTGCATCGACGGACGTGACCTAGTCACCGAACTCGAAGCGGCGCTGCACCTGCCGGTGAAGATCGCCAATGACGCCGACTGTTTCGCGCTTGCCGAAGCAGGTGCCGGCGCCGGGCGCGGCCACCGTATCGTCTTCGGCGCCATTCTCGGCACCGGGGTCGGCGGCGGCCTGGTGA
The DNA here is from genome assembly GCF_059424735.1 of Ensifer sp. GW101-20A05. Lineage (NCBI taxonomy): Bacteria > Pseudomonadati > Pseudomonadota > Alphaproteobacteria > Hyphomicrobiales > Rhizobiaceae > Ensifer > Ensifer sp. GW101-20A05. The sequence goes on along the minus strand of NZ_JBWKZT010000003.1, from coordinate 94,560 downwards.
TCGACGGCCGGCTGATCAATGCCGATGGCGGCTTTGCCGGCGAATGGGGACACGGCCCGGCGATCGCGGCCGAGGCCGGCAACCCGCCGATCGCCATTCCCGCCTATGACTGCGGCTGCGGCCAGAAGCGCTGCGTCGATACCGTTGGCGGCGCCCGCGGGTTGGAGCGGCTGCACCAGACCGCCCATGGCAAGACGCTTTCAAGCCATGAGATCATCGAGGCCTGGAAGGCTGGGGATGCAGAGGCAAAGCGCACGGTCGATCTGCTCGTCGATCTCGTGAGTTCGCCTTTGGCACTCGTCATCAACATCACCGGCGCGACGATCGTGCCTGTCGGCGGCGGACTCTCCAATTCCGAGGAACTGCTCGCCGAAATCGACAGGACAGTGCGTAGCCGGATTCTCCGGCAGTTCGAACGGCCGCTGGTGGTGCGTGGTGAATGCCGGGTCGAGCCCGGATTGATCGGCGCGGCGCTGCTTGGCCTCGGCGAGGAGAAGATATGAGCGACATCAAACTGGAAGTCTGCGTCGACGATGCCGACGGGCTTTACGCGGCGATCGAGGGCGGCGCAGACCGGATCGAGCTCTGCGCCGCCCTGTCCGTCGGTGGCCTGACGCCCAATCCCGGACTGATGGCGCTGGCCGGTCCGCCGCCGGTGCCCGTTTACGCCATGATCCGCCCTCGCCCGGGCGATTTCGTCTTCTCCGCCGCGGACCTCGATGTCATGCGTCGCGATATCGACGCGGCGCGGGCGGCAGGTCTCGCCGGCGTGGTGCTCGGCGCCTCCCTTGCCGACGGTCGCCTCGATAAGTCGATGCTGATCAAGCTCACAGGCCATGCGGCCGGACTCAGGATGACGCTGCACCGCGCCTTCGATCTGGTTCCGGATTTCGCCGAGGCGATGGAGGTGGCGGTCGAGCTCGGCTTCGAACGCATCCTGACCTCGGGCGGTGCCAGGAGCGCACCGCAGGCGATCGATCGGTTGGCCGAAATCGTCGATCTCGCCAAGGGCCGGCTGTCGATCATGCCGGGGTCCGGCGTCACCCTCGATACGGTCGATGCCCTTCTCGACCGGGTGACCGTCAGCGAAGTGCACTCCTCCTGCTCCGTTCGTGAGCCGGCTCAGGATCCGCGATTGGTCGAAATGGGCTTCGTTTCGGCCGACCGGCGCCGCACCGATGCGGAAACGGTCCGGGCGATGAAGGCGAGACTTTCAGCGCGCTGAGACAACGTTGCCCGAAATGAAAAGCCCCGGACAACATTTGCGCTGTCCGGGGCTTTTGCTTGATGCGTTATGATCAGGCGGCGTAGACCTGCGTGCCGCCGATCCAGGTAGAGCCCATGCCAAGCTCCGGCGTCAGAAGCACGAAATCCGCATCGGCGCCGGGCTTCAGCCGTCCCTTGTGGGTAGCGAGACCCATAGCATCGGCCGGATAGGCGGAGGCCATCCGCAAGGCTTCTTCCACCGGCAGGCCGAGCTTGTCGTGCACGAAACGGACCGACGACAGCATGTCGATGTCGGCGCCGGCGAGCGTACCGTCGGCAAGCGTCAGGCGACCGCCCTCGCGCAGGATCTCGCGGCCGTTCAGCTGGAAGCTGGTCATGTCCGTGCCGATCGGCGACATCGCGTCGGTCACCAGGAAGATCTGGCCCGGGCCGACTTTTGCGCGCAGCGCCACGCCCATCGAGGCCGGCTCGACATGGTAGCCGTCGGCAATCAGGCCCGCATGCAGCGTGCCGGTGGCAAGTGCCGCACCGACCACGCCCGGCTCGCGATGGCCAAGGCCGCTCATGGCGTTGAAGAGATGGGTCACCGTCCTTGCGCCCGCCTTGGCATAGGCGACGGCGGTTTCGTAACCGACATCGGTGTGGCCGAGGCTGACGACGGCGCCGGCTTCGGCCAGCGCCCGCACCTGTTCCCGGGTGGCGTTTTCGGGCGCCACGGTCACCATCAGCACGCCGAGCGCCTTGGCGCAATCGAGCATTTCGGCGAGATCGGCATCGTCCATCGGACGGATCAGCGTCGGATCATGGGCGCCCTTGCGTGCGACCGAGAGATGCGGACCTTCGAGATGCAGCCCGAGGAAACCCGGCACGCCAGCGGCCTTGGCGTCGAGACCCGCCTTGATGGTGGCGCTTCTGATTTCGCGTGTGTCGGTGATCAGCGTCGGCAGCAGTGCGGTGGTGCCGAACTTGGCATGCGCCGAACAGATCTGCCGGATACCCTCGACGGACGGTTCTTCGTTCAGAAGCGCACCACCGCCGCCGTTGACCTGCAGGTCGATGAAGCCCGGCACCAGCAGCATGCCATGCGCATCGATTTTTTTGGCATCGGCGGGGACGTCCGCCACTGCCACGATCGCCTTGACGCGGCCGGCCTCGATCACGAGAGCACAGCCGTCATGCCATTCGACGCCGTCGAACAGGCGGGCGCCGGTGATTGCTTTCCTCTCGCTCATCTCGTCTCCGTTACCTTCTTGAGGCTCGCCGGTGCGTCGGGGTTGAGACCGCGCGAGCGCGACCAGGCTTCGACGAAGCCATAGAACGGCAGGATCAAGGTCAGCGCGTCGGTGATCGGGTGGCCCGTCTCGACGAACGGCAGGCGCTTGGCCTTGCCGGCAAGGCTCGATGTAACATGAACCACTGCGCCCTTTTCGGCCATACCGTCGGCAATGCCGGCGACCGAAGTTTCGGCTGCATCACGGGCCGCAAGCGTCAGCACCGGGAACTTGGCGCCGACGAGCGCCACCGGCCCGTGCAGAACTTCGGCCGCGGAATAGGCTTCCGCATGCATGCCGGAGGTTTCCTTGAACTTCAGCGCCGCCTCGCTGGCGATCGCAAGCGCCGGGCCACGGCCGAGCACATAGAGCGATTCCGCCTCGCCGAGATCGTCGGCAAAGGCCTGCCAGTCGAGCTTGACGGCCTTCGCAAACTGGTTCGGCAGATCGGCGACTGCCCGCTTAAGCGCTGCGTCACCGGTCCATTCGCCGAGCACGGCAAGGCCGGCGACGATCGAATTGACGTAGGACTTGGTGGCCGCAACGGCGATTTCCGGACCGGCGAGAATGTCGAGAGGGTTGGTGCAGGCCTCGGAGATCGGCGAGGGCAGCGTGTTGGTGAGCGCGATCGAGACGGCGCCGGCATCGGTCGCGGCCTGGGCCATAGCGACGATATCCGGGCTCTTGCCCGACTGCGAAATCGCGATCGCCGCGGCACCGCCGAGCTTCAGTTTGGCGCCGTAGATCGAGGCGAGCGACGGGCCGAGCGAGGCGACCGGTCGACCGGCCTGCAGCTCGATCGCATATTTGAGGAAAAGCGCGGCATGATCGGAGGAGCCGCGGGCGATCGTGACCAGGAAGGCCGGATCCTTGACGCGGAGTGCCGCGCCGGCGGCCTTGAGCTGATCGGCCGAGCGTTCCAGCAGGCGCTGGGCGGCTTCGGGGATCTCGTCGATTTCTCGGCGCATATTGGTCTGCATGGTCAATTCCTTTCTGCGGGCGGTCGCTTTAGGATTCCGACAGCGTCAGTTCCGCGACAAAGTCATAGGCATCGCCCCGGTAGAGCGAGCGGGTGAATTCGACGACGCGTCCGGATGCGAGATAGGAGACGCGTTCGATGGAAAGGCCGGCCGAGCCAACGGCAACGCCGAGCATCGAGGCATCCGGGTCCTTGATGTTGCAAGCGGAGATGCGCTGGACGGCGCGCACCGGCCGGGACCGCGTCTTGTCAAGCGCCGAATAGAGCGACGAGGTGACGGCCTGCGGGTCCGGCAGGAACTCCGCAGAGATGCTGGCGCGCTCGATCGCAAGCGGCATGTCGTCGGCGATGCGAAGGCGCCCGAGGCGGGCGACCAGCGCGTCGGCGGGAAGGCCAAGCGCCATCATCTCATCCGGCGAAGGATGAAACAGGCCGCGTTCCAGCCAGCGCGCATGGGTGTTCAACCCGCGGCGCGCCATGTCTTCGGTGAACGACGTCAACCGCGACAGAGACTGCTGCACCTTGGAGACCGGCTTGACGACAAAGGTGCCGGAACCGTGGCGGCGGACAAGCAGCCCATCGCGCACGAGATCGTCTACCGCCTTGCGCACGGTCACGCGGCTGATGTTGGCATAGTCGGCAAGATCGCGCTCTGGCGGCAAGGCGTCGCCATGGTTGAGCTTGCCCGACTGGATTGCGTCTTCGAGCGATTGCCGAAGCTTGAGATAGAGCGGCCCCGATCCTCCGGACTGCAGGCCCTCAAGCGGCAGAATGGAAGCGAGCTGGTGCGTCATGCACTCGCCCTCGCATGTGAGCCAAACCGTTGCGCGGCCAGAGCGACCGACCCGGTCAGTGCGTCCGCCTCGGCTTCGACGAGCAATGCCTGATGGCGCTCGGCAAGCCAGGGGCGATAGAGCGGCGCCAATCCGCCAAGCAGACAAAGCCTCTCGCAGCCTCGTGCAACCACGACATCCAGCGCCTCATCCACCGTAAGTGCGGCGGCCTTCAGGATCCGCACGGCGACGGGATCGCCTGCGGCAGCCCCTTCGAAGACCCGCGGCGCATAGCGGCCGAACTCGCCGGGCTTCGCAAGACGGGCAAAATCGACGACATCGCGCGCGTCGTTGTTGAATTCGGCCAGAACGCTATCCGTGACCGCGGAAGCTGCATGAATACTGTCGAAGGCAAGCAGGCTTTCCTGCAGAAGCGCATGGCCGATGCGGGCTCCGCTGCCATGGTCGCCGATGGTGAAACCCCAGCCGCCGACATAACTGACCGTATCTCCTTGGCGCAAAATATAGATGGTGCCCGTACCGAGGATGGCGACCGCGCCATCCTGGTTGCCGAGCGCACCCTGCAGCGCGATCAAACCGTCGGATTCGATATCCGCGGCGGCGAAGGGCAGACGACGCTTTACGTAATGCACGGCATCGCCGACATTATGTCCGGCCACACCGACGATCGCCTTGGCGGCGGCAATGCCCTCAGGGTCGAGGCCCGCCTCTTCAAAGGCTGCGCGGGCGGCTCCGCCGATATTGGCGAGCGCGGTTTCCGGGTCTGTCAGGATATTGGCGGCGCCGGCCTTGCCACGCCCGAGAATGCGCCCATCTGCCGTTGCCACGGCAGCTCGGCAGCTCGTCCCGCCCCCGTCGATTCCTATCAGGTAATTTGTCATGAGTACCTCCGCCCATTGAGGATACCAAAAAAATACCAATAACCAAGTCTGAATCCGCCCACGCTTTCGATTTCGTTGCAATTCATTGAAATTCAAGGACTAATTTAGACGATCGGTTTTTTCAGGCGCCAAAAGTTAAATTCTGCTGGACAATTGGTATTTTTTTGGCATTAATTTCAACCGAGAGGAGACATGACCCATGCCGTCAGCAAAGACCGAAGAGCGTCACGACAACGCCAAGGGCCTGGATCTTATGCATCCGGCGCTGGCGCTGCGACTGCTCGCCGCCGGCCAGCAGGCAGCGGCCAAGGCCGTCGATGCGGCGATCGAGTCGATCTCCGCCGCCGCCTCGATTGCCGCCGAAGCGCTCAGCTCCGGGCGGCGTCTTGCCTATGCGGGCGCCGGCAGCTCCGGTCTCATGGCGATGGCCGACGCGCTCGAGCTGCCCGGCACCTATGGTATCGCGCAGGATCAGATCGTCATCCTGCTTGCCGGCGGCGCTGCCAGCCTCAGCGACCTCGCGGGAGGTTATGAGGACGATATGGACCTCGCCCGAGAGGACGTGCGCAAGGCGGGCATCGGCGCGGGCGACTGTCTCGTTTCCGTTTCCGCAAGCGGTTCCACCCCTTACGCGCTTGCCGCTGCCGACGAGGCCCGCAAGCGCGGCGCCAAGGTAATCGCCGTCGCCAACAATCCGGGTGCGGCGCTCTTCAAGGACGCGGACGTCTCGATCCTCTTGCAGACGCCGCCGGAAGTGGTCTCCGGCTCGACCCGCATGGGCGCCGGCACCGCACAGAAGATCGCCTTCAACATGTTCTCGACACTGGTCGGCATCCATCTCGGCCACGTGCTCGACGGCCACATGGTCAACCTGCGCGCCGACAATATCAAGCTGCACGGCCGCGCGATCCGCATCGTCACCGACATCACCGGCATCAGCGCCACTGAGGCCGGCCGGCTGATCAACGAGGCCTCCGGCTCGGTCAAGGTCGCGATCCTTCTCGCCTCGGGCGCGAAGGACGTTGCAGCCGCCGACGCCGCTCTGAAAGAGGCCAAGCAGAATCTGCGCCGGGCGATCGGTATCGTCTCGGCCTGAATCAATTCTGGGATCCAAACCGCGCCAAAGCGGCGCCTATAAAAAGGGAGAACCTGCATGACCCGTACAACAATCAAAGGCCTGCTGCTCGCTTCGAGCATTCTCGGCACGGCCGGGCTGGCGCACGCCGAGGACGTGACGCTGACCATCGAAAGCTGGCGCAACGACGACCTGGCGATCTGGCAGGAAAAACTGATCCCTGCCTTCGAAGCGAAGAACCCGGGCATCAAGGTCAAGTTCGCCCCGATGGCGCCGACCGAATACAATGCGGCGCTGAACGCCAAGCTCGATGCCGGCTCCGCGGGTGACCTCGTTACCTGCCGTCCGTTCGACGTCTCGCTCGAACTCTACAACAAGAAGCACCTTGCCGACCTGACGGCGCTGCCGGGCATGGAAAACTTCTCGCCGGTCGCCAAGTCCGCCTGGACCACCGATGACGGCAAGTCCACCTTCTGCGTGCCGATGGCTTCAGTCATCCACGGCTTCATCTACAACAAGGACGCCTTCGACCAGCTCGGCATCCAGATCCCGACGACGGAAGCCGAATTCTTCGCCGCCCTCGACAAGATCAAGGCGGACGGCAACTACATCCCGATGGCGATGGGCACCAAGGACCTCTGGGAAGCCGCAACCATGGGCTACCAGAACATCGGCCCGAACTACTGGAAGGGCGAAGAAGGCCGCGCTGCGCTGATCAAGGGCGAGCAGAAGCTGACCGACGAACCGTGGGTCGAGCCCTACCGCGTTCTCGCCAAATGGAAGGACTATCTCGGCGACGGCTTCGAAGCCCAGACCTATCCGGACAGCCAGAACCTCTTCACGCTCGGCCGCGCCGCGATCTATCCGGCCGGCTCGTGGGAAATCGGCCTGTTCAACACCCAGGCACAGTTCAAGATGGGCGCCTTCCCGCCGCCGGTCAAAAACGCCGGCGACACCTGCTACATCTCGGACCACAATGACATCGGCATCGGCCTCAATGCCAAGAGCGCACATGCCGAACAGGCCAAGACCTTCCTGAGCTGGGTTGCCTCGCCTGAGTTCGCCGACATCTACGCCAATGCACTGCCGGGCTTCTTCAGCCTCAACTCTACCCCGGTGAAGATGACCGATCCGCTCGCCCAGGAATTCGTCTCCTGGCGCGAAAAGTGCAAGCCGACGATCCGCTCGACCTACCAGATCCTGGCGCGCGGCACGCCGAGCCTCGAAAACGAAACCTGGGTCGAATCGGCCAACGTAATCAACGGCACCGATACGCCTGAGGTTGCCGCCGAGAAGCTGCAGAAGGGCCTCGACTCCTGGTACAAGCCGGCGAAGTGAGAAGAGACGTAAGCGCAACAGGTTCCCTCCCCTTTTTGGGGAGGGTCGGCCCTACGGCACCCGTGTCCTGCCGGACGCAGAAGGGCGCCGTAGCAGTTTGAATTGCTGCATGTTTTGTCCTTGGGACACTTGCAGCAAGGCCGGGCGGGGCGACATTGGCCGATGAGGCACTCCCCCAGCCGTCGCGTCACAGGCCTCCCATCGTGGGAGGCCACCGACGCAGTCGTTTGCAAAAGAACGCGATAGACTTAACCTTCGTCATGAGCCCTCAAAAAAGGGCAGATGGCATACGGCGAGACCGGCCGTGTGGCGTCGGTGCGCATCGTGATTGTCTGGGGAACCGGTCTTCTAGAAACGGATGGTTCAATGAGTGACGCTCTTTCAGTGCAAGACGGACAGCCGACCGCAAGGCGGCCGAAGCGCTGGCACATCCTCGTCTTCCTGCTCCCGGCCTTCCTGGTCTATTCGGCGGTGATGATCCTGCCGCTGATCGAGACGCTCAGGCTCTCTCTGTACAACACGGTTGACGGACAGCCAGCCTTCGTCGGGCTTGCCAATTTCCAGACACTGTTTGGGGAAGAGCGCTGGGCCCACGACTTCTGGAACGCGCTGAAGAACAACGTCATCTTCTTCATCATCCATATGTGCGTGCAAAACCCGATCGGCGTCGCCCTCGCCGCGATGCTGTCGATCCCGAAGCTGCGCTTCGTCACCTTCTACCGCACGGCGATCTTCCTGCCGACGCTGCTCTCCTTCGTGATCGTCGGCTTCATCTGGAAGCTGATCCTGTCGCCGATCTGGGGGGTGTCGCCCTGGATACTCGACCTCGTTGGCCTGAAGTCGCTGTTTGCGCCCTGGCTCGGAAAGCCGGGTTCCGCGCTCATCGCCGTGTCGCTGATCTCGGTCTGGCAATATGTCGGCATCCCGATGATGCTGATCTACGCAGCGCTGCTCAACATTCCCGATGAGGTGATCGAGGCTGCCGAATGCGACGGGGTTACCGGCTGGAGCCAGTTCTGGAAGATCAAGCTGCCGCTGATCCTGCCGGCCATCGGCATCATCTCGATCCTGACCTTCGTCGGCAACTTCAACGCCTTCGACCTGGTCTACACGGTGCAGGGCGCGCTTGCCGGGCCTGATGGTTCGACCGACATTCTCGGCACGTTGCTTTACCGCACCTTCTTCGGTTTCCAGCTGCAGCTCGGTGACCGCTCCATGGGCGCGACGATCGCCACGGTGATGTTCCTGATCATCCTCGCCGGCGTGTCGCTCTACCTCTTCGTCATTCAGCGCCGCATGCGCCGCTACCAGTTCTGAGGAGACCGGAGATGTCGAACGCACGCGATTCTTTTCTCCGCACCGGCTTCGTCCACGTGGCGCTGATCGCCTACACGCTGGTGTCGCTGTTCCCGGTGTTCCTGACGATCATCAACTCGTTCAAGGACCGCAATGCAATCTTTCGGGCGCCGCTGACGATCCCGACGCCACAGACCTTCAGCCTGATCGGCTATGAAACGGTCCTCGGCCAGGGCGATTTTGCCACCTATTTCCAGAACAGTTTCATCGTCACGATCGTCTCGATCGCGCTGGTGCTGCTCTTCGGGGCGATGGCCGCCTTCGCGCTGTCGGAATACCGCTTCCGCGGCAACACGGTGATGGGCCTCTATCTTGCGATCGGCATCATGATCCCGATCCGTCTCGGCACCGTCGCCATTCTCCAGGGCATAGTCGCCGCCAACCTGGTCAACACGCTGACGGCGCTGATCCTGGTCTACACGGCGCAAGGGTTGCCGCTCGCGATCTTCATCCTCTCGGAGTTCATGCGCACGGTCTCGGATGACCTGAAGAACGCGGGGCGCATCGACGGGCTTTCGGAATACTCGATCTTCTTCCGCCTGGTTCTGCCGCTGGTGCGGCCGGCCATGGCGACTGTCGCGGTGTTCACGATGATCCCGATCTGGAACGACCTCTGGTTCCCGCTGATCCTGGCCCCGGCGGAGGCGACCAAAACGGTGACGCTCGGCTCGCAGATCTTCATCGGCCAGTTCGTCACCAACTGGAATGCGGTTCTGGCGGCCCTCTCGCTCGCCATCCTTCCGGTCCTCGTTCTCTACGTCATCTTCTCGCGGCAGCTGATCCGCGGCATCACGGCAGGAGCAGTCAAGTGAGTGCAAGCAGCAAACCCGTCCGGGTCCTCGTCGCAGGGCTCGGCAACATGGGGCGCAGCCATGCGCTCGCCTATCACAACAACCCCGGCTTCGAGATCGTCGGTCTAGTCAACCGTTCGAAGGTGCCGCTGCCGGAGGAGCTCAGCGGCTACACGATCTATCCCGATTTCAGATCGGCGCTTGCCGAACTGAAGCCGGATCTCTGCTCGATCTGCACCTATTCCGACAGCCATGCCGACTTTGCCGTCATGGCGTTTGAAGCCGGTGCCGACGTCTTCGTCGAGAAGCCGCTGGCAACCACCGTCGCCGACGCAGAGCGCGTCGTCGCGGCTGCAAAGAAGCACGGTCGCAAGCTGGTGATCGGCTACATCCTGCGCCACCACCCCTCGTGGATCCGGCTGATCGCCGAGGCCCGCAAGCTCGGCGGCCCCTATGTCTTCCGCATGAACCTGAACCAGCAGTCGAGCGGACCGACCTGGGAGACGCACAAGTCGCTGATGAAGACGACGTCGCCGATCGTCGACTGCGGCGTGCACTATGTCGACGTCATGTGCCAGATCACCGACGCAAAGCCGGTGGAAGTGCGCGGCATGGGACTTCGCCTCTCGGACGAGATCGCCCCCGACATGTACAATTACGGCCACCTGCAGGTGATCTTCGAGGATGGGTCGGCTGGCTGGTATGAAGCCGGCTGGGGTCCGATGATCTCGGAAACGGCCTTCTTCGTGAAGGACGTGATGTCACCCAAGGGCTCCGTGTCGATCGTCATGGACCAGAACGCCAAGTCCGACGACATCGACATACATACCAAGACCGCGGTGATCCGGCTGCACAACGCCGAAACCGGTCCCAATGGTCGCTTCCTGAGGGCCGATGAGGATCTCAAGATGGACGGCGAGCCCGGGCACCAGGAACTCTGCGACCGCGAGCAGGCCTATGTGCTGAAAGCCATTCGCGAAGACATCGACCTCGACCGTCACATGAACGATGCCGTCCAGTCGCTCCGCATCTGCCTTGCCGCAGACGAAAGCGTGCGCACCGGCAGACCAGTCAAACTCTAAAGGGGGCAACCAGGTGGGATCGCTTCAACTCAAATCCATCCGCAAGGCCTATGGCAGCCATGAAGTGCTGAAGGGCATCGACCTCGAGGTGAAGGACGGCGAGTTCGTCATCTTCGTCGGCCCGTCCGGCTGCGGCAAGTCGACCTTGCTGCGCACCATCGCCGGCCTCGAAGACGCGACCTCCGGCAGCGTGCAGATCGACGGCACCGAAGTCGGCCATGTGGCGCCCGCCAAGCGCGGCATCGCCATGGTGTTCCAGTCCTACGCGCTCTATCCGCACCTGACGGTGAAGGACAATATGGGCCTTGGCCTCAAGCAGGCCGGCAAGCCGAAAACCGAGATCGACGACAAGGTCGGCAAGGCGGCGAGCATGCTGTCGCTCGATCCCTATCTTGCCCGGCGCCCGGCCGAACTCTCCGGCGGCCAGCGTCAGCGTGTGGCGATCGGCCGTGCGATCGTGCGCGAACCGAAGCTCTTTCTGTTCGACGAGCCGCTCTCCAACCTCGATGCGGCGCTGCGCGTCAACACCCGGCTCGAGATCGCCCGGCTGCACCGCAGCCTGAAGGCGACGATGATCTACGTGACCCACGACCAGGTGGAGGCGATGACGCTCGCCGACAAGATCGTCGTCTTGAACGCCGGCCAGATCGAACAGATCGGCTCGCCGATGGACCTCTACAACCGGCCGGCAAACGTCTTCGTCGCCGGCTTCATCGGCTCGCCGCAGATGAACTTCATCGAGGGCGCGCGGCTCGGCGATATCAGCGCCAAGACGATCGGCATTCGCCCCGAGCACATGGCGCTTTCGCGCGAGAGCGGCGACTGGAAGGGCAAGGTGGTGCACGTCGAACATCTCGGCGCCGACACCATCGTCTACATCGATTCCGAGCAGGTGGGCCTGATCACCGTCCGCCTCTTCGGCGAGCATCGCTATGCACCTGACGATATCGTCTATGCGACACCGATGGTGGGCAGCATGCACCGTTTCGGCGACGACGATCGCGTTCTCGCCTGACCCCATTTTGGGGCCGACGCCCCATCACAGCTGCGTGAAAACCAGCCGCCACAGGGACTAAATCCCTGTGGCGGCTGAATTATTTTTTGATTCTACGCACCGCATCACGCTGTTGCACTGCAAAGCGAATTAACATACATTTGTGTTTGTATATTAGCTTTCCGGTATTTGCCGAACCTGATACCGGTTCCGCTCCCCTTCACTTCCGGACCGCACGGGCACCTTGCGAGATGCAGCCGTTGCCTGCGGTCACCGAATATGGACATCGCTATGCGCATGAACCGACCGACACTGGCCGCCGCCTTGGCAACTGTGATTCTTCTTTCCGGTTGCCAGAAAGAGGACGAGCAGCCGGCCGCCGCCGCATTCCCACCGTCCGCGGTCGCGGTCTTCACGACCAAGACCGAAACGCTGCCGATCACCAACGAGCTCCCCGGCCGCATTACCGCGACACGCGTCGCCGAGGTCCGCCCGCGCGTTTCCGGCATCGTCGTCGAGCGCGTCTTCCAGCAGGGTTCCAAGGTCAATGAAGGCGACGTGCTCTACCGCATCGATCCGGCGCCCTTCCGCGTGCAGGTCGAAAAGGCCGAAGCAACGCTTCGGCGCGCCCAGTCCGTGCGCCTGCAGGCCCAGCAGAAGGCCGATCGCCAGGAACAGTTGAAGAAGGCGAACGTCGTCGCCGCGCAACAGTTGGAAGATGCGGCGGCCCTGCTCGCGACCGCCGACGCCGATGTTGCGATCGCCGAGGCCGGCCTCGCGGCAGCGAAACTCGACCTGCAATATGCCGACGTGACGGCACCGATCAGCGGCCGCATCGGTCGCGCGATGATCACCGAAGGCGCGCTCGTCAGCACCAACAGCTCGGAAAATCTCGCGACGATCCAGCAGCTCGACCCGCTCTATGCCGACTTCACCCAGTCGGCGACCGACCTCATCCGCCTGCGCAAGGCGCTCGAGGACGGCAAGATGCTGAGCGGCGACGAAGAAGCCGAAGTCCAGCTCGTGCTCGACGACGGCACGGCCTACGAACACAAAGGCAAGCTGCTGTTCTCCGAAGCGGCCGTCGATGCGACGACCGGCCAGGTGACGCTGCGTGGCGAATTCCCGAACCCCGAAAACGACCTGCTTCCCGGCATGTATGTGCGCGTGCTCGTCCAGCAGGGCGTCGAGAAGGATGCGATCACCGTCCCGCAGCAGGCCGTCCAGCGCAACAATGCCGGCCAATCGCAGGTCTACGTCGTTGCCGCAGACAACAAGGTCGAGTTCCGCAATGTGACGCTCGGCCGCACCATCGGCACCCGCTGGCAGGTGACCTCCGGCCTCAAGGCCGGCGAGAAGGTCATCGTCGAAGGCTTCCAGAAGATCGGCCCCGGCGCCCCGGTCGAGCCGACGGACTGGAACCCGGATGCCAAGCCTGCGGCAGAAGCAGCCCAGACGACGGCCTCTGCCGACGAAAAGCCTGCCGAAGCTACAAAGTGAGTTTGATTGATGCCCAGTTTTTTCATCGACAGGCCTATTTTTGCCTGGGTGGTGGCGATCTTCATCATGGTCGCCGGCGTCATTGCGATCCCGCTTCTGCCGGTATCGCAATATCCTGACGTCGCACCGCCGCAGATCTCTATCAACACGAGCTACCCCGGCGCCTCGTCACAGGACACCTATCAGAGCGTCACACGACTGATCGAAGACGAGTTGAACGGCGTCGAAGGTCTGCTCTATTTCGAATCGACCTCCAGCGCCTCCGGTTCGGTTGAAATCAGCGCCACCTTTGCGCCCGGCACCGATCCGGGACAGGCGGCGGTCGACATTCAGAACCGCGTTCGCCGCGTCGAGCCACGCCTGCCCGATTCGGTCAAGCGCCAGGGTGTTCAGGTCGATGAGGCCGGTTCCGGCTTCCTCATGATCGTGGCCCTGACCTCGACCGACGGCTCGATGGATGCCATCGGCCTCGGCGATTATCTCAGCCGCAACGTTTTGAGCGAAATCCAGCGTGTGCCGGGCGTCGGCCGTGCGCAGCTTTTTGCCACCGAACGCTCGATGCGCGTCTGGCTCGACCCGGACAAGATGCTCGGTCTGAACCTGACCGCGGCGGACGTGACGAACGCGATCACGGCGCAGAACGCCCAGATTGCCTCCGGTTCGATCGGCGCCCAGCCGAACCCGATCAGCCAGCAGATCAGCGCGCCCGTTGTCGTCAAGGGCCAGCTGGAGAGCGCCGAAGAGTTCGGCGCCATCGTCCTTCGCGCCAATCCGGATGGTTCGTCCGTTCGCCTGCGCGACGTCGCCCGTATCGAAATCGGCGGCGAAAGCTATGCCTTCTCGACGCGGCTCAACGGCAAGCCGTCGGCGGCTATCGCCGTCCAGCTGTCGCCGAGCGGCAATGCCATGTCGACCTCGGCGGCCATCAAGGAACGCATGGACGAACTGGCGAAGTTCTTCCCGCAGGGCCTCGAATACTCGGTCCCCTACGACACTTCGCCCTTCGTCGCCGTCTCGATCGAGAAGGTGCTTTCGACGCTGGTCGAGGCGGTCGCGCTGGTGTTCATCGTGATGTTCCTGTTCCTGCAGAACATCCGCTACACCATCATCCCGACGCTCGTCGTGCCGGTCGCCCTGCTCGGCACCTGCGCCGTCATGCTGGCGATGGGCTTCTCGATCAACGTTCTGACCATGTTCGGCATGGTGCTGGCGATCGGCATTCTCGTCGACGATGCGATCATCGTCGTCGAAAACGTCGAGCGCATCATGTCCGAGGAAGGGCTGACGCCGAAGGAAGCGACCCGCAAGGCGATGAAGCAGATCACCGGCGCCGTCATCGGCATCACGCTGGTTCTCGCCTCCGTGTTCATCCCGATGGCCTTCTTCCCGGGCGCCGTCGGCGTGATCTATCGCCAGTTCTCGCTGACGATGGTCGTCTCGATCCTGTTCTCGGCGCTGCTTGCCCTTTCGCTGACGCCCGCGCTCTGCGCGAGCTTCCTGAAGCAGGTGCCGAAGGGCCATCACCACGCCAAGCGCGGCTTCTTCGGCTGGTTCAACCGCAGCTTCGACAAGACCTCGCACGGCTATAGCGGCATCGTGAAGCGCCTTGTCCACCGGACCGGCCGCTACATGATCGTCTACGTGGCCGTGCTGGCCGGTCTCGGCTGGCTGTTCATGAAGCTGCCGTCGTCGTTCCTGCCGGACGAAGACCAGGGCTTCGTGATCGTCATGATGCAGCTGCCGTCGGAAGCGACCGGCAACCGCACGACCGAGGTGGTGGAGCAGGCCGAGAAGATCTTCGGCCAGGAGCCGGCCGTCGAACGCATCATCGCGATCAACGGCTTCTCCTTCTTCGGTACCGGCCAGAACGCGGCGCTTGCCTTCGTGACGCTCAAGGACTGGAAGGAACGCGACGCCAACAACGCCGCACAGTCGATCGCGATGCGCGCGACTATGGCGATGAGCCAGATCAAGGACGCGATCAGCTTCGCGCTGTCGCCGCCGGCGATCCAGGGCCTCGGCACCACCGGCGGCTTCTCGTTCCGCCTGCAGGACCGCGGCGGTCTCGGCCAGGCGGCACTGTCGCAAGCCCGCGACCAGCTTCTCGGCATGGCGGCCGAAAGCAAGGTGCTTGCCGGCGTCCGCTTCGAGGGCATGCCGGATGCGGCCCAGGTCAGCGTCGACATCGACCGCGAGAAGGCGAACACCTTCGGTGTGACCTTCGCCGACATCAACTCGACGATTTCGACCAACCTCGGCTCGTCCTACGTCAACGACTTCCCCAATGCCGGGCGCATGCAGCGCGTGACGGTGCAGGCGGACGAAGGTCAGCGCATGCAGACCGCCGACCTCCTGAACCTGAACGTCCGCAACGCCAATGGCGGCATG
This sequence comes from Ensifer sp. GW101-20A05, assembly GCF_059424735.1. Taxonomy (NCBI): domain Bacteria; kingdom Pseudomonadati; phylum Pseudomonadota; class Alphaproteobacteria; order Hyphomicrobiales; family Rhizobiaceae; genus Ensifer; species Ensifer sp. GW101-20A05. The sequence continues at coordinate 78,884 of NZ_JBWKZT010000003.1, read as the reverse complement.
GTGCCGCTGTCGGCCTTCGCGACGGTGGAATGGGTCAAGGCGTCGACGCAGACGATCGGCTATAACGGCTATCCGTCGGTCCGCATCAGCGGCGAGGCAGCACCCGGCTATTCGTCCGGTGACGCGATCACCGAGATGCAGCGTCTCGCCGGGCAGCTTCCGGCTGGCTTCGGCTACGAGTGGACGGGCCAGTCGCTGCAGGAAATCCAGTCCGGCACCCAGGCGCCGCTCCTGATCGCGCTGTCGTGCCTGTTGGTGTTCCTGTGCCTTGCGGCCCTCTACGAGAGCTGGTCTATCCCGGTTGCGGTCATTATGGTCGTTCCGCTCGGCGTCATCGGTGCCGTGCTGGCGGTCACCATGCGCGACATGCCGAACGACGTGTACTTCAAAGTGGGCCTGATCGCGATCATCGGTCTCTCGGCCAAGAACGCGATCCTGATCATCGAGTTCGCCAAGGAACTGCGCGAGCAGGGCAAGTCGCTGATCGACGCGACGCTGGAGGCGGCACATCTTCGCTTCCGGCCGATCCTGATGACGTCGCTGGCCTTCACGCTCGGCGTTCTGCCGCTGGCGATCGCCACTGGTGCGAGCTCCGGCAGCCAGCGCGCCATCGGCACGGGCGTCATGGGCGGGATGATCTCGGCAACGGTGCTCGCCATCTTCTTCGTTCCGGTCTTCTTCGTGTTCGTCACGAAGCTCTTCGGTCGAAAGAAAGTGGAAAACACACCGGCAGCCGCAGAAAACCCCACGCCCGCCGAGTAAAATGACAACAGACGGCCCGCTGCACATCACTGTCGGCGGGCCGTCTGATGAGGAGGAATGAATGCGCCGAACAAAAGCCGACGCAGAAGTAACCCGACAGAAGATCCTGTGCGCCGCCGAGCGCGTCTTCTACGAAAAGGGCGTCTCGAACACGACGCTCGAAGAAATCGCCAAGGCCGCCGGCGTAACGCGCGGTGCCATCTACTGGCACTTTGCCAATAAGACCGACCTGTTCCTCGCACTGCACGACGCCGTGCCCCTGCCGCAGGAAGACATGGTCGCCCGCGAGATCGAGGCGGAAGCCGCCGATACCCTTTCCATCCTCGAAGGCGCCATGGGCGACTGGCTCGATGTTCTCGCCGCCGACGAGCAGCGCCAGCGCATCCTGACGATCATGCTGCGCACCAATTACGACGGCGACATGAGCGAGGTCCTGACCCGCCAGAAAGAACTCGACGAACGCCACAATGTTCTGCTTGAGCTCGCCTTTTCGCGCGCGCTTGCCAAGGGGCAGATGCACGAGAGCTGGACGCCGGCCTCGGCGACGCGGACGCTGCACTGGATGATGCTCGGGCTCTGTACGGAATGGCTGCTCTTCGGCCGTCCCTTCGATCTGACGGCCGAGGGACGCGAAGGCCTGAGCCGGCTCTTTGCCAGCTTCCGCGCGCCGGCGATCACGGCAACCGCCGTTGCCGCACGCCCCTGACATCCTCAGCCGGCGCCCGTGCGGGTACCGGCTCAGATGCTTTCGGACCCTGTTAGCTGAACACCACCGTCTTGTGACCGTTGAGCATCACGCGCCGCTCCAGGTGCAGCTTGACGGCCCGGGCGAGCACGCGGCTTTCGATATCGCGGCCGGTGGCGACAAAGTCCTCGGCCGTCAGCGCATGGCTGACGCGCTCGGTTTCCTGCTCGATGATTGGACCTTCGTCGAGATCCGGTGTGACGTAATGTGCCGTCGCGCCGATCAGCTTCACCCCGCGCTCATGCGCCTGATGATAGGGCCTGGCACCCTTGAAGCTCGGCAGGAAGGAATGGTGGATGTTGATCGCCTTGCCGTAGAGGCGCTTCGACAGATTGTCCGAAAAGACCTGCATGTAGCGGGCAAGGATGACGAGGTCGGCGCCGGTCTCCTGGACCAGGCGCAACAGCCTCTCCTCCTGTTCGGCCTTGTTGTCCTTCGATACCGGCCAACAGTGGTAGGCGAGCCCCTCGGCCTCGGCCGTGCCTCGGCTGTCCTCGTGGTTGGAGACAATGGCAACGACCTCCGCGTTCAGCCAGCCGACACGGATCTGGTAGATGAGATGCAGGAGCGCATGATCGAACCTGGAGACGAGGATGAGGATCTTCGGCTTCACTGTGGCGTCCGCGAGAACGGTCCGCATCTGGAAACGCTCGACGGCCGGGCGCAAGGCCCGCTCGACATCACCAGCCTGAACGCTCGCCGCAACCTGAAATGCGATGCGCATGAAAAAGCTGTTGGTCTTTGTGTCCCAGAACTGGTTGCTTTCGGCGATGTTCGCGCCGAGCGCGGCAAGCTCGGTGGTGACGGCCGCGACGATGCCGGGTTTGTCGTCGCAGGAAAGCACAAGAATGAAGGTCTTCGGCGCCATGATCTCCTCCGATTGCGGCGGTTCCGGATGAGGCCTCGAGCCCCCTCCCAACCGCTGCCTATGGGGAGTTGAACGCGCCGGCAATCGTTCCGGCTGCGACGGCCGACGCTTTCTATCATCCTGATGGAAAGACGCCCGAGGGCATTAAATGCCCCCGGGCGCTGCAAGATTCATCGCATATGACTTTTGAGGTTTTCTGAGGGAATTCCATCAGAAAACCAGGCACAGGGCCGCTCGGATTAGTGCGCCTCGTCCCAGTTGGTCGCGGCGCGCGCATCGACCTTGAGCGGCACCTTCATGTCGAGCGCCGGCATGGCGGCGTTCTCCATCACCGAGACGACGATCGGAATGGTCTTTTCCACCTCGGCGTCCTCAACCTCGAAGATCAGTTCGTCGTGCACCTGCAGCAACATGCGGGCCGAGAGTTTCGCCTCGGCCAGCGCCGGCTCCATCTTCGCCATGGCGCGGCGGATGATATCGGCGGCCGAGCCCTGGATCGGCGCGTTGATCGCGGCGCGTTCGTTGAAGGCGCGATGCGACGGGATCGACGAGCGGATATCCGGATAATGTGCCCGGCGACCGAAGATGGTCTCGACGTAACCGTGCTCGCGGGCGAACACCTTGGTGCCTTCCATATAATCGCGAATGCCCGGGAAGCGCTCGAAATAGCGCTTGATGTAGTCGCCGGCCTCGGAGCGTTCGATCGACAGCTGGTTGGCGAGCCCGAAGGCCGAGATGCCGTAGATGATGCCGAAGTTGATCGCCTTGGCGCGGCGGCGGATCTCGCCCGGCATGCCCTCGACCGGAACGCCGAACATTTCCGAGGCCGTCATCGCATGAATGTCGACGCCGTCGGCGAAGGCCTGGCGAAGCTGCGGAATGTCGGCGACATGGGCGAGCACGCGCAGTTCGATCTGGCTGTAGTCGGCCGAGACGAGCTTGTGGCCGGGCGTCGCGACAAAGGCAGTGCGGATCTTGCGGCCTTCGGCGGTGCGCACCGGGATGTTCTGCAGGTTCGGATCGGACGACGACAGGCGACCGGTCGTGGTGGCGGCCAGCGCGTAAGACGTGTGAACACGCTTTGTCTCCGGGTGGACGAAGCCCGGAAGCGCATCGGTGTAGGTGGATTTGAGCTTGGTCAGCTGCCGCCAGTCGACGATCTTGCGCGGCAGCTCGTGGCCTTCGGCGGCGAGATCTTCCAGCACCTGCGCCGAGGTCGACCATTGCCCGGTCTTCGTCTTCGACCCGCCGGCAAAGCCCATCTTGCCGAACAGGATGTCGCCGAGCTGCTTCGGCGAACCGATGGTGAAGGTTTCGCCAGCGAGCTTGTAGATCTCGTCCTCCAGAGCCGCCGCACCTTGCGCGAGCTCGCCCGAAAGCCGCGACAGGATCTGGCGATCAATGGTAATGCCGCGATCTTCCATGCGCGCAAGCACCGCGACCAGCGGCCGCTCGAGCCGTTCATAGACGCGCGTCAGCCCCTTGGCGGCCAGCCGCGCCTTCAGGATGTGCCAGAGTCTCAGCGTGACGTCCGCATCCTCGGCGGCATAGGCCGTCGCCCTGTCGATATCGACGAAGTCGAAGGTCACCGACGACTTGCCGGAGCCGGTGATATCCTTGTAGGCGATCGGCTTGTGGTTCAGCCAACGCTCGGAGAGCGCATCCATGCCGTGGGTGCCGTTGCCGGCATCGACGACATAGGACATCAGCATCGTGTCGTCGAAACTCTCCACGGTGATGCCGTGCCGCTTCATCACGAGGTAATCGTATTTCAGGTTCTGCGCGACCTTGAGGACGGAGGGGTCCTCGAGCAGGCGCTTCAGCCGGCTGAGGGCCTCCCCGACCGGGATCTGGTTCTCGGCGAGCCCGCCCCCCAGGAGATCGCCGACACCGGTCTTGTGGATCAACGGAACGTAGGCCGCCCGGATGGCGGTGCCCGTCGGGTCCGCCCGATGGTCGGCGATCGCCAGCGAGAAGCCGACGAGATCGGCCTGCATGGCATCGAGCGAGTTCGTTTCCGTGTCGAAGCCGACGACGCCGGCATCGCGCGCGGCTGATATCCACTGGTCGAGAGCGGCGACATCACGGATCGTGACATAGGCGCTGTGATCGAACGGTGCCTTCGCGAAGATTTCGGCTCGAGCCGCTGCCAGCGCCTGCGGCGTGGCGTCTGCCGCATCCGTTTCGCCGGCACGTGACAGGACAGCGGCGGCTTCGGCGGCCTCACCGCGGATCGCTGCCTTGGCGGTGGAACCTTCACTGACAGCCGTCGCCGCGTCTCCCTTGTCGAGATCCGGGCCGCGCGCATCCGCGCCCCATTCCACAGGCACGCTTGCGGCTTCCACGGCGTCCGCGTCCGTGCCCGTCGCCGCGGCGACACGACGCGTCAGGGTGGTGAATTCCATCGCCTTGAGGAAGGCGATCAGCTTAGGCCCGTTCTGCGGCTCCAGGCTCAGCTCTTCCAGCGGGACATCGAGCGGCGTGTCGGTCTTGAGCTCCACGAGCTGGCGCGACAGGCGCGCGAGGTCGGCATTGGCGATGATGTTCTCGCGGCGCTTGGCCTGCTTGATCTCGCCGGCACGCGCCAGCAGCGTTTCAAGATCGCCGTATTCCTCGAGCAGCTGGGCCGCCGTCTTCGGGCCTATGCCGGGAATGCCGGGAACGTTGTCGGTGGAGTCACCGGTCATCGCCTGGAGATCGATCATCTTCTCCGGCGGCACGCCCCATTTTTCGATGACCTCGGGGATCGAGATCTGCTTGTCCTTCATGCTGTCGTACATCGATACGTTCGACGTGACGAGCTGCATCAGGTCCTTGTCGGACGAGACGATGGTGACACCCGCGCCGGCCGCCTCGGCAAGGCGCGCATAGGTGGCGATCAGATCGTCCGCCTCGTAGCCTTCCTTTTCGATGCAAGGCAGGTTGAAGGCGCGGGTCGCGTGACGGATCAGGCCGAACTGCGGAATGAGGTCTTCCGGCGGCGCCGTCCGATTGGCCTTGTACTGATCGTAGAGCGCGTTGCGGAACGTCTTCGAGGAATAGTCGAAGATGACGGCGAAATGGGTCGGCGTGACGCCGACCGAGGTGTCACGCGCATCGGTGAGCAGCTTCCACAACATGTTGCAGAAACCCGATACCGCATTGACCGGGAGGCCATCGGATTTGCGGTTGAGCGGCGGGATGGCATGGAACGCCCGGAAGATGAATCCGGAGCCGTCGACGAGGAAGAGATGATCACCGTTTTTCATGGGCAAATGGATAGCGCGGGGTGAGGCAAAGGTCCATTGCGGTTTTCCCGCCGGGCACTACAATCTCCACTTGCCACAGAGGAAGCCAGCCATGCCGCATGACGTGCGTTACGCCCTGCAACAGTATCTCCTTCTTTCAGGCTTTGCCGTCTTTTGCTTCCTCATTTCCTGGCTCCTGTCGGCCGATCCGACATTCCTCGTCATCATCAAGACAGTCTTTGCGCCCATCTATCTGCTCGCCATGGCGGGCCTCGATACCCATTTCAAGCGCGCGGACGGCGCTCCCTGGCCGCGTTGGCAAAAGGTGGAATATGCAGCAGCCCGCGCCGCACTCAACGTTGCCTTCATTGTCGTCATATCGATCACGCCAGATCAAACAGCTGGCGAAATGGCAAAGACGGCGATGATGGTTGCAATGGCGATCGGCGTTGTGGAATTCATTTTTGCCTTGCGAAACCGGGCCTCGACGGATCGCTGAGAGGTGCGTGAGCTTTCACGCAAACGTTACGCATTTGTAATGTCGGAATCGCACCGGCTATCCTTGAAAAGCCACATTTGACTCCTCAAATCTTAGTCAACGGCACCGAGTGATGCCGTCTTCTGGTGATTGGCCTGTCCCCCGCCCGCACCAGATGAGGACAAAGGCCTTATCCCCCTCTCCGGGCCTTTGTCCCGTTTTCAAGAAACCGTCACGGCGCCGCCTCCGCGCCGTGACGGTTTTTTACTTGGCACCAAGGCTTTCGATAATGTCCGCTCAAATCGAAGTGAGCTCAGCGCTTCCCAAGGTTCATCGCCTGCATTGTAACTTGTCTTCATGACGCTTCGGGCGTACCGATAGGCATGGCCTTCAATCGTATGGAATCTGCGACCTATCTGGCCAGCCTGCTGGCGAAGAGCTTTTCGCGCGCGCTTCACGAGCGCGGCCAGAAGCTTGGTTTCGCACCCGGTCAGTTTCCGATTCTGCTCGAACTTTGGGCCGAGGAAGGCTTGACGCAGAAGCAACTGCTCGATCGCCTCGACATCGAGCAGGCGACGATGGCCAACACGCTCTCCCGCATGGAGCGGGACGGGCTCATCGTCAGACGCAAGCACCCTCAGGACAAGCGCTCGCAGCAGATCTTCCTAACCGAACGGGCAAAGGAGATGGAGGCAGCCGCCAAGGAAGCAGCCCTTGCCGCCGACCAGTCGCTGCTTTCCGGCCTCAGGAATTTCGAGCGCGAGCTGATGCTCGAATATATGCGCATGGCGCTTGCCAGCGTGGCACGTGGCGACGGCCGCGCCTGAAGCTTCGCACCTCCCCTGATCGATCCATCAAAATATTTGGCTTAAAGCGAATGACCTTAGGCTCTAAAACCAGAGCGAGCGCGTCCAGTGCCTTTGCGTGTCTGAAGGCGCAGCGTCGAATGCTCGTCAGTCGCCGCCGCTCTACAGCGCCGCGCGTCTTATCAGACGCGCAAAGGTCGCTGCAGAACTTTGATTTGCTGCATGTCTTTGTCCTTAAATCGAAGTCGATTAAAGGAGACATGCAGTAGAACGACCCCGCGTGATTTCGTGCGCAAATCGATTTCGATTTGGCGATTGATGCAGTAGGTTCCGGCAAAACTTGAAGCAAGGATATGCATGATGGCAGATATCACCCCCGTTCTCGAACGCGCAGACGCCAACCTGCCTGACAGCCTCGACCGGCTGTTCGATCTCGTTCGGATCAAGTCGATCTCCACCGACCCGGCCTTCAAGGCGGAATGCCGCAAGGCAGCCGAATGGCTGGTGGCGGAACTCAACAGCCTCGGCTTCACCGCCTCGGTGCGCGACACCCCCGGCCATCCCATGGTCGTCGCTCATCACGATGCTGCCAAGCCTGATGCGCCGCATGTGCTGTTCTACGGTCACTACGACGTCCAACCCGTCGATCCGCTCAATCTCTGGGACACGGACCCGTTCGAGCCGGGCATCAAGGAAATCGAACCCGGCCGCAAGGTGATCACCGGTCGCGGCACGGCTGATGACAAGGGGCAACTCTTGACTTTCGTCGAAGCGGTACGCGCCTACAAGGACGTCCATGGCGGCCTGCCCTGCCGCGTCACCATTCTGTTCGAGGGCGAAGAGGAATCCGGTTCACCGTCGCTGAAGCCTTTCCTGGAAGCCAATGCCGCCGAGCTCAAGGCCGACTATGCGCTGGTCTGCGATACCAGCATGTGGGACCGCGATACGCCGGCCATCTCCGCGGGCCTGCGCGGCCTCGTCGGCGAAGAGGTCATCGTCAGGGCTGCCGACCGCGATCTGCATTCCGGCTATTTTGGCGGCGCTGCAGCCAACCCGATCCGCATCCTCACCACCATTCTCGCCGGCCTTCACGACGAGAACAGCCGCGTAACGCTCCCAGGCTTCTACGAAGGCGTCGAAGAGACCCCGGCCCAGGTCAAGGCTTCCTGGGAAACGCTCGGCCAGACGGCGGAGAAGTTCCTCGGTGAGATCGGCCTGTCGATCCCGTCGGGCGAAAAGAACCGTTCGGTGCTGGAACTGACCTGGGCGCGCCCGACCGCCGAAGTCAACGGCATCACCGGCGGCTATACCGGCGAAGGCTTCAAGACGGTGATTGCGGCCGAGGCTTCGGCGAAGGTTTCCTTCCGCCTCGTCGGCAACCAGAACCCGGAGAAGATCCGCGAAGCGTTCCGCGCCTATGTCCGCTCCAAGGTTCCGGCGGATTGCTCGGTGGAGTTCCACGCCCATGGCGGTTCTCCGGCCATCCACCTGCCCTATGAATCGCCGCTGCTCAACACGGCGAAGGTGGCGCTTTCCGACGAATGGCCAAAGCCGGCCGTCATCATCGGCATGGGTGGCTCGATCCCGATCGTCGGCGACTTCCAGAAGATGCTCGGCATGGAATCGCTGCTGGTCGGCTTCGGCCTTTCCGACGACCGGATCCATTCGCCGAACGAGAAGTACGAGCTGCAGTCCTACCACAAGGGCATCCGCTCCTGGATCCGTATCCTGGACGCGCTCGCCGCTTGACATCATCAGAGCCGCGGCGAAGTGCTTCGCCGCGGCTTTCGACTGCGGTTGCACACACGCCAATCACGCAGCTCTCACGCGCAGTGCATCAACCGACGCGCGCGCATTTCCAAACGATCGACGCGATGTCCGCGCTTTACCGTTTCCCCTTCACCGTTTCCCGGCGGTTTCTCCGGTTTCGGCAGACCCTCAATCCTTGACCTCAGGGGTCTCAGGTGCTTCCTTTTTGTGAAACACATCACAAAGGGAAATCGGATCATTGGCAAGGGTAAGGACCGAAGCGTCGCGCTGCGGGCGTGACGCTACGACAAAGCAGCTTAGAAAACAGGATGTCTCCGCTCGGAGAACCACTCCGGCAGCTGCAACAGAAGTGTCCTCAGAACGCCTCGCCCACGTCCTCACACCGATCGCGGCGCCTGTATGAAGAGGCTGCAGACCTATTTCTGGCCCATTGTCGGCCTTCTCGCGATCCTCTTTTCGGTGAATGCGCTTTATCACGAGCTCCGCGGCCTTTCGCTCGACGAGTTCCTCGCAAGCTTCAACGCGATCTCGCTTAAAAGCTGGCTGTTGGCGATCTGCTCGACACTGGTCGCCTATGCGGCGCTTGCGGCTTACGACCGGCTGGCGCTCGACCATCTCGGTCACCGCATCTCGATCTGGTTCATCACGCTCTGCTCGTTCACGACCTACGCGCTGTCGCACAATCTCGGTGCCTCGGTCTTTTCCGGCGCGGTCGTGCGCTACCGGGCCTATCGCTCCAAGGGGCTTTCTCCAGGTGAAGTCGGCGTGCTCGTCGCCTTCTGCTCCTTCACCTTCACGCTCGGCACACTGGTGCTTTCGGCCATCGTCCTCCTGGTGCGACCCGACATCATCGAGCGCTTCGCCGAATTCCTGCCGGTGGAAATGTCGCTGACCACAGGCGTGCTCATCCTCGTCGTTATCGGGCTCTATGTCATCGGCAGCCTCGTCGGGCTGCCATCGTTCCGCACGCGCTGGTTCCACCTTCACTACCCGAAGCCGAGGATCGTCTTCCGGCAATTGGTGATCGCACCCGTGGAACTGATCGGCGCTGCCGGGATCATCTATTTCGCACTGCCGGAAGCCGGAAACCCGGGCTATATCGTCATCCTCGGGATCTTCCTCGCCTCGTTCTCGGCGGCGCTGCTCTCGCATGCACCGGGCGGGCTCGGCGTGCTCGAGCTGATTTTCATCGCAGCCCTGCCGGAAATGGATCCGGCCGACGTTCTGGCGGCGCTGGCCATCTTCCGCCTGCTCTACCTGGTCATCCCGTTTGTCCTGGCATTGGTGGTGATCCTCGTTTTCGAGCGGGCACGCTTCTTGGCACAACGCCCTCCCCCGGGAGGGACCGACCTTCCCTAGAGTAATTCCAGGAAAAGTGCGAAACGGTTTTCCGTCAGGAATTGCGTAATTTCAAAGACTTAGATCACTTCAGTGTTTCGATGAAACAATGAAGTGATCTAAGGGGATCGCCTGCTTCACTTTGACTGGAATTGCGGCGTGGTGGAAACTTTACGCTTCCCTCGACCCACGTCAGGGCGCGTTGCAGACCGTCGGCAGCGCCTGCTCGAGCGGCCCTTTCACTTCCTTAAGCCGCGCCGCTTCGACCTGGTAGGGCGTGAAGGGCGGCACCTGTAGCGACGGGTTGATGATGCGCGTGACATAGCAGCCGGCGAAGAACCGGACCCGCGCGCGCTTCTCGATAGACTTCACCGCAACCGGAACCGCCGAATAGATGCTGCCGGCGCCAGCCTCCGTTTTCACCTTGCCGATCTTCACCTCGACCGACACGGTGCGATCATAGCCGCGGGTGAAGGACTTGTAGCCGCCGACGGGCTTCGATTCGCCGAAATAGCCGTAGGCGCGGGCATATTCCTTGCGGTTGATGGCATTGTAGAGCGAACGGACGAGAGCTGCCCCGTCGGAGCGGTCGTCGACATAGGCGACGCCTTCCTGTGCCAGAGCCTCGCCGTTCAACGCTGCAAACGCGCCGAGGGCGAAGACGGTGGATCGAAGCTTCATGGCAGTCCTCCTTTTGTCGAGCGCCAGCCGAGCACAACAATAAGGCGAAGCCATAGCAGGATTCGCTACCCGCATGTTTCCCCAAGTCGTCGCCGACGCGGCGCTGAGCTCAGGCCGGAGGCAAGCCGGCACGGCGGCGCGCGACGACGCGCTCGCGCCACACGGTGAAGATGCCGGCGGCGACCACCAGCACGGAGCCGACGATCATGTTGACCGTCAGCGTCTCGCTGAAAATCGTCACGCCCATGATCGAGGCAAAGACGAGCTGGAGGTAGGTGAGCGGCTGAACGGCCACCGCATCCAGCACCTCATAGGCCCGGATGAGGAAGTAGTGGCTGGAGGATCCGGTGATGCAGAGCAGCAGCATCCAGCCCCAGTCAGCCGGCGCAAGCGTGACCCAGAAGAACGGGCCGACCAGGCTGATCGCGGCAGCACCCACGACGCCGGTGTAGAAGAAACTGGTCATCGCCGAATCCTGCCGGCTGACGAGCCGCGTGACGATGACATAGAGCGCAAGCAGCAGAGCCGCCCCGAGCGGCAAGAGGAAGGTCCGGTCGAACAAGCCGTCTGCGGGCTTCAGAATCAGAAGCACGCCGCCGAGACCGACGGAGATTGCCAGCCATCGCCGCCAGCCGACGCGCTCGCCGAGAAGCGGCATGGACAGGAGGGCAACGAACAGAGGCGTCGCCGCCAGGATCGCTTGCGAATGGGCAAGCCCGACCCAGGTGAAAGACGTGATCACCATGACGATCTGGGTCGGCAGCAACACGCCGCGCACGATCTGAAGCCACGGTCTCCTGGTTGTCGCCGTGATCTTCAGGCCTTCCTTGGTACGCGCAGCCAGCGCAATCGCGAAAAGTGCAAAGGCCCAATAGCGGATCATCGCGACGAAGGCCGGCGGATAGATCGCGCCCAGATGCTTGGAGATCCCGTCCTGGATCGAAAAGATGACGATCGCCAGAAGCGTGAAGATGTAGCCGTTTGCCTTGGAAGCCTGTGAGACGGTGGACGTCATGGCGCGCCGATACCTGCGAGAACCCGCCGCGCCGCCAATTGCGCACGACAGGTGCCACATACAGGGAAACACGGCCGTATTCGAGACATGAAAAGAGCCCCGTGTGGGAGGAGGTACACGGGGCTCTCGAACTTGATCGGTGACTGGGAGGAGGAGTGCCACCGACCCGCATCGGGCGCCGCGGGAGGAGGTGCAGCGCTTCGATAAGTCATATAATAATCGTGCGTCGCAGCAATTTCAAGACGTGATTTTTGCATTGCACAAAATCGTGAAGGCGAAGCGTCAGGTCGAGCCATCTTGACCCGCTGATCGGAGCCTGAGCCAGGGAACAACTCGTCGCCGGGCCGGCACGCGAAAGCCATGCATGGCGCGGTAACCAGCCGGAAACCACAACCTTTGATAGCTTTTTACTCTACTTCAGCTTTCCTGATATACGACCAGCAATATTAGAAGAAATATATTCACTCTCCATAATTGCAGGCTTTCAGATGAAATTATTGCTCCAGGTCCCCACCGCAATCATCGTTGTCCTGATCCTCGCCACCTGGATCGCCAGCCTGCGCCTCGTCGTGCTGCCACCGGGCTCCTTCAAGTTAAGAGCGATGACGGCGCTCGTTTATCAAGGGCACGACTACCGGCTGGTGGACAGCCCGCGCGCCATGTGCGACCGACAGGCCTACCAGGCGAAGGACTGCGAGGAAGTGGCGATGAACCACCTGGGGAAACGGGTTCTGTTTCGGCTTCCCTATAGCCAATGGCTCTACGACTTTACCGAGCCCGGTGCTGCGGCATCGAACGTGGCGGTCGAAGATACGCCACTGCGCAGCTCCATCCAGTAGTTGCGGCCATATGGGCTCGTTAGCACAACGGAGTGGACGTCTCACCCACTGCCACGCGCAGCGCGTCGCTTAAACGCAAGTTGTTGAAGACCATGCGTATTTCACGATGCGCTTCTTAACTCCCCCTTAAATTGCCGCATTTAAAGTTCACCCGGTCGCCGTGGCGGATGGGCGCAGAGCGCCGGTACCGCCGTCGAGATCGAAGTCACCGTCGTGGTTGAGCCAATCGGCCCCGCAGACGGCAGAGGGACAAATCCAAACGGCATGGCAACAAACGGCAGGTCAGGAGAGCGGATCGAGCCATCGTTCGGCGGAAACCAGGACGATGATGACGATTTTCGCGTCGAGGCCAGCGATCGTGTGACCGCCAGCCGCAAGGCACCCCGCGGCAAATCTTCGGGCAGCGGCAAGAAGGGCAGCAGCAAGAAGAAGGCAGCCGGCAAGCGCGGCAGCGCACGGCGCAACTCTGGCGGCGGCGGCTTTGTTGGCCTTGTCCGCACGCTGTTCTACTGGTGCATCGTGCTCGGCATCTGGGGCGCCATGGGCGTCGGCGGCCTGGTGCTCTACTACGGCGCGCGCATGCCGAGCGCCGAGAGCTGGTCGATCCCCGAGCGGCCGCCGAACGTCAAGATCCTTGCGGTCAGCGGCGACGCCATCGCCAATCGCGGCACCACCGGCGGCGAAGCGCTGTCGCTGGAAAACATGTCGCCCTATATCCCGCAGGCGGTCATCGCGATCGAGGACCGCCGCTTCTATTCGCATTTCGGCATCGATCCGCTGGGTCTCGCCCGCGCCATGCTGACGAACCTCACCACCGGCCGCATGGTGCAGGGTGGCTCGACCTTGACGCAGCAGCTTGCCAAGAACCTGTTCCTTTCGCCCGAGCGCACGCTCGAACGCAAGGTGCAGGAGGTGCTGCTCGCCTTCTGGCTCGAGCAGAAATATTCCAAGGACCAGATCCTGGCGATGTATCTCAACCGGGTGTTCTTCGGCTCCAACGCCTATGGCGTGGAGGCGGCATCGCGGCGCTATTTCAACAAATCGGCGCGCGACGTGAACCTCGGCGAGGCCGCACTGCTTGCGGGGCTGCTCAAGGCCCCTTCCCGCCTGTCGCCGGCCCGCGACCCGAAGGCTGCGGAAGAACGCGCCCAGGTGGTTCTCGGCGCCATGCGCGAGGAAGGTTACGTCACCGATAGCGAGATCAAGACGGCGATGTCGCAGACCCCGACCAAGGCCAAGAGCTACTGGTCCGGCGCCGAACACTACGTCGCCGACATGGTGATGGACCAGCTTCCCGGCATGATCGGCGAGATCAAGGAAGATCTCATCATCGACACGACGATCGACCTCAATCTCGAGAAGAAGGCCGAGGAGGTGATCGCTGCCACGCTAGACGCCGACGGCAAGAAGCTCGACGCTTCGCAGGCAGCACTCGTCTCGATCGATGGCACCGGCGCCATCCGGGCGCTCGTCGGCGGCAAGGACTACGCAGAGAGCCAGTTCGACCGCGCCTCCAAGGCCAAGCGTCAGCCGGGTTCCGCCTTCAAGCCCTTCGTCTATGCCGCGGCACTCGAGATCGGCCGCACGCCGATGTCGATCCGCAACGACGGCCCGGTCCGGATCGGCAACTGGACGCCCGAGAATTACGACCAGAAATATCGCGGCGAGGTAACGATCGCCGATGCGCTCGCCAATTCGCTGAACACCATCGCCGCACAGCTGGTGATGGAGGTCGGGCCGCAGAACGTCGTCAAGGTCGCCCATCGCCTCGGCATCGATTCCGAGATGCAGGCAAACGCCTCGATCGCGCTCGGCACGTCCGAAGTCAGCCTCGTCGAACTGACGTCGGCCTATGCCCCATTCATGAATGGCGGCTTCAAGGCGACGCCGCATGTCATTCGCCGCATTTCCAAGGCCGACGGCACGGTGCTTTACGAAAACACCTACGACAACCCGCCGCGTGTGCTCGACCCGGCGATCGTCAGCGAAATGAACCAGATGATGGTGCGTGTGCTGACCAAGGGTACGGGCAAGAAAGCGCAGCTCAAGGGCTGGGAGGCGGCCGGCAAGACCGGTACCACGCAATCCTTCCGCGACGCGCTGTTCGTCGGCTACACCTCGAACCTGACGACCGGCGTCTGGTTCGGCAACGACGACGGCAAGTCGATGAAGAAGGTCACGGGCGGCGGCCTGCCGGCCAAGGCCTGGCACGATTTCATGATGGCGGCCCATGAGGGCCTCTCGCCCTCGCCGCTCTTCGGCACGACGGGCGTGCAGCCGGTCTTCGATGAAGGCGTGGGCGCACCGGCCGGCGACTTGCTCTCCGGCGATCCGGAAGCCTTCCCGGAAGCACCCGTGGGCGTCAATGGCGCGGTCGCAGTGGGGCAGCGCCCGGTAGACCAGGGGGGCGAATGGGATGGCCAGAGCGCCGATCAGGGCAATGGCGGTCTCGTACCACCGGCCGATGTCGGCCAGACGACGGGTGCCACGCGGCGCACGACCCTCTTCGACATTTTGACCGGCGGTTGAGCCGGCGCGACTGGCGCTGCAAGCGTGCGACTGGCGCCATTCTCACCAGCCGCGCATAGCCCATTTCTAGCTAGGCAAATCCCGGACTTGCATTTGCCCCCAAACGCCCCGCAGAATGCCTTGCAGTCCGAAACGCCGGTCCTTATATACGCCGCATCGGCGCAGTCTCGACTGCGAAGAAATCCTGAGACCATCCCGTTAGGGGCTGTCTTACGAATGCCTGACCGGGTTCCGACAGTCCGCTGCAAGGAGAGAACGACATGGCTAAAGTTATTGGTATTGACCTGGGAACGACCAACTCCTGCGTCGCCGTCATGGACGGAAAAGACGCGAAGGTGATCGAAAACGCCGAGGGTGCGCGCACGACCCCCTCGATGGTGGCATTCAGCGACGACGGCGAACGTCTCGTCGGCCAGCCGGCCAAGCGCCAGGCCGTCACCAATCCGGAAAACACGCTTTTTGCGATCAAGCGCCTGATCGGCCGGACCTTCCAGGACCCGACCACGCAAAAAGACAAGGACATGGTTCCTTACAAGATCATCAAGGCCGACAATGGCGACGCCTGGGTCGAAGCGCACGGCAAGGATTATTCCCCGTCGCAGATCTCCGCCATGATCCTTCAGAAGATGAAGGAAACGGCCGAATCCTATCTCGGTGAAAAGGTCGAAAAGGCCGTCATCACCGTTCCGGCCTACTTCAACGACGCCCAGCGCCAGGCAACCAAGGATGCCGGCAAGATCGCGGGCCTTGAAGTTCTGCGCATCATCAACGAGCCGACCGCGGCAGCCCTTGCCTACGGCCTCGACAAGAAGGACGGCAAGACGATCGCCGTCTACGACTTGGGCGGTGGTACCTTCGATATCTCGGTTCTGGAAATCGGCGACGGCGTCTTCGAAGTGAAGTCGACCAACGGCGACACCTTCCTCGGCGGTGAAGACTTCGACATGCGTCTCGTCGAATACCTCGCCGGCGAGTTCAAGAAGGAACAGGGCATCGACCTGAAGAACGACAAGCTCGCCCTTCAGCGCCTGAAGGAAGCTGCCGAAAAGGCCAAGATCGAGCTGTCCTCGTCGCAGCAGACCGAAATCAACCTGCCGTTCATCACGGCTGACGCTTCCGGTCCGAAGCACCTGACGATGAAGCTGTCGCGCGCCAAGTTCGAAAGCCTGGTCGACGACCTGATCCAGCGCACCGTTGCGCCGTGCAAGGCAGCCCTCAAGGATGCCGGCGTCTCGGCTGCCGAGATCGACGAAGTCGTTCTCGTCGGCGGCATGAGCCGCATGCCGAAGGTTCAGGAAACCGTGAAGCAGCTGTTCGGCAAGGAGCCGCACAAGGGCGTGAACCCGGATGAAGTGGTCGCCATGGGCGCCGCCATTCAGGCCGGCGTTCTGCAGGGCGACGTCAAGGACGTTCTCCTGCTCGACGTCACCCCGCTGTCGCTCGGCATCGAAACGCTCGGTGGCGTCTTCACCCGCCTGATCGAACGCAACACGACGATCCCGACCAAGAAGTCGCAGACCTTCTCGACCGCCGACGACAATCAGTCGGCCGTGACGATTCGCGTCTCCCAGGGTGAGCGTGAAATGGCCGCCGACAACAAGCTGCTCGGCCAGTTCGACCTCGTCGGCATTCCGCCGGCACCGCGCGGCATGCCGCAGATCGAAGTCACCTTCGACATCGACGCCAACGGCATCGTGCAGGTTTCGGCCAAGGACAAGGGCACCGGCAAGGAACACCAGATCCGCATTCAGGCTTCTGGCGGTCTTTCCGACGCCGACATCGAAAAGATGGTCAAGGATGCCGAAGCCAATGCCGAGGCCGACAAGAAGCGCCGCGAGGGCGTCGAAGCCAAGAATCAGGCCGAAAGCCTGATCCACTCCAGCGAGAAGTCGCTGAAGGATTACGGCGACAAGGTTTCGGAAGCAGACCGCAAGGCGATCTCCGACGCGATTGCCGCGCTGAAGACTGCCGTCGAAGCCTCCGAGCCGGACGCCGAAGACATCAAGGCCAAGACCAACACGCTGATGGAAGTTTCCATGAAGCTCGGCCAGGCGATCTATGAAGCGCAGCAGACGGAAGCCGCCCATGCGGATGCCGCAGCAGACGCAGCGCGCGACGGCGATGTCGTCGATGCCGACTACGAAGAAGTCAACGACGAGGACGACCGCAAGCGTTCGGCCTAATCCGTCCCTTCGATCAGACGAAAAGCCCGGGTTCGCCCGGGCTTTTTTTGTTGGCCGGAGGGGCCGTTCATGCGGACAAGAATGACGACGGACGCTGTGAGCCACCGCAAACGTTACTTTTCCGACAAAAAACCGCATCTACCACCGCTCGGGCTATGGTATCGCGCTTCAAGGTTTACTAAATCGGTGGCAAGGTAAACGGGCAGCCGCCGAGCCCTCGCGCTGGCATGCCAACAGGATAATCTTCGACGAATGAAACGTGATCTCTACGAAACGCTTGGCGTTGCCAAGAACGCCGACGAGAAGGAGCTAAAGGGCGCCTTCCGCAAGCTCGCAATGAAGTATCACCCGGACAAGAACCCCGGCGACGCGGCAGCGGAGAAGACCTTCAAGGAAATCAACGAGGCCTATGAGACCCTCAAGGACCCGCAGAAGCGCGCCGCTTACGACCGCTACGGTCATGCGGCCTTCGAGCAGGGCGGTATGGGCAACGGCTTCGGCGGCGGGGGGGCCGGCGGCTTCTCCGACATTTTCGAAGACATCTTCGGCGAGATGATGGGCGGCGGGCGCCAGCGGCGTTCCTCGGGCGGCCGCGAACGCGGCGCCGATCTTCGCTACAACATGGAGATCTCGCTCGAGGAAGCCTTCTCAGGCAAGACCGCGCAGATCCGCGTTCCAACCTCGATCACCTGCGACGTCTGCAGCGGCTCCGGCGCCAAGCCCGGCACGAGCCCGAAGACCTGCGGCACCTGTCACGGCTCCGGTCGCGTGCGCGCTGCCCAGGGCTTCTTCTCGATCGAACGCACCTGCCCGACCTGCGGCGGGCGCGGCCAGACGATCACCGACCCCTGCGGCAAGTGCCATGGCCAGGGTCGTGTCACCGAAGAGCGCACGCTTTCGGTCAACATTCCGGCGGGCATCGAGGACGGAACGCGTATCCGCCTCTCCGGCGAAGGCGAAGCGGGGCTTCGCGGCGGACCGGCTGGCGACCTCTACATTTTCCTCTCGGTCCGGCCGCATGAGTTCTACCAGCGCGACGGCGCCGATCTCTATTGCAGCGTGCCGATCTCGATGACGACGGCGGCCCTTGGCGGCAAGTTCGATGTGACCACGCTCGACGGCACCAAGTCGCGCGTCACGGTTCCCGAGGGCACCCAGGCCGGCAAGCAGTTCCGCCTCAAGGGCAAGGGCATGCCGGTGCTGCGCTCGGCCCAGTCCGGCGACCTCTACATCCAGATCCAGATCGAAACGCCGCAGAAGCTGACCAAGCGCCAGCGCGAACTGCTACAGGAATTCGAACAGATCTCCTCGAAGGACAACAATCCGGAATCGACGGGCTTCTTCGCCCGGATGAAGGACTTCTTCGATACGCTGAGCGACTAAGGCGCCCGGCGTTCCCACAGCGATCTTGCGCGCCGGATAGGGCGCGCAGTGCTGTAAGCTTCACGTCATGGCCGCAAGCTGCCACAGCCCGGCCATGACGAGCACCACCCCAGCGACCCGGGACAGGAGCCGGCCGCCGGGCACCACCTTTTCGGCGAGCACGAAGATGGCGATCGCCGCGATCCACAACACGTTCATCACCCCGCCGACGAACAGAAGCGCCATCAGCGCCCAGCAGCAGCCGACGCAATAAAGGCCATGCCGCAGGCCGAGGCCGAAGGCGGCACCCGCCTCGCGGCGAAATCCGCCGTGGTTCTGGATGAAAAGTAGCGGCGACTGGCATTGCCTGAGGCAACGATCCTTGAGCGACGTCCACTGAAACAGGCCGACGGCGACGAGGACCGCACCGCTCAAGGCTTCGTTGGCGTTCGAGAGCGCCGGAGTGAGCAACAGGGCGCGATCAAGGAGCCATTGCCCGAGAACGGCGACCAGCGCGAACAGGGTCCAGGCCAGCAGATAGCCACCAGCGAAGAATCCGGTCGCGGCGAAGGGCTTGCCCTGCTGCGCCGCCTGTCTTCCGACACGGGCATAGAGCAGGATCATCGGCGTTGCCGACGGCACCATCATACCCATCATCATGACAGCCCACATGACAAATGCATAGGCGAAGGTTGCCGCGGTCCAGGGACCGGCGGCCGCAGTCGCCATCGATGTCATCGATCCCCCTTGCGCCTCCATGGGCATGTTCATCGGCATGTCGATGGGCATGTCCATGCCCGAACCCATATCCATGGTGTCGGAGGCTGCCGGGGGCGCAGTCATGTCCATGGCCGAAGCCAGCCACAGGACGTAAATCCAACTGATCGCCGTCAGCGTAATCAACGCCGCCACAACGATGGCGCGATCACGTCTGAGCAGGGTTTCGAGCGCCGTATCCTTCATCGACGTCAGTGGATCACGCCGCTTTCGGTCAGGTGCATGCGCGCGAAATGAGCATGCGAGTCCGCCAGTGCCAAGGTCAGCGGCCCCTTCGTATCGGCCCATCCGCGCCCGACTTCGCAGACGTCGTATTCGAACCCCTGAGGGAGATTGATGCGCGCCTGATGGGCGGCACCGGTCACCGGATTGAGGATGGGTTCGCCGCGAGCGACGAGCCAGCCCGGCACATTCAGCCGCGCCGTGCGCGCGCCGACATCGACCTCGAAATCGATCTCGGCAAAGACGGGCTCGTGCATGGTTTCGAAGGTCGTCGCAAAGACCTGGAAGAAGGTAGCACCCGGTTCCGTATCCTCGCCGCTCATGATGCGCAGCAACGCACCGCGCTGTTCGGCCGAAGCGCGGCTATCGACGATCGGCACAACCTGCCCCCTCCCCTCGTGGATGGCGCCCGGCCAGGCGGCGATCAGGCCGCCACGAAGCCCATCGAGCCGCGTATCGCCGTGATAGCCTTCCTCAATCTCGAATGCGCCGACGGCGCTGCAATGGCCTTGTGTCGGCAATGCATTGAACTGGCAAGGACAGCCATAGGCGCAGTTGCAATGTATGAATTCGCGCCCCTTCATCATCCATCTCACACTCGTCATCGTCTCCTCCTGGGATCTGATCGGTGTTCGGTCTACTGCATGTTCGTTTCACCGTAGCCGACCAAAGGACAAAAACATGCAGCAATTCAAAGTGCTACAGCGACCTTTGCGCGTCTGGACGCGCGGCGCTGTAGGTCGATTTCTTGCGACTGGATGCATTCCATTAGATTGCAGAAATATACTCCTCCCAACCAGCGATGCCAACGGCCGGCCGAAGACGACGGGAAGCGCCGCGCATCCGATTGAACACGCGGCGCTTCTGTCTGTTCGTTAGAGTTAAGCCGTGATCAGAGCGTCGCCATGCCGCCATCGATGATCAGTTCGGCGCCGACAGTGAAAGCAGCCTCGTCGGAGGCGAGGAAGACGACCGCCTTGGCGATTTCGCTTGCGTTGCCGAAGCGGCCAAGCGGGATCTGCGCAGCGATCGCATCAACAACCTGCTTGTTTTCCTCCACCGTCGGGGCATGGCCGTCATGCAGCGGCGTGCGGATCGGGCCGGGGCTGACGGCGTTGACCCGGATGCCGCGGCCGATGAGTTCGCCGGAGAGCGTTTTGGCGAGCGACAGCAGCCCCGCCTTGGTCAAGGCATAGACGCTTGAGGTCGGCATGCCGATATGGGCGTTGATCGAGGTGTTGAGCACGATCGATGCCGGTTTGGAAAAGACCGGCAGCAAGGCCTGGATCAGGAAATACGGTCCCTTGAGGTTGATGGCGAGCGAGCGGTCGAAGCTTGCCTCGTCCCACTGCTCGATCGGCTGCAGCTTGGCGATGCCGGCATTGATGAACAGGATATCGAGCGTGCCCAAGGCGGCGCGGATCTTTTCAGCGACGGCGGCCTGGCCGGCGACATTGCCGGCATCGGCCTCGATGATCAGAGCTGTCTCGCCAAGGACGGCGCGTGCTTCGGCAATGTTCTTCGGATTGGTGCCGGTGACGGCGACCCTTGCGCCTTCGGCGATGAACTGGCGTGCGGTTTCGAGACCGATGCCGCTGGTGCCGCCGGTGATGAGTGCCGTCTTGTTCTGCAAACGTGACATGATGAAAGTCCTCTTGTTGGGTTGAAGAGGAGATCGGCTCGGTTGGCTGGAACCGTCATCCTCGAATGCAGACAGATATGGCGGAAAACGATCGTTCGGATTAGTCTCCCAATTGTGGAACTCGAATTCGGAAAAGTCGAACGATGGTGAAGATCGAGGGAATAACCGCCTTTGTCGCGGTCGCCGAAGCTGGCTCGATCAGTGAAGCGGCGCGGCGCCTGCGCCTGTCGAAATCCGTCGTCAGCGAACGCGTGGCGGAACTGGAGCGCGGGCTCAACGCCACGCTCCTCCATCGCACGACGCGCAAGCTGACGCTCACCGAGGACGGCATCGCCTTCCGCGAGCGCGCCGTCAGGATCGTCAGCGAGGTGCAGGCGGCCGCGAGCGACCTTGCCGAGCGGCGCGGACAGCTGACGGGGCCGCTTCGGATCGCCGCGCCCGTCAGCTTTGGCCGCCGGCATCTCGGTCCGGCGCTCTATCCGTTCCTGGCGCGCCATCCGGAAATCGAACTGACGCTCGACCTCGACGACCGGCGGGTCGATGCGGCCTCGGAAGGCTACGACGCGATTGTCCGCCACGGCGTGATCGCAGATTCCCGCCTGATGGTTTGGAAACTTGCCAGAAGCCGGCGCCTGCTCGTCGCCTCGCCCGATTATCTTGAACGACACGGCACGCCGGCGTCGCTTGCCGAGCTCGAAGGCCATCGCGGCGTCTTCTACACCAATCGCGGTGCGGCCGATTGGCGGTTCGAGGGACCTTCCGGTGCAACGATCGTCAGGGCGCGCCTGGCCCTCGGCATGAACAATGGCGACATGATGCACGACGCCGCCGTCGCCGGGCTCGGCATCGCGCTGTTGCCCGCCTTCATCGCCGGCCCCGCGGTGCGCAAAGGGCAATTGCGTGAGATCGATGTCGGGCTGCGTCCGGAGCCCGAATTCATCTACATGGCGCATCCGGAAGGACGACGCGTCTCCGCCAAGCTCCGAGCCATCGCCCAACATCTGAAGGAAGCTTTTGGCGATCCGCCCTATTGGGATCCGTGAAGCGTTTCCGCAACCCCGGCGTAATCGCTGTCGGCGACGGTATCTCGCCGATTGCCGATCGAGTCTCGACAGAAGCTTGATCGAAATCGGCTGGCATGCGCTTCGCACCCATCGCAACCAAAGATTGGTTTCCTATCTTCTCATCATGCGGACCTTCTTTCTGAACTGGATCGTCGCCATGACGCTTGGCGCCGCCGCCCATGCGGACAACCTTTCCGCGGCTCCGACCGATGCCGAAATCCTGAATATTCTGACCGATCGAATCGACAAGCAGCAGCAGTCGGTCGGCATTGTCGTCGGAATCATCGATGCCAATGGACGACGCATCGTCGCGCATGGCCATCCGGCCAAAGGTGACCCGCGCCCGGTCGATGGACGGACCGTGTTCGAGATCGGCTCGGTCACCAAAGTCTTCACCGCGCTGTTGCTCGCGGACGCGATTGAAAAAGGCACGCTGCGCCTCGACACGCCCGTCTCCGCGTTGTTTCCGCCAGGTGTGGCGATGCCGGACGACAAGGAGGAGCCGATCACGCTGAAGGACCTGGCGACGCACATGTCCGGTCTGCCGCGGCTACCCACCAATCTGGACCCGACAGACACAAGCAATCCGTATGCGGACTACGGCACTGCAAAGCTTTATGCCTTCCTGTCCCATCACAAGCCGCTGCGGCGCCCTGGCGTCGAGCACGAGTACTCCAATCTCGGCGCCGGGCTTCTCGGCCACGCGCTCGCCTTGAAGGCCGGCCTTTCCTACGAAGAGCTCGTCATCAGCCGCATCACAGCGCCTCTCGACATGAAGGACACGGCGATCTCGTCGCAGCCCGGCTGGGCCGAAAGGCGGGCGACGGGCCACAATGCGGCGCTGGAGCCGGTGAGAGACTGGGATCTCAACGCGCTGCAAGGAGCCGGCGCGCTGCGCTCCACGACGAACGATCTTCTGATATTCCTGGAGGCGGCCATGGGGAAAACGTCATCGCCGCTGGCGCCGGCCTTCACCATGCTACTTGCGACCCGGCAGCCGCTCGGCAACGGGGGAGACGACCAGCAGGCACTCGGCTGGGTGATCTCGGGCAAGGGCGACGAGCAGATTATCTGGCACAATGGCGGGACCGGCGGCTATCGGTCCTTCGTCGGCTACCGACCGTCGACCGGTATCGGCGTCGTCGCCCTCTCCAATGCGTCGACCGAGGTCGGCGTGGACGATATCGGCCAACACCTGCTCAACCGCAACGCTCCGCTTGCGCCGGCAAATGCCAGGCGCACTGCGATAACCGTCGATCCGACGAGCTAGGACGCCTATGTCGGCACCTATCGGCTGGCCCCCAGCTTCGAGCTGACGATCTTTCGCGATGGAGATCGGCTGTTTGCCCAGGCAACGGGACAGGATCGGATCGAAATCTTTCCGGAGGCCGAACACCGTTTCTTTGCGAAGCTTATCGATGCGCAGATCAGCTTCACCGTAACCGGCACCCGCGCCGGGAGCCTGACCTTGCATCAGGGCGGGCGGGACAGCCCCGCGCCTCGGATCGAGAAATGATGCACGTCTCCCACCGATTGAAGCGGGAGACGCTGTTCGCTTCGATCAGAAGATCAGATCGATCAGGAAATAGGCGAGCGCCGAAATCGCCGCCGCGGCCGGCATGGTGATGAACCAGGCAATCACGATATTGCCGGCAAGCCCCCAGCGGACCGCCGAGACGCGCCGCGCCGCACCGACGCCGATGATCGCACCGGTGATGGTGTGCGTCGTCGAGACGGGAATGCCGAGCCAGGTGGCGGCAAAGAGCGTGATCGCCCCGCCGGTTTCGGCGCAGAAGCCCTGCATAGGATTGAGCCTGGTAATCTTCGAGCCCATGGTGTGCACGATGCGCCAGCCGCCGAACAGCGTGCCGAGCGCGATTGCCGCCTGGCAGGTTATGACCACCCAGAAGGGCACGTAGAACTCCGAACCGAGATAGCCCTGCGAGAAGAGCAGAACGGCAATGATGCCCATGGTCTTCTGCGCGTCATTGCCGCCGTGGCCGAGCGAATAGAGCGACGCGGAAACGAACTGCATCACGCGGAAGGTGCGGTCGACGGCAAAGGGCGTCTGCCGCACGAAAATCCAGGAGACGATCAACACCAGGAGCAAGGCCAGGAAGAAGCCTATCGCCGGCGACATGAAGATGGCGCCGACGGTCTTGAGAAGACCGGTCCAGACGATGGAACTAAAGCCGGTGCTGGCAAGGCCGGCACCGACGAGGCCGCCGATCAGCGCATGCGACGAACTCGACGGAATGCCGAAGAGCCAGGTGACGATGTTCCAGACGATCGCCCCCATGAGGGCCGAAAAGATCACCAGCGGCGTGACGATGCCGGGATCGATGATGCCCTTGCCGAGCGTCTCGGCCACATGCAGGCCAAAGAACAGGAAGGCGATGAAGTTGAAAAAGGCTGCCCAGATGACCGCGTATTGCGGTCTCAGCACCCGCGTCGAGACGATTGTCGCGATCGAGTTGGCAGCGTCGTGCAAACCGTTCAGGAAGTCGAAGAACAGCGCGATGCCGATCAGCCCGACGAGCAACGGAAAGGCGAGCGTCGCATCCATCAGACGTTCTCGATCACGATGCCGCTGATTTCATTGGCGACGTCCTCGAAGCGATCGATCACCTTTTCGAGCTCGCCATAGATCTCACTGCCGATGATATAGGCCATCGGGTTGCTGGCGCCGTGACGGCGGAAGAGATCCTTGAGGCCGAGGTCGTGCAATTCGTCGGCACGCCCCTCGATGCGGGTAACTTCCTCGGCGATGGCGATAAGGCGATTGTGATTGGCGCCGATACGGTCGAGCAACGGAATGGCCTCGCCGATCAGATGCGCGGCCTGGACGATGATCGTCGCCATCTCGCGCATGCCCGGATCGAATGTCTTCTGCTCGTAGAGCCGGATCGTCTTGACCGTCTTGTGCATCATGTCGATGGCATCGTCCATCGACTGGATCAGGTCCTTGATGTCGCCGCGGTCGAAGGGCGTGATGAAGGACCGGCGCACCGCCAGGAGCACTTCGCCAGTAATATGATCCGCTTCATCCTCAAGCGCGACGATCCGGTCGCACTGTTTCTCCATGTCGTCGCCACCGGCAAGCAGCCTGTCGAGCGCTTCGGCGGCACCGACAACGGTGAGCGCGTGTTTTGCGAAAAGGTCGAAGAAGCGATCTTCGCGGGGAAGCAGTTTGCGGAACCAAGCCAGCATTACAAATATATCCATCCGTGGATTGTCATGAAACTGTCATATTTGACCGAGGCGCTCAAGAAAAGCACCTGATTCAAGGGGTTTGTCGCCTATCCCCTGCCGATATCGACCTATCCCAGGCGATATCGACGCGCTGGCCATTTCGTCTTGCCTTGGCCAACGCTTTCGTCCTACTGCATGTCTCCTTAAATCGACCTCGATTTAAGGACGAAGACATGCAGCAATTCAAAGTGCTACAGCGACCTTTGCGCGTCTGATATGACGCGCGGCGCTGTAGCTGGCGCCCAACGTCGAATCCGGTTTGCCCATGCCCCACAAGGTCTTTCTCAACCGCTTGAAGCTCACGGAGTTCCGCAACTATGCGGCTCTCTCGCTGGAGCTCGACCAGCGCCATGTGGTGCTGACGGGAGAGAACGGCGCCGGCAAGACCAATTTGATGGAAGCGGTTTCCTTCCTCTCGCCAGGACGAGGCTTGAGGCGCGCGGCTTACGCCGACGTCACCCGCGTCGGCGCGAGCGACGGGTTTTCCGTCTTTGCGGAGGTCGAGGGCATGGAGGGGCCGGTCGAAATCGGCACCGGCACCGCCGGGGTAACCGAGGGCCAATCCCGGCGGCTGCGGCTCAACGGAACTCCGGCATCAACCGTCGACGAACTGACGGATCACCTGCGCGTTCTCTGGCTGACGCCATCGATGGACGGGCTCTTCACCGGGCCTTCGGCCGACCGGCGGCGCTTCCTCGATCGGCTGGTGCTTTCGCTCGATCCTGAGCATGGCCGACGCGCCAGCGAATTCGATCGGGCGATGCGCAGCCGAAACCGGCTGCTCAGCGAGTTTCGCCCGGATCCGTCCTGGCTGACCGCAATTGAGCGAGAGATGGCCGGTCTCGGGGTTTCCATGGCGCTGGCAAGGCAGGAGATGCTCGGCCTCTTGACCGCGCTCGTCGAGCGGAACGTCGATGACAGCGTTTTTCCGTCCGCCCGCCTGGCGCTGTCCGGCTTTCTCGACGACGAGGGCCATCGCCCGGCCTATGATCTCGAAGAGCAATATCTGACAATGTTGCGCGACGGGCGGCCGCGCGACGCAGCGGCGGGCCGGACGCTCGATGGGCCGCACCGAAGCGACCTGCTGGTGCGTCATCGGGACAAGGACATGGAAGCCGCACGCTGCTCGACCGGCGAGCAGAAAGCGCTGCTCGTCGGACTGGTGCTGGCGCATGCGCGCCTCGTCGGCGACATGACTGGCCACGCGCCGATCATGTTGCTCGACGAGATCGCCGCGCATCTCGACGTCAACCGGCGTGCGGCGCTGTTCGACCTCGTCGATGGCCTCGGCGGCCAGGCCTTCATGACGGGAACGGACCAGGCGATGTTCGACGCACTTGGCGATCGCGGCCGCTTCCTGACCGTTTCGCACGGGAGCGTTACGGGATAAGCAAGAGCGGATGGGGAAAAGTGTGTGCGGTTTTCCGCCCGCATCCGCTCTCGCTTGAGAATCGATCGGCCACCCGGCCGAGCGGGATGAGGAGGATGTTGCATGACCGGTGAGAACAAGCTCGACCAATCGGAGATCGCCCGCTACGCCCGCCATATCGTGCTGCCGGAAATCGGCGGCGCGGGGCAGCAAAAACTCAAAGCGGCACGTGTGCTGGTGATCGGCGCCGGCGGGCTCGGCGCCCCGGTGCTCGTCTATCTCGCGGCCGCTGGCATCGGCCGGATCGGCGTCGTCGACGACGACATCGTTGCACTCTCGAACCTGCAGCGGCAGATCATTCACCGCACCGAGGACATCGATCGCGCCAAGGTCGAGCGAGCAGCCGAAGCGATCGGTTCACTCAACCCGCATGTCAGCGTCGACGAACACAGGCTGCGGCTTAACCCCGACAATGCCGAGGCGCTGTTCCGGCAATATCACCTGGTGATCGACGGCTCGGACAATTTCGACACGCGCTATCTCGCAGCCGATACGGCAGCCGCGGTCGGCATTCCGCTTGTAACCGGCGCCGTCGGCCGCTTCGACGGATCGCTGACGGTGCTGATGCCGTACAAGGCAGGCAGCGATGGGCGGCCGAACCCCTCCTATCGCGATCTTTTCCCGGAACCGCCGCCGGCCGGCGTCGTGCCCTCCTGTGCCGAAGCGGGCATCGTCGGCGCCCTGACCGGCGTCATCGGCACGCTCCAGGCGATGGAGGCAATCAAGGTGATCGCCGGTTTCGGCGAACCGCTGGTCGGTCGGCTGTTGATGTATGACGCGCTGACGGCGCAGTTCAACACCATCCGTTACCATCGCAGAGCGTAGGCCGATCATGGTGCAGATCTTTCGCATCAGTGAAAGTTTCGACCGGCACGAGGAGCTGCTGAAGCTGATCCTTGGCGCCTTCTCCTACATGGACGGACGGGTCGACCCGCCCTCCTCGGCGCACGTACTCACCGTCGAATCGCTCCGGCAGAAGAGTGCCGACGAGATCGCCTTTGGCGTCAGCGACGGCGAGCGGCTTGTCGGCTGCATCTTTTGCAAGCCTGAAGCCGATTGCCTCTACATCGGCAAGCTCGCGGTTGCCCCACAGACACAGGGAAAGGGTATCGGCCGGTTGCTGCTCGCGGAAGCGGAGGCGACAGCGCGAGCGCTCGGCCTTTCGGCGTTGCGGCTACTCACCCGCATCGAACTCACCGAAAACCACCGGGCGTTCGCCGCCTGGGGCTTCGTCGAAACCGGTACGATGTGCCACCCCGGCTTTACCCGGCCGACGGCGATCGAGATGCGCAAGACACTCTAGCTAGCTTCTAACCTTGAGCAGGCCGGACGGACAGCCGCACGGCAGGACCGTGCGGCGCTCCGCGATCAGTCGCGGCCCGGAAGCACGCGGTCCGGCGGGCGATGGCCGTCGAAGAAGGTGCGGATGTTGATGACCACCTTGTCGCCCATATCGATGCGGCCCTCGAGCGTCGCCGAACTCATGTGTGGCAGGAGCACGACCTTGCCTTCGCCGGCAAGCTTGATCAGCTTCGGATTGACCGCCGGCTCGTTCTCGAAAACGTCGAGGCCGGCACCGGCGATCTTGCCTTCGCGCAGCGACTTGATCAGCGCCGTCTCGTCGATGATGCCGCCGCGGGCTGTGTTGACGATATAGCTGTCAGGCCGCATCAGCGCCAGGCGGCGGGCCGAGAGCAGGTGATAGGTCGCCGGCGTCGACGGGCAGTTGACCGAAACAATATCGACGCGGGCCAGCATCTGGTCGAGGCTGTCCCAGTAGGTCGCCTCCAGCATCTCTTCGGTTTCCGCGTTCACCCGGTGACGGTTGTGATAGTGGATCGAAAGGCCGAAGGCCTTGGCGCGGCGTGCGACCGCGGTGCCGATCCGGCCCATGCCGACGATGCCGATGCGCTTTCCGGCAATGCGCCGGCCGAGCATCCAGGTCGGCGACCACCCGGCCCATTCGCCCTTGCGATCGGTCAGGATCTGCGCACCTTCGGCAAGCCGGCGCGGCACTGCGAGAATCAGCGCCATCGCCATGTCGGCGGTGTCCTCCGTCAACACGTTCGGCGTGTTGGTGACGGTGATGCCTTTGCGCGCTGCGGCGTCGACGTCGATATTGTCGACCCCATTCGAGAAGCTGGCGATCAGCTTCAGCTGTGGGCCGGCCTGCTCGATCAGCGCCGCATCGATGCGATCGGTCACTGTCGGCACCAGCACGTCGGCGCGCTTCACCGCCGCGACGAGCTCGGGCTGGCTGCGCGGCGTGTCGTCGATGTTCAACTCCGCATCGAAAAGTTCGCGCATGCGCGTCTCGACGATATCAGGCAGTTTACGGGTGATGTAGACCGTGGGCTTCTTCTTGCTTGTCATTGCTGCGACGGGCCTTGTTGACGGGTCCTTAACCAAGTTGGGCGATACTTTCTCCCTGTAGCCGCAATTTCTACCAGACCCCACCGGGAAGACAAACAAAACTCGCGCGTTCGTCCCCGCGATTTCAGCCCGTGTGTTGGGCCCCAGGTGAACTGCGCCCGCAAAAGCTAGTGCCACGGAAAATGAGCTTCGTCATGCGTCATGTCATTTCCAGATTCTCGTTCTCGTTGATCGCCGCCTGCCTTGGCGCCGGGATCATGGCGTCGGCGGCTTACGCTCAAGCTGCCAAGGGCGCCAGCGGACTGCCGCTGCCGCGCTTCGTGAGCCTCAAGTCGAAGAGCGTCAATCTCCGGATCGGCCCGAGCGTCGATTACGCGGTCGCCTTCCGCTACATGAAGCCCGGCGTTCCCGTGGAGATCATCCAGGAATACGATAACTGGCGCCGTATCCGCGACGCCGACGGCACCGAAGGCTGGGTCAACCAGGCGCTGCTTTCCGGCGACCGTACAGCCGTCGCAGCGCCCTGGATGCGCGGCAAGGGCGAAGGCGTCTTCGTCAACATGCGCCGCGATCCGCAGGGTACATCCCCGATCGTCGCCCGCATGGAGCCGGGGGTCATCGTGCATGTCGGCGAATGCAATGGCGACTGGTGCCATGCCGAGACGCAGGGCGTCGAAGGCTGGATCGCCCAGAGCGAGATCTGGGGCGCCTATCCCGGCGAGGCCTTCAAGTAAGGCCACGCCTGCTTTTCACAAAATTCAATCAGGACGAATCAGGCGAGACCCGCCTGCTTGGCGGCCGTTTCCAGCGAGACCATCGGCCGCGGGCCGATCTGACCGATGACAATGCCGGCGGCGAGATTGCCGAGCCTGCTGCAGTCTTCGAGCGAGCGTCCGGTCGTGTAGCCGTGCAGGAAGCCCGCGGCATAGAGGTCGCCGGCACCGGTCGTATCGACGACCTGGGCGATCGGCGTTGCGCGGACCCGAACCCGCTCCTCTCCACGCACGACCACCGAGCCTTCTTCGCTGAGAGTCACGGCAGCGAGCTTGCAATCCTTCGAGAGTTTTTCCAGCGCCAGATCGAAGTCTTCGGTCTCGTAGAGGGCCAACGCTTCCTGCCTGTTGGCGAAGACGATATCGACCGTGCCTGATCGCATGAGTTCGAGGAACTCCTCGCGATAGCGGTGAACGCAGAAGCTGTCGGACAGCGTGATCGCGGTTTCGCGGCCGTTTTCGTGGGCGATCCGCGCGGTCTCGCGGATGGCGTCCTTGGCCCGCGGCGGATCCCAGAGATAGCCTTCGAAATAGGTGACCTTGGCCTCAGCGACGACGTCGGCCTCCACATCCTCGGGGCCAAGCTCGACGCAGGCGCCGAGATAGGTGTTCATCGAGCGCTCGCCATCCTCGGTGACGAAGATCATCGAGCGCGCGGTCGGCGGCACGTTTTCGAGCGGCTTCGTCTGGAAGTAAACGCCCTGGGCGCGGATGTCGTGCGCGAAGATCTCGCCGAGCTGGTCGCTCGCGGTCTTGCCGAAGTAGGCAGCGCGACCGCCAAGGCTGGCGACACCGGCTGCCGTATTGCCGGCGCTGCCGCCGGACGCTTCGACGGCCGGGCCCATGCGCGAGTACAACAACTCGGCTCGTTCGGCATCGATGAGGTTCATGGCGCCCTTTATGATGCCGTTTTCATTGAGAAAGGCATCGTCGCAGCGCGCGATGATATCAACGATGGCATTGCCGATCGTCAGCACGTCGTATTTTGTCATGAACCTCGTCCGGTCTCCGTGATGGCCGGTGTTCGTTAATACCGGTTTTCCGGCCATTTGGAAGACAAAAGACGTGGGGCCATCGCATCAGGCCGTCGGAAGCGCGCTTTCGTCGTAAGCTGCGGCGAATTCGGCGCTCGGCGGGATCGGCTTGATGACATCGATCAGCACGCCGTTCGGATCGGCGGTGATGAAATGACGCTGACCGAAGACCTCGTCTCGCAACGTCTTCAGGATCGGAAGCCCGGCGGCAACCGCTTGCGCGTAAATGCGATCCGGATCCTCGACCTCAAAATTCAGCAGAAGACCGCGGGTGGGCGTACGTGCTTCCTCCGGGATCGTCTCGTGGCGGTAGTCGAGCACCGCCAGCGTCACATGCTCGTCCTCGACCGACTGCAGATGCACATACCAATCGCTGGTGAAGAGCGCCTGGAAGCGGAAGTGCTCGATGTAAAAGGCGGCGGTGGCGGCAACATCTGATGTCATGATGACAGGATAGTAGCTCGTCGATTTCATGGCTTTCCCTCGCTCCGGCAATATCATACAATCTGTATGTATCTTTAATTAACATACAGGCTGCATGCATGCAACAGGAAGTCTCCCGTCGCTCCAATCGCGAGCGATCCGACACGACGCGCACCGCGATCCTCGATGCCGCGCGTGGCCTTTTCGTCACCCGGGGTTATGCCGATACCTCCACGCCCGATATTGTTGCCGCCGCCGGATTGACCCGCGGCGCGCTCTATCACCACTTCGAAGACAAGAAGGCATTGTTCCGTGCCGTGGCGGAGCGGGAGGCGGGCGCAGTGGCGATATCGATCGAGCAGGCAACGGCCAACGACCTCACGCCCCGCGACGCACTGAAAGTCGGTGCCCGCGCCTATTTCGACGCGATGCGCGAGCCGGGCCGAATCCGTCTGCTGCTGCTCGACGGGCCGGCGGTGCTCGGCAAGCAGGAAATGGCCGCGATCGACGCGGCCAATGCCCAGAGAACCCTGGAGGAGGGCATTGCCGAGGCGATGGCGCCGGCAGTGCCGGGCCCGGAAAGGCTGTCGGCCATGGCCTCGCTGCTTTCGGCCGCCTTCGATCGCGCGGCGCTCGACATCGCCGATGGTGCTTCGGCCGAGCTTTACGCGGAGACGATCGGCACGCTGATCGACCGGCTGGTGTCGGCCTGACGCCGACCGTCAAGACAACACCAGGGTGCCTCAGCCTGCGGCGGAGATGATCTGCGGCGGCAGTTCGACGAGCGGCGCCGGGATCTCGCAGGTCTTTTCCGGCGACTTGCAGAGATCGGCGATGACGCAGCGCTCGCATTCGGGCTTGCGCGCCTTGCAACAGTAGCGCCCGTGCAGGATCAGCCAGTGATGCGCGTGGTAGAGGTATTCATCCGGGATGATCTTGATCAGCTTGTCTTCCACCTGGTCTGGGGTCTTGCCCGGTGCCAGACAGAGGCGGTTGGCGATGCGGAGGATGTGGGTGTCGACGGCGATCGTCGACTGGCCGAAGGCCATCGACAACACCACATTGGCGGTCTTGCGACCGACCCCCGGAAGGGTCACCAGTTCCTCCCGCGTGCGCGGCACTTCGCCACCAAAATCGCGGATCAGCTTTTCGCTGAGCGCGATGACGTTCTTCGCCTTGTTGCGATAAAGGCCGATGGTCTTGATGTAGTCCCGGACCTTTTCCTCCCCAAGCGCCAGCATTTTCTCCGGCGTATCGGCGATGGCGAAGAGTGCGCGCGTCGCCTTGTTGACGCCGGCATCGGTCGCCTGGGCCGAGAGCGCCACGGCAACGACGAGCGTGAACGGGTTGACGTGCTCCAACTCGCCCTTCGGCTCGGGGCGCTGGATCGAGAAGCGGCGGAAAATCTCCTTGAGCTCGTCCTGGCTGTAGAGGCTCTTCACCCGCGGCGTTGCGCGGCGGCTCGTCTTGGGTTTTGCGGCGCTGACGGGGAATTTCGGCTTCACGTTTTTCATGATGCATCTATAGTCAAAGGTCATGATCAATGGCAACGTCACCACCCCGCCCGAGGATGCGCCGGTCTTCACCGCCGAGCTTACGCCCTATCGTTCGCTCGGGCGAAAAGGCTTCAGGATCGTCTTCCTGATCGCCGGACTGCTCAGCCTGGTGCACGCTTTTGTCTTCCTCGTCATCGGCGCCTGGCCGATCGTGTTCTTCTTCGGGCTCGACTACCTGCTGCTGTTCGGCGCCTTCTGGCTGAATTACCGCTCGGCGCTCAGCCGCGAAGAGGTCAGCGTTTCCAGAACCGATGTTTCCGTGCGCAAGTTCACGCCGTCGGGCCAGATCACCGAACACCGCTTCAATCCGTTCTGGGCCCGCTTCAATGTCGCCCGCCATCAGGAAATCGGCATCATCTCGATGACGATCAGCGGTGGTGGCCGCCGGACCGACATCGGTTCGTTTCTCAATCGCGACGATCGCGAGACCTTCGCGCTCGCCCTCTCGGGTGCGCTTGCGACCGTTCGCCGCCGCTGACGCTCGCCGAACGACCAATGGGACGCAAATCCGCGCATTCGTTCAAGTTTCGGGTGGTTTCCTGGACCAGCAAGGGATTACCTGTGACATGACAGGAGAAGAGCCATGAACATTGCGACATCCGTACCCACAGACATCACGCCGAAAGGCACCGATTACGATACGGTCAGCCGCGTGATCGAAATGCTCACCGAGGATTATCGCGACCAGCCGTCGCTCGAAACGGTGGCGCACCGCCTGAAGCAGTCGCCGACGCAACTCCAGAAGGTCTTCACCCGCTGGGCCGGGCTTTCGCCGAAGGCCTTCCTCCAGGCGGTGACGCTCGACCATGCCAAGCGCCTGTTGCGCCAGGAAGACATGCCGCTGCTCGAAACCAGCATCGAGGTCGGCCTGTCAGGGCCGAGCCGCCTGCACGACCTGTTCGTCACCCACGAGGCGATGTCGCCCGGCGAATGGAAGGCGCGCGGCACCGGCCTGACGATCCGCTACGGTTACCATCCCTCGCCCTTCGGCACGGCGCTGGTGATGATCACAGACCGCGGCCTGGCAGGCCTCGCCTTTAACGATGGCGGCGGCGAACAGGCGAGCTTCGAGGACATGGCGCAACGCTGGCCGAACGCCAGCTATATCGAAGACAGTGCGGCCACCGCCCACTATGCGGCACGCATCTTCGATCCCTCGCGCTGGCGCCAGGAAGAGCCGCTGCATATCTTCCTGATCGGCTCCGATTTTCAGATCCGGGTCTGGCAGGCATTGTTGAAGATCCCGCTCGGCTGCGCCACCACCTATTCGAACATCGCCGGGACGATCGGCCAGCCGACGGCCTCGCGCGCCGTCGGTGCCGCGGTCGGGCGTAATCCGATCTCCTTCGTGGTTCCCTGCCATCGCGCACTCGGCAAGAGCGGCGATCTCACCGGCTACCACTGGGGCCTGACGCGCAAGCGCGCGATCCTCGGCTGGGAAGCCGGCAAGGCGGCGGACGGCACGATCTGATGCTTTCAAGTCACGCAGATCCGGACGGAAAGCCGCTTCGCACCTTTCCTGGAACTGCTTGGAAAAACAAAAAAGGGGCGCTCGGCGCCCCTTCTTCATTTCCATATTTGTCAGCGCTCAGTGGGCGCCGGACATGTCGCCCAGCACTTCCTTGGAAGCGACCGTCGAGTCGGCCTTGAGCTTGTAGACCATTGGCACGCCGGTCGCGAGGTTGAGCTTCAGGATCTCTTCCTTGGTCAAACGATCGAGCACCATGACCAGCGAGCGCAGCGAGTTGCCGTGGGCGGCGACCAGAACCTTCTGGCCCGACAGCACGCGCGGCAGGATCTCGGTCAGGTAATAGGGCCAGACGCGGGCACCGGTGTCACGCAGGCTTTCGCCGCCCGGAGGCGGCACGTCGTAGGAGCGGCGCCAGATGTGCACCTGCTCTTCGCCCCACTTCTCGCGTGCGTCGTCCTTGTTAAGGCCGGAGAGGTCGCCGTAGTCGCGCTCGTTGAGCGCCTGGTCGCGGATCGTTTCGAGCGAGGACTGGCCGACGGCGTCGAGCACGAACTGGCAGGTGCGCTGGGCACGGACGAGGTCCGAGGTGAAGGCGATGTCGAACTTGATGCCATATTCGGCAAGCGCCTTGCCGCCGGCCCTGGCTTCCGCGACGCCGAGTTCCGTCAGGTCCGGATCACGCCAGCCGGTAAACAGGTTCTTCAGGTTCCAGTCGCTCTGGCCATGCCGGACGAGGACGAGAGTACCGCTCATGTCGAATTCCCCTTGAGACTTGAGAGTGGAAAGGTCAGTTGAGCCCGAGAACGTCGAGCATGGAATAGAAGCCGGGTTTCTGGCTGCGTGCCCAAAGCGCCGCCGTGACGGCGCCGCGCGCGAAGATCGAGCGATCCGTGGCACTGTGCGAGAGCGTCACCTGCTCGCCTTCGCCGGCGAGAATGACCGAGTGTTCGCCGATGACCGAGCCGCCGCGCAGCGTCGCAAAGCCGATCGTACCGGCCGGACGCGGGCCCGTATGACCGTCACGCACGCGCACCGAATTGTCGGCAAGGCTGATGCCGCGTCCCGTCGCCGCCGCTTCGCCGAGAAGCAATGCGGTGCCCGAGGGCGCATCGACCTTGTGCTTGTGGTGCATTTCGAGGATTTCGATATCCCAATTGGCGGGGCCGAGCGCACGCGCCGCCTTTTCCGTCAACACGCCGAGCAGGTTCACACCGAGGCTCATATTGCCCGACTTGACGATCCGGGCGTGACGCGCAGCAGCACGGATTTTCGCCTCGTCGTCGGCCGAGCAGCCGGTGGTCCCGATGACATGGACGATGCGGGCCTGGGCCGCAAGGCCGGCAAACTCGACGGTGCCCGCGGGTGCTGTGAAATCAAGCACGCCTTCCGCCTCGACGAACGCTTCGAGCGGCTGGTCGGTGACCGGCACGCCGATCGGCCCGAGACCGGCCACTTCGCCGGCGTCACGGCCGATGAAGGGAGAACCCGGGCGCTCGATGGCGGCATGCAGGCGCACGCCGTCCATCGCGTGGACCGTGCGTATCAGCGTCTGGCCCATACGGCCTGCAGCACCCACCACCACGAGCTTCATATCGGGTTCGCCCATCGGTGATTTCCTTCTCGTCCGCTGTTAGCGCGTTCCCAGTCAAAACGGCGTCGGGAAACGCTCTATCTCATTGTTCTTACGCATTTCCGGACGCAAAACCGCTACGCGCTTTTGCTGGAAATGTTCTAGATTTCGGCGCCGGCCGGCGCTTCGGGCGCCTTGGCCTCAGGCGACTGGCCCTGAAGATTGTGAAGCCGAGCGTAGAGACCGTCCGGTCGCCGTGCAAGCTCGGCATGCGTGCCCTCCTCGACGACGGAACCATCCTTCATGACGATGATCTTGTCGGCATTGACGACGGTCGAAAGGCGATGCGCGATGACGATCACCGTACGGCCGTTCATGGCGTAATCGAGCGCCTTCTGCACGGCGGCTTCCGATTCGGTATCGAGCGCCGAGGTGGCCTCGTCGAGCAGCAGGATCGGCGCATTGCGCACGAGTGCACGGGCGATGGACAGCCGCTGGCGCTGGCCGCCGGAAAGCGTCATGCCGTTTTCGCCGACCGGGGTATCGTATCCCTGCGGCTGCGCCAGAATGAAATCATGCGCATAGGCAAGCCGCGCGGCTTCCTCGATCTCCGCGTCGGTCGCATCGATGCGCCCGTAGCGGATGTTGTCGCGGATCGATCCTTCGAAGAGGTAGGGTTGCTGTGACACATAGGCGATGCTCTTGCGCAGCGACTGCTTGGTAACGTCGGCAATATCCTGCCCATCGATCAGGATCTGGCCGGAAGCCGGATCGTAGAACCGCGGGATGAGGCTGATGACCGTCGACTTGCCGGCACCGGAGGGGCCGACGAGCGCCGTCGTCTTGCCGCCTTCTGCAACGAAGCTGACGCCTTTCAGAACCTCGTCGCCATTGGCGTATTGGAAACGGACGTCGCGCAGCTCGACGGCGGCACTCGTGAAGGTCAGTTCCTTGGCGTCCGCCTTGTCGCGCTGATGCGGCACGGTGTCGAGGATTTCGTAGACCATGCGGGCATTGACGGCAGCACGCTCCATCGAGACCTGCAGCCGCGCCAGTCGGCGGGCCGGATCATAGGCCATCAGAAGAGCCACCACGAAGGCGAAGAAGGCGCCGGGCGGCACGTCCGCATAGATCGCGCGGAAGGCGGAATAGGCAAGCACAGCAGAAATCGCGAGGCCGGCGAAGGTTTCGGTCATCGGCGCCGTGCGCTCGCTCAACCGCGCAATGCGGTTCGCCCGGTTCTCGGCCCGATCGATGATCGCATCGACCTTGCCGCGCAGTTCGCCTTCCATGGTGAAGGCCTTGACGATGGTAATGCCCTGGATCGTTTCCTGCATCGCACCGAGAACGCGGCTATTGACCTCGATCGATTCGCGCGTTGCCGAACGCAGGCGCCTGGAAACGTAGCGCAGGCCGAGCAGCAATGGCGGCGCCGCGACGAAGACGATGATCGACAGCAGCCAGTCCTTGGCGAACATGACGCCGACAAGACCGATCAGGGTCAGGAGATCGCGGGCGATCGACGTGACCGTCAGGTTGAGCACGTCGCGGATGCCGCTGACATTCTGGCTTATCTGAGCTGCAAGCTGTGCCGACCGCGTCTCGTTAAAATAGCCTACGCTCAGCGCCATCAGATGGGCGTAGAGCCGGCGCTGGTAACGCGCGACGATGTTGTTGCCGATCTTCGACAGGGCAACGGCCTGGCCGTAGGTGGCGAAGCCGCGCAGAATGAAGGCTGCGAGGATCGCGCCGCAGACGAGCAGGACGATATCTGCCCGCTTGTTGGCGAAAGCCTCGTTGATCACGGTCTCCATGATCGAGGCCGTGAAACCGGTTGTTGCAGCGACGACGGCCAGACAGGCTATGGCAAAGACATAGCCGCGAATGTGGTCGCGACCGTTTTCCGCAATGACCCGTTTCAGAATTCCGCTGATCGTATCGGAATCGACCGCGTGCTGTTTTCTATTGCTGGCGCTCAAAAAGCCCGTCTTCCCTGGACCCAATGTGGCGAGCCGGTTTCCGGCCCGACCTTTCCCGGGGCTCTATAGTAGTTTGGTATCGCTTTGGCGAGTCTTTGCGCGCGCCGACTGCTCAGCTTCTCCAGCGGCGTCCCTCCGTTGCAACACCGAAATCCCTCGGCGTGCGGGCAAAAGCGGCCAGACCGGAGAGCGCCGCCATCGGATGAATGACGGCAAAGGTCGGGATCGTCTTCATCAGCGCCGAGTGCGGCGCCTTGTCTTCGAAGGCGTCACGGAACGGTGATTTCATAAGCGCCGGCAAGATCTTCTGCGAGATGCCACCCGCCAGGAACACGCCGCCGCGAGCCATGAAAATTAGCGCCATGTCACCGGCAACGCGGCCGAGATAGGTGCAGAACAGCGAGATCGTCTCGATCGCCGCCCTGTCGCTCTCGGCCAGAGCGTGCGTCGTCACTTCCGCCGGATCGATGAGCACCGGGTCCACGCCATCGGCGGCACAGACGGCGCGATAGAGATTCATGATGCCGCGCCCGCAGAGGATCTGCTCGCCGGCCATGCGCCCTTCGATCGGCTCGAGGAAGGGCCAGATCTGAAAGTCGCGTTCGCTACGCGGGCCGATGTCGACATGGCCACCCTCGCCCGGTACCGGGATCCAGGTGTGCTGGGCAAAGACCAGTCCGCCGACGCC
Source organism: Ensifer sp. GW101-20A05 (assembly GCF_059424735.1). Taxonomy (NCBI): domain Bacteria; kingdom Pseudomonadati; phylum Pseudomonadota; class Alphaproteobacteria; order Hyphomicrobiales; family Rhizobiaceae; genus Ensifer; species Ensifer sp. GW101-20A05. Next base: position 40,028 of record NZ_JBWKZT010000003.1, on the reverse strand, counting down.
GAGACCCGTGCCCGGGCCGAGGACCACACGCGACGTCAGGGGACGAACACTGCCGCCACCGATCTGCACGAGATCCTCGTCCGCCGGCGCGGCCACGGCGAGCGCCTGTGCCTCGAAATCGTTGATGATCAGTACGTCCTCGAGGCCAAGGCTCGAGAGCATGTCCTTCGGCCTGATCACCCAGCCGGCATTGGTGAGCGGAATTTCATCGCCCCGGATCGGACCGGCCACCGCCAGAATCGCCGAACGCGGCTGCACCGAGGTCTTGTCGAGGATGCTCTTCTGCATCGCCTCCTCGATCGTTTCGAAATCGCCGGTCTTGATCGGCGGCAGCTGCTTCGGCTCGGCAAAAGCATCGAGGAGCAGGGCAAAGCGGGCATTGGTGCCACCGATATCACCGATCAGGATCGGAAAGGGGAAGGCGTTTTCACTGGTGCCGGGCATCGCAAGATCCATCCTGATCGTCGTGGCAGGTATATCGCTGTCTATCAGCTAGAGCGGGATAAGGGAAAGTGTGTCCGGTTTTCCGCCCGCAGCCGCCTAATTCATGAGAAGCGATCACGTTTATGATTTTGGGTTGAAGTCGATCAACCGTTCGGCTGTCGCCTGGTTGAGGGCCATTGGAATGTCGTAGACGATCGCGAGACGCATCAGCGCCTTGACGTCCACGTCATGCGGCATTGCCGTCAGAGGATCGACGAAGAAGATCAGAAGCTGCACCTCGCCGGTGGCGATCATCGCGCCGATCTGCTGGTCGCCGCCGAGCGGACCGCTTTTCAGGCGCGTGATATCGAGCCCCGGACAGACATCGAGGACACGGCCGCCTGTCGTGCCTGTCGCAACGATGCGCCATTGGGACAAAACCGCTTCATGCACCTTGGCGAAAGCCGCAAGATCGTCCTTCTTCTGATCGTGAGCGATCAGGGCAATGCATTTCCGATCCGCCATGTCGGGCCTCGCATCAATCTTTAAATCGATTTGATCGCCCTATACATGAACGCCGCGGCGATGGGAAGATTGAAGCCCGCCCACCCCGCTCACGCGTTCATGATCATCGCAAGGTCGGACGGGCCAGCGGCACCGGAATATCGGCCGGCGGAACGTCTCCGGCGGCAGCGCCGATCACCTGCTCGATACCCTGTATCGCAGGGGCAGGTGCCGCCGCCCGATAGGCCGTGCCAAACGTGGCGGCCTCTTCCGAGGCAGGCGCCGGACCGTTCAACACGAGTGCGCAGGCTTTCGGCAGGTCGGCCATGGTCGTGAGCCTTGGCTTCACCGGCTTTTCGCCCGGCTTTTTCTTCGGCTTTGCCCAGGGCTCGTCGGTAAACCACCAGGCCAGCGACTTGTCGCAGCCATCGCCGGCCGGCACCGCCGCCTGGTCCTTGCAGCTCGCTGCGCCCGCGGGGCATTTGATGCGGATGTGGAAGTGATAGTCATGGCCGTAGATCGGCCGGACCTTGCCAAGCGCCGATCGGTCCCCGGTCCAGGTGTCGCAGAGCTTCTTCTTGATCGCCGGATTGACAAAGACGCGCTCCACCTGCGGGTAGCTGGCAGCCAGCATGATGAGCTGCGCGTGTTTTGGCGTCCAAATGGAACGATCAACCGTCAGGAACTTGTTCTTCTGCAGCATCGAGGTCGCCGAAATATCCTCGCGCTCGCGATAGGTGAGCGTGCGCTGCGGCATCGGCGTCAGCCAGATATCGGCGTCAAGACCGATCTGGTGGGACGCGTGCCCGGAAAGCATCGGACCGCCGCGCGGCTGCGAGATGTCACCAAGCAACAGGCCGGGCCAGCCGACCTTTTCGGCGGCATCGTGCGAAAACTGCTCGATCAGCGCGATCATCTGCGGGTGACCCCAGCGGCGGTTACGCGACAGCCGCATCGCCTGCCAGGTGGGCCCGTCGGTCGGGATGGCGACACCGCCGGCAAGGCAGCCCTTCGCGTAGAAACCATAGGGGTTCGCGGCCATTTCGGCTGGCAGGGCCTTGGCACCGAACAGCGCCTTTGCCGGCACATCCTCGGCCGCCGCGTTGTCGGCAATCAGAAGGCTTGTTCCCAGCAGCAACGCAAGAAACGCCGAGCCGCAACGTCGAAGTGGAGCAATCATTGAATTTCGTCCCATTTGTCTCGCGGACAGCAGCGCCAACTCGCGGCATTCCCTGTCCGACGAACCCCGATCCTAAGGCCCCGTCTTTGCCTCAGCCTTACGCGTCACGCGCTTGTGAATCACCGGGATGTGACTCAAAAATTTTGCCTGATTTGCGGCAGTGCCTGTCAATTGCCCCGATTTCGCCTATGCTCTCGCAAAAGAAGATTGAAATATAAGGGGTACCGGCTGGATGCCAAACTTCTGCAGGACCGTGAAACCTGGAATCGCAGCGTCGCTACTGGCAGCGACACTTCTCCTCCTTCCTCCTGCAGCACGCGCCGACCATGCCGACTGGCATCACGGCCTCTCCCTCATCGGCGAACTGAAGTACAAGCCCGATTTTGCCCATTACGACTATGTCAATCCGGATGCGCCCAAGGGCGGCGACGTCAAACTGTCGAGCACCGGAACATTTGATACCTTCAACCCGGTCCTCGACAAGGGACAACCCGCAGTCGGGCTGACGCTCGTCTTCGACACGCTGCTGAAATCCGCCGATGACGAGATCTCGACCGCTTACGGTCTGCTCGCCCAAGGCGTTTCGTTCCCAGAAGACATTTCATCCGCAACCTTCCGGCTGCGGCAGGAAGCCAAATGGGCGGATGGAAAGCCTGTGACGCCGGAAGACGTCATCTTCAGCTTCGACAAGAGCAAAGAGCTCGATCCGCTCTACGCCAATTACTACAAGCATGTGACCTCGGCGGAAAAGACCGGCGAACGCGACGTCACCTTCCATTTCGATGAGAAGAACAACCGCGAGCTGCCCCACATCCTCGGCCAGCTGCAGATCCTGCCGAAGCACTGGTGGGAGGGCCAAGGAACGGACGGCAAGCCGCGCGACATCAACAAGACGACGCTTGAGCCGGTGATGGGATCCGGCCCCTACAAGATCGCCGCATTTTCGGCCGGCTCGTCCATTCGCTACGAGCTCAGGGACGACTACTGGGGCAAGTCGCTGAACGTCAATGTCGGGCAGAACAATTTCGGCTCGATCAGCTATACCTTCTTCGGTGACCGGGATGTCGAGTTCGAGGCGTTTCGTTCGGGAAACAGTGATTACTGGCTTGAAAACATCGCGGCGCGCTGGGCAACCGCTTATGATTTTCCGGCAGTGAAGGACGGTCGCGTCAAGCGCGAGAGCCTACCCAATCCGCTGAGGGCCACCGGCATCATGCAGGCTCTGGTCCCGAACATGCGCCGGCCGCCCTTCAATGACGAAAAGGTGCGCGAGGCGCTGAACTATGCCCTCGACTTCGAGGAAATGAACCGCACGGTGTTCTACAACCAGTACACGCGGATCGACAGTTACTTCTGGAATACGGATCTCGCCTCGTCGGCCCTGCCGCAGGGCGCTGAATTGGCGATCCTTGACGAAGTGAAGGACAAGGTGCCGTCGGAAGTCTTCACGACACCCTACAAGAACCCGGTGGGCGGCACGCCACAGGCGGGACGCGACAACCTTCGCCAGGCGATCGCTCTGCTAAAGGAGGCCGGCTTCGAGCTCAAGGGCAATCGGATGGTCGAGGCGAAGACGGGCAAGCCCTTCTCATTCGAGATCCTGCTCAGCAGCGCCACGCTCGAGCGCGTCGCGCTTCCCTATGCCCAGAACCTGAAGAAGATCGGTATCGACGCGCGTGTGCGCACCGTCGACGCTTCGCAGTACACCAATCGCACGCGCGCTTTCGACTACGACATGACCTGGATCGTCTGGGCACAGACGCTGAGTCCCGGCAACGAACAGCTCGACTATTGGGGTTCGCGCTCCGCCGGGGAACAGGGCTCGCGAAACTACGCCGGCATTGCCGACCCGGGTGTCGATGCACTGATCAACAAGGTCATTTTCGCCAAGGATCGCGAGACGCTGGTGGCGGCGACGAAAGCGCTCGACCGCGTGCTCCTTGCCCACAATTTCGTCGTGCCGCTTTACTACAAGCGCGACATGAACATCGCCTATTGGGACAAATTTGCTCGCCCCGCCGAACTCCCGACCTATGCGATCGGCTTCCCGTCGATCTGGTGGTCGAAAAACGCTACCCCCAAATGAAGTCCTTGCACTCGGATGGCGTCTCGATTCCAAATGCAAAAAAACGAATCACTGAAACAAGCCCCGATCCGGGCCTGACAGCCGCAAGGAGACACAGGGATTGAGACACCATAGACGGCATGCCGACGCTTCGCCGGTCCGGGCCATCGCCCACACGTCGATCGAAAGGCTCGCCTGATGGGTGCCTATATTCTGCGCCGCCTCCTTCTGATGATCCCGACGATCTTCGGGATCATGGCGATCTCGTTCGCCATCGTACAGTTCGCGCCGGGCGGCCCGGTCGAGCAGGTGATTTCAGATCTCACCAATGCTGGCGGCTCCGATCGCCTGAGCGGCAGCAGCGGCGACCTGATGCAGGCCGGCGGCGACGAAGGCGGGCGCTATCGCGGTGCCCAAGGGCTTGATCCCGAATTCATCGCCAAGCTCGAGAAGCAATTCGGCTTCGACAAGCCGCCGCTTGAGCGCTTCGCGACGATGATGTGGAATTACATCCGCTTCGACTTCGGCGAGAGCTTCTTCCGCAACACCTCGGTCATCGATCTCATCAAGGAGAAGATGCCGGTCTCGATCTCGCTCGGCCTCTGGATTCTGCTGTTTTCCTACGCAATCTCCATCCCGCTGGGCATCAAGAAGGCGGTTTCCGACGGCTCGGCCTTCGACGTCTGGACCTCCGGCATCATCGTCATCGGCTATGCCGTGCCGAGCTTCCTGTTCGGCATCCTCTTGATCGTCATCTTCGCCGGCGGGTCGTTCTTCGACTGGTTCCCGCTCCGCGGCATTGTCTCCGACAATTTCTGGCAACTGCCCTGGTGGCAGAAGCCACTCGACTACATCTGGCACATGACCCTGCCGCTGATCACGCTGCTGCTTTCGGCATTTGCGACCACCACGCTGCTCACCAAGAATTCCTTCATCGACGAGATCAAGAAGCAATATGTGACGACGGCGCGGGCGAAGGGTCTCAACGATCGCCAGGTGCTCTACGGCCACGTGTTCCGTAACGCCATGCTGATCATCATCGCCGGCTTCCCGGGCGCCTTCATCTCGGCCTTCTTCACCGGGTCGCTGCTGATCGAGTACATCTTCTCGCTCGATGGCCTCGGTCGCCTCGGTTATGATTCGGTCGTCAAGCGTGACTACCCGATCGTCTTTGCAACGCTCTTCATCTTCTCGCTGATGGGTCTGCTCGTCAGCCTGCTGTCAGACCTCATCTACACCTGGGTCGATCCGCGCATCGACTTCGAGCGGAGGGACGTCTGATGGTGGACGTGACGACCTCCCCGACAAGCCGCGTGGCGGTGCCCCCGCGCGGCTGGCTGTCTCCGGTCAACCAGCGGCGCTGGCAGAATTTTAGGGCGAACCGACGCGGCTACTGGTCGCTCTGGATCTTCCTTGCGCTTTTCGGCCTCAGCCTTGTTGGCGAATTCATCGCCAACGACAGGCCCATTGTCGCCTCCTACAAGGGCGAGCTTCTCTTCCCTGTTGTCATCGATTACCCGGAGGAAAAGTTCGGCGGCTTCCTTGCCGAGACCGACTACCGCTCCGACTTCATCCGCGACGAAATCGAGGCCAATGGCTGGATGATCTGGCCGCCGGTCCGCTATTCCTATCAGACCGTCAATTCCAACATCCCACATTCGGCGCCCACCAAACCCTTCTGGCTGATGGACAAGGAGGAGCGCTGCTCCGCCTACCCGGAGGGGCTCAACGACCGCAACTGTATCGTCGGCAATCTCAACTGGCTCGGCACCGACGACCAGGCCCGCGACGTGTTTGCGCGGATGATCTACGGCTTCCGTCTCTCGGTGCTGTTCGGCCTGACGCTGACCATTGCCTCGGCGGTGATCGGCGTGACCGCGGGCGCTGTCCAGGGCTATTTCGGCGGCTGGACCGATCTCCTGATGCAACGCTTCATCGAGATCTGGTCGTCGATGCCGGTGCTTTACATCCTGTTAATCATTGCAGCGATCCTGCCGCCGGGCTTCTTCATCCTGCTCGGCATCATGCTCTTGTTTTCCTGGGTCGGCTTCGTCGGCGTCGTGCGCGCCGAGTTCCTAAGGGCGCGCAATTTCGAGTATGTGAATGCGGCGCGCGCGCTCGGCGTCGGCAACGGCACGATCATGTATCGCCACCTGCTGCCGAACGCGATGGTCGCAACGCTGACCTTCCTGCCCTTCATCCTCTCCGGCTCGATCACGACGCTGACATCGCTCGACTTCCTCGGTTTCGGCATGCCGCCGGGCTCGCCTTCGCTCGGCGAGATGATCGCGCAGGGCAAATCCAACCTGCAGGCGCCCTGGCTCGGACTGACGGCCTTCTGCGTCATGTCGCTGATGCTATCGCTGCTGATCTTCGTCGGTGAAGCAACGCGCGATGCCTTCGATCCGAGAAAGACATTCCGGTGAGCGCGACGATGACAGATCCCATCCTCTCCGTCCGCGACCTCTCGGTCGCCTTTCACCAGGGCGGCAACACCTCGATCGCCGTCGACCACATCTCCTTCGAGATCAAGCGCGGGGAAACCGTGGCGCTTGTCGGCGAATCCGGGTCCGGCAAGTCGGTTTCGGCCAATTCGATCCTGAAACTTCTGCCCTATCCTTCGGCCAGCCACCCGAGCGGCGAGATCGTCTTCAACGGCAAGGACCTGTTGAAGGCCGGCGATGCGGAGCTGCGCAACGTGCGCGGCAACGACATCACCATGATCTTCCAGGAGCCGATGACCTCGCTCAACCCGCTGCATTCGATCGAGCGGCAGATCGGCGAGATCCTCGAACTGCACCAGGGGCTCGAAGGAGCCGCTGCGCGCACCCGCATTCTCGAGCTTCTCAATCAGGTCGGTATCCGCGAGCCGGAGAAGCGCCTCAGCGCCTATCCGCACGAGCTCTCCGGTGGCCAGCGCCAGCGCGTCATGATCGCCATGGCGCTGGCCAACCGGCCCGAGCTTTTGATCGCCGACGAACCGACAACGGCGCTCGACGTCACGGTGCAGGCGCAGATCCTCGAGCTTCTGAAGACACTCAAGGACGAACACGGCATGTCGATGCTGTTCATCACCCACGACCTCGGCATCGTGCGCAAGATCGCCGACCGGGTCTGCGTGATGACCAAGGGCAAGATCGTCGAGACCGGGCCGACCGCCGAGATCTTCGCCAATCCGCAGCACGCCTATACCCGCCATCTGCTCGCCTCCGAGCCGAAGGGAAACCCACCGCCATCAGACGCGTCGAAGCCGATCGTGATGGAAGCCTCCGACATGAAGGTCTGGTTCCCGATCAAGGCCGGCTTTCTGCGCAAGGTGGTCGACCATGTGAAGGCCGTCGACGGCATCGACCTGAAGCTGCGCGCCGGCCAGACGCTCGGGGTCGTCGGCGAATCCGGTTCCGGCAAGACGACGCTCGGCCTGGCGCTGACGCGGCTCATCTCGTCGAAGGGCCGCATCGCCTTTATCGGCAAGGACATCGACCGCTACAGCTTCAACGAAATGCGGCCGCTTCGAAACCGGATGCAGATCGTTTTCCAGGACCCCTATGGCTCGCTCAGCCCGCGCATGTCGGTGGCCGATATCATCGCCGAAGGCCTGAAGATCCATGAACGTTCGCTTTCGGAGAACGATCGCGACGCCCGCGTCGCCGCCGCTCTCGAAGAGGTCGGCCTCGACCCCTCGACCCGTTGGCGCTATCCGCACGAGTTCTCCGGCGGCCAGCGGCAGCGCATTGCCATTGCGCGTGCCATGGTGCTGAAGCCGCAATTCGTCATGCTCGACGAACCAACCTCGGCGCTCGACATGAGCGTGCAGGCGCAGGTGGTCGATCTCTTGCGCGACCTGCAGAGCAAACACGATCTCGCCTATCTGTTCATCAGCCATGACCTGAAGGTCGTGCGGGCGCTTGCCAACGAGATGATCGTGATGCGCCTGGGCAAGGTGGTGGAACAGGGGCCGGCCGAGCGCATCTTCAATGCGCCGAGCGAAGATTACACGAAGGCGCTGATGGCAGCGGCCTTCAACCTCGAAGCCGTCAATCTCACCGCGATCCGCCAGTAGAGTGCCCGCAATGTCCGCAAAGAGCCCCGTCATCGTCGATCTGAAGTTCATTCCGGAGGAGGTCGAGGCGGCTCTTCGCGGCGCCTTTCCCGATCGCGAGGTGATCAATCGCGCCGACGTCGTGCACCACAACCGCGATCTCTCGGGGATCGACTATGCAGTGGTGTGGAAATCGGCGCCGGATCTCTTCGAGCGGGCGCCGGATCTCAAGGTGGTCTTCTCCGGCGGCGCCGGCGTCGATCACGTGCTGACGCTTCCCGGGCTTCCCGAGGTGCCGCTCGTGCGCTTCGTCGATCAGACGCTGACGACGCGCATGAGCGAGTGGGTCGTCATGCAATGTCTTCTGCATCTGCGCCAGCACCGCGCCTATGAGGCGCTAGCGGCGAAGCGCGAATGGCGCGATCTGACCCAGCCGGAAGCCGCAGACATCACGGTCGGCATCATGGGCATGGGCGTGCTTGGCCAGGACGCCGCCCGCAAGCTCTCCACCATGGGCTTCAAGGTCGTCGGCTGGTCGCGCAGCAAGCGAGACGTCGCAGGCATCGAGACCTTCGGCGGCAGCGAGCTCGACACGTTCCTGGCGCGCACGGATTTCCTCGTCGGTCTGCTGCCGCTGACGCCGGACACGCGCGGCATCTTCAATCTGCGCCTGTTTGCCAAGCTCAGCCGCAACGGCCCGTTCGGTGCGCCTGTTTTCATCAATGCCGGCCGTGGCGGCAGCCAGGTCGAAGCCGATATCGTTCAGGCACTCGACAATGGCGTGCTCGGCGGCGCCTCGCTCGATGTCTTCGAAGAGGAACCGCTTGCCAGCGACAGCCGCTTCTGGACCATGCCGAACGTGTATGTCACACCGCATGTGGCGGCATCCTCCGACGTCAAGGCGTTGTTCCGCCATGTCGAGCAGCAGATCGCCCGCTTCGAAAGCGGTCAATCGCTCGAACACGTGGTCGACAAAGTAGCCGGCTATTGATTTAGCGGAAGCGAGGTGCGGCGGAATCAACCCGCCTGCACGTGGCTTGCTTCAGGGCCGTCGATAGCCGGTCGGCTGGTCGTAGAGCCAGCCAATGCGAGCGATCGCCTCTTCCAATCCTTCATGCGCGACCGACATGGTGTGGCCGTTGGCATGGACCAGCGTGCGTTCGTCTTCCATGATCGCGACATGGCCCTTCCAGAACACGAGATCGCCGCGCCGCAACTCTTCACGAGAGATCGGCATCCCGAGTCGAGCCGCCTGCATGTCGGAATCGCGCTCGACTACACGGCCTGCCATCAACATCGACGTCTGGACGAGGCCTGAGCAATCGATGCCGAAGCCGGAGCGGCCGCCCCACAGATAGGGCGTCTCCAGGAAGCGGGTGGCGACGGCGACGTAGTCGGCGCTGACGGCGTGGCCAACGGGCGCACAATGATTGGCGACGATCGCGCGGCCGCCCTCAAGCAGGAAGTAGCGCGTGCCACGCGTTTCCGCCTCGCCGATGACCGCGACACGGCTTCCCATCGAGAGAGCGAGGGCATGCGGAAACTTGAGGTCGGCACCGTTGTAGACGAATGTGCGCGGCACGGTGACGATATGGGTCGGAACGGTCGTCTGCCGCAGAAGAGCCGTCTCCGGCAGATAGCCGACATAGCCGTCGAGATCGGCTTTGACCCAGGCCCAGCCCTCGGCCGTATCAAGCACCCGCACGCCCTCGCCATAGAGCACCTCGGTGTCCGTGCCGCAGGCGGCGTCCGGGCGGGCACGGAGCGGCGCGACCGGCACGGCGAGCGTCGCCACCTCTCCCTCGACATAACGCTCCGCCTCGACCTGGCCGCGAAGCGCGATTTCGGCGAGATCGCTGCGATAGGCGTTGAGACGACGGTCCGGCAGTTGCGACATGGCTGAGACTCACAAGGTCAATTTGCGACCATGAAGAATGATCAGATCGCCGAGTTTTTCAAGGTAAAGCGCACCTTCGACGGTGCGCTTGATGATCACGTTGCGCCGGTCGATATCGTCACGCACCCGGTCCACGAGACCAAGAGCGCCCATGGTATCGAGCGCGCGGGTGATGACCGGCTTGGTAACGCCAAGCGTCGCCGCCAGTCCGCGCACCGTGTGGGGCGGTGGCACGAGGTAGATGTGCAGAAGGATCGCCAGCTGCCGCAGGGTCAGGTCGCGGCTGTCGACGCGCACCTGGGCGAGCGACACCGTATGCCAAAGCCCGAGGGCCTGGGAGGGCGTAAGCTCGATCGGCAATGGCGGCTCCTGCGCAAGAAACTGATCCGCCACGATAGCGGCGGATCGTTACGCAAGCGTTTCTTTCTTGCCAATCGTTCCGATAGGCTATTTTGCCATCTTCTGGACGTGATGGTAGAGCGCCCGGATCGCCTGCGCCTCGCCGCCAACCGGCGAATGCGGCCGCTCGGACTGTGCCCATCCGAAGATGTCGAAATGCACCCAGCTCTTGGTGTTGGTGACGAAACGCCGGAGGAAGAGCGCTGCAGTGATTGAACCGGCCATACCACCCGCCGGCGCATTGGTGAGATCTGCGATCCGTGCCGAGACATCCTTGTCGTAGCCATTGTAAAGCGGCATGCGCCACATCGGATCGTCGACCTCGAGGCTTGCTTCCGAGAGATCATGGGCAAGGTCGGCGTCGTCGGTAAAGAAGGGCGGTAGATCCGGGCCGAGCGCGACGCGAGCGGCACCGGTGAGCGTCGCCATGTCGACCAAAAGATCAGTCTTCTCCTCGTCGGCATAGGCGAGCGCATCGGCCAAGATCAGCCGGCCCTCGGCATCGGTGTTGTCGATCTGAACTGTCAGCCCCTTGCGGCTGCGATAGATGTCACCGGGGCGGAAGGCATTGGCGGAGATCGAGTTCTCAACAACCGGCACGATGACGCGCAGATCGACCTTGAGTTTGGCGTCCATGATCATCAACGCGAGGCCGAGGACATTGGCGGCACCGCCCATGTCCTTCTTCATCAAGAGCATCGAGGCGGCCGGCTTGATGTCGAGACCGCCGGTGTCGAAGCAGACGCCCTTGCCGACCAGCGTTACCTTCTTGTGGCCCTTCTTGCCCCAGCGCAGCTCAAGCAGGCGCGGAGCTTCGGCGCTGGCGCGTCCAACGGTATGGACCAGAGGGAAATTCTGCGTCAGCAGCGCTTCGCCCGATATCACCGAGACATCGGCCTTGTAGTGGGCGGCAAGCGCGCGGAATGCCGCTTCGAGCGCCTCGGGACCCATGTCGTTGGTTGGCGTGTTGATCAGGTCGCGCGCAAGGAAGACGCCGGCGAGCTGCCGCTTGATATCGGTCGCATCGGCGTCGGCGGGGATCAGCAGTGTCGGCGGCTCGCCCTTGGTGGATTTGTAGCGCTCGAAGCGATAGGAACCGAGGCCATAGCCGAGCGCCAGCCGGTTGGCGGTGAGCGGCGCGGTTTCGATGTGCCACTTGCCTGCCGGCAGTGCTCGCGCAAGCTTGCCGGCCAGAAACGGCGCTTCCGACGGGTTGCTGCCGAGACCGAAGAGCGCACCGCCGAGATGGCCGTCTGAGGACGGGATCAACAGCACCGCGCCGGATTCGGCCGTGAAGCCAGCCTTGCGCGCCCAGTCCAAAGCGATCGGATCGATCGTCCCCGTCTCGATATGCGCCGGCGTGACCGCGAAGATCGGCAGGGTCTTGCCGGCGCTGGTGTTGAACGGCGACGGCCGCTCGATGAACTGATAGGGAGCCATGAAAGTCCTCGGCTGACAGAGATGGAATCGCGCCATTAACGCTCCGTTAGGGTTAACAGATTATTGCTGGAGTGAAAGTTGCGCCGGTGTTGTCTGAAGTTCAGGTGCGCGAATGCATGCTGGGGACACTCATGGCCAAACGCACGACTTCACCGTTGAAAGTCGCTCACTTCTTCCAGGGCGCGGCGATTGCGCTGGTGGCGCTCTCGCTCGCAGGCTGCGCCAATCAGCCGAAGAAGGAGCTGACCACGGGCTCGATTTCGAGAACGTCGACGCCGGTTCAGTCGATGACCGCGACCGAGCTTTCGGCGGCGGCCGAAAGCGTTGGCCAGGCCTATGAAAAGAACCCCAAGGATCGCGAAGCCGGGCTCAACTACGCCAACCTCCTGCGTATGACCGGCCGCAACGAGCAGGCCCTCGCGGTCATGCAGCAGGTCGCGATCAACAATCCGTCGGACCGGGAAGTGCTCGGCGCCTATGGCAAGGCGCAGGCCGCGGCCGGCCAGCTCGATCAGGCGCTGGCGACGATCAGCCGCGCCCAGACCCCGGACCGTCCGGACTGGAAGCTGAAATCGGCCGAGGGCGCAATCCTCGACCAACTCGGACGCCCGCAGGAGGCGCGCACGCGCTACCGCGAAGCGCTCGAACTCAAGCCGAACGAACCGTCGGTGCTCTCCAATCTCGGCATGTCCTATCTTCTGACCAAGGATCTCCGCACCGCCGAAACCTATCTCAAATCGGCGGCGGCCCAGCCCGGTGCTGACAGCAGCGTTCGCCAGAACCTGGCGCTGGCCGTCGGGCTTCAGGGCCGCTTTCAGGAGGCCGAGACCATCGCCCGGCAGGAGCTTTCCAGCGAGCAGGCGGAAGCGAACGTCGCCTATCTGCGCTCGATGCTCTCCCAGCAGGGAGCGTGGAAGCAGTTGGCCAAGGCTGACGAAGCGAAGACCAACTGAGCACCTTGCAGGCGAGGCACGGTCAGGCGGCTCTCCCCTCCTCCGGTGTATTTCACCTCAGAAACGCATGCGTTTAAGCGCGCATCAGTCCGCGCGACGTCGTAAGCCGACACTGTCCTAAGCAGTGGGCGTAACGGACGACGATTTTCAGTTACACTCCGAAATTCGCTGGAGCATCCCGCGTCGAGCGGAATCGCTGGAAGCGAAAAAGATGCTCTGGAATCAAGGTTCCAGAGCGTCGTTCGTGCGTTCGTCTGAACGCAGGGTGGTCTAGAACTTGTCGGCCACCTGAATGCCGGCGGGTCCAAGGATGACGGCAACCAGCACGGGCAGAAAGAAGAGGATCATCGGCACCGTCAGCTTCGGCGGCAGCGCCGCCGCTTTCTTCTCCGCCGCGTTCATGCGCTGATCACGGCTTTCCTGCGCAAGGACGCGCAAGGCCTGGGCGATCGGGGTGCCGTAGCGGTCCGCCTGGATGAGTGCCTGGACCACCGACCTGACCTCTTCGAGGCCGGTGCGAAGACCGAGGTTTTCAAGTGCTGCGCGACGCTCGGGCAGGAAGGAAAGTTCTGCCGTCGTCAGCACGAGTTCTTCCGCCAATGGCTGCGACTGGGCTGCGATTTCGTCGGCGACACGCCGCATGGCAAGTTCCATCGACACACCCGATTCGACACAGATCAAGAGAAGGTCGAGTGCATCCGGCCAGGCGCGACGAATGGAAGCCTGACGCTTGGAGACGGCATTGGCGACGATAATGTTCGGCGCGTAGAAGCCCAGATAGGCGAAACCGATCGCAAAGAAGAGACGTACCATCAGCGGTTTCTCGGCAAAGTTGCCGAGCCCGAAGATGTAGACGAGGGCGACGAGCAGAAACAGGAAGGGCAGGCAGAAACGCGCAAACAGGAAGGTATTGAGGGCATTCTGTGAGCGAAAGCCGGCCATTTTCAAACGGTTGACCGTCTTGTCATCCACGAGCGCCGTGCGCAGATTGAGCCGTTCGACGATCTGGCGAATGGAGGCGTTGTTTTGGCCACGCAGGCTCGCCCTGCCGCCCTGCATATCAGCAAGCCGCGCCCGTTCGCGTGCTCGGATTTGTTCCCGCTCGCTCGCAACCGACTTCATCCGCTTTCCGAGGTCGCCCCGTTCGAAGAACGGCACGATCAGCGAATAAAAAGTCGCGAGCACGGCGAGCGAAACCAGAACGGCCAGGACAACGTTCGGATCGGTCAGTGTCTTGATCAGGCCCGTGCTCATCGATGCCCCCTCAGATATCGAAATTGATCATGTTGCGCATCACCATGATGCCTACGCTCATCCAGAAGAGGCCGAGACCGATAATCAAGTGGCCGCGCGGGTCGGTGAACAGGACCATCATGTATGCGGGTGACGTCAGATAAACCAGCAAAGCAACGATGAACGGCAGGGCACCAATGATGCACGCCGACGCCTTGGCCTCCATCGACATCGCGCTGACCTTCGCCCTCATCTTCCTACGTTCGCGCAGAACCTTCGACAGGTTGCCGAGGGCTTCGGAAAGGTTGCCGCCCGCCTGCGCCTGAATGGCGATCACGATCGCGAAGAAGTTCACCTCCGGCAAGGGAATGCTATTGATCATGCGGGCACAGGCATCAGTGACGCTCAACCCGACCTGCTGTGATTCCACCACGCGGCGAAACTCCGTCTTCACCGGCTCCTGCGCGTCGGCGGCAATGAGGCGGAGCGCGTCATTGAGAGGAAGGCCCGATTTGATCGAGCGGACCATGGTCTCGAGAGCGTTCGGAAACTCCTCCAGGAACTTCTTGCAGCGTCGCTTGATCAGGAAGCCGACAAACCAACGGGGTAGGCCAAGGCCGGCGATCACTGCTATGCCGAGGCCTATAGCGGGCCCGGCTCCCATGATCAGGGCGACGAGAAAGGCGAAGGCGCCGAAAAGCGCGCTGAACAGATAGAAGCGCCCCAAGGAAACTGAGAGGTCCGCCTGGGTCAGTCGCACCTTCATCGAAGGGGAAGACTTGGCCGAGCGCTCCTGTTGCTTCTTCTCGAGTTCCTTCAGCGAATCCTGCACGGACTTGCGCCGCTTCGACAGTTCGCTCACGCGGTCCCGCGCGGCCTTCACCTTGGCGCGGTCCGTTTCAGCCGCGCTGACCTTACGCACGCGGCCTTCCGCCTTCTTTTCGCTTTCGATACGCGAGAACAAAAGGCCGTAGGCGAGCGCCGCCGCCGATATTGCGACAAGGGCGGCCAGCGCCAGAACGGTGATGTCTATGCCGAACATCGCAGCTCCTAGTTCTTGTCCATCGCGTCAAGGGTGGCGGCCAAACGCTTATCCTCGTTGAAGTAGCGGGCGCGATCCCAGAAATGCGGCCGGCCGATTCCGGTCGACGTGTGGCGGCCAATGATACGTCCGCCGGCGTCCTCGCCATCGATCTCGTAGCGCATCAGGTCCTGCGTGATGATCACGTCACCTTCCATGCCGACCACTTCGGTTATGTGGGTAATGCGCCGGGAGCCGTCGCGCAAACGCGATGCCTGGATGATCACATCAACCGATCCGGCAATGATCTCGCGCACGGTTTTGGCTGGCAGGCTGTAGCCACCCAAGGCGATCATCGATTCCATACGGCTCAAGCATTCGCGCGGCGTGTTGGCATGGATCGTTCCCATCGAGCCGTCATGGCCGGTGTTCATCGCCTGAAGCAGGTCGAAAACCTCTGGTCCGCGCACTTCGCCGACGATGATGCGTTCGGGGCGCATGCGCAGGCAGTTCTTGATGAGGTCGCGCATGGTGATCTCACCTTCGCCTTCGATGTTCGGCGGGCGCGTTTCCAGGCGCACGACATGCGGCTGCTGCAGCTGCAGCTCGGCCGTGTCCTCGCAGGTAATGACCCGTTCGTCGGCGTCGATGTAGCGCGTGAGGCAGTTGAGAAGTGTCGTCTTGCCCGAGCCGGTGCCACCGGAGATGACAATGTTGCAGCGGACGCGGCCGATGATCTGCAGAAGGACGGCACCCTCCGCCGTTACCGAACCGAAGCGCACGAGCTGCTCCAGCGTCAGCTTGTCCTTCTTGAACTTGCGGATGGTCAGCGCCGTGCCGTCGATGGCGAGCGGCGGGGCAATGACGTTGACACGGGATCCGTCTGGCAGGCGGGCGTCGCAGATTGGGCTCGATTCATCGACGCGACGGCCGACCTGGCCGACGATGCGCTGGCAGATCGACAGCAGCTGCGCGTTGTCGCGAAACCGGATTTCCGATTCCTGCACCTTGCCGCCGACTTCGATGAAGGTCTGACCGGCGCCATTAACCATGATGTCGGCGATGTCGTCGCGGGCAAGCAGCGGTTCGAGCGGACCATACCCCAGCACGTCGTTGCATATGTCGTCGAGCAGCTCTTCCTGCTCGGAGATCGACATCGCGAAATTCTTGATCGTGATGATGTCGTTGACGATGTCGCGGATTTCCTCGCGCGCGCTCTCGGTGTCGAGCTTGGCGAGCTGCGACAGGTCGATCGTGTCGATCAGCGCCGAAAATACCTGCGACTTCGTATCGTAATAGTCTTCCGTTCGCGCTGTGCGACGTCGGGTCGTCGATGGGGCGGCCGGCTGGATCTTCGGGATCGCGGACGTCGTTTCGCCGAGAACCGGAACCGCGGACCGCTCGGTCGCCATCGGTTGCGCAGCAACCACGGGCGGCGGAACGGCGGGACCCGGGGTGCCGCTTTTGCCGAAGCCTTCGTTTCCGCGTTTGCCAAACATTTGCGTGATCCTATGTCCAGTCTATTTCCTGCCGAGCGCGGCAAGCACCTTTCCAAGTCCGCCGCGCCGAGCCTTCTTCATCGTTACCCGGCCGGTCAAAAGATGCGCGAGCTGTGAGAACGTTTCAGCCGCCGGCGCCTTCTTGTCGATTTCCGCTATCATCCGTCCGCTGTTCGAAGCGTTGCCAAATAGGGCCGCGTCAAAGGGAATGATGGCCGCCGCTTCGGTTTCCAGCGAATCGCAGAACTCGCTCGCCGTAATCTCCGGACGCTTCGGCATCCCGACCTGGTTCAGAACCAAGTGGGGCGGTTTGTCGTTTGGACGCAGCTTCTTCATTGCATCGAGCAGGTTCTTGGTATTGCGCAGGCTGGCGAGATCGGGGATCGCGGTAATCACCACTTCGTCGGCTTCTCCGAGCACGGCGCGGGTCCAGTCCGTCCACAGATGCGGAAGATCGAGTACGGAAACGGGGGCGCTGCGCTGCAGGATCTCCAGGATCGGGTGGAACGCACCGGTCTCAAAATCATAGGCGCGGTCCAGCATGGAGGGGGCGGCCAACAGCGACAGGTGGTCGGAGCATTTGGTCAGCAGCCGGTCAAGGAACACCTCGTCCAGGCGCTCTGGCGCAAACACCGCTTCGGCAATGCCCTGCGGCGGATCCTGGTCGAAATCGATGTTGGCCGTGCCATAGGGAAGGTCGAGATCGGCGAGAATGGTCTCGGTCGAGAAGAGGCTGGAGATGCCCCAGGCGCAATTGTGCGCGATCACCGACGAACCGCAACCGCCCTTTGCACCGATGAAGGCGATGCTTCGGCCCAGGGGCTCGGCATCCGGGTCGACGAAGATCGCCGAAACGGCGGTGAGAATGTCCGGCATAGACACCGGTGCGACCATGTATTCCGAAATGCCGTTGCGGATGAGCTCGCGATAGAGCCCGATATCATTGTGTTTGCCGACGAGAATCACCTTGGTGCTCGGGTCGCAGACCTCTGCAAGCGGCGTAAGCTCGGCCAGTAGCGACCGTGGTTCGGTCGATGTTTCAAGGATGATGAGATTGGGGGTAGACACGGTCGCGAACATGTTTGCGGCCGCGTCGATGCTGCCGCTGTTGATGCGCAAGCTGACCTTGGCCATGCGCCGGTCCCGCCCGCAACGCTCCATCAGCTGCTGCATTGCATTGGTTTCGCAGAATGCGTGGATCGAGATCCGCGGTAGCGGGCGGACTTGCTCCAGATCGCCCGTGCGCACTTGGTCGAAGAAAGGCTCGTCCCCCTCGCCGCCGGTGCCGATCTTATAATCGATCGTGTTCATTTCTTCATCCCGCCGCTATCAGTTGAAGATGACGACCGGGCCGTCGCTCTTGTCGGTTCCACGCCAGTCCTTGATCACCTGGCCACGCTGTTCCGCGTCGATCGGCGACGTCTGGCGCGGGCCGAGCAGGTCTGTCGGATTGGCGATCTGGGCGGCCAGGTTCGATTGCGAGGCGCAACCGAAATTGTAATAGTTCTTGTTTTCCAGTGTGTTGAGGTTCAGATCTTCCGGCCAGGTGCCGCAAGGCGCGGTCTGGGCGGTAATCGCAACGTAGCTCAAGCGGATCGGTGCCGCGTCTCCATAAGGTCCGGCGTCGTAGCTCGTTTCGAGCAGACGTTTGGCGGGAATGCCCGCAGCAACCAGGACGCCGCGGATTTCCCTGCGCATCGCTTGCGCAGCATGGCTGTTGGCCGCGCCGCGCGGCATCATGATCTGCACGACGCCGCTTGCCGAATTGCGATAGTCGGAAGCGAACCCGGCGATAACATCGCGCGTGCCCTGGGTCAGGCGACGGTCGCCCGATGCGATCGGGATGTCGATGGCGCGTTCGCCTTCGGCGAGCACGATCGGATGTCTCGTGCGATAGTCGTCCGGAATCGAGCCAGTAGCGAGATTGTCCTTTGTCCCGCAGCTCGCAAGAAAGATACCAGCGATGGCCAGCATGGCCACGCGGCTCGTGCATCGCATGAAGGCGCTGGATGTGCTCAGGGGCATGGCAGTCGGCCTTTCAGAATTCTGGTGGGAACCGGTTCGAAGCGTCATGACCCGACCTATTTGTAGATGAAGCCGACATTGCCGTGGTAACGCCCTGCCGGAGCGGCCGCCTCCGGCCGCCCGTAGATGCGGTTCACGCGGCCAAGGAAGTAGCTGTCGAGATCATTGGCCGGATTGAAATTGTCGTCAGGCCGGGAGATCGCGCTTCTGG
This sequence comes from Ensifer sp. GW101-20A05, assembly GCF_059424735.1. Classification (NCBI taxonomy): domain Bacteria; kingdom Pseudomonadati; phylum Pseudomonadota; class Alphaproteobacteria; order Hyphomicrobiales; family Rhizobiaceae; genus Ensifer; species Ensifer sp. GW101-20A05. Next base: position 21,136 of record NZ_JBWKZT010000003.1, on the reverse strand, counting down.
CGACAGGACGGACAAGATAGGGCGTCGCGATGATGACGAGCTCGGTTTCGTTGCGCACGAAATCCTTGCTGCGGAAGAGCGTTCCGAGGATCGGGATCTTCGAAGCACCCGGCAGGCCGGACATCGCCTGGCGAATATTGTCCTGAACCAGGCCGGCGATCACGATCGAGCCGCCGGAAGGCAACTCGACGCTGGTCGAAGCTTCGCGCCTGCGGATGCCGAGAAAGGTATTGCCAGGAATCTTGCTCGTGCCGTTGCCAGTGACGACGGATCCCTCATAGGTGGGCTCAGAGACATTCGTCTCGATCTGCAGGCTGATGCGTCCCGGTCCCAGGACAACAGGCTTGAAGTTCAGGCGGATGCCGTATTCGACGTCGTTGACTTCGCGCGTGACCCTGTTTTCGCCGGTCTGATCGTCGGTCGTGACTTCCTGGGTTCCCGACAGGCGAAACTGACCGCCGACATAGAACTTCGCCTCCTGACCAGAAATCGCCGTCAGGCTTGGCTCGGCCAGTGTCCGCATCACACCCGCCTGCTCCATCGCGTTGATGTAGCTGGAGATCATCGTGCCGCCGACAGACTTGTTGATCACGGCGTTGACACCAACGCCGATCGCATCCCCGAGGTTGGCCGGATTGCGGAAACCGATGCCGCTTTCGCCGTCGCTAACACGGCCGTTGAAACCGAGCTGCTTCAGCACCTGGCGGCTGACTTCGGCCACCGTGACCTTGAGGTTGACCTGGTCATCGCCGTCGATCGTCAGGAGGTTGACGATCTGCGAAACCTGGCGATCTTCAGCGAAGATGTCGGCATCGCCATTGTTGCCCTGGGCGGTGATGTTGCGCGTGGTCGCCTCGCCGCCCTGGAGGAAGGCCTTCGCAAGGTCTACGGCACGGGTGGAATCGAGCGGCGTTCGCACGGTTCCGGTCAAGACGATGTTGTCCGAAATGATCTCGACATTGATGTCGGCGTCCGGAATGAAGCGACGCAGATTGGACTGGAGATTGGCGATATCGCGCTCGACTTCGATGTCGAGGCTGACGATCTCCTCGCCATTGGGGCCGAAGACGAAGATGTTGGTCTGGCCGACGGATTTGCCGAAGAGATAGATACGCCGTGAGGTGCGCGTCACTGCGTCCGCCAGCGACGGGTCCGCCACGAGAATGTCGTGCGCGTCCGCCGGCAGGTCGACGACCACGGCCTTGTTTAAGCCGAGACTGACCTTCTTCTTGACGCCTGGGCCGCTTTCAACGATCCGCACGACGGAGGAAGCAGCGGCGAGTGCGACCGTCGGCGCCGGCAGATACATGCCGGTAAACGCCAGGCAGAATGATAGGCCGGCTGCGACAGACGCCCGAAATGTGTTTCCGCTCCGTTTCACCTTATGCCCCATTCTAGCCTGGTTACTGCTGTGTCTGGCCGAGGGCGCCATCGCTCTTGACGATGGACCCGGATTTGATGACCTGAATGCTCGGCTGACCGTCGCCGCTCAATAGATAGTCTGCGGCGTCGGTGTCGGATTCCTGTGCATCGGCGACGCTTCGGAGCGCCAATGAAATGCGCTCGGCCATCTGCTGCGCCACTGTCATTACTTTCGACTGGTCGGGCGTCAGCTCCAGCGTGGCCGTGGTTCCGACCACGGCCTTGGTGCCGTCTTCCTTCTCCTCGACCTGCTGGTCGATCGCCAGAACACGCACGTTGCTGAGCACGGTTTCGGTCAGGTAGAGTTCGCCATCGCCCTTGCGGACCATGATGACGTCGACACGGTCATTCGGAAGGATGAAGCCGCCGGCACCGGTAGCGACGGTGATTTCCGTCGCGACGGCGCGTTTGCCCGCCGGCAACAGCGACGACATGATGCGGTTGGACGAGTCTGCGACCTTTTCGTGACGGACCGGCTCGCCGTTGAAGATCGGCAAGCGAACGACGGCTCCGGTGAGGTCGTCGATTGCCGACGGTTGACTTTCGTCGGTGATCAGGCCGTCAACCAAACCGTCCTTCGGCCAGGCCATCCACTGGATGGAATCGCCGGCCAGGCGCGATCCGACAGGCAGGCTCTTGCTGGCAACCAGGACGTTGACGGTCGGCGCCCGCTCGATCAGAGGCTCGGCGGCCAACGGCGCAGGTGCGCGCGTCAGTTTCATCGCCAATAGACCAGCCATTGCAGCCGACAGAACGGCCACCGCCAGTATTATGATGCGAACCGGTTTCATGATCGTTTCCGAGCCCCGAAGAATTGCCAGGGTCAGATTGATCAGGAATTGGTGTAATTATAGTTAACGGATTACTTATGAGGAGAGTTAACGAAAGGTGATGCCCCGCGCTTGAGCCTTAAGAAAGGCGCGCAAAGACCGCCTCCATAAGCGGCGAAGCCGGATAGGCAACAAAGCCACCGAGCGCGATTGCCACGCCGTACGGAATTTTCTTGGCCGTCAGCAAGAGCTGCGGAACGGGGATGCCACTCGCCAGTATCGTGTTTTCCTGCCGGCGCAACATCAGGATGGCAAGCGTCAACAAACCTCCAAAAATGGAAACGTAGAGCAGAAAAGCGGTCAACGACGGGGTGAATCCGAACCAGATGGCGCTGGCTGTCAGGAGCTTGGCGTCGCCGCCGCCCATCACGTTTGCAGCAAACAGGCCGAAGCACACGGCAAAGACAACCAAGGCCGCGGCCACATGCTGGCCGATCTCCCCGAGATCGAGTCCCGCCAGCAGCGCCACGACAAAAAAGCTGCCCAGAAGCACTACCGAAACGCGATTGGGAATCGTCATGGTCAGCAGGTCTGAAAAGGCTGCAAACGCCAGGCAAAAGGGAAAAACCACCAAAATAGCAGCCTCAGTCATGGTTCCTGCCTCCAAGATGAGCGCACGCAATCTCCGATTCCCCGTGGGGCTCCAGATAGAAATGGAGCCGCTTTTGCAGCGGCTCCATTTGTTCCTTGCAAGACCGGTTCATTAGATCTTGCCGCTCGTCGCAATACTCGATCCGATTGCATTGAGCGCGGAATCGAGCGTATTGCCAATCGTGGTTGCGCCGGCAATCAGGGCCGCGGAAACGAGCACCGCGATCAGACCATACTCGATGGCGGTCGCACCACTGTCATCCCGCTTCAGGCGACGGAAAATCTTCGCCATGCGAATCTCGCCTCGCTTGAACCGGTCAGACCGATTAGAGCTTACCAGTCGTGCTATCCGTGAGCTTTCCGCCCAGGCCGTCGAACGTGGTGTTGAGCGCGTCGCCCAGGGTGCTTGCGCCAGCAATGAGGGCAACCGAGATGAGGGCGGCGATCAGGCCGTACTCGATAGCGGTCGCGCCGGACTCGTCCTTCATCAGACGGGCAAAAATCTTCTTCATGATGATTCTCCTACTTCGCGTTTGTTGTTCAGCACTTCCGCCAACTGTTGCCGTTGATCGGATGGCCTCAAACTAGTCCTGGCGCATTTCCATCGACTTAAAGAAGGCGGTTACCGACAGGTTAACGACGCATCCCTGATTTTTGGGTAAACGAACAGAAAACGGCGCGGGGCCTATCCGGTCTCGAAATCATGGATTTAACGGTTCATTCACCAAGACGGGTGAGTATGGCGTGAACCCACCTCAAGGACCCGCCATGACCATGCCATTCGCGACCGGCCGAGCCGCCCTGTTTGCTTTCGTGATCGCATCGCTCGCCCCGGTGGTCGCCGCTGGCGCAGAGAACGACATGATGCGCGTCTATATGGATCACGCGCGCGTGCTCAAACTCGATCGCCCGGTCAGCAAGGTCATCATCGGCAATGCCGAAGTGGCAGACGCCACGGTTGCCGACGCCCGAACCATCGTCATCACCGGCCGCAATTTTGGCACGACCAATCTGGTCATCCTCGACCAGGATGGAAACGCCATTGTCGATGAGCGGATTCTGGTGTCGATCGATGAAGGCAACACCGTGCGCGTCTACAAACAGACGTCGCGCACCGTGCTCTCCTGTACGCCAAATTGTGAACGACACGCGGAACGTAAAACCACAAGTAGCACCAACTGAATTTTATGGGTTTCGACCCGCGATTCGTTAAAATGCACATGATTTGCGGGAACGAAATATCAACGGTTGCTCCATAATCTTCCGCCCGTCTGGCGTAACATGATGGGACGGCACAATGAGCAGCGAGCAGGCAATCGAACGTGCGAGCGGGCCTGATATCAGGCGAAAAGGCATTCTGCGCCGCTTCATCCGCAACCGCAAAGGCACGACGAGCATCGAGTTCGCCATCCTCGCGCTGCCCTTCTTCGTGGTGATTTTCGCCTCACTCGAAACCTTTGCCGCCTTCTACGGCGACCAGCTCCTGGCGAACGCAACGGAGACGATGGCGCGCAAGGTCCGTACCGGCCAGATTACCTTCCAGCGGGGGAAGGCCACGGATATGACTCAGGCGCAGTTTCGCCAGGCCTTCTGCAATGAAATCTCAGTCCTGATGAAATGCTCCGCCACCGAAGCAAACCAGCCCTCGCAGTTCTACCTGGATGTCCGGGCGGTCTCGGATCTCAGCACGTTTCCTGTGAACATCCCGCGCAAGGCCGGCTCGACCGATATTGATACGGGCGACTTCAAGTTTGCCCCCGGCGGTCCGGGTACCTTCAACGTGGTGCGTGCCTACTATCGGTGGAGCGTGATCACCGACCTCGTCAGGCCGTTCGTCACCAACTTGCGGCCCGCCGGCGCGAGCATGCCGAAGGACTATCTCATGGTGGCAACCGCCACCTTCCGAAACGAGAGCGAGTGAGGTTTGCCGTGAAGCAGATTGCGAAGCAAAAGATCCTGCGCCTTCGGGCGGTTTCTGCCATGTTTCACGCGCTGCGGCGGGACAAACGCGGCGTCGGAGCCGTTGAATTCGCGATCGTCGCACCCTTGCTGATCATAACCTATCTCGGTGCGTTCGAGCTTTCGGTCGGTTTTACGGTCGCAGGCAAGACGGCCCGCGCCGCAAGCGCCGTCGCCGACATCATCGCACAGCAATCGGAAGTCAACAAAGCCTTCCTCGCCAAGGTGCCGAATATCGCAAAGAGTATTCTCGAACCCTATGGGAACGCGAACTACACACTGAAGATCACCGGTATCGAGGTCTCAAGCACCAATGAGGGGACCGTCATTTGGTCGCACGATCAGGCCGGCGGGGTTCCCTACAGCGTGAATTCGAAGGTCACCCTGCCCGGCCAATTCACGGCCAACAAGTCCTTTGTCATTCGCACGGAGCTGACCGTGCCGCACGAGTTGCTGCTCTACGCTCCGAGCCTTCAGGCCACTGCGAAGACGATAGACCTCTCCAAGACGGCCTACTTCCACTCGCGTCTCGCCCAAACTATAAAATGCACTGATTGCTGATCGGGCACTGATCCGGCGCAATTGCATTGCGCCGTGCGCAGCGCTATCCCTTCGGGATTGTGCGTGGCGCGCGCCTCCGGCGTCGTCGCGTTCTTCCAGAAGCTTTCGGAGCGCGATGCGAGCGCTTCCGCTGTCAGGTGCATCATGGCGCGTGCGTTTCTATTCGTTCTCGATTCCTTCGGCTTAGGCGGCGCGCCGGATGCCGAAGCCTACGGTGACCTGGGCGCCAACACGCTCGGACACATCGCGGAGTTCTGCGCCGCCGGCGCCGCAGATCGGGTTGGTTTGCGAGAAGGGCCGCTCAATCTGCCGAACATGTCCGCCCTTGGCCTTGTTCACGCAGCAAAGCTCGCCAACGGCACGATTCCCAAGGGCATGCCGGTGCCCAATCGGGTCTATGGTGCCTTTGGCGCCGCCAGCGAAGTCTCGCGCGGCAAGGACACGCCCTCCGGGCACTGGGAAATCGGCGGCACGCCGGTCATGTTCGATTGGGGTTACTTTTCGGCTGAAGGCGATGCCTTTCCGCCCGAGCTCGTCGAAACCATCTGCCGCGAAGGCAACATTCCCGGCATCCTCGGCAATTGCCATGCTTCCGGCACCGACATCATCGCCCGCCACGGCGAGGAGCACATGCGCAGCGGCAAGCCGATCTGCTACACCTCTTCGGACTCGGTCTTCCAGATCGCGGCGCATGAGCAGAGCTTCGGGCTCGATCGCCTGCTTGAGCTTTGCCAGACGGTCCGCCGCCTGGTCGACGACTACAATATCGGCCGCGTGATCGCCCGCCCCTTCGTCGGCACCAGCCCGCAGACTTTCACCCGGACCGGCAATCGCCGTGACTATTCCGTGCTGCCGCCGGAGCCGACGATCCTCGACCGGCTGACGGAAGCGGGGCGCACGGTTCACGCGATCGGCAAGATCGGCGACATCTTCGCCCACCAGGGGGTGACGAAGCTGACGAAGGCCGACGGCAATATGGCGCTCTTCGACGCAAGTCTCGCGGCCATCGACGAGGCCGAAGACGGCAGCCTGGTCTTCACCAATTTCGTCGATTTCGACATGCTCTACGGCCATCGCCGCGACGTCGCCGGTTACGCGGCAGCACTCGAAGCCTTCGATGCGCGCCTGCCGGATCTCGACCGCCGCCTGCAGCCCACCGACATCGTCATCCTCACGGCCGATCACGGCTGCGACCCGACTTGGCGCGGCACCGACCATACGCGCGAGCGGGTGCCGGTGCTGATGTTCGGACCGTCGCTGCGCAGCCGCTCGCTCGGCGTCGCCAACACCTTCGCGCATATCGGCGAATCCGTCGCCAAACATCTCGGCATCGCGCCGGGCCATCATGGGAGAAGCCTCATTTGACCGCGCATCTGAAGAAGGCGGAGCTGCATTGCCACATCGAAGGCGCGACGCCGCCTGAGCTGGCTTTAGCTCAGGCCGAGAAGTATGGCATCGACACCAGCGCGATCATCCGTGACAGGGCCTATGTCTGGGAAGACTTCACCAGCTTCGTGAAATGCTACGACGCCATCGCCTCGCTGTTTCGGACCGAGGAAGACTACGCACTGCTCGCCGAAGCCTATCTGACGGAGCTTGCCGAAGCCGGCACAATCTACAGTGAAATCATCGTTTCGCCCGACCACGGCAACACGATCGGCCTGGGCGCGAAGGCTTACCTTGAGGGCCTTGCCGCCGGCATGGAAGCCGCAAGGCAGAAGACCGGGATCGAATCGCGCATGCTGATCACAGGCATTCGCCATCTCGGCCCGGAGTCCGTAATCAAGACCGCAGAATTCGCGGCCAGGCGGGAGCATGCGCTCGTCACCGGCTTCAACCTCGCTGGCGAAGAACGCATGCACAACGTGGCCGATTTTGCCCGCGCCTTCGACATTGTACGGGACGCAGGCCTTGGCCTGACGATCCATGCGGGCGAGCTCTCCGGCGCCTTTAGTGTGCGCGACGCGCTTGACCACGTGCACCCCTCGCGCATTAGCCATGGCGTTCGGGCGATCGAAGACATGGATCTGGTGCGGCGCCTTGCCGATGCCGGAGTCGTGCTCGAAGTCTGCCCCGGCTCCAACATCTCGCTGCAGGTCTTCCCGGACTTCGCCTCGCACCCATTGCGGGCACTTTACGAGGCAGGCGTGCGCGTCACGCTCAATTCCGACGATCCGCCGTTCTTCCATACGTCGCTCGCTCAGGAATACGACATCGCCTCTGCGGTGATGGGCTTCACCGACGAGGAGATCAACCGCATGACCCGCACGGCGATCGAGGCCGCCTTCGTCGACGAACCGACGCGCCAGCGGCTGCTCGCGCGGATCTAGGAACCGCCGCCATCCGTCGGCTGGGGATGACGTTCTCCGGCCGGCCAATACCCTTGCGGCGACGACGCATTCCATGGAAAAAGGACGGATACAAAAAATCCGGAAAGGTGAGCCATGAACGGCGTTACAGTGATCGATCATCCGCTTGTGCAGCACAAGCTGACCATCATGCGCAAGAAGGAGACCTCGACCGCAGGTTTCCGCCGGCTTCTTCGCGAGATCTCGACGTTGCTCTGCTACGAGGTCACGCGCGATCTCGAACTGACGATGGAGCGGATCGAGACTCCGCTGCAGGTAATGGACTCGCCGGTCCTCGAGGGCAAGAAGCTTGTGTTCGCCTCGATCCTGCGCGCCGGCAACGGGCTGCTCGAAGGCATGCTCGAGCTGGTGCCTTCGGCCCGCGTCTCGCACATCGGCGTCTATCGTGACCATGAGACGCTGGAAGCGGTGGAGTATTACTTCAAGGCGCCGGAAAGCCTGTCCGAACGCCTCATCATCGTCGTCGACCCGATGCTCGCCACCGGCAATTCGTCGATCGCAGCGATCGACAAGCTGAAGGAGCGCGGCGCCAAGAACATCCGCTTCCTCTGCCTGCTGGCCGCTCCCGAGGGCATCCGCAATTTCCAGGGCGCACACCCGGACGTGCCGATCTACACGGCCTCGATCGACAGCCACCTCAACGAACTCGGATACATCATGCCCGGCCTCGGTGACGCGGGCGACCGCATGTACGGCACCAAATGATTTCCTGATCCTTAACCAGGATTGCAAATCCGTGAGAAAGCCGCCGGTATCCGGCGGCTTTTTTATGTCGTCTTAGGCGTCATGCGGTCTACTGCTCCATAGCGATCGCGCCTCCTTTTCGGGCGTGCAGACCGGTCTCCGCAGCAATTTGCGTTTGCTGCATCCGATGCCATTGAAGGGTGATGTCCATGCTCGTCCGTTTGCTCGCATTGGCAGGTTTGGCCGCACTTGCAGCCATGGTGGTTCCGCACTTGGCAACGACCGCCTTGACGCAAGGCGGTAACAAGACGGCTGCCAAGGAAGCTGCAGCCCCGCCGACGACCACGGCAAAGTATGCGGCGGGGCGGAGCGTTGTGCTCGACGCCGATGGCAGGGGCCACTTCTTTGGCACTTTCCGCATCAACGGCCGCAGCGAGCGCGGCCTGGTCGACACCGGCGCCAGCAGCATCGCCATCAACCTTTCGACCGCACGCCGGCTCGGCATTGCACCAAGCACGCTTTCCTTCACGGCTCGCGTCAATACTGCCAATGGTGTCGTCGAAGGGGCTCCGGCGATGCTGAACCGTATCGAGATCGGCGGCATATCGGTACGCGACGTTCAGGCACTGGTGCTGCCGGACAAGGCGCTCTCCGGCACGCTTATCGGCATGACGTTCCTGAACCGGCTGTCGTCCTTCCGCGTCGAGGACGGTGCCCTGCACCTCGTCAGGTGATTTTCGCGAGAATCGGCGAACGCTTCGTCGGCTCCATATCATCGATCGTATAGAGTTCGTGCAGACGCCGACGGGCTACGTCCGCAGCATCCCGATCGGCCGCATGAACAAAGGCAATCAGGTCGCCCTTCTCGATCCGCGTACCGAGCGGCTTCAGCGCATCGAAGCCGACCCGATGATCGATCCTGTCATCCGGATGCGACCGTCCGCCGCCGAGCGCAATGACAGCCATGCCCAGTTCGCGGGTCTCACAGGCTGCAAGATAGCCGGACTGCTTCGCTTCGACCGGCAAGATGACCGGCGCACGCCCGAGATAGGCCACCGAGCGCTCGACGAAATCCGTCGGGCCGCCGAGCGCGTGCACCATTTTTCCGAAGCATTCGAGCGCCGCCCCGCTTGAAAGCGCCTTGCGCGCCAGCGCTTCGCCCTGTTCGGCATCACCAGCGACGCCCCCCGCCACCAACATTTCGGCAGCAAAGGCCAGGACGACCGTTTCGAGCCGAGTGCCCTTCTTCTCGCCCCGGAGGAAGGCCAGGCAATTTTCGATCTCCAACGCGTTGCCGGCGGCATCGGCTAGAGGTTCGTTCATGTCGGTCAGAAGCGCCGAGGTACGAACGCCGGCGCCGTTGGCGACATCGACCAGCGAGCGCGCAAGCACCTCCGCTTCCTTGGCATCGCTCATGAAGGAGCCATTGCCGAGCTTGACGTCGAGCACCAGCGACTGAAGGCCGGCGGCCAGCTTCTTCGACAGGATCGAGGCCGTGATCAGCGGCACGGAATCGACGGTCGCGGTCACGTCGCGGATCGCATAAAGCCGTTTGTCGGCCGGAGCGAGGTTCGCCGTCTGGCCGATGATTGCGCAGCCGATCTCGTCGACTGTCCTGCGGAATAGCGCCGCCGACGGCTGGATATCGTAGCCGGGTATCGATTCGAGCTTGTCGAGCGTGCCGCCCGTATGCCCGAGCCCGCGCCCCGAAATCATCGGCACGGCAAGGCCGCAGGCGGCAACGATCGGCGCCAGCATCAGCGAGACGTTGTCGCCAACGCCGCCGGTAGAATGCTTGTCGGCGATCGGGCGACGGATGGTGCTCCAGTCGAGTGTTTCGCCGGAGTCGCGCATCGCGAGCGTCAGCGCCACGGTCTCGTCGCGACTCATGCCGGAAAACCAGACCGCCATGGCGAAAGCGGCAACCTGCCCTTCGGAGATGGAGCCATCCGACAGGCCGCGGACGAAATCCGCGATCTCGGCTGGAGCGAGGCGTTCGCCGTTGCGCTTGCGCCTGATTGTTTCCTGCGGAAGCATCGTCACCCGCGCACCGCGTCGGCTGCGATCATGTCGGCGAGGATCGCGGCAAGCCGCTTGCCACCAACCGGCGCCATGTCCTTCGTCTCGTGATGGCTGATCTCGCCCCCGGTCATGCCGGCGCCGAAATTGGTGATCACCGAAGCGGCGACGACCCTCAGCCCGAAGAAACGGGCGAGAATGACCTCCGGAACCGTGGACATGCCGACGGCATCGGCGCCAAGGATGCGGGCCATGCGGATCTCGGCCGGCGTCTCGAAACTCGGGCCGGAGAACCACATATAGACGCCGCCAAGAAGCGGAATGCCGAGGCGTTCGGCACTCTCCTGCATTCTTCCGGCGAGCTCGGCATCATAGGCATTGGTCATGCCGACGAAGCGATCGTCGCTTTCCACGCCGATCAACGGATTGAAGCCCGAATAGTTGATGTGATCGGAAATCCGCATCACCGATCCCGGCGGCAGATCCTCCCGCAGCGATCCGGCGGAATTGGTCAGCACCAGGCACTCGATGCCGAGTTCCTTCAGGGTTTCCAGCGGCAGGCGCATCGCGTTGGCGTCGCCCTGTTCGTAATAATGGACTCGGCCGGAAAGCATGACAACAGGAACGCCCGAGAGCGTTCCGGCCACGAGTTCGCCGGCATGGCCGGAGACGCTGCTGACCGGGAACCCCGGTATGTCGGCATAAGAAAGCCGCAGCGTTTCGTCCACGGCATCGACCAGCGAGCCGAGCCCGGAACCAAGCACGATGCCATAGCGCGGCGAAAGGCCGCCGAGCCTGGATTTCAGCAGTTCAGCGGCGGCGGTCATCCGAGGATCTCGGTCTCGAAGCTGTGCGGCAGAAGGTCCGACAGCGCCAGGGTCTTTTTCACCCCGGTCTCGTCGCACAGGAAGATGCGCGTGCTGGCGCCGGAGAATTCCGCCAGCCGCTGCCGGCAGCCGCCGCAGGGCGGGCAGAGCGCCAGCTTCTCGGCAATGACGGCCACTTCCATGATCTTGCGCTGGCCGGCCATGACCATATGGCTGATGGCGGTGGTCTCAGCGCACCACCCTTCAGGAAACGACAGGTTCTCGATGTTGGCGCCGGTATAGATCTTGCCGTCTTCGGCGCGGATCGCCGCGCCGACCGGAAACTTCGAATAGGGCGCATGCGCCTTGGCCATCGCGTCACGCGCGGCCTCGAACAGTTCTTTTTCCATGGTTCTAGCGCTCCTTGACATAGGGGACGCCGCCGGCCTTCGGCGGGATGGCCTTGCCGATAAACCCGGCGAGCAGGATCACGGTCAGAATGTAGGGCAGCGCCTGCATCAACTGCACCGGCACCTGGCCGATCAGCGGCAGCGGATTGCCCTGAAGGCGGATCGCCAGCGCATCGAGGAAACCGAAGAGCAGGCAGGCCAGCATGATGTTGAACGGCCGCCATTTGGCAAAGATCAGCGCCGCCAACGCGATATAGCCCTTGCCAGCGGTCATACCCTTGACGAAGCCGGCGGTCATCGCCAGCGACAGATAGGCACCGGCAAAGCCGCAGAGGATGCCGCAGCAGATAACTGCGCGATAACGCAGCCAGAGAACCGAGATGCCGGCCGTGTCGACCGCGCCCGGGTTTTCGCCGACGGCGCGTAAGCGCAGGCCGAAGCGGGTGCGGTAAAGGATCCACCAGCTGATCGGCACCATCGCGAAGGCGACATAGGTCAGAAGGAAATGGCCGGAAAGCAGGTCCGAATAGATCGGGCCGAGGATCGGAATCTCCCTGACGCTGTCGGCATAGGGGAAGGTGATCGTCTGGAAACGGGAACCTTCCCCGAGCGCCGGCGTGCGGCCGCCCTGGCGGAACCAGGCTTCACCGAGAATGACGGTCGAGCCGGCGACGATGAAGTTGATCGCGACACCGGAGACGATCTGGTTGCCGCGCTGGGTGATCGAGGCGTAGCCGTGCACCAGCGACAGCGCGATCGAGATCAGGATCGCCGCAAGCAGCCCCATCCAGACAGACTGGGTGACCGCAGCGAGGGCGCCGGCGGCAAAGGCCGCACCAAGCATCTTGCCTTCAAGGCCGATGTCGAAAACGCCGGCGCGCTCGGTGAAGAGCCCGGCAAGGGCTGCGAAGATCAGCGGAACGGAAACACGGATGGTGGACTCGAGAAGCACCACGATGACGTGGAAGAAATCCATGGCTTCAAGCTCCCTTGGTCTGCGTCACGACGGCTGCGCGGCGGCTCTGCATCGTAAACAGCCGGGTGATTGCCGGCCGGAACATGTTTTCGAGTGCACCGGCGAAGAGAATGACCAGGCCCTGGATGATGACGATCATGTCGCGCGAGATCGACGGCATTTCAAAGGAGATCTCGGCCCCGCCCTGATAGAGCATGCCGAAGAGCACCGCGGCCGGGATGATGCCGGCCGGATGCGAGCGGCCCATCAACGCCACGGCGATGCCGACGAAGCCTGCACCTTGCACGAAGTCGAGCTGCATGCGCGCCTGTTCACCCATGATCGGGTTCAGCGCCATCATGCCCGCGAGACCACCCGAGATCATCATGGTGATAACGGTGATGCGGCTCTCGCTCATGCCCGCGTAGCGTGCCGCCGACGGGCTGTGGCCCATGGTGCGCATTTCGTATCCGAGCTTGGTACGCCAGATCAGCAGCCAGACACAGAAGGCCGCAACGAGCGCCAGCAGGAACGAGACGTTGAACGGCGCCGTACCGACATTCAGTCCGAAGATCGCAAGCAGCCAGTCGAGCTTCGGCAATTGCCCGCCTTCGGCGAAGGTCCGCGTCTGCGGCGCCATGGAGCCGAGCGGCTTCAGGACGCGTGTCAAGAGATAGACCATCAGGCTCGACGCGATGAAATTGAACATGATGGTGGTGATGACGATGTGGCTGCCGCGCTTGGCCTGCAGCCAACCGGGCAGGAAGGCCCAGGCCGCGCCGAAGAAGGCGGACCCAAGGATCGCCAGCGGGAACACCACGAACCAGGGCATCGTCTGATCGAGCCAGAGGCAGGCGAGCGCCACGCCAATGCCGCCAACATAGGCCTGGCCTTCGCCGCCAATGTTGAAGAGGCCGGCATGGAAGGCGACGGCGACGGCAAGACCGGTGAAGATGAAGGTGGTGGCGTAGTAGAGCGTGAAGCCCAAATACTCGCCTCGGCCGAAGGCACCGTTGATCAGATGATAGGCCGCTTCCAGGGGATTTTCGCCGACGAGCAGCACCACGAGGCCGGCAACGAGGAAGGCGACCGCGAGGTTGATCAGCGGGATGAGGCCATATTCGACCCAGCCCGGGAGCTTAGCATAAGGGGTGCTCATTCTGCGGCCTCCTTGCGGCCTTCTACACCGGCCATCAGGAGGCCGAGTTCGCCCTCGGTCGCATCAGGATCGCGCTCGCCGACGACACGGCCGGCGAACATGACCAGAATGCGGTCCGACAGGGCGCGGATTTCATCGAGCTCGACGGAGACCAGAAGGACAGCCTTGCCCTGGTCGCGCATCTCGATGATCCGCTTATGGATGAATTCGATGGCGCCGACATCGACGCCGCGCGTCGGCTGACCGATGATCAGCACATCAGGCCCGCGCTCCATCTCGCGTGCCAGCACGATCTTCTGCTGGTTGCCGCCGGAGAAATTCGCGGTCTTCAAGCGTGGGTTCGGCGGGCGGATGTCGTATTCGCCGATACGCTTCTCGGCGTCCTTGCGAATCGCATCAACGTCGAGGAAGACGCCGTTGAGATAGCGCTTGTCATGGTGATAGCCGAGGATGGCGTTTTCGCATTCTTCGAACTTCAGGACGAGGCCGACATGGTGGCGGTCTTCCGGAACATGGGCGAGACCACGATCACGCAGCTCGGAGGGGTCGGCGCGCCCGGTGACATCGATCGGTTTGCCGTTCAGGAGCACGGAGCCGGAAACGGCGCGGCGGATGCCGGAGATCGCTTCCAGCAGTTCCGACTGGCCGTTGCCGGCAACACCGGCGATGCCGACAATCTCGCCAGCCCGCAGATTGAACGAGACATTGTCGACCATGGTAACCCCACGGCCATCCTTGACGGTCAACCCCTCGACGGCGAGCTTGACCTCGCCGGGCTTGGCTTCGCCTTTCTCCACACGCAAGAGCACGCGGCGCCCGACCATGAGCTCGGCGAGCTCTTCGACCGACGTTTCGGCCGTCGTGCGGGTCGCCACCATCTCGCCGCGGCGCATGACCGAAACCTCGTCGGTGATCGCCATGATCTCGCGCAGCTTGTGGGTGATCAGAATGACGGTCTTGCCCTGGCTCTTCAATTGCTCGAGCACGCGGAAGAGGTGATCGGCCTCGGCCGGCGTCAAGACGCCCGTCGGCTCGTCCAAAATCAGGATATCGGCCCGGCGATAGAGCGCCTTCAGGATCTCGACGCGCTGCTGCAGACCGACCGGCAACTCCTCGATGACGGCGTCCGGATCGACTTCCAACGCGTATTCGCGCTCCAGCCGTTTCAACTCGACGCGCGCCTTGGCAATGCCCTTGTTGAGGATCTGGCTGTCCTCGGCGCCAAGCATGATGTTTTCCAGAACAGTGAAGTTCTCGACCAGCATGAAGTGCTGGTGGACCATGCCGATGCCGGCTGCGATCGCCGCGTTCGGATCACGGATGGCAACGGGTTTGCCGTCGACGAGGATCTCGCCGCTGTCGGCCTGATAGAAGCCGTAGAGGATCGACATCAGGGTCGATTTCCCCGCACCGTTTTCGCCAATGATGCCGTGGATCGTCCCTTTGCGGACCTTCAGATTGATGTTCTTGTTGGCGTGGACCGGGCCGAAACTTTTGTCGATCCCACGCAGTTCGATGGCAATATTGTCCATATTGGCCTTGCGATCCCCAAACTGGCCCGCTTCGGCATTCTTCCCAGAAACCGTGCCGGCGATTTTTTTACCATTTGGTATAAGTTTATCATCGATTTTTCGGGGCGGAAGCCCTCAATCGAGTTCTCCTTATACTCTCACCAGATCGCTGGTGAGAGTCCAGCGTGAATATACACAGGCACCTGGACGCGAAAAACCGGCGACACCATGTGCCGCCGGTCGTCTTTTTGAGGCATTTTAGCTGTTCAGGCGGCTCGCACGGGCCGAAGCAGACGCAGAGCATTCATGGTGACGAGCACGGTGGCGCCGGTGTCGGCCAGGATAGCCGGCCACAGGCCGGTGACCCCAATGATCGTCGTCACCAGGAAGACGGCCTTCAGGCCAAGCGCGATGGTGATGTTCTGGACGATGTTGCGCATCGTCGAACGGGACAGCCGGATCATCGCCGCCACATCGCCCACCCGTCCATGCAGGACCGCCGCATCCGCGGTCTCGAGCGCCACATCCGTGCCGCCGCCCATCGCGATGCCGATATCGGCGGCCGCCAGCGCCGGCGCGTCGTTGATGCCGTCGCCGATCTTGGCAACGTTGAAGCCCTCGTTCTTCAGTTCACGGACGATCCGCTGCTTGTCCTCGGGCAGGAGCTCGGCGCGAACCTCCATGCCGAACTGGCGGCCGATTGCTTCCGCCGTGCGGCGGTTGTCACCGGTCAGCATGACGACGCGCAGACCAGCATCGGTCAGCGCCTTGACGCCGGCGGCCGCATCCGGCCGCGGCTCGTCGCGCATGGCAATGGCACCAGCAATCACGCCACCGGCTACCAGCACCGAAACCGTCTTGCCTTCGTCGTTGAGCGCCGAAACACGCGCCGTCTCAGCCGCCGTTATCGGTGCCCGCTCAGCGGCCGCCTTCGGCGAGCCGAAGAACAATGCGCCACCCTCGACTGACCCTTCGAGCCCCTTGCCGCCGACCGCATTTACGGTCGCGATATTGGGGACGACAAGGCCGTCAGCCGCGCTCCGCTCCAAGATGGCACGGGCAAGCGGATGGCTCGATCCCTGCTCAAGTGCCGCCGCCAGGCGCAGAACCTCGGTCTCCGATCGGCCGAAGCCGACAATGTCGGTCACCCTCGGCTTGCCTTCGGTGAGCGTGCCGGTCTTGTCGAAGGCGGCGGCGGTCACCTTGCCGACATTCTCCAGCACTGCGCCGCCCTTCATCAGCAAACCGCGCCGGGCGCCAGCCGAAAGGCTGGCAGCGATCGCGGCTGGCGTCGATATAACCAGAGCGCAGGGGCAGCCGATCAGGAGGATGGCGAGGCCCTTGTAGATCCATTCATCCCAGGCGCCGCCCCAGAGAAGCGGCGGTAGCAAGCCGACCAGCGCCGCAACCACGACGACACCTGGCGTATAGTACCGCGAGAAACGGTCGATGAAGCGCTCGGTCGGCGCCTTGCTTTCCTGTGCTTCCTCCACCAGGCGGACAATCCGCGCGATGGTGTTGTCCGCAGCAGCGGCCGTCACTCGCACGCGCAGCGCACCGGAACCGTTGACGGTGCCCGCAACGACGGTGTCGTCGACCTCCTTGCGCACCGGCGTGCTCTCGCCGGTCACAGGCGCCTCGTCGACAGCACTCTCGCCAGAAAGCACCACGCCGTCGGCCGGAATGCGGTCGCCGGGACGAACGAGAATGACAGCGCCGACACTGAGCGTCTCGGCGGGAACTTCGTCCAGCCGGCCCTCCCGCTCGACGAAGGCGGTCTTTGGAACGAGTGCTGTCAGCGACTGGATGCTGGCGCGCGCCTTGCCGGCCGCTACGCCCTCCAGCAACTCGCCGATCAGGAAGAGCAGCACCACCATCGCCGCTTCTTCGGTCGCCCCGATGAAGACCGCGCCAACGGCAGCGATCGTCATCAGCATCTCGATCGAAAACGGCGTGCCCATGGTGGCAGCGGCAAGGGCGCGGCGCGCGATCGGCAACAGGCCGACCAGCATGGCCAGCGTGAAGATCCAGGGCTCTGTGGCCGGAACCATCTTGCCGACCGCATAGGCTGATATCAGCGCCAGGCCGCTGGCGATCGTCAGCTTGCCCTTACCCGATTTCCACCACGGGCCGCTCGCCGGGCCATGGTCATGGCCATGAAGGCCCATTGCCGCAGCCGCTGCGTTTTCGCCCTTCTGTCCGGCGTGGCCCTCACGGTGATGATCGTGGTGGTCGTGGTGATGCCCATGATCATGGTCATGGTCATGGCCGGAGCACACATGCGCTGCTTTCCGTTCCAGCGTCTGGCCAGCATTGATCGGATGCAGACGATAACCCAGCTTTCCGACTTTGCTGACGATCGATGTCGCGAGATCATTCTCATCGGCAAATTTTACCGACATCGTGCCTGCCGATACGGAGACCGAAACGTCCTCGACGCCTGACAGCCTGCGTACCGCCGTATCGATCTTGGTCGCGCAGGATGCGCAATCCATGCCTTCGACGCGATAACGGGCTTCTCGAATAGTGCTCGCCATGACCTGCTCCTTGCAATCTTGAAGCAAGGCTACGACCTCTAGCAACTAGAGCTACAAGGCGAAATTGCAGCGCGCATGCAGTATTTTTGGCAGCTATCGCGAAAGGAAGCGGATCACCCAGTCGGCGATGCCTTTATAGGGCGGTTTCACCAGGTCGCTCGGCGCCGGATCGTATTTCCGCAAGATCGGCATTGCCTTGGAGAATGTCAGGAATCCGTCGCGCCCGTGATAGTGTCCCATGCCGCTGGCGCCGACGCCGCCGAAGGGCAGGTCGTTGCAGCCGAACTGGTAGAGCGTGTCGTTGATGCAGACGCCACCGGCGACGACGCGCGAGAGCATGGCTTCGATTTCGGCCTCGCTGCGCGTGAAGCAATAAAGCGCCAGCGGACGGTCATGGCCGAGCACATGGCCGATCGCCGCGTCGATCGAAGCGTAGCTGACAACAGGCAGGATCGGGCCGAAGATCTCCTCGCCCATGACGGCGCTGTCGCGATCCGGATCGAGGATGACTGTCGGCGGGAGAAAGCGTGGGCGTCCGGGCGCGTCCTGTGTCCCATCGAGAAGCGGGACCACCCTGTGGCCGCGCCGATCGGCATCGGCGATCAGCCGTTTCAGACGTTCGTGCTGGCCGGCATTGACGATCTCGGTGTAATCGTCGAAGCGACGCTTTGCCGGATAACGCGTGGCGATTTCCTGCTTCAGCAAGTCCACGAAGGCATCGCGTCTGCTCTCATGTATCAGAACGTAGTCGGGCGCGATGCAGGTCTGTCCGGCATTGAAGAACTTGCCGGTCGTAACACGCCTTGCGGCTTTTGCGAGATCGGCGGTTTCTCCGATGATCGCCGGCGACTTGCCGCCGAGCTCGAGCGTTACTGGCGTCAGGTTTTGCGCGGCTGCCGCCATCACCTTGCGCCCCACGGCGGTGGAACCGGTGAAGAACAGATGATCGAATGGAAGAGCCGAGAAACTGGCGGAAAGCTCGGGGCCGCCAAGCGCGACCGCCACCCGCGACGTGGGAAAGACCTCGGCGAGCAGCGACCGCAGGAACTCTGCCGTTTTCGGCGTATGCTCCGAGGGCTTCAGGTAGACATGGTTGCCAGCAGCAATCGCCGCGACAAGGGGCGCGAGCGCCAGATTGATCGGGTAGTTCCACGGCGAGATGATGCCGACGACGCCAAGCGGCACGAAGCGCACTTCCGCCTTGGCCGGCCAGAGCTTCCATCCGGCCTTCCGCCGCTCCGGACGGACCCACCGCTTGAGCTTCGCCAGCGTGTGGTCGATCTCCGAGAGCACGACGCCGCCTTCGCCGAGCAGCGTTTCATGCCGGGCGCGATGGCCGAAATCCGCATTGATCGCTTCGCACATCTCGTCCTTGCGGGCGCGCAGCCGATCCTTGAGCCGGCTCAGGTCGTCACGTCGTTGCTCGGTCGTTGGACGCTGCTCCAGCCATGCGCCACGCAGCCGGTCGAAGGTGGAGCGAAGCTGCGCGGATGAATTATCGTTTGCTGTCATGGGCTTGCGTCGAACGGGCGAAGAAATACTGGGCGGCATAATAGGTGCCGAGCACCCAGAGTGCGTTGTAGGGGATCTGCCAGCGGAAGCGGCCATAGGCAAGCAGCGTGTCGCTGATCATGAACAGTAGGCCGCCATAGGCGGCAAACCGCGCGGTTGCCTGCGCCGGCGTTCCCAAGAACTGCCTTAGGCGGCAAATGGCCTGGGCGGCCATGGCGCCGAGCGCCAATGCGTAGATGATGACTGGGATGCGCATCTCCGGCGGCAGGGACGTCCAGAGGCCAGCGACGACGGCAAAGGCGACCAGGGCGAAAGCACCGAACAGCCCGGGATGGGCCGCAAATTTGGCATCGCGGGTGAGTGCGAAGATGTAGGCGCAATGGGTCAGCAGGAAGCAGATCAACCCGGCGAGGAAATAATCGCCGGGCAGCATCAGAAACGTGTCGCCGGCCGCGGCAAAAAGCAGGCCGATGGCGACTGCCATGCCGTAGGTGCGTGACGAGGCCGGGCTGTTGCGCAGGACCACGACGAAAAGCAACAAGGTCGCCGTCGGCTTCGTCAGATAGTGCAACCAGCGCCAAGGGGACTCGTCTGAAGCGGCAAGCAGACTGCCGAGGATCGCCAGTCCGGCGCAAACGAGAAAGAGTGCGTAGACCAGTCGGGTTCGCTCGATACCCAAAGTCCCCTGATAGGCCATGCTCGCGAATCCCCCCGCCATTTTCGGAGCCTGGTGCGACTCCCTTTTGATTATGGCGATAGTTTCTATTTTCGAGAGCTTGTCCAGCTGCATCGCGCAGAGCGGGTGCCTGGAGGGGCCGATCAGCAGGATGTGCTTCGCTGTCGTGCACTCTGCCCATACGCTTGCTTCTACTTGCTTAGCCACCCAGCGACGTCAGGTTTCATTGGTCAAAACACAACAATCGCCGCTGGCTAGAAGGGGTTGGTCAAGTGTCTGGCATCGCGTCGCGGTTTGCCGTTTCAGCGCGCTTTATGCTTGCGGGCGTGGTGGTTTCGCGTGGTGACGGTGGTTTTGGTGGTTGAGAAACGCCAAAAAAGCCCGGCGGATTTCTCCGCGCGGGCTTTTGGGATGTTTGGTTGCGGGGGCAGGATTTGGAGTTTTCTGTCCCGCTGCGTCGGCTTTTGCTTGTCTGCGGGCCCCTGACGAGGCGTTAAATCCTCGACCCGTTACCAACAAAAAAGCCCGCTTGAAGCGGGCTATTTTATTGGTTGCGGGGGCAGGATTTGAACCTGCGGCCTTCAGGTTATGAGCCTGACGAGCTACCGGGCTGCTCCACCCCGCGCCATCGCGGTAAATCCCTATGGGATTTATCCGCTCTTTCCGGGTTTTGCCGAAGGCAAAATCCCGTTTAGTCCGGTCCGAGTTTTGCGAAGCAAAATCTCGTTGTTTGTCTGTGCCGAGCAAATCCGGAAGGATTTGTCTCGTGTTAACCGTGTCGATCCTAGCAAAACAAAAGGGCCGCTTGGTGGCGGCCCGTTTTCGGCAGGGCCGAAGTGTGTGTCGAGAAGATTTCGGTTTGTTTCTCTTGCGTTTTGCAGACCTGGCAGCGACCTACTCTCCCGCGTCTTAAGACGAAGTACCATCGGCGCTGGGGCGTTTCACGGCCGTGTTCGGAATGGGAACGGGTGCAGCCACCCCGCCAGAACCACCAGGTCGGCAAAGCGCAAGATTTACGCCTAGCTTGGCGCAAACCGAATGAGAAGCTGGTTGAAGTTTTCACTTCATTTGTTTTGAACACGTCGCTCATCTCAAGGCGAATGCAAAAGCATTCGTCCGAACGTGATGAGCATGA